>NZ_JBFWPA010000065.1:0-35854 GCF_050250235.1 Pseudorhodoplanes sp.
GCTGTTCGTGCGCGACCTGGAGAAGGAAGTCGCCTTTTATCAGGCGGTGTTCGGGCTGAAGCATCTCGGCTACGACCACCAGCCGATGGGCTCGGCGGTCTATCTCACCGACGGCACCACCAATCTCGCGCTGATCCGCCCGGGCATGCCGGAGGACAAGTACAAGCCCGGCGCCAACCATTGCGGCTTCCAGGTCGCCGACCTGAAGGAGGCCGAGGCCAATATCGAAAAGTGCGGCGGCTCGTTCTTCTTCGATTTCGGCGACACCAAGCACGGCAATTTCGAGAAGAAGTTCAAGGATCACGACGGCGTGGTGTTCGACATCTCGAAGCATGGCTGGGTCGGAACGGAGACCTACAGCGCGAAGAAAGAAAGCGCGGAGGCGCTGGCGCCGGCGAAGTAATTGCCTTGATGGCGGCCTCTCCGCTCCCCTCCCCCCGCGAGCGAAGCGAGTGGTGGGGAGGGGTCGGGGGTGGGGGGCGCTTAATCAAGTGCCGGCATAAGGACAATCCCCCCACGCGGCTCGCAGCTTCGCTGCTCGCCACCCTCCCCACCGCTTCGCGGGGGGAGGGAAAGAAAGAAACTCACGTCCCCGTCGGCACATGCCGCGCCGTTTTTGTGCGCTGCGCGATCATCCATTTCGACTTGCCGGCGAGCGTCAGGAAGGCGCGGCGCAGCGGCGTCGGCCAGGTTGTCGGCAGTCCGAGGAACACCGATATCCGCTGGGTGTGCTCGGTGAGGGGCCGCTCGTTCTGCTCCCAGACCTTGAGCGCGGTCGCCATGTCCTTCTCGCGGTCGAGATAATAGGCGAGCGACAGCCCGTTCATCATCGAGCAGCCCGCGCCCTGCCCGATATTCGGCGGCAGCGCATGGGCGGCATCGCCCAGCACCGCAACACACCCGGAGGACCAGGACTTGAGCTTCACATATTCGAAGCGGTCGTAGCGTGCGTCATCGCCGATCCGGTCGATCAGGTCCGTCCAGTGCGGAAACGACTGCTTCCAGGACGCCTTGTCGATCGGCGTGCGCCGGCCCACTTCGTCCGAGTGCAGCATGGTGAACGCGATATAGAGTTCTGTCTCGCTCACCGGCGTGTAGAGAATGCGCCGGCTGCCGGACCAGTTCTCGATCGTGGTCCCGCCGTCGCCGGAGGCCATCTCTTCAGGCGTCTTCGGAATCAGCACGCGGATCGCGCCGTCCGGCAACGGCTTGCGCTTCGCCACAAGTCCGAGCGAGTCGCGGATCTTGGAATTGACGCCATCGCCCGCGACGATCAGGTCGGCCTTCAGCCGGCGCCCGTCTGCCATTGTCAGTTCGCCGTCCGGCGTCGCCGCCACCGCTTCGGAGCCGAGCACGATCTCGACGGCGTTCCTGCGCGCGGCGTCCGCCATCGCATTGATAACGCGCTGGCGCACCACGCTGAACACGCGTTTGGAGGGATCCCACCGATGCACCGAAAGCACGCGATTGTGCTCGTCGCGCATCTCGCGGGTATGCGCGAATGGCGCGCCCTTCACCGCCTCGTCATAGGCGCCGAGCTTTTCCAGCACGCGCAGGCCGTTCTCGTAGATGTAGATGCCCGCACCGCTCGGCCGCAATTCCGGCGAGCGCTCGTGAAGCCGCACGCTCCAGCCCCGCTGCGCCAGCGCACCGGCTGCCGCGAGGCCGGAAAAGCCGCCGCCGACGATTTCGGCATGTCGTTTTTTTTGCATGGTCTGTTGAAGTTGTCATTCCGGGACGTCCCGAAGGGACGGACCCGGAATCCATACTCCCGGTGATGGTTATGGATTCCGGGCTCGCATGCCAATAGCGTGTCGAAGACGCGCGTAAACGCGCTTATGGCATGCGCCCCGGAATGACGAAGTCTACTACTTGATGAACTGGTTGGTATAGAGCTCCTCGACCGGGGTCTTCTTCTGGATGAATCCCTTCTCCAGATAGAAATCCTGCAGCTTCGACAGCCGCTCCGGGTTGATCTCGCCGGGCCGCTTCTGATCGACATAGACGAGCTTGGCGTAATAGTTCAGCGCGTCCTTGACCACCTGCTCCTTGCCCTTCCAGGTCGGCACGAATTTCACGAAATCCTCGGCCGCCTTGTTCGGATCGTCCATCACATCCTTCATGCCGCGCATCGCGGCAGTCACGAATTTCTGGACCATCTCCGGGTTCTTCTTGATCATCTCGTCCGAAACTGCGATGCCCTGCGCCAGATGCGGGAAATACTGGTCGGTCGGGATGATCTTGATCTTCGTGCCGGTTGCCTGCACCAGCGCGATCCAGTCCGGCACGCCGGCCATGCCCTGCGACTTGCCGGTGGCGACCGATTCCCACACGCCGGTCGGGCCGGCCTGCTGCACGTTCACGTCGTTCTGGGTCAGCCCGACGCTCGCGAGCAGGCCGATCAGCGCGTAGAATGTCGTGTCCTGGAACGACAAAACGGTGAGCGTCTTGCCCTTCAGGTCGGCCGGCTTTTCCACGCCGGAATCTTCGCGCACGACCGTCTGCATGAAGCCCTTGCCACCGAACAGCGCGACGATCTTCACCGGCACGCCGTTGGCCCGAACCATGATCGGACCGTCGCCGACGATGCCGCCGATCGGCGCATTGCCGGCGCCGACCATCTTTGCAACCTCGACGCCGCCGCGCGCCACCTGGAAGTCGACGTCCAGCCCGGCCTCCTTGAAATAGCCCTTGCCCTTTGCGAGTTGCAGCGGCGCGAAGGCCGGCAGGATCGGCGGTGCCGGAAACAGGTAGGTCACCTTCTCCTGCGCCATTGCCTGCGGTAATGCGAAGCCCGTACCGAGGGCTGCGGCGAAGGCGGCAAACGCCAGTCGTCTGGTGATGGCGGCAGTGGTCGAAGTGGTCATGGACTGGTATCCCTGCTGTGGTGCTTGTGTCGTTGTGCCCCATTCCCGCGGGCGTGACACCCTCGGTTTGGACTTACTATACTCGACAGTCTCGCGGGACGCTACGTGGCGAACCGCTCAACAATTGGTCCGGATGTTGCTCTGCGAAGGTTCACGCTGTCGCGAGCGCAGGTACGCACCAGGCTGGATGGTGGTCGCATGAAGCGGCTCGAATATCGCAAGGTCACGATGCGCTTTGCGGGCGCAAAGGGCACCACCTTCACAGCCATCGAGGATGTCGATTTCTCGGTCGCCGACGGCGAGGTCGTGTCGCTGATCGGTCCCAGCGGCTGCGGAAAGAGCACGCTGCTCAATATCGGGTCAGGGCTCTATTCGCCGAGCATCGGCGATGCCTTCGTCGACGGGGAGCGCGTCGAAGGACCGAACGACCATGTCGCCTTCATGCTGCAGAAGGACCTGCTCCTGCCGTGGCGCACCATCGAACAGAACGTTCTCCTCGGAACCGAAATCCGCAAGCTCAATGCGGCCGACAGCCGGCGCAAGGCGCAAGACCTGCTGGAGGCGTTCAAACTGGGCGAGTTCGCGGAGCGCTACCCGCATCAGTTGTCCGGCGGCATGCGTCAGCGCGCGGCGCTCGCCCGCACGCTCGCGGTGGATCCATCCGTACTCCTGCTCGATGAACCCTTCTCCGCGGTCGACGCGCAGACCCGCATCATGCTGCAGCATGATCTGGCGCAGACGCTGATGAAGGCCAAAAAGACCGCGCTGCTGATCACCCACGACCTGCTCGAAGCCGTGATCCTGTCCGACCGCGTGCTGGTGATGAGCAAGCGGCCGGGCCGTATCATCGACGAGATCGTCATCGACATCCCCGAACGCGACCACCCGCTGAAGCGGCGGCGCGATCCGAAGGTCGCGGGCTATGTCGCGCGCCTTATGGACAAGCTCGACATCGGCGAACACGCCGCCCAGGAAACTCTAAAGGAATCGTCACAGGAAGACGCGCACAAGGAGCCGGCCTGATGGACGCCGACCGCTCTGCGCTCGTCCGCCGCGGCACCATCGCAAGCGTTGCGATGCTGATCGTGTTTCTGGTGGCCTGGGAATGGGGACCGGGACTGCTGAAAATCCCCCCCTATATCGTGCCGCCGCTGTCGGCGACCTTCAGGGAATTCCTGCGGATGTGGGACATCGCCGCGCTCCCCTATCACACCGGCATCACCGCCTTCGAAGTGCTGGTCGGCTTCCTGCTCGGCAGCCTGCTGGGTGCCTTGATGGGCTATCTGCTCGGCATGTCGCCGACCGCGGAATTCGCGCTCTCGCCCTATATTCTCGCTTTGCAGATCGCGCCGAAAATCGCGTTCGCACCGCTGTTCATTCTGTGGATGGGGTTCACCATCTATCCGAAAATCCTGGTCGCGATCCTGATCGTGTTCTTTCCGGTGATGGTCAACGTGCTCACGGCGGTGCGCGGCGTCGATCCCGACCTGATCAATCTCGCGCGCTCGTTCAAGGCATCGCGCTCGCAGATTTTCTGGAAGATCGAGTTTCCCGCATCGCTACCGCCGCTGTTCGCGGGGCTCCGCATCGGCTCGACGCTCGCCGTGATCGGCGTGGTGGTCGGCGAACTCGTGGGGGGCAATTCCGGCTTGGGGTATCTGCTCTCGTTCGGCGAGGGCCAGGGCAATACCGCGATGGTGTTCGTCACCATCATCATGCTCACCGTGGTCGGCGGCATCGCCTATCTGCTGGTGATCCTCGCGGAGCTGCGCGTGCTGCATTACATGCCGAAGCGGGCGGCGGGCGGGATTTAGCCGTCGTCCCCGCGAAAGCGGGGACCCATATCCAGAGCAGTGGTTATGGCCCCGCTCTCGCGGGGGCGACAGCAAAACCTACACCATCACATGCCGCAAGGCTGCGTCGATCCGCGCCTCGACGTCGCGTGCGGACGGTCCCTTGTCGATCCCGAGCAGCATCTTCAGATGCGAATAGCCGCGCAGCAACTCCAGAAATTCCTCCGCTGCACGGCGCGGGTCGCGCACCTTCAGCGCCGGATCGTCGCGATGCCGGATGAAATGGGCTTCGAGCGCGTCGATACAGGCTTGCGGACCGGTCTCGTAGAACAGCCGGCCGAGCTTCGGAAAACGCCGGCACTCCGCAATCACGATGCGATGCAATTCCGCGGTATCGCGTGCGAAAAAGATGTCGGTCATTTTCCGCGCATAGGCACGCAGCGCATCTCGCATCGGTAGCTCGAAAACCGCGTCGATCTCGCCGGTGATGAGTTGGTGGCAGGATTCGGTGATGACGCCCGCGAACAGGTCCTCCTTGCTGCCGAAATGCCGGTAAACGGTCATCTTCGACACGCCTGCGGCCGCCGCGACCTCGTCCATGCTGGCGTCGCCGAAGCCATGCTTGAGAAACATCGCCTTGGCGCCCTTGAGGATCGCCTCCCGCTTCTTGTCGGACAGGCCGTTGCGGCTCCCCGCTGCCGCTTTATCGAGGACAAGGGTCACGATGGTTTAATTCCTGCTTGCTGCAAACGATACTCCACGGTATCGTTTGGTTCAATTCCATTGTGCGTCCGGGCATCGAGGATCGCCATGCAAGCCATATCCCCGAACGATCTCGACGCGGCGGTACAGCCCGCGCGCGTCCACCGCAAACTCTACTCCGATCCGGAGATTTTCAAGCTTGAGATGGAGCGCATTTTCGGCCACGCATGGCTCTATGTCGGCCACGAAAGCCAGGTGCGCAATCCGGGTGACTATTTCCTGACCCAGGTCGGCCGCAAGGCGATGGTGGTCACGCGCGACGAAACCGGCACGCTGCGGGTTCTGCACAATCAATGCGCCCATCGCGGCGCCATGGTGGTGGCGTCGGATTGCGGGCACGCGAAGGAGTTCCAGTGCGTCTATCACGGCTGGACCTATCACCTCGACGGCCGGCTCAAGGCGGTGCCGCTCAATCACGGCTATCCGCAGGATTTCGACACCAAAAGCCCGCGCACCGCGATGACGCAGGTGCCCCGCGTCGAGAGCTATCGCGGCTTCATCTTCATGAGCCAGGCCGCCGAAGGCAAAAGCCTGAAGGAACATCTCGGCTACATGGCGACCTCGATCGACGACATGGTCGACCGCGCGCCCGACGGCGAGATCGAGGCGGCAGGCGGCGTGTTCCGCCACGTCTATAACGGCAACTGGAAGCTCTATCTGGAAAACCTGTGCGACGCCGCGCATCCCTGGTTCACGCACCGCTCCTCGATCGACGCCGCACAGCAGCAGAGCGACGAGGTCTATTCCGACGGAACCGGCGAGATCGCGATCCGGCAGATGCGGCAGAACGGAGCGCCCTATTCGTTCTGGGAAAACCAGGTCGGCATCTGGACCTATCCAAACGGACATTCCTATCTCGGCGACTATCACGACGATTCCAAGCTCGTCGCCGCGATGCAGGACCCGGTGTTCCGCGACTACATCGCGGCGCTGGAGGCAAAAAAGGGCAAGGACGAGGTCAAGCGCATCCTCGAAGTGCGCCGCTGGAATTCCAACATCTACCCGAACCTGTCCTTCATGAGCTCGTTCCAGCAGCTCCGCGTCATCCATCCGCTTGCGGTGAACAGGACGCTGGTCTGCACCTACAATTTCAGGCTCAAGGGCGCGCCGGAGCAGATGTTCCGCAACACCATCGCCTTCGCCAATATCGTGAACGGCACGGGCTCGCTGGTGCTGACGGACGATCTCGAAATCTACAACCGCATCGGCATCGGGCTGGCGAGCGACGGTGCCGACTGGATTGAGATCGGGCGCGGCTATCTCTCCGACGTGCGCGACGAGCATGGCGGGCTGAAAGGCAAGAATTCCACCAGCGAAGTCTATATCCGCAACATGTTCGAGGCCTGGCGCGGCTACATGCTGGGCGAAACCGCGGCCGCCAACGAGATGAAGGCCAGCGCATGACCGCCGTCGCACACAAGGCCGCCGCAGGACTATCGCGCGCCGACGCCGAGGATTTCCTGATCCACGAGTCGCGCCTGCTCGACGAAGCCCGCTTCGACGAGTGGCTCGCGCTGTTCACGGCCGAAGCGCATTACTGGGTGCCGAGCGAACCAAACCAGCAAAGCGCGACCGACACCATCTCGCTGATGTATGACGACCGCCGGCTGCTGGAGACGCGGGTGCGCCGGCTCGCCTCGCCGCGCATCTACTCGCAGGAGCCGCGCTCGCGGACCAGCCGCATCGTCACCAACGTGACGATCGAGGGCGGCGACGGCAATACGGCCGAGGTCCGCTCGAAATTCGTGATCGTGGAATATCGCCGCGAGGAGCAGCGCATTTTCGCCGGCACCTACCGGCATACGCTGGTCTCGACCGGCGGCGACATCCGCATCGCCTTCAAGCGCGTCGATCTTGTCAATTGCGACGCGCCGATGGACGGGCTGGTGGTGCCGTTTTAGCGCCGGACTACGCCGCCGGCACGAGCGCCAGCACGCGCAGCGGACTGCCGGAGCCTTTCTCGATCTTCAAGGGCGTCGTGATCAGGATGGCGCCGGTCGGCGGAAGCTGGTCGAGGTTGCACAGGCTGGCAAGCCCGAACTTGCCCGCGCCATGCATCAGATGATGCGCCGGGAACGCCGGCTCGAACGCAAAGGCCTGACCGGCATCCGTGCCGACCGCTTCCACGCCCCAGCCATTGACGTTGCGCTGCTGCACCAGGAATCGCACCGCCGCGGCCGACGGTCCCGGCACATGCGGCCCGTCTTCCTTCATGTTGAGAAATCGCTCGGGATCGTCGCGCTTCGACCAGTCGGTGCGCATCAGCACCCAGGCCCCGTCGGGGATACGGCCATGCCTGGCCTCCCATGCCTCGATATGTGCGGGCTCCAGCAGGAACTTCTCGTCGGCCTCTGCCTCTTTGGTGCAGTCAATTACAACGGCGGGCGCGATGAAGCGCTGCACCGACACCGTGTCGGTATAGCCGTCGGCATAGTGCTGCCCCGTGACCCAGTGCGCCGGGGCGTCGAAATGCGTGCCGGTATGCTCGCCGCAAGCGATGTTGTTCCAGTACCAGGCCGGTCCGCGCTCGTCGTAGCGCGAAATCTCCGAAATCCGGAACGGATCGGAGGGCGCGAACGGCGGCGGAAGCTGGATCACCGGAGTCGACGGCTTCAGCGTCTGGGTCAGGTCGACGACGCGAATCCGGCCGTCGGCAATGAAGGAGGCAAACTTCAGCAGGAGGTCCGACACGTTGTCATCCTCTTCGTCTTTGGCAAGATAGCCGACCGGAGCGGTCGAGGTCCTGGCGGCCTTCGAGATCTCTCCGCCCTGCCCTGAGAACAGTTTCATCGCGCGGCCGAAGCCGCCCGCCACAATATCGATGTCGTTGGCGACCACCACGATCGGATAGCCGTCCGTGCGGCGCGCGATGGCGCCGTCCACATTGAGCGTGAAAATCCCGCATGCGACATCGGCCGTCTTGCAGGCCTGCAGCACGCTGGCGCAGGCCTCGCCATGCCTGGCATCGACATGCGGAAAGCCGCCGAGCGAGATCGCAAGGTCGCCAGTCCCGATCAGGACGAAATCGACGCCTGGCGTATTGGCGATCGCGGCGGCATTGCGCACGCCGCGGACGGTCTCGACCATCACGCCAACCACGGTGCGGCGGAGGGACTCCAGATAATATTGTCCGAAGTCGCGGCTGAGCGGACGCACGCCGCCGCCCGAACGGGTGCCTTCGGGAGGAAAGCGCGCCGCCGCGACCGCCGCCGCGGCTTCGGCATCCGTCTCGATCAGGGGAACGATGACGCCCTCCGCGCCGGCATCCAGCGCCTGACCGATCGCGAGCGGCGAATTCTCGGCGACCCGCACCAACACCGGCGCCGCCTTCGAAACAAGACCGACCGAGTCTTCGAGCGAGCTGCGATCCCACAATCCATGCTGGGCATCGATCACGATCGCATCCGGCTTCGCATGAGCTGCAAGCTCGAGCACGGCCGACGAGCCAAGCGTCATCCAGAACAGACCGATCGGCTCGCGCTGCCCGATCCGGTGACGCAATGGATTGCCAGACATCACTCAACTCCGCGCGAGCGAAGCCACCGCCCCGCCCATATCCACTCTGTTTGCCGCCTGTATTCTTGTTGTGGCCTTATTCTATCCATTTGCGCCGGCAGTTGTTCATGTTGTATTGCCGCGCGCGGCGCGACAAAGCCTTAAGGTTAATCACGCGGCCGGTAGCGTTCGCCACGCACCGAGACGGTGCGAAACGGGTAATGCGTCGCCGCGCCTTCAAATTCCGGAAATCTGTGGAAGTCCTTTCGCAACGCAGCCCGCACCGGGCTCGCCATCGCAGCATTCATGGCCTCCGGATTGTCCCACACCGTCTTGTTTCGCTGCATCGTATTCCGGACGCCGAACGGCAAGGCCGAGATCACGAGAGCCGGCGTATAGATTTCGATCCTGCGGATTCCGGGAAATTTCGCGAGCAGCGGCGGATGGCCCGTGACATAAAACAGGTGCCATGCGTTCGCGTCCCTCGCGGGGCCCTCGTATTCGACCATGTAGCTGAGGCGTCCGTTCGCGAATTCATCGGCGGCCTCCGCGACCGGATAGCGGCGCGTCAGCATCGCGTGGTGGCTTACGGTCGCATCGGCAAGGCTTGGCAACAAATCCTCGTGCGCCAGCGCCTGAAGATAGCCGTGCGGCTTGAGCGCGTGTTCAAGATCGGCGATCTCGGCGAATTCAAGCTGCAGCACCAGCGCGGGCGAGTTGTGCAGGTCGGCCGCGTAATGCGGATCATGCGCGTGGACCGGCGTCATGATGTGGCCTGCCACAAGCCGCGGGCAACCGCGGATCAGCGCCACCAGTCCTTGATGATCATGCGCGTCGAGGACGGGCTTGCCCCCGTCCTTCGCGTCCCATTGGCAGAACCATGATATGGCCATTTCACTTCCTGTTTGCTTGCGCCAACGGAGCCACCCTGGTTCGGTTGCGCCTTGCGCCCATTGATCACCGCTTCAGCCTGATCCCGGCCGCCTCGCGATCCCAGGTGGCCGCAGACCGTCCCTGCTCGCGCAGCCTGAATTTCTGCACCTTGCCGCTTTCGGTGCGCGGCAATTCGCTGACGAAATCCACGAAGCGGGGGATGGCGAAATACGAAAGTCTTCCCTCGCAGAAGCGGATCAGTTCGGCTCCGTCGAGCGTTGCGCCATCCTTCACGACGATCGCCGTCATCACCTCGTCCTCGGCCAGATCGGACGGCACCGGAAACACCGCCGCAATCTCGACCGAAGGATGCGACATGATCACGCGCTCGACCTCGAACGAGGAGATGTTCTCGCCGCGCCGGCGGATCGAATCCTTCATCCGGTCGATGAATCTGAAATAGCCCCCGGCGTCGCGCACCACGCGGTCACCGGTGTGGAGCCAGAGGTTGCGCCAGGCCTCGACCGTCTTCTCCGGCATTCCGAAATATCCGGTCGCCATCGCAAACGGCGCGTCGGCACGGAGCAGAAGCTCGCCGGGTGTGCCGTCGGGCAGCTCGTTGTCGTCTTCGTCGGCGACCCGTGCGTGGTAGCCGTCGAACACCCTGCCCATCCAGCCGGGCCGGCGCGTATCCATCGTCGTGCCGATCACGGCATTGCTCTCGGTCGCGCCATAGGCATCGAGCAGATAGATGCCGCTGCGCTCGGTGAACATCTCGTGCAGATGCGCCGGCACGCCGGGCGCAAGCGCAACCCTTACCTTGTGCTGCTTCTCCTCGGGACAGGGCGGCCGCGACAGCAGCATCGGCACCATGGCGCCCAGCACGTATGTGACGTTCGCGCCCGATGCGACCAGCGCCGGCCAGAAATTCGAGGCCGAGAACCGCTTTTCCGCGATCAGAGTACCGCCGTTCAGCAGCGCCTGAAAGAAGGCCGCCATGGCATTGACGTGGAACAGCGGCAACGTGGTGTGCAACACGTCGCCGTCGCGAAGTGCGAGCTGGCGCAGCACGTTGAGGCCCCACCAGAAAAATTGCGCATGCGGGCAGCACACCCCCTTCGAAGGCCCCGTGGTGCCGGAGGTGAACAGGATCGTCAGCAGATCGTGCGGTTTGAGCTCGGCCGGGGCAACCGGCTCCGCGCGCGCCGGCAGCGCACGGATCGGAACGTGCTGATGCCGGTCCGGCGTGCTGCCGTCCGGATCGACCACCCAGATGGCCTCGACATCGAGATTCGAAAACCTGACGAATTCCAGCGCCGGCAGCCATTCGCGCTCGAGCACAAGGAGCCGCGCGCCCGACGTCTTCAGCATGTGCTCCAACTGCGGCCCGCGCGCGGCGACATTGATCGGCACCGAGATGGCGCCGATCCATCCGCAACCCAGAAACAGTTCGAGGAATTCGGGACGGTTTCCGCACAGGATCGCCACCCGGTCGCGGCCTCGGATTCCGGCGGCGAGGAACCGCCCGCCACTGCCCGCCGCGAGATCGGCGGCGTCGGCATAGCTCCAGCGCCCATCCCCGCAAGCAAACAGCGCGCGATCACCATGACGCGCGGCCTGCCGCCGCAACATGTCGGGAAGGGTTCGTGCCGCGGGTTCGAAAATGTCGGAAAGATCGGTCACGGCGCTCATGATCGGCACGGTGCCGCGCATGCATCGTCGATCACGCGCATGCGCGCAAACCTGCGTCTTTCATCAGCGGCACAACGGTCTCGCAAAAAAACGGCAATTCGTTCCTGTAATTCACGAACGACAAGGCCGCGCCGTTGAAGCCAGCGGCGGCGAATTTCGAAAGTTCGGACGCGACCCGCTCCGGAGTTCCAACAAGCGGGTAGCTTCCGGTCCCCGCCGAGAAGCGTTGCTTGTAGAGCCTGAAGGCGTCGTCCTCGTGGCTATGGCTGAAATTCTTCTTCTGCTGCATGTGATAGCCGACCGCTTCCTCGTCGATATGCTGCCGCGAATAGTAATCGTAATAGTCCTCGGCCTCTGCTTGAGTTGGCCGGCATACGACATGACCGATAGTGAAGACCCCGATATCACGGTTGAATTTCGCGGCGCGTGCCTTGATGTCGGCGATATGACCCTTGCCGATCTCGATATCGGTAAAGCTTGTGAACAGGTGATCGCAATTCTGCGCTGCGAAATCGCGTCCGGGTGGACCGAAAGCCGCATTCATGGTCACCGGACGCGGCTTCTGCAGCGATGCCGGACGGCTGACCGCGCCCTTCAGCTGATAATATTTGCCGTCGAAGTCGATCGGCCGGTCGTTGTTATAGGTCGTCACGATCACATCGAGCCATTCCTTGGCCTGGACGTAGGCATCCTTGACCAGCGTGACGCCGAACATGTCGAACTCGTCCGGATTCCACCCGCAGACGATGTTCAGTCCGGCCCGTCCGTGGCTGATGTGATCCACGGTCGCGAGCGCCTTCGCCGCATAGAGCGGATGCAGCAGCGGAACATGCACCGTCATGAACAGCGCGATCCGCTCCGTGATCGCGGCGAGGCCGGCGGCCCAGGTGAAGGTCTCGAATGACCATTCGCGCACATTGGTCGAGCCGCCATAGCCGCGCCAGCGCGCGATCGGCAGGAAAAAATCCAGTCCTCCGCGGTCGGCGATGCGGCAGGCCTCCGCCACATCGTCCCACTCCGCTTTCCACGCCTCCGGTACGGTGGAAAAGGTCAGTCCGCGGTCGGCATTGGCCGAGAACACCCCGAGCCTGAAGCCCCCGCTTGCGAGGTCCGACATCGGATTGGCAATTGTCATCGGCCTATCTCGCGCAACTGAACAGTATTCAGTATCCAAAACCTAGTCACTGGCAACCATGCGGGTCAAGGGATTCATGCGGGCGCCGGCTTGCGAAAGAACTGAAGCGCCATCATCACGTGGGTTTCGACGAGGCTTGCCACCGCTTCGGCATCCTCGCGCTGGAAGGCGGCAAGGATGGCACGCATGCGCTCCACCACGTCCTGCCGGACAATGACGCTCGGCAGGGTCTTGAGGCGCACCGCCTGGACGTGATCGCTGAAGCGCAGAATCGCTGCGGCGAGCTGCCTGTTCGGCACCTGCCCGATCCAGGCGCCGCGAAAGCGTGCATTCGCCAGGATGAAGGCGGTGGAATCGCCGGCATTGTCGGCACGCTCGCATTGCTCCAGCGCGTCGAGCATCTGTTCGAGGGCTTCGGCGCTCATATTGGTTGCCGCACCGGCGGCCGCCGCCGGCTCCAGCAGACGCCGGATCGCGAAAATATCCTCGATTTCCCGGTCGCTGAAGCGACGCAGCACGAAGCCGCGTGTGGTGCTCTCGATCGCGCCGTCATGCACGAGCTGCATCAGTGCCTCGCGCACCGGCATCCGCGAAACGCCGAACTCGCTCGCGATATCGACGTCGACCAGGCGGTCCTCGAAGGTGAGCTGGCCGGTGCGAATGCGCTCGCGCAGATGCTCATAAATCTGCTCGCGCAGGCTGACGGCCTTCAGCACTTTCACTTGCGCGTCCTCACCCGTCTTCCGGTTGATCGATCGGTCGCTCATTGGCTGCTCATCGTGGTTCGGCGGCAGGAACCGGCGGCCAGGGCCGGTCGGTATTGTCGGGCGGCACCGCTTCCAGCAGGGCCTTGGTGTAGGGATGCCGTGGGCTTGCGAAGACCGACTCGGTCGGCCCCTCCTCCACGATCTCGCCGGCATGCATCATCAGGATGCGCGAGCACAGATAGCGCACGACCGCGAGGTCGTGACTGATAAATATCATGGTAAGTCCATGTTTGCGGTTGAGATCGAGCAGGCAATTCAGAATATGGGCCTGCACCGACACATCCAGCCCTGACACGATCTCGTCGGCAACGATCAGCTTCGGCCTGGCGCCAAGTGCCCGGCCGATATTGACGCGCTGCCGCTGCCCGCCCGACAATTGTGAAGGAAAGCGTTCGAGGCAATCGGGCGGCAGGCCGGTATCGCGCAGGAGTGAGTCCGCAACCGGCCGGCGTTGCGGCGGTGGCGCGTAGCTCGCCCCGGCCTCCAGCGCCTGGGTCAACAGCCGCAATACGCTGCGCCGTGGATTGAGCGCGGATTGCGGGTCCTGGAAGATCAGTTGGGCGTCGCGATGGGTCAGGTGAACGGCACGGTTTGCAACGGGTTCCATGCCGTTGACCCGGATGGTCCCCTCGCTTGGCGTTTCGAGGCCGACCACCAGCCGGCCCACCGAGGTCTTGCCGCTGCCGCTCTCGCCCACGATTCCCAGAATTTCGCCTGCCCGGACCGAGAAGCTCGCCGACTTCACCGCGTCGAACCGCGATCGCCGCAATCCGAGAAAGCCGCGCCCGGCATGATAGCTCAGCCGCACATTTCTGAATTCGACCGAAGCGGGTGCATCGGCCAGAGCTCCCGGGAGGATAATCGGCTCGCGCATCCCGATGATGTCGGCCTGTTCGCAGCTCTGCGCACATCGCACCCAGTGTCCGCTTCCGACCGCACGCGGAGCGAGACGCGTGCTCACGCAGGCCGCGTCCTTCACCGCGCAGCGCGGGGCGAAACGGCACCCGGTCAGGCCGGCGAAAGCCGCAAGACCCGGCATGTGATCGGAAAGCGCGGGCAACACATGGCGCGGTCCGGTCAGTTCCGGCATCGCCGCCAGCAGACTCTTCGTGTAGGGGTGCGACGGCGCCTTCAGCACGGCCGCCGCGGGGCCGAACTCCACCATGTCGCCCGCATACATCACGCCGACATCGCGGCAGACATGGCCGGCGAGTCGCAGGTCGTGGGTAATGAACAGCAGCGCGGTCCGATGCAACTCCTGCTGCTCCGCAATCAGCCGCACGATGCGCGCCTGCGTCATGACGTCGAGCGCGGTCGTCGGCTCGTCCGCGACCACAAGCATGGGCTCGCCCGCAAATGCCATCGCGATCAGCACGCGCTGGCATTGCCCGCCCGAAAGTTCATGCGGATATCGAAGAAGCGCCTCCTCGGCATTGCGCAATTGAACCTGCTGCAGCCGCTCGATCATCAGGGCGCGCCGCAGGCTCCGGTCGATCCCGAGATGGCGCAGGTGCTCGGAAAACTGCGAGCCGATGGTGCGTACCGGGTTGAGCGCGCTCAGCGGCTCCTGGGGAATGAAGGCAATCCTGCGTCCGAGCAATCCCCGCCGCTCCGGCCTGCCGAGCGCGAGCAGGTCGGCGCCGTCGAAGCGAACCTGCCCGGCGCTGACCGTGAAATTGTCCGGCAGCAGACCGGATATCACGCGCCCGATCATGCTCTTGCCGGCGCCGGATTCGCCCACCAGTCCGACGATATCGCCCTGCGCGAGCGAAAACGAAATGTCCCGCAGCACGTCGACGCCGCGCGACCCGAAGCGGGCGGTCACGGTGACATTGTCGAAGGACAGGACAGCCATCGTCAGATGCTCCGCCGCCGCAGCCGCGGATCGAGTGTGACGCGCAGCCCTTCGCCGAGCAGATTGAAGCCGAGCACCGTGACGAACATCGCCATGATCGGCAGGACGATGCCCCAGGGCGCCTGGTACATGTAGTTGCGCGCCTGCGCGATCATCTGGCCCCAGGCCGGGACGTCCGCGGGAACGCTCAGGCCGACAAAGCTCAGGATCGCCTCGACCACAATCCCGATGCCCACCTGCAGGGTAAACAGGGTGATGATCAGGGGCGCGACGCTCGGCAGGATTTCGCGCAGGATGATACGGGTGTTGCCGAACCCAAGCAGCTTCGCCGCTGCCACGAAATCCTTGCGGGAGACCACCATCACTTCCGAGCGCACCACCCGGCAAAAGCGGGTCCAGTCCACCAGCACGATCGCAAGGATGACGTTCCCAACCCCGGTGCCGAAACCGACCATCAGCGTCACCGACAGCACCACCGGCGGCAGCGACATCCACAGGTCGACAAGATGGCTGATGGCGCGATCGATCCAGCCGCCGAAATAGCCGGCCAGCAGCGCGAGCGTAGTGCCAAGCAGCATCGCGCCGATGGCGGCGACGAAGCCGACCACCAGTGCAACCCGCGCGCCATAGATCATCTGCGACAGGATGCAGCGGCCGAGACTGTCGGTGCCGAAGGGATAGTCGGCGCTGCCGCCCTCCGCCCACATCGGCGGCAGCAGCATGTTCAGCAGATCCTGATTCGCCGGATCGTTCGGCGCGATCTGCGGCGCAAACACCGCGCATATCGCCATCGCGATCACGATCGCCCCGCCGATCACCACCCGCGGTGAACGCACGGCCTGCCGGAGCGCTTCGGCAAGAGCCGAAGGCGGGCGCGAGGGCTCAAGCGCGCCGGAGCTTGGGATTGAGGACGACATACAGGATGTCTACGACCGTGTTGATTGCGAGCGTGGTAATGCAGAACACCAGCGCGATGCCCTGGATCAGCGGCAGATCATGATTGCGAACGGCCTGCACCATCAGGTTGCCGACCCCCGGATAGGAGAAGATGGTTTCGACCAGCAGCGTACCGCCGAACAGGAAGCCGAATTGCGCGCCGATCAGGGTGATGGTCGGCAGCGCGGAATTGCGCAGCATGTGTTGGAGAATGATCTGACGCTCGTTGAGGCCCCGCTGCCGCGCGACCATGACATAATGATCTTCGGACGCCTCGAGCAAGGACGATCGCAGCACGCGGATGACCAGCGGAGAGAAGCCGAGCGCCAGCGCCATCGCCGGCAGGATCAGGTGCGACAGCGCATTCTGCCAATAGCCCCATTGCAACGCGACGAAATAGTCGATCAGCAGAAATCCGGTGCCGTCCGGAATCACGATTCCGGAATCGACGCGTCCGGAAAACGGCAGCCAGCCGAGCATCACGCCGAACCCAAGCAGCAGGAAGATCGCCCAGAGAAACGACGGGATCGACAGCATGCACACGACGAGGACATCGAGAATGTTTTCGAGCACGGTTCCGCGTGTGCCGTAAAGCAGGAGACCGCCCGGAATGCTGATGAGGAGCGCGAAGGACAAGCCGACAAACGACAGTTCGAGCGTCGCCGGCAGGCTGTTGGCCAGAAGCCGCGTGACAGGTTCACGAAATGCGATCGAATTTCCGAGATCGCCGGAAAGAGCATCACGCAGCCAGATCATGTATTGCACGACGATCGAGCGGTCGAGCCCGAGCGCGTGGCGCACGGCTTCGGCGTCGGCGGGCGTCGCGTTGGGTGGCAGCAGCAGCGCCAGCGGATCGGCAGGCAGCGCCCGCAGCACGAAGAACACCACCATCGACAGCAGCAGCACGGTCGGGACCGCGCCCGCCAGTCGCCTTGTCGCGACGTTGATCAGAGACTTGAACATGCCGGCCGCTCAAGCGCAGAGCGGAGCCGCAAGGCTCCGCTCATTCCCGCGAAGGCGGGAATCCAGTGCTTCAGATCTGGGTCCCCGCCTTCGCGGGGACGAGCGGATCGCAAGCAACGCGCCCCCTTCAGCCTTACGTCGTCCGCTTGGCTTCCGCCGGCAGCACATAGCCCTGCGAATAGGTCGGAATCGACACGGTCTTCTTGGTGACCATGTTCGCCACCGGCTGCAGCAGCGGAATGCTCCAGGAATTGTCCGACGCGTCCTTGTTGAGCGCGCGATAGCCCGCAAGACGTTCGTCGCCGAGCTTCATCGCGAACAGCTTGGCGATCCGCTCGCCGTTGGCCGGTTCTTTCCAGGCGGAGAAGCGCAGCGCCGGATTGAGGATACGGCCGGAATAGTTTTCCGGGTCGCCGGTCGCGTTGGCCCAGCTATACAGCATGATCCCCGGGAGCTTCGCGGCGTGATTGAGCTCCATGTATTTCGCGATGGTGATTTCCTCGATCTTCACGTCGGCACCGATCTGCCGCCACATCTGCGCGATCGCCTGCGCGATTTCGTAGTCGTTCGGGAAGGTGCCGTTGGTGGTGGCCAGCGTCATCTGCAACGGCTTGGCCTTGCTGTAGCCGGCCTTGGCCAGCGTCTCGGTCGCCTTCTTGCGGTCGAACGGGAAGCTGTAACCCGGCACGTCGCCGCTGGAACCCGGCGTTGCCAGCACCTGCAGGGGCTTTGCAAGATTATTGAAGAACGCCTTGGCGAGCGCTGCCTTGTCGATCGCCATGTGCAGCGCCGTGCGCACGTCCTTGTTCTGATAGATGTCCACATAGCTCGGAATCTGCATCATGTAGATTTCGGCCTGCGGGAACATGCTGACATTGAGCTGCGGATTCTTCTCCAGGCGCACCGCCTCGCGGAACGGCAATTGCACGGCGACGTCGACGCGGCCCGACTCGATCGCGGCAACGCGCGTCGAGGATTCCGGCAGCACCTGGAAGGTTACGCTCTTGATCGCCGGAGCGCCGCCCCAGTACTTGTCGAAGGCTTCGAGGACGATGCGCGAGCCGCGCTGATAATCCACGAGCCTGTAGGGCCCGGCGCCGATCGGCTTTGCCAGAAAGCCTTCGTCGCCAACCTTCTCGTGATAGGCCTTGGGAAGGATGTAGACGCCGAGGAAGCCGAGATAGAAATCAGCCGACGGCGAGGGCTTGGAATAGACCAGCACGGCTTGCGTCGGCGACTTTATCTCCACGTCCATCAGGTCCTGGAGCATTCCGGCGATCGCAAGCCGCTTGTCCTTCTTGCGCGTCAGCCAGCTGTATTTCACGTCTTCCGTGGTCAGCTTCGAACCATCATGGAAGAAGATGTCGTCGCGCAGATTGATTTCCAGCCGCGTATTGGCGTCGTCGAGCCATTTGCGCGAGGCGATCTGGCGCGGCTGCAGCTTCTGGTCCGAGGACCAGTGCAGCGGCGAGTCATAGACGCATTTGAAGATCGACTGGCCGACCGGGAAGGTCACCGCGGTCGGGTCCCAGCTCTGCAGGTCCGCCATGAACGCGATGTTCAGTGTATCGGCCGATTGCGCGCCGGCGATATGCGGCAGAAACGCCGCGGCCGGCAGGCCGAGCATCAATGATACGAATTCGCGTTTGCTCAGTTCGGTCTTCGCGCTCATCGTGTTCCCCTGTTCTTCGTGGTGTCACGTGTTGGCCCGTCCGCGGGCGATGTGGCCGGCAGAGTGATCCCTTAAGTGTCGCGTCGGCAAGTTACGGCTTGGCAAGTTACGGCTTGGCAAGTTACGGCTTGGCAAGTTACGGCTTGGCAAGTTACGGCTTGGCAAGTTACGGCTTGGCAAGTTACGGCTTGGCAAGTTACGGCTTGGCAAGTTGGCTTTGGCAACAGACGACAGGTTTGCAAATTGCATGCCCTGCCTGGATGCGCGGTGCGAGCACAGGCGTAAGATCGCGCGCGTCCGCGATGGCCCAATTCGATCACCATTGGACGATCGCCGCGCAAGCCCCTCGTCCCGTCCTGTGCCGCATGACTGTCCACCATCGCCGCAAGCCGGAAGTCCGGCGATCAAGGCTTGCTGGAATTAGTATACTGTATGTTATTGTTCGCCCGTCAAGCGTCGCATCTGGGCAGACGCATTCCGCGATCACAGTGTAAATGGGCATCATGCGCGCGATCGAATTCAAGGCTTACGGCGGCCCCGAAGTGCTGCAATTGCAGGATGCGTCAGCACCGGTTCCGGGCGACGGCGAGGTGCTGATCGACGTCCACGCCGTCAGCGTCAATCCGGTTGACTGGAAAATACGCTCCGGCCGCATGGCCGGTGGCGCCGCGCTGGCGTCGGCCATGATCACCGGACGGGATGGCGCGGGTGTGGTTACGGCGGCCGGGCCGGGCACCGATCCGGCATCTGTCGGACGGCGCGTCGCATTCCTCGCCCCTCGCGGAAGAGGCACCTGGGCCGATCAGGTCACCATGCCGGATGCCAATATCGCTCTCATTCCCGATGGCGTGTCCTTCCCCGATGCGGCTGCCGTACCGCTCGCCGGAACGAGCGCCTGGATCCCGCTGGTCGACATCGCCAAGGCCGGACCGGGGATGCGGGTGCTGATCCATGCCGGCGCGGGCGGCGTTGGCTCGCTCGGCATCCAGATCGCGCGTGCCCGCGGCGCCCATGTGATCGCGACCTGTTCGGAACGGAACGTCGATTTCGTAAGATCGCTCGGCGCGAATGAAGTGATCGCCTATGACCGCACGCCGTTTGAAGATGCGGCGCGCAACGTCGACGTGGTATTCGACACCATGGGCGGCGACGTCCATGACAGATCATACAAGGTGCTCAGGCGCGGTGGCCTGATGGTCTGCCTGATGGCCGAACCGTTCACCGATCGCGGCGCCGAACATGGTGTCACCGTAACGCAGGCACAGGTGTTGCCGCGACAGGACATCCTCGACGCGCTTCTGAAGATGATGGCGGATGGAAGCTTGCGCGTTCCGGTCGAGGCCATACTGCCGTTTGCGGACTTCCGGCGCGCGCAGGAGCTGTCCCAAGGAGGCCGCGTGCGCGGCAAGATCGTGCTGCGGCTTCGCGATCCGGATGGATCGATCGCCGCATGACGGCGGCCGCCTATCAGGGCGTCGTGGTCGCGGCTCCGGTCAGCATTCCCTATGTCCGCTATTCGACCAGGGAAGCGCACTGGTTTCTGGCGCGCGCGCTGTCGGGATTGCTGAAAGCCTCCGGCCTGCGGAAGGACGACCTCGACGGCCTCGGTGTTTCAAGCTTCACATTATTCCCCGACACCGCGGTCGGGCTGACGCAACATCTCGGCCTCTCGCCGCGCTGGCTCGATCATCTCCCTTATGGCGGCGCCAGCGGCGTCATCGCGCTGCGGCGCGCCGCGCGCGCGGTGCAATGCGGCGATGCGAGCGTGGTGGCCTGCGTCGCAGGCGACACCAACCATGTCGATTCCTTCCGGCTCAATCTCGCGAATTTCTCCCGCTTCGCCCGGGACGCGGTCTATCCGCTGGGCTCCGGGGGGCCGAATGCGAACTTCGCGCTGCTCACCTCGCATTACATGCAGACCACCGGCGCAACACCGGCCGACTTCGGCAAGCTCTGCGTCGCCCAGCGCGACAATGCGCTACGGTTTCCGTCGACGCTGTTCAAGCGCCCCCTCACCCTCGACGAATATCTCGATGCCCGCCCGATCGCCGATCCGCTGAAGCTGTTCGATTGCGTCATGCCCTGCGCGGGTTCCGAAGGCTTCCTGGTGATGACCGAGGACCACGCAAAGAAGCTCGGCATCCCCCATGCCCGCATTCTTGGCACCATCGAGCGGCACAACGCGTTCGCCGCTGACGCGATCCAGTTCCGCGGCGGCTGGGCGGTGGATCAGGATCACCTCTACGCGCAGGCCGGGTTCGGTCCCCCGGATATCGACGTGCTCGAAGTCTACGACGATTATCCGGTGATCAACTGCCTGCAATTCGAGGGGCTGGGCTTCTGCCGCGAAGGCGAAGCGCCAGCCTTCATCCGAAAGCACACCTTCACCATCGAGGGTTCGCTCCCCTTCAATACCTCCGGCGGCCAGCTCTCGGTCGGACAGGCCGGCGCCGCCGGCGGCTTCCTCGGTCTGGTGCAGGCGTTGCGCCAGGTCACCGGGCAGGCGCTGAGGACGCAAGTTCAGCATGCGCGACACGCGCTGGTCAGCGGCTTCGGCATGATCAATTACGATCGCGGCCTGTGCACCGGCGCGGCCATCCTCGGTCGGGCGTAACCATGGCCGACGCCCTCAAACGTCCGGCCCCGCGCAACCCGGTCCTGCCGTTGCGGCTGCCGACGCTGCCGCCCGGCGCGCGCAGCAGAGCGGCATTGCGCATGACCGCATCGGTCGCAGAAGGCCGCTTCGAGCTGCAGGCCTGCCACGATTGCGGACAGGTGCAATATCCGCCGCGCGATGCCTGCGCGAATTGCCTCTCCGTGCGCCTCGAATGGAAGCCCGTCTCGGGACGCGGCGATCTGATCTCGGAGACGCTGCTGCATCATTCCAATGAACTCTATTATCGCGCGCGGGTGCCGTTGCGGCTCGGCCTTGTCCGCCTCGACGAGGGCGTCACATTGCTCGCGCATCTGCATGGCGACTGCCCCACGGCACAAGCCGGCGAAACCACGCCGGTACGCCTGCGCGCGCATCTCGACAAGGCCGGTCAGGCGACGCTGATCGCGCTGCCCGCAACCGACACACCCCATATGGCCGACGACAGGATGCTGCGAGAGATGACCTCCGATCCGAAATTCAGGAAAGTCCTGGTCACCGACGGCAAGAGCGCGACCGGACAGGCGCTGGTGAAATCCCTCGTCGAAGCCGGCGCCGACATCGTCTGGGCCGGCGTGGCCGAGCCTTGGAAGATGCCACCCGGCTTCGACGCAATCGCTAGGCTCCCCAACGTCACCGTCGTACCGCTCGAACTCACCGACGCGCGGTCGGTGGAGGAACTCGCCGGCTCGATCGGCGGCAAGGTCGATATCCTTGTCAGCAATGCGGACTTCCATCGCAATCACGGCATCGCCGATCGCCGCGGCACCGAGACCGCACGGGCCGAGATGGACGTCAACTATTTCGGCCTGCTGCGCCTCGCGCAAAGCTTCGGGCCGGCCTTGCGCGCGCGTGCGGCAGAGGGAAGCGTGCCCGCCGCCGCATGGGTCAACATTCTGTCGATCCATGCGCTCTCGGCGCTGCCCGGCCAGGGCACCTTCTCGGCGTCAAAAGCCGCGGCCTTCTCGCTGTCGCAGACACTGCGCGCGGAGATGCGCGCGGCCGGCATCCGCGTCGTTAATGTGTTTCCCGGTCCGATCGACGACGAATGGACGCAAACCGTGCCGCCGCCGAAACTCGCTCCGGCCGCGCTCGCGAAGGCCATCGTGAAAGCGCTGCGAGACGGCGTCGAGGACATCTATCCGGGCGACGTGGCGCAGGACCTGTTCGCCAAGTGGCAGGAAAGCGCCAAGGTGCTCGAGCGCGAAATGTGGGATCAATAAATTGACGGGCGCGATAGCATCTCAGCCGCTCGTCCCCGCGCAGGCGGGGACCCAGCGCGACAGATTCTGGATGCCCGCCTTCGCGGGCATGAGCGGACTTCGGACGGCGCGGTGCGCTCAGGACAAATTCGCATGAGCGCCGACACGCCCGCACACGTCCTTGCGAAACTGACCGAGGCGCTGACCACCCAGCGCCTGCGCATCGTCGATCTGACGCAGACGCTGTCGCCCGGCTTTCCGCAGATCGTGCTGCCGCCGGAATTCGACCAATGCGCGCCGTTCCGCATCGAGGAGATTTCGCGCTGCGACGAGCGCAATCCGGACTGCTACTGGAACAACATCTCGTTCGGCGAGCATACCGGCACGCATTTCGATGCGCCGATGCACTGGATCACCGGCCGCGATCTGCCCAATGCCGCAACCGACTCGCTGCCGCCCCGCTCGTTCATCGCGCCGGCCTGTGTGGTGGATTGTTCGGCGCAGGCCGCGCGCGATGCGGATTTCCTGCTCACCGTCGACCGGCTGCGCGCATGGGAATTGCAGCACGGCCGCATTCCCGAAGGCGCGTGGCTCCTGATGCGCACCGACTGGTCGAAGCGAACGGATCCGGTCGCCTATCAGAATTTCGATGCGGCCGGCCAGCACACGCCGGGGCCCGATGTCGCGGCGGTGGAATTCCTGGTGCATGAGCGCGGCGTTCTCGGCTTCGGCTCGGAGACCATCGGCACCGATGCCGGACAGGCGGCGCATTTCCGCCCGCCCTATCCGTGCCACGCCATCATGCACGGCAACGGCAAGCTCGGCCTGCAATGCCTGTGCAATCTCGACCTCTTGCCGCCGACCGGCGCGATCGTGATCGCCGCGCCGCTGAAGATTTTGCACGGGAGTGGAAGTCCCGTGCGCGCGGTGGCGTTGGTGGCACGTTAAGACCGCATACTTTCCTCCAGCGGGAAGAGCGTCTTGCGCAAGGAGCGGGGCCCCAGTGCCGATGAGCCGCAACTGCCGTTTCTGAAACAGGCACGATAGGACCGGGTCTCGTTCCGAGGATGCTTTGAGCGGAGCGAAACCCATCGTTGCGGAAGCGGCGGGGCTTTCTCAAATCGCTCAAAGGTGTACTTTGTGCAATCATAAACGCTTAGTTGAGAACAAACTAAGGCGATCTATAATTTTCAACAATAGAATCAATCAACTAGGGAATTAGTTGACTTTTAACACAACATCCCTACGTTTGCAGCGGGCGCTTGAGCGCAAAGCGCTTCTTGTTCGAGAGCCGCTACGGCCTCGGACGCCTGTGGTGGCACCACGAGTGTTGCTCGTAACGCCAGAGATCGATGCGATGCTCGACGGTCACACTCACCTCGGAGTCTTTCCGACGATAGAGGCCGAGATTCTTTTCGGAGTCTTTTCAGCCGGACACTTGGTGAGGCTGAGCCGCAAGAAAACAAAGCAAAAGCCCGATCTCGAGATGCTCGATGGTTACGACGAAGTCTGGGCAATGTGCATCAGAAAACCAAGGCCTGGGTGGCGCATTCTTGGCCGTTGGTTCGATGAAATTGAAGGCCAAAGAGTCTTCGTAGCGCTGCGTGCGTGGGACAAGAACAAGCTATTCGCCACCTATCCGACGGCGGCGCAGGAAGTGACCGACGACTGGGATGAGTTGTTCGGAGGGATTTCCCCAAAACGAGCAACCGAACTCGGTGAATATGTAGGTGGAGTGTACAATGATCTCGACAAACCGACGTAAGTCTGATCCGAAATTTCTGCGAGCTTACGAGCGTGGGATGCTCCGCTCTGCGTTCGTCAGCCTGTTCTGGGCAATCTTTCAGTTCAGGAAGGACAAGAATGGCCTTACGCTTGTGGCTCTGGCCAAGATGATAAACGCCAACAAATCTGAAGTATCACGATGGTTCAAGGGCGACCCAAATTGGACCGTGAACACGATTGCGGGACTTGCTCACGCGCTTGATGTCGAACTTGAAATCAGAGCGCGGGATCGCACTTCCAGCATTATCTTCACTCCCGCAGGAATCGAAAAGCGAACTCATCCGCAGGCGCCGACGACCGAAAGTGCTCATCCTACTTTCGTAATTCCGGTCATCGAGAAATCCCCAGTTGGCGTAGACGTAAGATCAGTAGCATGAAGATTTTGCATCATCCCGACTATTTCGGAAGCGTTATTTTTTGTGACGACATTCGTCACGAGATTGGTGGCAAATTCAGCTTCATTGGCGTGTATAGCGGAGCGATGCAAATTCATGGCGACACTCCATTTCCTTGCGTGTTGCCAAAACTTGGAATCAGCGCGTCGTACTCTCAGGCGATTGATGCCGTCGTCATCCCCATAAAATTTCTGGTCTACTTGCCTGGAGAAACGGACAATCCATCGATTGTGTTTGACGCTCCTGCGGAGGCCGTCGAACAAGCAATTCAACAGGCATTGGCGAAGGAGAAACGTGAAAAAGAAAGCCTCGACCAGGACGAGCCACGCTTGTACGCGCAGGTTGGAATAAACGCGATATTGTCGCCGTTAAAAATTGAGAATTCCGGAAACCTCCGAGTTCGTGTCACTCGCGAAGATGATCTCGTAAGGCTCGGATCAATCAAGATCGAGGCTGCTCCCAAGAAATAGGCTTTACCCTTCCTGCCTGCATGGGCCGCTCCAGATATCTATGAAAGAATTGGACGTCGACACCACGAGCCCTCCATAGGATCAAATTCCTCATTTCCGCCATCTTCCCCTGTTCTACTCCGTCCTGTCCCGTCCCGAGCAAGGGGCGTTTCATGAGCGTCGCGAGACGCGGGGCGGGATGCGGTGGCCGTGTACGCGCGATAAGACGTGTCGCGTCATACGGAGGCCCAAGCTGCGATGATCCGGCTCACCGGCCGTGGGTCACCAGCGGAGGATAGCAAGACGAGCCGCCCGGCGATGCCGGTCAACGGTGTATGTCCTCCGGGGTTGTCGCAGAGCAAGCCTGCAAACACCGCGCGCGGAACGCCGACGTTTTCGGCGGTCCGTGGTGACTACCTGCTCATGCGCTTTCACACCTAGCGCATGGGGCCATGGGCTTGGCTGAAGGCCCGGCGTTCCGCGCGCCCTTGCATCGTGCGAGGGAGGGAATGCGAGATGGGACTACGGGCGCGCCCGCGCCGTCACAAAAACAGGGCCGCGCAAGCGCGTCCGCTGCAAATAACAGGGAGGACGGAGCTTTGTCTTGCACACCCTCACCGCACACACGGTCTTCACCCTTCCCACCCGGGTCGCGCCGAAGGCGCGCCCGGGCGCAGGCTCATGTGGGGAGGGTCGGCGAGCATCGAACCACGTGAGATGCGAGCCGGGGTGGGGCAGCGAGGATAACAACGACGACCCCCACCCCCCCCACCCAACCAACACACAATCGCCCGACCCTCCCCACAAGGGGGAGGGTAAGAAGCGGCTCCCTTGCCCTCGCCTGCCCATCGCCGCATAGTCCGCGCCGTCCGCGCGGAGCCTGCAAGAGCGGACACCGATTATGCATCCGGCCCCGCGCATCCAACCAAGTCTCCCAGGGGGAAACATGAAGCTTGTGCGTTATGGCCCGGCGGGCCGCGAGAAGCCCGGCATCGTCGATCCGGACGGAAAAATCCGCGACCTGTCCCGCATCGTCGATGACATCGACGGCGCGATGCTCGCCTCCGGCGGGCTGGCCGACATCAAGAAGGCGAATATCAACCGGCTGAAAGTGGTGCCGGGCAAGCCGCGGCTCGGCGCTTGCGTCGGCAACGTGCGCAACTTCATCGCCATCGGGCTGAACTATTCGGACCACGCCGCCGAAGCCGGCATGCCGATCCCGAAGGAGCCGATCATCTTCAACAAGGCGCCAACCTCGATCTGCGGCCCGAACGACAACACCATCATCCCGAAGGATTCGACGAAGCTCGATTACGAGGTCGAGCTCGGCATCGTGATCGGCAAGCGGGCGCGCTATCTCGATCGCTCAAAGGCGATGAGCGCGGTCGCGGGCTATTTCACCGCAAACGACGTGTCGGAACGCAGTTTCCAGATCGAGCGCTCGGGCGGGCAATGGAACAAGGGCAAGGGCTGCGAGAGCTTCGGCCCGATCGGGCCGTGGTTCGTGACCAGGGACGAAATTCGCGACCCGCAGAATCTCGACATGTGGCTGGACGTCAACGGCGAGCGCCGCCAGACCGGCAATACCAGGACCATGATTTTCGGGGTCGAGCATCTGGTCTGGTATTGCTCGCAGTTCTTCGTGATGGAACCGGGCGACATCATCGTCACCGGCACGCCGCCGGGCGTGGGACTGGGATTCAAGCCGGAGCCGAAATTCCTGAAGGCGGGCGACGTGGTGTCGCTCGGCATCGAGGGGCTCGGCGAACAGACCCAGAAGATCGTCGAGCTGAAGAAGTAAAGACGCGGAAGCATACCTCCGCTCGTCCCCGCGAGGGCGGGGACCCAGCGCCCAAGGCAAGACTGGATTCCCGCTTTCGCGGGAATGAGCGGAGTTGTGGCTATCCCCGCGCCTCCAGCACCGCGCGCAGCGAGATATCGGACCACGCACTCACCCGCTGGCGGAAGGCGAGATAGGAATCGTGGACCTTGCGCGCGGTCGCGGCGCGGTTCGCCATGTCGGCCAGCACGCCCGCGGCTTCCTTCGACGCGGCGGTCACGAGGTCGGTCGGAAACGTCATCAGCTTCACATTGTGCTGCGTGACCAGCGCGTTCAGCGCCTCGATATTCAGCCGCTCCATCTCCGAGAGCGCGAATGCCGCCTCTGCGGCGCAGGCATGCGATATGATCGCCTTCATGTCCGGCTCGAGCGCGTTCCAGGCCTTCAGCGACACGATGCATTCGCCGGTGCCATTCGGCTTGTTGAAACCGGGCGCGTAATACATCGGCGCAACACGATAGAGGCCGAGCGCGATGTCGGAGCCGGGACCGACGAACTCGGCCGCATCGAGAACGCCGGTCTGCAGGCTGGTGAGGATTTCCGCCGGTGGCGTGGTCTGCGCCACGGCGCCCAGCCGGCGATAGACTTCCCCGCCAAGGCCGAGCGATCGGATCTTCACGCCTCGGATATCGTCGCGGCTCCTGATCTCGCGCCGAAACCAGCCGCCCATGCAGACGCCGGTATTGCCGCCCATGAACGGCTTCACCCCGAACGGCGCGTAAAGCTCGTCCCACAAAGCCTGTCCGCCGCCGGCATCGACCCAGGCGACATGCTCGTTCGGGGTCAGGCCGAACGGCACGGTGGTGTAGAACACCGCGGCCGGCTCCTTGCCCTGCCAGAAAAAGGATGCGGTATGTCCCATCTCGGCGACGCCGCCGCCGACGGCATCCAGCACCTCGAAGGCCGGCACCACCTCGCCCGCGGCCGAGACCGTAATGTTCAGGCGGCCGCCCGACAGCGCCCTGATGCGCTCGGCGACGCGCTCGGCCGACATGCCGGGCCCCGGCAGGCGTTTCGGCCACGACGTAACCATGCGCCAGTGTTTGGTCTGCGCACGCGCGATATTCGGCGCGGCAAGCGTCGCGCCGAGCGCCGCGGCGCCCACCAAGGTGCGTCTTGTCATGCTCATGCGTCGTTTCCCGCGCCCCACCAGTGATGGAAATGATGCACCGGCCCGTGACCGTGCCCGATGTTCAAGTGATCCGATGCCTTGATGGCCGCGGTGACATAGGCCTTGGCGGCACGTACGGCTTCCGCGAGCGGCAGCCCTTTCGCCAGCCCCGCCGCAATCGCCGACGACAGCGTGCAGCCGGTGCCGTGGGTATTGCGTGTGTCGATGCGCTCGGCGGCAAGACGGGCGACGGAATTCGCCTCGATCAGAAGATCGACGCTTTCGCCGCCGGATGCGTGACCGCCCTTCATCAATACGGCTTTCGCACCGAGCGCGATCAGCTTCTCGCCCTGCTCCTGCATTTCGGTCTCGGTTTGTGCCATCGTGGTTTCGAGCAACGCCGCCGCTTCCGGCAGGTTCGGCGTGATCACCATCGCTTTCGGAATCAGCACGCTGCGCAGCACCTCGACCGCTTCCGGCACAAGAAGCCGGTCGCCGGAGGTCGCAATCATGACGGGGTCGAGGACGATCTTCTGCTGGCTGTGCCGATCGAGCCCGTCTGCAACGGCGGCGATCACATCCGGGTGCGACAGCATCCCGATCTTCACGGCATCGACGGAAAGGTCGGAGAACACCGCATCGATCTGCGCGGTCACAAAGGACGGCGGCACGTCATGAATGCCGGAGACACCTTTGGTATTCTGCGCCGTCAGCGCCGCGATCACCGAAGCGCCATAAACCCCGAGTGCCGAGAATGTTTTCAGGTCCGCCTGGATGCCGGCGCCGCCGCCGGAATCGGAGCCCGCGATGGTAACGGCAATCGCGGTCATGCGGCACCGCGGAGGCTGAGACCCCGGTCGACGATGCCGCGCAGCCGCGCCGCCGCTCCTGCCGGGTCCCGGGCAAGCGAGAGCGCGGAGATCACGGCGATGCCGTCGGCACCGGCCGCGATGACGTCGGCGGCGTTGCTCTCGTCTATCCCGGCAATCGCACCCACCGGCATGTTCGGTGCCCGCGAACGCAGGCAGGCCGCGAGTTCGGCAAAGCCCTCCGGCCGCACCGGCGGCTCCTTGTTGTCCTTGGATGATGTTTCGAACACGCCGCCGATGCAGACATAGTCGAGCAGGTCGAGCGGTGCCGATTCGACCTGCACGCGTGTCTTGATCGACAACCCGATGATCGCCTCGCGTCCGAGCAGACGCCGCGCATCGGCGACCGGCATGTCGTCCCAGCCGACATGCACGCCGTCGGCGCCCGCGGCCAGCGCCACATCGACCCGATCGTTGATGAGGAGCGGCACGAAGCTCCCGGAAAGCGCAGCCTTGATGGCGCGCGCCTCCTCGATCATGCGCAGCGTCGAACCGGTCTTGTCGCGCAATTGAACGAGCGTTGCACCGCCCTCCACGAGCTTGCGCGAGAGCTCGCCAAGCGCGTGCCCGCCGCTACGGTCGGGATCGACAAGGGCGTAAAGCCGAAGATCGACACTCATGAGGTGACCTTTGCGCGAGCAAGGATTGTTGCGCGATCGAGATTGAACAACGCATCGAGAATATGAACGCCGAAGGTGCCCGGTCCGTTCGCCGTCTCGCCTGCAATATCGCCCGCGATTCCGAAAATCAGCAGCGCCGAAGCGACCGCCTTCAGGGGATCCGGCTGGACCGCAAGCGTTGCCGCAACCAAGGCGGACTCCGCGCAGCCCATCGCGGTAACGCGCGCCATCAGCGGGTGTCCGTTGGCGATCCGGAACGTCCGATCACCGTCGGTCACGAGGTCGGTCTCGCCGGTGATCGCGACCACTGTCCGCTGCTCCCGCGCGAAAGTCTGCGGCGACGCCTCGCCGCACAATTCGGTGAACTCGGCCGCATTCATCCGGATCGCGGACGGCCGGTGTGCCAGCAGCGTATGCGCATAGGCAGCGCGCGGCGGCGACCGGTCGATCAGCACCGGATCGAGTATCCAGGGTCTGGCCGCCGACCTTATCGTTGCGATCGCCGCGTCCGCAGCAGCGCGCCGCTCCGGATCGAACGTCCCCAGATTGACAAGCAGCGCGTCCGCGCGCGTGGCGAATGCCGTGACTTCGCTCCGCGCGATCGTCATTGATGGCAGGGCGCCGACCGCAAGCAGCACATTGGCGGTAAGATTTTGTGCCACCGCATTGGTGATGCAATGCACGCGCGGCTGCCGGACGCGCAACCGTTCGATCAGGTCGGCAGCATGGTCGGCAAGATTGACAACATCGGCAGAGTCGCCCTGGGGGGCATGCATCTCTCACTCCCTCCGCCGGCATGACCCGGATCAGGTTCGATGGGTTGGCGCGTCCGCCTCTCAGCGCGGCGGACGATCCGCCGCGCACCCCATGAGATTGCTCGCTATTTAGGCCGGGATGACGCGCGATGCAAGCAGGCCCGGCTTCACTTGGGCGCCTTCAGTCCCGCCGCCTTGATGATGCCGGCCCACTTGTCGGTTTCGCTCTTGATGAATGCCGCGAATTCTTCCGGCGTGGTGGGACGTGCCTCGGCGCCTCCCTGATAGATGCGCTCCTTCACCGCAGGATCGTTCATGGCGCCAACAAAGGCCTGGTTGAGTTTCCTGATGATATCGGGCGGCGTTCCCGCCGGCGCGATCACGCCGAACCAGCCGATGGATTCATAGTCCTTCACGCCGCCTTCGACGAAGGTCGGTGCGTCCGGAAGATGGCTGTCGCGCTTCGTGCTGGTGACGCCGAGCGCCTTGATCTTTCCATCCTTGATCATCGCCTGCGACGAGGGAATATCGACAAGCGCGAGTGGAATATGTCCCGCGACGGCGTCCTGCGTCGCAGGCCCCGAGCCCTTGTAGGGCACCAGCGGGATCTTCGTTCCGGCCAGATGGTTGAAGAGCTCGGACGACAGATGCATCGCAGTACCGTTGCCGCCGTGCCCGATCGATAATTTCTTCGGATCGTCCTTGGCCATCTTCACGACATCGGCAAGCGTGCTGCCGGGAAAGCCCTTCCCGGCCACCATCACGAACGGGATTGCCGTGAGCAGCGTGACCGGCGCCAGATCCTTCTGCGGGTCGTAGGGCATCTTGTCCTTGAGGCTGACATTGACCGACAATGCCCCGGCCGCTCCGATGCCGATCGTGTGGCCGTCCGGCGCCGCCTTCGCGACAGCATCCACCCCGATGTCGCCGCCGGCGCCGGGGCGGTTGTCGACCACGATCGGCTGACCCAGCGACTTCTCGAGATGCGGTTGCAGCGCGCGCGCGAGCAGGTCCGTGCTGCCTCCCGGCGGGAATGTCACGATCAGCCGGATCGGACGATTGGGATAGCTCTGTGCCGTCGCGAGGACGGTCATGGACAGCAAGGCTGCAACGCCCGCGGCGACAACCCGCGCGAAAATAGGCATTCTGTGCTCCTCCCGGGCTTATCTTTGCTCCCGTAGCCGACAATGATATGCGATCTGCTGCGGTGATAGAAGTGCGGCCCCGAATTGCGGCAATCGTGAAATGAGACAGGAAAAGACCAGCGTTCTGATCGTGGGCGGCGGCCCGGTCGGGCTTGCCCTTGCCATGGATCTCGCCTGGCGGGGAATCGATGTGATCGTGGCCGAAACCCGTCATCCGGGCGAGCCGCCGAGCGTAAAATGCAATCACGTCTCCGCCCGCACCATGGAAACCTTCCGCCGGCTTGGCCTCGCGCAAAAGGTCCGCGATACCGGTCTCCCGGCCGATTATCCGAACGACGCCTCCTACCGTACCACCTCAACGGGCATCGAGCTTTCGCGAATCCCGATCCCGGCGCGCAAGGAGCGCTACACCGCGACTGACGGTCCCGACACATGGTGGCCGACGCCGGAGCCGCCGCACCGCATCAATCAGACCTTCCTGGAGCCGGTGATGTTCGCGCATGCATCTGCGATGGGCGGGGTCCGCATCCTCAACCGCACGATGATCGAAGATTTTTCACAGAGCGATCAGAGCGTGATCGCGACCGCACGCGACCTTGACAGCGGCGCGACCTTCCGTATCGAGGCGAAATATCTCGCCGGCTGCGACGGCAGCCGATCGATGGTCCGCCGCCGGATCGGCGCAACCCTGTCCGGCACGCCGGTGATCCAGCGCGTGCAATCGACCTGTATTCGCGCGCCGCAACTCCTCGGCATGCTGCCCGGCAAGCATGCGTGGATGTATCTGTCGCTCAACCCGCGCCGCTGCGGCACCGTGATCGCAATCGACGGGCAGGAAACATGGCTGATCCACAACCATCTCTATGACGGCGAGCCGGAATTCGATTCCATCGACCGCGACTGGGCGATACGCACCATTCTGGGCGTTGACGAAAGCTTCAAATACGAAATCGTGTCGAAGGAGGACTGGACCGGACGCCGACTTGTCTCCGATCGATTCCGCGACGGCCGTGCCTTCATCGCAGGCGACGCCGCCCATCTATGGATGCCTTATGCCGGCTATGGCATGAATGCCGGGATCGCGGACGCGATGGACCTGTCATGGATGCTCGGCGCCGTGCTGCAGGGCTGGGCGCCGGCTTCACTGCTCGATGCCTATGAGCGCGAGCGTCAGCCGATCACCGAACAGGTGTCGAAATTCGCGATGGAAATGGCGTTGAACAATATGCGACAGCGCAAAGGCACGCCACCGGAGGTCGAAATGCCCGGGCCGGAAGGCGATGCGGTACGCGCGCGCGTCGGCAAGGAGGCCTACGACCTCAACGTGAACCAGTATTGCTGCGGCGGGCTGAATTTCGGCTATTTCTACGCGCAGTCGCCGGTGATCGCCTATGATGAAGGCGAGCATCCGCCCTACACCATGTACGAGTTCACGCCCTCCACGGTGCCGGGCTGCCGCGCGCCGCATCTGTTCCTGCCCGACGGGCGCTCGCTCTACGATCTGCTCGGTCCGGATTTCTCGCTTCTGCGTTTCGATCCGACCGTGGATATCGACGCCCTGGTGCAGGCTGCGGCCTATCGCGGGGTGCCGCTCGTGATTGTCGATCTGCCGCCGGAGAGCGCAGCCGATCTCTATCCGCACAAACTCGCGCTGATACGCCCCGATCAGCACATTGCCTGGCGCGGCGACAGCGAGCCATCCGATCCGCTCGCGCTGGTCGACCTGATCCGCGGTGCGGCAGCCGTTGCCGCGCGCAAGGCGGCGTGACGTGAAGCACATCGCTACAGCCCTGGTGCTGATGCTCGCGGCGGCGAGCCCGGTTTTCGCGCATACCGGCGAAGGTCTGGCTGGTGGTGTTGCCGGTGGATTCCTGCATCCGCTGCTTGGCCCCGATCATATCGCGGCGATGCTCGCCGTCGGTCTCTGGGGCGCGTTCCTCGGCGCGCCGGCAATCTGGATATTGCCGATCGTGTTTCCGCTGGTGATGGCGGCGGGCGGCGTGCTCGGGATTCTCGGAATCCCGGTCCCAGGGATCGAGATCGGCATTGCCGCCTCCGCCGTCGTACTCGGCCTGATGGTCGCGTTCGCGGCAAAACCGCATATCGTGATCGCCGCGGTTCTGGTTGGGGCGTTCGCGATCTTCCATGGCTACGCGCATGGCCAGGAACTGCCCGACGGCGCCGACGCGCTGGCCTATTCGATCGGCTTCGTGATCGCGACCGGACTGTTGCACCTTGCCGGCATCGGCTTCGGAATGCTGGCGCAATATCCGAACGGCCGCGTCGCAGTCCGGGCCGCCGGCAGCGTGATCGCGATTGCGGGCCTGATCTTTCTCGGCCGGCTGATATGAGGCAGGCGGCCGTCGCCGCCGTCCCGGCCGTTTTCGCGAGCGGCGTTGCGCAGGCCCATGTCGTCATCGACGGCGTCGGCGGATTTGCGGGAGGGCTGCTGCACCCGTTGCTGGTGCCTGCGCACACGCTGACGCTGATCGCGCTTGGCCTCGCCGCCAGCGCTCTGCCGATCCCCGATCGCCTGCGGCTGCTGTTCGTGAGCGGCCTCGCCGCGGTCGCCGCTTTCGCGCTGCTCGCCTTGGCCTACAGCGCGACGCGGGCCGAGCTTTCGGTTCTGTGCCTTGGGGCCGCGATCGCTTTGCTGCTTGCGGCCGGTCTGAAGCCGTCATTCCCGGTCACGGCGCTGTTTGCTGCCGCAATCGCAGGCGCCGTGATCTTCGATTCTGTACCTGCGGTACTCACGGTCCGGGAGACCGCGCTGGCGCTGGCCGGAACAATACTCGCTGCAACCGCGCTTGTCGCGGCGACGGCCTGGCTCGTGGCGGCGTTGCCGCAGAGCGTCGGACCTATCGCGGTGCGGATCGCGGCATCATGGATCGCCGCGAGCGCCATCATGGTGCTCGCGCTCAGGCTCTCGGCCTAGATCGCCGCTGCGTTGCCGAGATAGCGCGGTGCGGTGGTTATCGCGCCAGATTGTACATCGCGGCACCGGCCGCTGCCGGTGCAAGTGCCGACCCGACCACGCTCAGGAATTTCTGGACCTCGGTGAGCGGCGCATTGGCGACATACAGGATGTCGTTGTTGCGCATCGGGAATGCACGCGCCATGAAGTAGGAATTGGCATCGCGCAGATTGAGCCGGTAGACGACCGGCACATACGCCGTCTCGAATTGACCGGCACGCTCGGGCGCGAGTTCTGCAACCAGCGGCGCCGGCTCGAAGCGCAGCAGGAACACGCCGGTCGAATCCGCGCGATAGTCGAGCAGGCCGCCCGCCTTGGCAATTGCCTGTTCGAGCGTCATGCCGGCCGCGTCGAACGGGATCAGTGCGTTTCGGCCGGTACCGCCAAACGCGGTGAAGAGCTGCGGCTCGCGCAGCACGGTAAGCACGTCACCCGGGCGGACATACACATTCTCGCGCGCATCGGCGAGCAGCCGGTTGAACGGGACGTTGGCGGATTTTTCGCCGCGTGACAGACGCACGAACACCTCATGGCCAGGTGCACGCAACCCGCCTGCGGACGCAATCACGTCCAGCACGCGGTCGCCCTTGACGCTGACGGGCGCCAGCATGCCGTTGGTCACTTCGCCCGTTACCGTGACGGTGTTGTTTCGATTCTTGGTGATCGTCACCACGGCCTGTGGTTCGATCGCCTTGCCCTTCAGCGACTCGACGATCAGCGATTCGGCGTCGGCGGGCCGCAATCCCGCAAGTTTCAGCCGTCCGGCATAGGGCACCTGCACGGTGCCGTTCTGCGACACTTCCTGCTCCGGAATCGTTGCGGTGCGCGAACCGGGACTGTTCCGATCAAGCGAAGCGGTCGAGAACAGGCCACCGGCCCCTGCCTCCCAGATCGTAATGGTAACGAAATCGCCGGTCCCGATCCGGACATCGGGCGGCCTGCGGCTGTCCCGGAACATTCCGTAAAGGGTCGCGAAGCCGCGCTTCGAGAGCACGGATGTCACCCGCGCGTCGATATCGACCACGACATAGCCGGATACGATCGCTGTATGGCTTTCGTTGGCGACCACCTCGGCGGTCGTCGGGCCGGCGGAGGGCAGCGCAGCACAGCCCGCGAGAGCGGCGACCAATGCGCAACAAAGTCCCGCGCTCAGATGCCGCAATGGCACTCCAGAGCCCTCCGATTCACAACCAGTCGTTACCATCGACCGTAAATATGGAGCGGCAATATGGACGAACCGTTCATC
>NZ_JBFWPA010000066.1:0-35532 GCF_050250235.1 Pseudorhodoplanes sp.
GCTGCCACAGATCAGCGGGCAGATGCGTCCGCGCTGGACCCGTACGGTCTCCAGCGCGCTGACGCTCGCCCCGCGCGTGTCGAAATCGGTGCCGGCACGACGATTGAATTCATCCAGGGCTTCGCGCGACCTGTCGCCCCATATGCCGTCGGGCGCGCCCGCGTCGCAGCCGACGCGGCCAAGCTCGGACTGCAACTCCCGTGCAATGGCGCGGGAATCGATCTGCGGATCGGGCGCGGCATCGCTCGGCTCGGGCAGCGCGGCAACCTGCTGCGGAACTTGCGTGACAGGAGCAGCACCCGGCTGCGACTGCGCCGCCGGCGCCGCGGCTGGAACAAGCTTGTCACGTTGCGCACGCGCAAGCGATGCGTAGAAGCCGGCGGGATGGACGGAAAGGAAGGAATCCCAAGCTTCCTTGGTACCCACGCGTTCCGCCAGTTCGTAGTCGCGCTGCGGGTCGGGGACGAATTCGGCCGCCTGCGGATTCGGCAGAACCGATATCTGACGCGTCGGTTCGTCCGGCTTGCGCGAGTCTGCAACCAGCGCAACGGTGGCCCCGCCGAGTGAGCCTGCGACGAAGGGCTCCTGGCGGCTGCCGGTCGCGCGGATCACGTCATCGCGCACATGGCCGAGCGCGATGCGCACGTCGCGTCCCGGCACGGTCAGATTTTTGACCAGGGCCTGGGCGAACGGGCTGTTGTTGCCAACCCCGTCCTCGGCCGTGGAACCGGGCCTGGTCGCGAACGCGACCAGGGTGTCGGTTGAAACCGGCTCGACCCTGGCAAGTCCGTTGGACACGTTGCGGGTCGACACACTGCGCTTCATCGTATTCACGAACGGGTTGTCACGGCAGGCATCGAGAATAATCAGACGCAGCCGGCGGGCCGGCTCGACCGCACGCATTACGCGGTCGAGCGAGAGTGCTTCGTCCTCCACGTCGAAGTCGGTGACCAGCTTGGCATCGACCGGCAGAAGGTAGTTGGTGCCGTTGACCTCGATGCCGTGACCGGCGAAATACACCACCGCGATGTCGGCGTCGCGCGCGGCCACGCTGAATTCGCGGGCGACGCGCTTGAATTCCAGATTGCCGAGATCGCGCCTGGTCTCGACGACATCGAAGCCGGCATTTCGGAACATCGCGGCAATCGCGTCCGCATCCCTGGCCGGATTGGGGAGCGGATTTGCATTCTGATAGGCGCCATTGCCGACCACCAGCGCCACGCGCTTCTCGGCCCGTGCATCGGCCGTGGCCAGGGTCAAGGCGGCCCACAGGCCGCAAAGCATTGCCGCCAGACGCCTCATGACGCACCTCCCTCGAACCGGAACAGGCTGTGGAATCCTACCAGCCCGGCACCGGCGATCCAAGCTGTGTCGCTCCGGCATTCAGGGCGGTTCACGGCAGTTTGTAGCGAATCGGGTCGAATCTGGCGGCGATCTGTGGCCCGGGATGACGACCTAGGGCGCGGCGGCGCCTTCATCTTCGGTCACGATGTCGACGATCTTTCGTCGCGCCGGGTCGACAATCACGATGGTTCCGTTCGAGAGCTTCGCAAACTTGAAGTCGCGGAGCACCCCGACCTTGTCCTTCACGGAGACCGGCATCTCGTTGAGCATCACCCGATCCGGAATTTCGGCACCGATGGCGACCTGCTCACTCTCCGCAAGAGGGCGGATGGGCTCCTCGCTGATCTCGCGGTAGATGGTGCGCTTGTGGTCGGGAGTGAGCCCGATGCCCGGCCCGGTCGGCGGGAGACCGCCGGTCTGAGCGAGCGCCGGCGCCGCGGCAAGGAGCAGCAGGGCAAATCCCGTCAGGCGAAATTCGGGCATGGCGGATGTCTCCTGCTAGCGCGAGCGGTCCTCCGTATCGGGCGACGGCTGGGTCACGCTGACCGGGTCCGAGCCCGCCATGCTCTCTTCGAGTCCCTGTTCCAGCTTCTTCTCCGCCGGGTCGGATTCGGATTTCCGCGCGGGTTGCTTTTTCACGTCGGGATCGCCGCCGCGCTTTTCGGTCGCAGTTGAGGGGTGCGCCATTTCATGCTCCGCATTCTTTGCGGACGACAACGCTCGCCCGGGCGCGCGGGTTCCCCGATTGGGAGCCGGAGCGCGATCCGCTATTTTGCCGAAACCAGAACCGGTTCGGGATGTGCCTCGACCGGCGTGCCGACATGCGCCGTGACCACCAGGACCGCAACCAGCACGATGGTCGCGGTCACGGCGCCGTAAGCAAAGCCAATCAGCCGAAGATGCATCCGTCCCACCATGTTCCCCAAGCCAGACCCGCGCCGACGGCAGACCGTCACCGTTCGCCACGCGCATCACCTAGAAGGCAGTGATTGATTATTCGATAATGGCCGCAACATAGCGCAGGTGCGGATCGACGATCGCGATGCGGTTGCCCGACTTCAGATACAGATACGGCTTCACCCATGGAAATTCCTGCGCGATCTGTTCGGGAATCGGCTTGAGCTTGATACCGCGCGGAACCACCACCGTCTCCTGAAGCTCGAGGGCCTTGCCCGGCTTGTTGGTGTCCTTTTCCTGCGCAAGCGCGGCGACGATGGCCTGCTGCTGGTCGGCCGTGAAGTTGAAGGTGTGGGTGAGGATCGGCTGCTGGTCGTGTTCGAAGATCGAATCGTTATGCGCCGCGGTTTCCTGCGACGACGGAACCACCTCCCCCGCCACCCGCGGCTTGAGGTTGTTGACCGGCTGCTCGGCCGGAGCGAGCCCGACCGTGGATTCCGGATTGTGCACCGGCTGTTGCTGTTGCTGAGCCGGCTGGGTTGAACCGCGCGGCTGCGCCATGCTCGGGTCGTCGCCTGCCTGCGCGGGGGCAGGCATCGTGCCGTTCTGCGCAACGCTGGTGCCGGGCGCAAGCACAAGCGCGGTACAGACGACGGGGACGCACAACAGCGGAATGATCGGGATTCGTCTCATGGCCATGTCCCTTTCGAAACGGACTCTCGGTCATGACAACGTGGGAAGTCGTGCGAGGTTTCCCACTCACACCATGGTATAGGCTCCGGACGTCATCGCGACCGGCTGACGGTGCGAGGCTCCGAAAATCGAGACACGGCCGAAACTCGTCGTGGTTCCGGCGCGGATGACGCGGGCATCGGCGAGCAGGTCGAATTGCGCCGGGCCGAGAAAGTGCGCGGTCTGATCCACCGCGGTCATCGGCCGATAGCCGTTCCACGCCGCCGCGCAGGCAAAAACCATTGCCGCGTCGGCGAAAGCCATCAAGGCCTGGGGCGAAATGGTCTTGCCGTCGGCGCACAGCTTGCGAGTGAAGGGCAGCCGCAGCACGGCTCCAGGATTCCAGTCCAATGCCGCACCGGCGGGACGCCAGGCCTCGACCGCCTCGATCAGCAATCCCATTTCCTGCGTCCAGGGCGGGATGACCTCCAGCATCAGACGGCTGGCGGCGCGCAGGCCGAACATGCTCTGGGTTGGTGCCGCCGTGTCCGCTCGCATCCGATCCCCCGCGCGCGTGGCGCGCCGCAACGCGACGATGACTCCCCCGTATCAGTATTGTCCGAAACATGTCATGTGGTAAGTGAGTATGAAAGGTCGCGGCCAAAAGTCGTGTGCAAAAACCCGGCGCGCCGGATCCGCGGCGACTCACGCCACACCTGGCAGGAAAATGCGCACGGCAAGCCGCGCAATCGGAGCGGCCTCTTGACCGCAACCGTGCACCCCGGCACCGTCTGCCGGGCTTGGTTTTGGGGGGTTCCATGTCGGTCAGGCGCATTTGGGTCGTCCTCGCTGTGATCGCGGCGGCGGTCGCGGTTGCGCCGCAGGCCAAGGCAGCCAACTGGCTGGAGAAGAACTTCTGGATGAGCGGCCCCCGCTACAGCGGCAACTTGCCGCCCTGCGACTCGGGCTGGGCGCTCGGGGCGATCCAGCTCCGCTTCAGCGGCAAGGAATTCGCCTTCTGGAATTCCGGCCTCGGGATCGTCAAGTTCGAAGACGTGCAGGAAACCGCAAACCGGCCCTGGTCGTCCGACACGATTCCAAGGCGCTTCTGCACGGCGCGCGCGCTGCTTTCGGACGGCGTCTGGCGGCCTGTGCATTATCTGATCGGCGAGGATTTCGGACTGATCGGCGCGACCTGGGATGTCGAATGGTGCGTGGTGGGGCTCGATCGCAACTGGGCAAGCAATCCGGCCTGCCGCATGATGCGGCCCTGATCTCCCCGTTTTATTTTCCATTTGTTCTTGTAATGTTCCATGCGTTGCACTAGCCTGCCCGCGTGGGTCAACCGTCGGGGGCGTATCATGTCGACGATCACGAACCGCTTTGCCGCTCTTCTTGTCATCCCAACGTTTCTGACCGGCGCCGCACTGGCGCAGGATGCGCAGCCGGATTCCCAGTCCGGAGGCGGCGAACGCCTGGCGCAGGAGCGCTTCCAGCCGCGCTTCCCCTCGGAGGACCGCAACCGGAACCGCTTCCAGGACCGCTCCCAGGATTCGCGGAACGCGCCGGGGCAATTCGACTTCTATGTGCTCGCCTTGTCGTGGTCGCCGTCCTTTTGCGAATCATCGCGGGAGCGCAATGGCGGCCGGTCCCGGCTGCAGCAATGCACCGGCGAGCGTCCCTATTCCTTCGTGGTGCACGGGCTCTGGCCCCAGCATGAACGCGGCTTCCCGCGCGACTGTCAGATTCCGGCGCCGCGGCTGCCGCGCAGCATCGTCAACACCATGCTCGACATCATGCCCTCGCCGCGACTGGTCTTTAACCAGTGGGACCGCCACGGCACCTGCACCGGCCTCAATGGACAGCAATATTTCGACATCGTGCGCAAGGCGCGCGAGACCGTTCGCATCCCGGCGCAATATCAGGACATCTCCGCCTATCTCGCGGTGACACCCGGCGAGGTCGAGAAGGCGTTCGTGGAAGCCAATCCCGGTCTGTCGCCCGACGCGATCGCTGTGACCTGCGACCACCGGCGGCTCAGCGAAGTGCGCATCTGCATGTCCAAGGATTTGCAGTTCCGCGACTGTGCCGAGGTCGACCGCAGGTCGTGCCGCAGTGAAAAGGTGATGATGCCACCGGTCCGCGGCGGCTGAGAACATGTCGGGCGTACGGAACGCCGAAGCCTGAAGCTTGTTCGTCCGGTCTGCCAGGCTGCGCAGTCGGAATCCTGATTCGAAATCCTGACTTAAAGCCTTGATGGCTTGCGACCGGCATCGCGCGGCGCTTGACGAAACTGTTTCGGCCGGCACCCTTCCCAGCCGATGAACTACCGACACGGATTTCATGCCGGCAATTTTGCCGATGTCGTCAAGCACGCTCTGCTCGCGCGCGTCGTCATGCATCTGCGCAAGAAGGAAGCCGCCTTCCGTGTGATCGATACGCATGCCGGCTCGGGCCGCACCGATCTTGCGGGCGAGGAGGCGCGGCGCGGCGGCGAATGGCAGGCCGGCATCGGCCGCGTCTGGCAGCGCCCCTTCGCAGCGCCGGCCGCAGCCTTGCTCGAGCCCTATCTGTCCGTGATTGCAGATCTCAACCCGACCGGCACGCTGACGATCTATCCGGGATCGCCGATCCTGATCCGGCATTGGCTGCGTCCCCAGGACCGGCTGATCGCCTGCGAGCTCGAACACAATGCCGCGCGCGCCTTGGCGCGCAACCTTCGCGGCGACAAGCGGGTCAAGATGATCCCAATCGATGGCTGGACCGCGCTGAACGCCTATATCCCGCCCAGGGAAAACCGCGGCCTCGTCCTGATCGATCCACCCTATGAGCAGGAGCACGAATTGCAGCGCGCGGTCGATGCGGTCTGCGCCGCGCATCGCAAGTGGCCGGGCGGAACGGTCCTGCTCTGGTATCCGATCAAGGACAGGCGCCAGGTTGCCCGTTCCCTCGCGTCGCTGACGGCATGCAAGCCTGCAAATTCGTTGCGAATAGAACTGTCCCGTGCCGCGCAGTCCGGGGACCGACTTCGCGGCACCGGACTTGTGGCAGTCAACGCCCCCTGGACGCTCGCGGACGAAGCGCAAATTTTGCTGCCCGCGCTCGCGCACGCATTCTGGCCGGACGAGCGATCCGAAATTCGCATCGACGCACTTGCGCGTGCGTGAATCCCTGCCGGCTCCCCTTTCCACGCGACCGGCATTGGTCTTTACTGAAGCGCTGGCTTTGACGTTCCGCCCTCTTAGGGGGGCCGGCGGAGTGACAGAGGCCCGAGAAGGCTGACGCTTTCCCCGATTGTGAATGTCCGGCCGAGCCGCCGCGCCGTGGGGGACGGCGGCTTAGCAATTGCGGGAAAGGAGTTCCCCGATGGCTCAAACGGGAACTGTTAAATTCTTCAATGGCGAGCGTGGCTATGGCTTTATCAAGCCGGACGATGGCGGACGCGACGTGTTCGTCCACATCACGGCGGTGGAGCAGGCCGGCATGAAGTCCCTGGCTGAGGGACAGCGGATCAGCTTTGACGTCGAGCCCGACAAGAAGGGCAAGGGGCCGAAAGCTGTGAACCTCGTGATTACGGGATAGCCTGTCGCTCGATCATCTGCTGACTTGTGTACCCGCGCGCGGCGCGATAGCGATCCGCCGCCAGAATTTTTTCATCGCAACTCCAGCCGGACATATCCATGATTCTCCGTTCCGCGCCGCCTTCGCCATTCGGGCGCAAGGTCGAGATCGCCGCAAGCGTGCTCGGCCTTTCGGACCGCATCGACATCGTACCGGCTGACACCAACAGCGAGTCGGACCCGTTGCGCGGGCAGAACCCGCTTGGAAAAGTCCCGACGCTTGTTCTCGATGACGGACAGTCGCTGTTCGATTCGCGTGTGATCCTCGAATATCTCGATCATCTCGCCGGAGGTGATCGCATCATCCCGCGCGCGAGCGACGCACGTTTTGCCGCACTGCGCCTGCAGGCGTTGTGCGACGGCATCCTCGACGCATCGATCCTGCGAATCTACGAGGCGCGCTACCGGCCCGAGCCCATCCGTCACCAGCCCTGGCTCGACTATCAGGCCGACAAGGTTCGGCGCGCGCTGCAGACACTGGAGGCCGAACCGCAAGCGCTTGACCCGTTGCCGCATGTGGGTCAGATCACCCTTGCCTGTGCGCTCGGCTATCAGGACCTGCGCTTTGGCGGAACATGGCGTGCATCCCATCCACGGCTGGTGCAATGGCTCGAGCGGTTCGCTGCGCAGGTGCCCGCCTTCGAACAGACACGCATTGCGCCCTAAACGTCGCAGCTGAAGAAGCGGGCATCCTGCGCACGGCCGCGAGTCAGCGCAATCCAGCGACATGGTGAAATTGCGATGCCGGTGTTGCGGTCGGGAAACACCGCTTGTTGTTGACGCCCACGCTGGATGCCCCTCAGAATAAGAAAAAACAAAATACGAGAACAGGGACTGGGAGGTGAGTGTGAAGCCGGCGCCGTTTGCGTATGCGAAGGCCCGTTCGGTCGAGGACGCGATCAAGCTTCTTTGCGAGCATGGTGACGGCGCGAAGCTGCTCGCGGGCGGCCAGAGCCTCATGGCCACGCTCAACATGCGGCTGTCGCAGCCGAACATCCTGATCGACCTGAACGGCATTCCCGGTCTCGATGGCATCGCCCTGAACGGCGGCGATGTCGCGATCGGTGCGCTGGTCCGCCATGCCGCGGCCGCGAAGTCCGATGTGATCGCGAAACACGCGCCGCTGGTCGCCCTGGCGCTGCCGCATATCGGACACCCCGCGATCCGCAATCGCGGCACCATCGGCGGCTCCATCGCCTTTGCCGATCCCGCGGCCGAACTTCCCGCCTGCTTTCTGGCGCTCGGCGGCGAGGCCGAAATCGCCGGCAGGAATGGAGCACGGCGCGTCAAGGCGGACGATTTCTTCAGGGGGCTGTACGAAACCGCGATCGGTCCCGATGAGATCCTGACCGTGATCCGGCTGCCGTCGGCAACGCCCGACATGCGGTTCGGCTTCGCCGAATTGTCGCGCCGGCACGGTGACTATGCGCTGACCGGACTTGCCGCATCGGCGCGCGCCGAGGGCGCGTCGCTGAAGGACGTGCGGCTGGCCTATTTCGGGGTCGGATTGACCCCCATTCGCGCAAATGGGGCGGAAGCGGCGCTTGCAGCAGGGAAGTTCGACGACGCGGTCGCGGCTCTCGCCTTCGACCTCGATCCGCCCGACGACATCCAGGAAACCGGCGCCGTGAAAAGGCATCTCGCGGGCGTCTTGCTGCGCCGCGTCGCCACGCAACTGAGGGGAGCGCGGGCATGAGGCACGCCTACGACATCAGCCTCACCGTCAACGGCGAGGCCATGACCGCGCATGTCGAGGCGCGCAAATCGCTGGTCGATTTCCTGCGCGAAGACCTCAGCCTCACCGGCAGCCATGTCGGTTGCGAGCACGGTGTCTGCGGCGCCTGCACGGTACGGGTGAACGGCGAGGTGGTGCGCGGTTGTCTGATGCTCGCGGTGCAATGCGACGGCGCCAGTGTTGAAACCATCGAAGGTCTGTCGGACACCGGCGAGATTGCCGACCTCCAGGACGCCTTCGAGAAACGCAACGCGCTGCAATGCGGATATTGCACGCCCGGCATGCTGCTGACCGCGCAGGAGCTTCTTGCGAACGACACCGCGCCGAGCCGCGACCACATCCGCGAACATATCTCGGGCAATTACTGCCGCTGCACCGGCTATCACGCCATCGTGGATGCGGTGGAGGCGGTGGCGCAGGCGCGCGCGGGGAAATGAGCATGAAAATCGTCGCCGACGTCCCCTCCCCGCTGACCGCGCTCGATCGTCCGAATTCCTATATCGGCCGCTCGGTGCCGCGCCCGAACCTGAAGCGCCTGGCGCAGGGCCGCGCGCAATATGTGAGCGACATGACGCTGCCGCGGATGGTGCACGTCGCCTATCTGCGCTCGCCGCACGCCCATGCCCGCATCGTCACGCTCGACAAGCGCAGGGCGGAGAAGGCGCCCGGCGTGATCGCGGTCGTGACCGGTCCCGAACTGGCAAAGGTCATCACCCCCTGGGTCGGCGTGCTCACGCATCTGAAGGGCATCAAGTCGGCACCGCAATACGCGCTCGCTGTCGACCGCGCCTGCTGGCAGGGCGAGGCGGTCTGCGCCGTGGTGGCGCAGACGCGCGCGCAGGCCGAGGATGCCTGCGAGCTGATCGACGTCACCTACCAGGAATTGCCCGCGGTCACCGATCCGGAAACCGCGCTCGATGCGTCAACGCCCGTCATCCATCCCGAGCTTGGCGACAACCTCACCTTCGAGCGCACGCTCGATGTCGGCCAGGTGGACAAGGCCTTCGCCGAATCCGATGCGGTAATCGAGCAGACCTTCATCTTCGGCCGCCATACCGGCGTGTGCAACGAGCCGCGCGCCATTCTCGCCGACTGGAATCCGGGCGAGGAGCGGCTCACGGTCTATCACGCGACCCAGGCGCCGCACATGATGCAGAACCTGTTCGCGAAGCATCTCGACCTTGCCGAGCATCAGGTCCGCGTCGTGACGAAAGATGTCGGCGGATCGTTCGGCATCAAGGTGCATACCTATGCCGACGAGATGGCCGTCGTTGCGCTGTCGAAACTGCTCAAGCGGCCGGTCAAGTTCGTGGCCGACCGGCTGGAAAGCTTCGTCACCGACATCCACGCCCGCGATCACCGGGTCAAGGGCAAGATCGGCATCAAGGCGGACGGCACCATCACCGCTTTCGAGATCGACGATCTCACCGGCATCGGCCCGTATTCGGTCTATCCGCGCACGTCGGGGATCGAGGCCAACCAGATCGTCAATCTCACCGGCGGGCCCTATACCTGCCCGAATTATCGCGCCCGCGCCCGCGTGGTGTTCCAGAACAAGGGAGTGATGTGCCAGTACCGCGCGGTCGGACATCCGATCGCGACGGCGGTAACCGAAGGGCTGGTCGATCTCGCGGCGGCGAAAATCGGCATGGATCCGGTGGAGGTGCGCAAGAAAAATCTGATCCCGGACGACGCCCATCCGTCACAGGCGGCCTCCGGCATCAAGTTCGAAAAGCTGTCGCACATCGCCTCGACCGAAAAAATCCTGAAAATGATGGACTATCCGGCGCTGCGTGCAGACCAGGCCGCCGCGCGCCAGAAGGGCATCCATCGCGGCATCGGCTTTGCCTCGTTCATCGAAGTGACCAATCCGAGCGCGGCCTTCTACGGCGTCGGCGGCGCGAAGATTTCGGCGCAGGACGGCGCCACCGTCAGGCTCGACGGCAAGGGCGCGATCTTCTGCCATACCGGCGTGTCCGAGCAGGGCCAGGGCGCGGAAGCGGTGATCGCGCAATGCGTGGCGTCGGCCTTCGGCGTGTCGATGGACAAGGTGCGTGTCGTCATGGGCGACACCGACAACACCCCTTATGGCGGCGGCACCTGGGCCTCCCGGGCGGCGGGCATCGGCGGCGAGGCCGCATGGCAGGCCGGCAAGGCTCTGCGCGAAAACGTCCTCGCCGCTGCCGGCTCGATCCTGCAGGCCAAGCCGTCCGATCTTGATATCAATGACGGCGTCGTGGTCGACAAGGGCACCAGGACCGAACGCATCTCGCTCGAGGAGGTCGCGCGCATCTGCTATTTCCGGCCCGACACGCTGCCGCCCGGCTTCCAGTCAGAACTGTCGGCCACGCGCCACTACGTGCCGCGCGCCTGGGCATTCTCCTTCACCAACGGCATCCAGGCCTCGTATCTCGAAGTCGACACCGATACCGGCTTCATCAAGCTGCTGAAGCACTGGTGCGTCGAGGATTGCGGCACCGTGATCAATCCGCAGCTGGTGGATGAGCAGATCCGCGGCGGCATCGTTCAGGGCCTCGGCGGCGCGCTGTTCGAGCATTGCCTGTACGACGAGCGCGGCCAGATGCTGAACGGCAACATGGCCGATTATCTCGTCCCGATGGCGATGGAAATGCCGGACATGGAGGTCGGCCATGTGGTCACGCCGACGACGGATTCCGAACTGGGCGCCAAGGGCGCGGGCGAGGCCGGCACCGCCGGCGCGCCGGCCTGCGTCATGAACGCGATCAACGATGCGTTGCGCCCGCTCGGCGCCAAGCCGCTGACCGTCATGCCGTTCACGCCGGGGCGGGTGCTGCGGGCGCTGGGGAAGGTGTAGACACAAACTCCGCTCATTCCCGCGAAGGCGGGAATCCAGCGCAAGAGACTCTGGGTCCCCGCCTTCGCGGGGACGAGCGGCTGTCAGCTAGAACTTGATCATGTCGCTCTTGGTCAGCGTGACGCGCGCCGCCATGCCCGGCGCACTGGTGAAATGCCACGCCACATATTGCTCGGCATAGGCATCCCCGCTGATGCCGTCGACCGGGATAACCACGTTCAGTCCGAGCAGCGCGGCATAGGACGCCGTCTGCAGCACCGCACCGTTGGCGGCGGTGCCCACCGCGATCACGGTCGTGATCTTCTTGTCCTTCAGGATTTTCTCGAGATCGGTCCGGATGAACTTGTTCGGCCCCGAGATCACCGAGGGCTCGCCGCGGGCGGGCCTGAGGTCGGTGATCACATCGGCTGCCGTCGTATTGGCGATGAAGCTGTAGACCACCGGCACCTTCGCCGCACGCGCCGTCTCCAGCAGCGTCTTCATTGCCGGCACCTGCGCCAGGCAGCGATCGCGCTTGCCGCAATTCTGGTTCATGAAATCCAGCATCAGCAGCGCCGTGGTCTTGGGATCGAGCGTGACCGGCCGCAGCTCAGGCACCGGCGGCACCTTCACACGACCCCACTCGTCAAGCACGGACGCCGCGCCGGCTGATGGCGGCGCCCACCCGATGAACCCGATCGCGATTGCGGCGATCCCGAACCAGGCGCGGCGCATCCTGCCCTCCCTATGGTGTGAAGTCCTCTGCGGCAAACCCATCACTGCGGTCGATATTCCGCCCGGATATTCCACATCGTCGAAACTCTGCGGAAGCCGAGGCTGCGATCTATTCGGTAGACGGGACCGCGGTGCTTGATCACAATCCCGCCCGGCCGCCCGGATGGGAAGAGCCGCAAACGAAAATGGTGCGGAGGATCCCGTGTCGATGAATATCAAGGTCGGCCTCAAGGCCATCGAGGAAGCGTCCGAGAAGCTCAGCAACTGGGGCCGCTGGGGCTCGGACGACCAGATCGGCACGCTCAATCACGTCACGCCGGAAGATATCGTCAATGCGGCGAAGCTCGTGCGCAGCGGCAAGGTGTTTGCGCTCGGCATCCCGCTCGACCGCAACGGTCCGCAGACCGGCCTGTTCGGCGGACGATTCAATCCGATCCACCAGATGCTGGCCACCGGCACCGACGCGGTGACCGGGCAGCAGGACTGGAACAAGATCCGTTACGCCGACGACACCCTGAATCTGTGCGTCCAGGGCGCAACGCACTGGGATGCGCTCGGCCACATCTTCTACGAGGACAAGTGCTACAACGGCCATGACGCCAAGCTGATCGACTCGCGCGGGCTTTCCGTGCTCGGCATCGAGCATTCCAGGAACAAGATGGTCGGGCGCGGCGTGCTGCTCGATATCGCGCGCTTCCGTGGCGTGCCGTGGCTGAAGGACGGCGAAGGCATCTCCAATGACGAACTGAACAAATGCGCCCGCGCGCAGAATGTCGAAATCAGAAAAGGGGACTTCGTGCATGTGCGCACCGGGCAGATGGAGCGCTGCCTGTCCGAAGGCGTCTGGGGCGGCTATGCCGGCGGCGACGCGCCCGGCGTGATGTTCGAGAATTGCTATTGGTGCCAGGAGAAAGAGATCGGCGCGCTGTGCATGGATACCTGGGGTTGCGAGGTGCGGCCGAACGAGACCACCGAAGCGAACCAGCCCTGGCACTGGGTGGTAATCCCGGCCATGGGCCTGTGCATGGGCGAGATTTTCTATCTCAAGGAGCTCGCCGACGACTGCGAGAATGACGGCATCTACGAATTCTTCTTCTCCGGCCCGCCCCTGATCATCACCGGCGGCACCGGGAGCCCGATCAATCCGCAGGCGATGAAATAATCGGTCGCCCCCGCGCAGGCGGGGGCCCATATTCCAGAGCAGTGGCTATAGGTCCCCGCCTGCGCGGGGACGACTGCAAAGTATGGAGTGTCCCATGCCCCGCACTCTCAAACGCGGCCTGTCCGCCGACGCCGTGGAAGCCGCCGATGCGAAGGTGCGCGCGACCGTCGAAAGCATCCTTGCCGATGTGAAATCGCGCGGGGATGCCGCCATCCGCGATCTCTCGAAGAAGTTCGATAACTGGGAACCGGCAAGTTTCCGCCTCACGCCGCGGGAGATCGAGCGCGCCATCTCGCAGGTAAGCAAGCGCGACCTCGACGACATCCGCTTCGCGCAGGCGCAGGTCCGCAACTTCGCGCAAGCACAACGCAACACCATGCAGGATCTCGAGGTCGAGACCCTGCCCGGCGTGATCCTTGGCCACAGGCATATCCCGGTGAACGCCATCGGCTGCTACGTGCCGGGCGGGCGCTATCCGATGGTCGCCTCCGCGCATATGTCGATCGTCACCGCGCGCGTCGCCGGCGTGAAGCGCATCATCGCCTGCGCGCCGCCGCATCGCGGCGGGCCGCATCCGGCGATCGTCGCTGCGATGCATTTCGGCGGCGCCGACGAGATCTATGTGCTGGGCGGCGTGCAGGCGGTGGCGGCGATGGCGCTTGGAACCGACACCATCGATCCGGTCGACATGATCGTCGGCCCCGGCAACGCCTATGTCGCGGAAGCCAAGCGCCAGCTGTTCGGCCGCATCGGCATCGACCTGCTCGCCGGCCCGACCGAGACGCTGATCATCGCCGACGATTCCGTTGACGCGGAAATCTGCGCGACCGACCTGCTCGGCCAGGCCGAACACGGCCCAACCTCGCCCGCTTTGCTGATCACCAATTCCGAGAAGCTCGCCAACGAAACCATCGCGGAAGTCGAGCGGCTGCTGTCGATCCTGCCGACCGCCGACGCCGCGGGGCAGGCCTGGAAGGATTACGGCGAGGTGATCGTCTGCGACTCCGTCGACGAGATGGTGGCGGAGGCCGACCGCGTCGCGTCGGAGCATGTGCAGGTGATGACCCGCGACCCGGACTATTTCCTGAACAACATGACGAATTATGGCGCGCTGTTTCTCGGGCCGCGCACCAACGTCGCCTATGGCGACAAGGTGATCGGCACCAATCACACGCTGCCGACGAAGAAAGCCGCGCGTTACACCGGCGGTCTGTGGGTCGGGAAATTCCTCAAGACCTGCACCTACCAGAAGGTGCTGACCGACGAAGCCTCGGCCATGATCGGGGAATATTGCTCGCGGCTTTGCGTGCTGGAAGGTTTCCTGGGACACGCGGAACAGGCCAATGTCCGTGTGCGCCGCTACGGTGGGCGGAACATAGCTTACGCAACGGCAGCGGAGTGACTCGGTGACAGACACGCACACTTTCTCGACTCCCCGCCCCCCCGCGAAGCGGTGGGGAGGGGTCGGGGGTGGGGGGTGGAGAGATCACGCTCGGTCGCACGACCCCCCACCCCTACCCTCCCCACCACGCTTCGCGTGGGGGGAGGGAGCGCGCGCGCAGTGCGTCCCTCACATGACGGCCCCCCTTCCGCACACCCCCTCCTTCCGGCTCGGTGGCGGGCGCGCGCTGGTGACGGGGTACGACTTCAGCCAACCTGTGCAACCCGGCAGCGGCACGCACGTATCTCCGCTTCCGATCAACGGTTGCGGGGATAGCGATGCTTGCGATTGTGCCTGTTTATGCGGCAATTCTCGCTGTCATGTTCGTTGGGTTGTCGATCCGTGTGATCGGGCAGCGCCGGTCCAGCAAGCTGCCACTTGGCTTCCAGGGCGACATCGCTTTGGAACGGCGCGTCCGCGTGCAGGGAAATTTTGCGGAATATGTGCCGCTTGCTCTGCTTCTCCTGGCCTTCGTGGAAATGCGCGGCGCGCCGGCCTGGCTGCTGCACGGCCTCTGCGCGCTTTTGCTGGCCGGACGGCTCAGCCATGCCTATGGCGTGAGCCAGATGCGGGAGCGTTTCGCATTTCGGGTGACCGGAATGGCCGTCACCTTCACCGTGATCCTTGCCGCGTCAGTGGCAATCCTGATCCGCGCCTTGCATTAGGACCGACGCGATGACCGCGCCTTTGCCGCAGACGCCCTCCTTTCGCCTCGACGGCAGGCGCGCGCTGGTGACCGGCGCCGGCCGCGGCATTGGGCTCGCGGCCGCGACGGCGCTGGCGGAGGCCGGCGCGCATGTAACGCTCGTGGCGCGCACGAAGAACGAGATCGAGGACGCAGCCGATCAAATTCGGAAGTCCGGCGGCAAGGCGAGCGCCACTGCGCTCGACATCACCGATATCGAGGCGGTGCGCGCCTTCGTGTCGAAAACCGAGCCGTTCGATGTCCTCGTCAACAACGCGGGTTCGAACCGTCCCGCTTTCATGATCGACGTCACGGTCGAGGACTTCGATGCCATCTTCAAGCTGAACGTGCGCTCGGCCTATTTCGTCGCACAGGCGGTGGTGCAACGGCTGGTCGAAGCGAAGAAGCCGGGCTCGATCATCCACATCTCCTCGCAGATGGGCCATGTCGGCGGCCCGCGCCGCACCGTCTATTGCGCCACCAAGGCCGCGATCGAGGGACTGACGAAAGCCATGGGCGTCGAACTCGGCCCGCATGGTATCCGGGTCAATGCGCTGGCGCCGACCTTCATCGAAACGCCGATGACCCGGCCGTTCTTCGCGGACGAAAATTTCAGGCGCTCGGTGCTGGACAAGATCAAGCTCGGCCGGCTCGGCCAGGTCGAGGACCTGATGGGCGCGATCGTGTTCCTCGCCTCCGACGCGTCGGCGCTGATGACCGGCGCATCGCTGATTGTCGATGGCGGCTGGACCGCGGAATAGACGCGCGGCGCATTCTTTTCATGCAATGCCGGGCGGGCCTTCAGCTCGCCCGCATCATGCTGGGCCTGCGACGGTCGTGCTCGGCCTCGAAATAATGCTGGCGCTTGGCGTCCAGCATGGCGAGATCGGCGCGTTTGACCGCCGCTTCCATGCGCTCGCCATGCCGCGCCGTGGCGGAGCCCATCGAAAGGCTGAGCGCCTGATCGGGATAGAAACTGTTGTTGATCGCCACCAGATCCTGGATGGTCTGGATCATCGCCTCGCCCGCAACCTCGTCGATTTCGGGCAGCAGGATGGCGAACTCGTCACCGCCGATCCGGCACGCATGGGCGGGCTTTTCGATGACCGAATTCAGCACTTCCCCCGCGCGCCGCAGCAGCGCGTCGCCTGCGGCATGGCCGAATTCATCATTGGCAGCCTTCAGCCCGTTCAGATCGGCCATGATGATGGTGACCGGATGCGGGCCCTTGCGCTCCAGCCGGTTCAGTTCGTCGACATAGAAAGAGCGGTTGAAAAGCTTGGTCAGCACGTCGTGGGTGCCGAGATATTCGAGATAGGCTTCCGCCTTCTTGCGCGCGGTGATGTCGGTCAGGGCGACCTGCACCAGCGACCAGTCGCGCTCGCGGCCGGGCAGCACCGAGAATTGCAGCAGCAGGTTCAGCTTGCTGCCGTCGAGCGCGTAATTCACCACCTCCCGCAGCTGGAACAGCTTGCCGTCCCACAGGTCGATCAGCTGCTCGCGGAAATGCGTCTCCATGTCGTCGCGGAACACGTCCGGCAGGGCACGAAGCAGCGCCGCCTTGTCCTTCGCTCCGAACAATTCCAAGGTGCGCCGGTTCACGTCGAGCACCCGAATCTCGCTCATGCAGCGGGTGACGAATTCCGGGTGCACGTCGGTAAAGACCCGGAAGTCCGTGATGCCGCGCTCCCGGATCTCGTCGAGCAGCTTCTTCACGCCTGAAAAATCCTCGACCCAAAGCGAGACCGGGGAATGCGCGAACAGGCCGAGCGCGTAATTCTCGCTCTGCGTCATCTTGCGGCGGGCGTTTTCGCGGTCGGTGACGTCCTCGATCGCGACCAGCACGCGCGCCCAGCTGTCCTCGTGTCCCGGCAGGATGCGGCCATGGAGCTGGATATCGAGCCGGCGGCCGGACAGCGTATAATTGACGGTATGGCTCTCGAACGCTGCCTTGCCTTCCCAGAGCTGCACCAGTTCGTCGACATGGGTGGTCAGCATGTCGTCCCGGAACACCCGGTCGAGATTGCCGACCAGGTGATCGGCATCCCCGGCCTCAAACAGCGCCAGCGTCTTCCGGTTGACCTTGATCAGGCGGATGCATCCCGAGCATTGCTTCACCCGCGCGGGATCAGCCTCGAAATGCGCGCGCAGGTCCGTCACCCCCTCGGCGCGCCAGCGCTGAAACAGCGTCTTCAGCGCACTGTAATCCTCGAGCCACAGCGACACCGGCGCAAGCTCGAACATTTCGGCGTCGTCGTTGAAATCCATGTTTTCCATGTGTCACACGCGATGCGATTCGTGCCGAGACGGCAAACGGAGATTATGGCGCGACCGCGCGCATTATAGGTGATTCCCTCCGCGAACAGCCCCCCGCGATACATAGCGCCCCCCGGTGTTTTTTCTGCTCACGATCGGGTTTGGGCGGGGGTTCCGCCTCTCATTGTTAACGCCCGCTTGCCGGACTACGATCGCGGCCGCGCCGCCGGAACGAGCGCGGAATGTTCAGGGTGTCCATCCATGATGCTGCTGATTTTCGGGGCACTTCTGGTCGCAATGGTTCTTGCATGGTTCGGATTTGGCCGCGTCGCGGACCTTGCGATCCTGGCCTGCCTGCTGCTTGCGATCGGCGAATTCCTGTGGCTGATCCACAACCCGCAGCATGGCTTTCGGATGCCCTGGATTCAGGTCCATCACATTGCTGTGCCGGGTGGGGACTCGTGACATGAGCGTCGCCGCCCCGTCTTCCGCCGGCAGCGGGCATGCGGCCGAAACGCTGACCGCCCTGTTCTACCTGTCGATGCTCTACGTCATCGCCGCGATCCTGACCGCGGCCATGGCTTATCAATATTTCAACCACGAAATCCCGTGCCCGCTCTGCCTGCTGCAGCGGCTGGCGCTGTTCGGTATCTGCTTTGGCATCATCCGGAATTTTCGCAGCGGCTATTCCGACCGAAACACCGGCTGGAGCATCCTGTTCACGTTGTTCCTGCTGTTCGTCTCGGTTCGGCAGACGCTGATCAACATCTATCCCCGGCCGGGACATGCTTACGTCGGCAGCGCGGTATTCGGCATCCACATGCCGGTCTGGTGCGTGCTGATCGCGGCTGCGACCCTGGTCGCGTTCGGCCTCAAGCTTACCGTGCTGGGCGGCGATCACAGGTTCGAAGGGCGAAAGCCCGCCGGAGCGCTCGCAACCCTCGCCACCGCCGGCGCGATCTATGTGGTCGCGCTCTGTGCGCTCAATGTTGCATCGGTGCTCGTGCAATGTGGCGTCGACAGCTGCCGGACGTCCGGCTACCGGCTGCTGGGGGGCGTACAGGATTAGCCGGGGTCGCGGTCCGGCTTGCGGTTCTTCCATCCCATCGCACAAAGCCCTTCGAGGAGCACCCGCGCGCCATCGACATCGCCGAGAAGGCCCGCCCTTTTCCCGCCACCCGACTCCGCCCATATTGCCGAGGCATGCCCAGATCGCCCGACAAGTCGAAAAAGACCAGGGATTACGCCCGCCCGACCCGCGCCAAGGCGCATCGGCCGGAGGCGCCGGCGCATGATCCCGCGCTCGACGATCTGCTCAATCCCGGCATCGGCCGCGGCACCGCCGGGATGGGCTCGGGAACCGGCAAAAGTCTGAACCTGCAGCCGCCGCCCGACAATTCGTTCGATCGTCGCGCCGACCGGCGCGGCGAGCATACCGCACGCAGCTCCACGCCGGAGGGTTTCCGCGAGAAGCCGCAATCCGGCTATGTCGCGCGCGCGCCATTCGATGCGCCGCCGGTCTCCGGCCTCGATCCGGCGCTGGCGAAGGAACTTGGGCTCGACCACGACGAGAATGCTGAGCTGCCCGGCTCGTCGGTCGGCCGCCGTCGCCAGAAGAATCCCGACGAGATCGACCTCGGCCGCGGCGTCATCGGCGCGTCCGCCTCCAGTGCCGCGCTTGAACATCTGCTGCGCGAGGGCCGCCCTGAATTCAGCGAACAGGCCTGGATTCCGCATCGCCCGCCCCGGCCGGAAAAGTCCGAAGGCGGACAGCCGCTGGTGATCAAGAGCGAGATGGAGCCGAAGGGCGATCAGCCGACCGCAATCGCCGAACTGGTCGAGGGCGTGAACCGCCACGATCGCACCCAGGTGCTGCTCGGCGTCACCGGCTCCGGCAAGACCTACACCATGGCCAAGGTGATCGAGGCGACGCAGCGCCCTGCCCTCGTGCTGGCGCCGAACAAGACTCTGGCCGCGCAGCTTTACGGCGAGTTCAAGAGCTTCTTCCCCGACAATGCGGTGGAATATTTCGTCTCCTATTACGATTACTACCAGCCGGAGGCCTACGTCCCGCGCACCGACACCTATATCGAGAAGGATTCCTCGATCAACGAACAGATCGACCGCATGCGCCACTCGGCGACGCGCGCGCTGCTGGAGCGCGACGACGTGGTGATCGTCGCCTCGGTGTCCTGCATCTACGGTATCGGCTCGGTCGAGACCTATTCGGCGATGACCTTCTCGCTGAAGAAGGGCGGGCGCATCGAACAAAGGCAGCTCATCGCCGACCTGGTCGCGCTGCAATACAAGCGCACGCCGGATTTCTCGCGCGGCACCTTCCGGGTGCGCGGCGACACCATCGAGATTTTCCCGGCACACTATGAAGATCGCGCCTGGCGGGTGTCGCTGTTCGGCGACGAGATCGAGAAGATCGCCGAGTTCGACCCGCTCACCGGGCGCGAGACCGACGAGCTGAAATTCGTCAAGATCTACGCCAACTCGCATTATGTCACGCCCCGTCCGACGCTCATTCAGGCGATGGCCTCGATCAAGGCCGAGCTGAAATGGCGGCTCGACCAGTTGGTGAAAGCCGGGCGGCTGCTTGAAGCGCAAAGACTCGAACAGCGCACCACCTTCGATCTGGAAATGATGGAAGCCACCGGCTCCTGCGCCGGCATCGAGAATTATTCGCGCTATCTCACCGGGAGGAAGCCTGGCGAGCCGCCGCCGACTTTGTTCGAATATGTCCCCGACAATGCGATCGTGTTCTGCGACGAAAGCCATGTCACCATTCCGCAGATCGGCGGCATGTTCCGCGGCGACTTCCGGCGCAAGGCGACGCTGGCGGAATACGGCTTCCGCCTTCCCTCCTGCATGGACAACCGGCCGCTGCGCTTCGAGGAATGGGATGCGATGCGGCCGCAGACTGTCGCCGTCTCGGCGACGCCGAGTTCCTGGGAGATCGATCAGGCCGGCGGCGTATTCGCCGAGCAGGTGATCCGTCCCACCGGACTCATTGATCCGCCGGTCGATATCCGCCCCGCGCGCACGCAGGTCGACGACCTCGTCGGCGAGGTGCGCGCCACGGCGGCGAAGGGCTACCGCTCGCTCGTCACCGTGCTGACCAAGCGCATGGCCGAGGACCTCACCGAATACCTGCACGAGCAGGGCATCCGCGTGCGCTACATGCATTCGGACATCGACACCATCGAGCGCATCGAGATCATCCGCGATCTGCGGCTGGGGGCTTTCGACGCGCTGGTCGGCATCAACCTGTTGCGCGAGGGCCTCGACATTCCGGAATGCGCGCTGGTCGCGATCCTCGATGCCGACAAGGAAGGGTTCCTGCGCAGCGAGACTTCGCTGATCCAGACCATCGGCCGTGCCGCTCGCAATGTCGACGGCCGCGTCATCCTCTATGCCGATCAGGTCACCGGCTCGATGGAACGGGCGATGGCGGAGACCAACCGCCGCCGCGAGAAGCAGGAGGCCTACAACAAGGAGCACGGCATCACGCCGGCTTCGGTGAAGAAGAACATCGCCGACATCCTCGACAGCGTCTATGAGCGCGACCACGTGCTGATCGATACCGGCGACGGGCGCGGCGATTTCGCCGAAGCCGCGACCATCGGGCACAACTTCGAGGCCGTGCTGGCCGATCTCGAAACCCGCATGCGCGAGGCGGCAAGCGATCTCGATTTCGAGGAAGCCGCGCGGCTGCGCGACGAGATCAAGCGCCTGCGCGCCACCGAGCTTGCGGTCAGCGACAACCCGACCACGAAACGGTTACCCTCTCCCCTTGCGGGAGAGGGCGGCCACGCGAAGCGTGGCCGGGTGAGGGGTCAAGGTGGCGACCGGGATCGCGATCCGCTCTCCCGCCCCCACAAACCCACCCTCGATGAAATGGGCGTCGCCTCCTATCACGAGGTGCTGCCGGACCGGCCGGGCAAGTCTCAATCTTCGGGCAAGCGCCGCCGCCCCTCCGTGCTGACGCCGGGCGAGCAGGTGCTCGACGGCACCGAGCGTGAAGGCGGCCGCCCGCACTTCCCCGATCTGGATTCCATGGGACCCGGCACCGAAGCGGTGCCCTATCGCGAGGGCGCGGCGCCGCCGAAACGGCAGGGCGACGGCCCGCGCTCCAGCGCCGGCAAGGCCGGCCAGCGCGGCGGCTGGACCTCGAAGAAGTTCAGGAAGTAGCCGCAGCGAGCTGCGTGCAATGCAAGCCGCGAAGTCGGTATGCTCCCTCTCCCCGCCTGCGGGGAGAGGGTCGGAGTGAGGGGGAACCTCCGCGAGCACAGACGAGCGGAAAGCCCCCCTCACCCGACGCGGCTGGCGCCGCGTCGACCTCTCCCCGCGAGCGGGGAGAGGTGATCTGCGCAAGCCGCACAAGCCTTTGACGCCGCATGACTTGGGCCGCCTGCTCGCGTAGATCGGCATGATGAATCTCGGTCGCACCCTCGTCCCCCTCGCCCTTCTATTCGTCGCCTCGCCGACTCTTGCTGCGCCGAAAAAGCCCGAGCAGGTCGTCGCCTGCACCGGACCGTTCGCGAAGGGCGTCACCCATGCGAGCCTGGTGAAAGCCTTCGGCGCGAACAATGTCGCGGTGCAGCGCGTCGGCACTGGCGAAGGCGAGACGCAAGTTGCGAGCGTGATCTTCCCGCGCGACAAGGCCCGCCGCATCGAGGTGCTGTGGATCGACGAGACGCGACTGCGCCGCGCGTCCGAGATCCGCACTGGCGTGGAGTCGCAATGGCGCACGGAGCACGGCATCCGCCGCGGCATGACACTGGCCGAGATCGAGGCGCTGAACGGGCGGCCGTTCAGGCTCTACGGCTTCGGCTTCGACTACGGCGGCACCACGCTGGACTGGAACGGCGGCGCGCTGGACAAACAGGCCGGCGGCTGCACGCTGACGCTGCGCTTCATGATGCGCGAGGGCGCCGACAACGCCGCGGTCCATGGCGGCGAGCAGGACTTCATGTCGGACAGCGAGGCGATGCGGAAGGCCGCGCCGGTCGTGGATGCGGTGGGGCTAAGGTTTGGGGAGTGACGCAGGCCGTCCACGCCCAGCTCTTGAATCGCATACGGCATTGCCGTATATATCCTGTCTCATGCGCACCGTCGTCGAAACGCCCGCTTATCTCGACGACGCCGAGCGGCTGCTGACCCCTGCGGAGCGCGAGGCCATTGTCGACATGGTATCGGCCGATCCGCTTTGCGGCGCGGTCGTCCCGGGCGCCGGCGGTGTGCGCAAGGTGCGTGTCGGTGTGGAAGGGCACGGCAAACGCGGCGGTGCTCGTGTGATCTATCTGTTCGGCGGCGACGATGTGCCTGTCTTCCTGCTGGCGCTGTTCGCCAAGAACGAAAAGACGGACCTGACTGCGGCAGAGCGCAATGCCCTGGGCAAATCGGTCGCCGTAATGCTGGAAGATTATCGGAAACAGACATGAGCAAGCGCGCATTCGACAAGATCAAGGCCGGGCTCGACGATGCGAAGGCCTTCCTCGAAGGCACCGCCGAGACGAAGCGCTATCGCGTGCATGTGCCTGCCAATGTCGACGTCAGGAAAATCCGCAAGCGCCTCGGGCTGTCGCAGGAACGCTTCGCCGCGACCTACGGATTTGCGGTCTCCGCCGTGCGCGACTGGGAACAGGGGCGTCGCCAGCCCGAGCGCTCGGCGCGCATCCTGCTGAAGATCGTGGAAAAGGAGCCGGAGGCGGTCACGCGCGCGCTGGCGCGGTAACCGCGACGGCCACCGCGGTCATGCCCGGGCTTGACCCGGGCATCCACGTCTTTGCTCGCCAAGTAAGACGTGGATGTCCGCGACAAGCGCGGTCGTGATGCATCATTCAGCGGCGATCAAACGCGCTTGGGAATGATTGGCATATGTCTTCCAAGTCGGATGATAATCGTCATCCGCCTGATTGCCCCACATGGTCCAGCCCTTGCGCGTGCCCCGCGCGAACATCTCCAAGAAAGGGCCTGAGCTACATGATTCAATGATGTTGTATTGCTCGTCCGGCTTGCGCGAATGCTCCCGCTTGCGCGTCGCTAGAAAATTCACCTGACTACGCCCAGGCGCCAGTGTCCGCGCATTCTTTCCGCGCACACCGAACAGGATCAGTTCAGTGACGTTGCGGAAATAAAAGCCGACGCCGCGACCGTCAGGGCCGCCGTCTTTCCTGATCTTGTGCCAGACGACATTGGCCTTGTATTGGAAGCCCCACGCTTTCATCGTCGCCAAGCCCTCCGGCAGCAGGGCATTTGGGCACCACAAGTATAGGTGCGAAGTCGGTGCAGCCACCTGCGCCACCGGCAGCGCCATGATCTCATCAAGCTTCATCGTGCTGTAACGCGATAGCCGTTTGTGTTCGGGCGCAACCTTTCCAGTCTTGTTTGTAAATTGCCACGGAGGATCGGCGAGAATTGTGCCGAACCGGCGCTTGCCTGCGAAGCGCAATAGATCGGCCGCGGCCAGGGATTCAATCTTCGACATAGCAGGCTTCTCGAATTCCAAAGACAACGACGGGGCAGCCGCCTCCGCTTCCGCCATCAAGCCGCGGGAGTAGTTTCGCCATGTGGGTCGTGGAGTTGCCAAAGCTTTTTCCCCGCCCCAGCTTATTGAAGATTTTCTGCAGTTCGGTGCAGCGCGTGATGATCACGCCGGCATCGATCGCACGCAGTTCGAACAGCAGACGAAAGTTGTTCAAGTCGCGATCGAAGAATGGATCCTTGTTGTTCCATTCTACTTCGAGCGCCACCCGGTTCTTGTAGCAATCGACCTTGTGCGTGGGCGTAATGTATTCGCTCGTATCCACGACTATCTTGGTGTCGAACTTCTTCTCGACCCAGCCAAGTTTGGTGAAGTGGGTATCGAGGCTGCTTGAGATTAGTCCTTTGGACCCGCCCGGCTTGAGGATGTCGCTCTTGAGCAGGCGAAAGCCCGTCAGCACCGCAAGAATGTCTCTCCACTCTTGCAGATGAGCCGCCGACAAAATGGCAAGACCATTGCGCCATTCATGCACCTCAAAGTGCTTTGCGATCTCCGACGGAACGATCGACTGATTCGTCATCGTGGCATTGTCGGCGAAATCTCACGCTTCAAATACCGCCTTTGGCGATGTTCTATATTTGTTCTTGAGAAATGTCAAAAAGCCCCGCAAACTGCTTGTTGACACTAGCTGAATATTAGGATTTATTTCCTTCACATCGCTCATCGAGAGCCGCCCTCGCGAGGCGTCGTCTGGGCGGAGAAAGGCGCAGCCAGATCATTGGCGCCGGCATGAGCCCGCCCGCATGTGCCGGCGCGACACTCCGCCTCCCCGCCGCGACACCCATTGCCGCTACACTCGGCGTCCTGCATCACTCGGCGGAGGGGGACAGCGGCGATGCAGCAGACGATCGCGCCGGCCCAGCCGGGCACCTGGGAGCATTTCGCGCCCTACACGCCGCTGCATGCCGCCGCCGTCGCGGTCTGCGCCATCGCGATTGCGGCGCTGATCGCGGCCGGGCGGTCGCTGCGCGGCACCGATGCGGAGCGCAGCCTGCGGCGCGGCTTCGCCTGGTCCTGCATCGTGTACTGGGTGTCCTACAATGCGTGGTGGCACAGCCGCGGCATCGACTGGTTCAACGGGCTGCCGCTGCATATCTGCGATCTCGGCGGGCTGATCGGACCGCTGGCGCTGCTGACCGCAAGCCGCTGGCTGCGGGCGACCCTGTATTTCTGGGCCTTCGCGCTCACCCTGCAGGCCTTCATCCAGCCGGCGCTCACCGCGGGGCCGGTCTCCGCCGTGTTCTGGATGTTCTTTCTGGCGCATTCCATCGTGCTCGCCTGCGCGCTGTATGACCTGCTGGTGCTCGGCTTCCGGCCGCTGTGGAACGACCTGCCGCGCGTCTACGGGTTCAGCGCGCTCTATGTGGCGGCGGTGGTGCCGGTCAATGCGTGGCTCGGTGCCAATTATGCCTATATCGGCGACCCGGCGCCGCCGCTCAAGATTCCGCCTTTCATCGATGCGCTGGGTCCGTGGCCCTGGCGCGCGGTCATGGTGCTGGCGCTCGCCGGGTTGAGCTTTCCGCTTCTGGTGCTGCCCTGGAAACTTGTGCAGCGGCGTGCGGCCGGGCGCTAGTCCAGGCCATTCCAGACTTGGCTAGCGCACATATTGCGCCAGAAAGTCCCGCGCGGCGGCGAGATGGTCGTAGCGGTCGAGGTCCTCGTGGCCGCCATCGGCAAAGCGCACGAATTGCTTGGGCTCGTTGGCGAGCGCAAACAGCCGCTCGCCGAGCCGGAACGGCACCACGCGGTCGCGCGCACCGTGCATCACCAGCACCGGCGCCTTCACCTTGCCGATGCGCTCGTCGGAGCGGAACTGATCCTTCATCAGCAGACGAACCGGCACGAACGGATAGGCGCTGAAGGCGACATCCGCGGCCGAGGTGAACGGCGCCTCCAGAATCACGGCGGCCACATCGTTCTCGGCGGCGAGCGCGACCGCAACGCCGGTGCCGAGCGATTCCCCCCAGAGCACGATTTTCGCGTCGGGATAACGCGTCCGCGCCTCGTCATAGGCCGCGCGCGCATCGGCGATCAGCCCGTCCTCGCTCGGCGATCCATCGGAACCGCCATAGCCGCGATAGGACAGCGCCACGAGCCCGGTGCCGTCCTCGACCAGCCGGCGGAAGCGGGGAACGCGGTGCGCAAGCGAGCCGCCATTGCCGTGGAAATACAGCACCACCGGCTTCCCGGGCTTGGGCGCGACGGTCCATGCCAGGATGCGCACACCGTCGCGGCTTTTCAGCTCCAGCTCGGTGGCCTGCGGAAAATCGGCATCGGCCGGCATCATCCGTTCCGAATAGGGGAAATACATCAGCGCGCGCTGCGCGACATACATGAGCAGGACGATGCCGAGATAGCCTGCAAGCGCGATCAGGAGGATGGACTTCAATGTCGTCATGACCGCCTCCTAGCACAGTTCTCTGGTTCGGATGGTGGCAGCGCCCCGAGGCTTGTCGCGCAATCCAAATCCACTAAGGTGCGGCGCCTCGAAGCGGCCAGGACGCGCATGACGAACGATTTCGATCTCGACGCCTATCTCGAACGCATCGGCTATGCGGGAATGCGCGTCCCGAGCCTCGCGGTCTTGCAGGAATTGCACCTGCGTCATCCGTCATCGATTCCATTCGAAAATCTCGACGTCATTCTCAAGGCTCCGGTCCGGCTCGACACCGCATCGCTGGTCGACAAGCTGATCACGCGAAAGCGGGGCGGCTATTGCTACGAGCAGAACACCCTGCTCATGACGGCGTTGCAACGGATGGGGTTCACGGTGCGCAGCCTCGCCGGCCGCGTGCAATGGCAGGCGCCGGGGCGGGTCGCCGCCCGCCATCACATGGCCTTGCTGATTTCGCTTCCGGACGGTGAATTCCTCGCCGATGTCGGGTTCGGAGGGCTGACGCTCACCGCTCCGCTTCGCTTCGTCACCGACATCGAACAGAAGACTCCGCATGGCACGTATCGGATCATTGCGGTGCGGGACGAATTCCAGGTCCAGGCGCAGGTCAACGGTGAATGGCATCCGCTGTTCCAGCTCTCGCTGGCCGAACAGGCCGCGGCCGACTGGGATTCCGCGAACTGGTTCATCTCGACCTCGCCGGATTCGATTTTCACCCGCACGCTGATGGCCGCGATTCCGACACCGGACCGCCGCTATGCGCTGCGCAACAATCGTCTCAGTGCGCATGACCCGGCAGGCCATGCCGAGCAGCACACGATTTCCAGCGCGGACGAGCTGGTATCGGTCCTGCGTGACAGGTTCAGGCTCAATCTGCCGAAGGACGCGGACATTTCCGCAATCGCATCCGTAGCCGGCATCTAGAGCCGCCGATTTGAAGTTCCTGCACCGCCTGCCGCAAACTCCGGTCAGGAACTTCATATCGAAAGCGGCAATGGAATTATGGACTTGCTGATGCCCCTTGGTTTCCGAAGTTCGTGTAAGAGATTGCTGCGACGTATCACGAACTTCGGAAAACCGGGCACTAGGGCATCATGAAATCCATCTTCATCGACTGCAATCATCAGCTCGAACCGGTCTGGCGGCGTGTCCATGGCGCGGGCGATCCCCCAATCACGGTCAACACCGTCCCGTTCCGCACCGAGGACCTGCCGCATCTGCTCGACGGCTACGACATCGTGCTGGACGATCATTCGGCGATGCCGACGCCAGTCGTCGCGCAATGCAAATCACTCAAGCACATCGTGTTCCTCGGCACCGGCGCGGCGAGCTACATGAATCTCGCCGAGTTGAAGGATCTGGGAATCACCGTCCATACCATCAAGGGCTATGGCGACACCGCGGTCGCCGAGCACACGATTGCGCTGATGTTCGATTGCGCGCGCGACATCGCGAAAATGGACCGCACGCTGCGCGCCGGCACCTGGAAGCCGCTGGAAGGCACGCAGCTTCTCGGCAAGACGCTCGGCATCATCGGCCTTGGCGGCATCGGCTCGGAGACCGCACGCATCGCCCAGGGCATCGGCATGAAGGTCATCGCCCATAATCGCACCCGGCGCGCGGATGCGCCGGTGCCGCTGGTCGAACTCGACGCGCTGCTGGCGATGTCCGACGTCATCTCGCTCAATCTCGTGCTCGACGACGAGACCCGCAATTTCCTCAGCGCCGATCGCATCGCGCGCATGAAGCCGGGCGTCATTCTGGTCAACACCGCGCGCGGCGCGCTGATCGACGAAGCGGCAATGCTGGCGGCGCTGCGCTCCGGACATATCCGTCACGCCGGTCTCGACGTGTATCACAACGAGCCGCTGACGGCCGATCACCCGCTCGCCCGGATGGAGAATGTGACGCTTTCCGCGCACGCGGCGTTCCGCACGCCGGAGGCGTCGATGACCCTGCTGCGGCGGGCGATCGACATCGTGAAGGGACTTTGAATCATTCCTTGCATGTGCCGGGACGTTGCCTTGGACGGAACCGTTCCCCGCTTCCATCGTTGGTCCGCGTTGGAGGGCACATGGCTGATACGAGGACGCTACCCGCCGTCGCCGCGCATGGCGCGGCGCGCCTGCCGTCGGTGGAAGTCGACAGCTACAATGTCGAACTCAAGGATGACGAAGGCTTTCTCGGCGACCGCGCCAGCAAGGGTGCGTTCACCGACATCGTCGAGAACTGGCGCAAGGCCTTGCGCAAGTCGGGCGGCGACCCTTTCGGCGACATGCCCACGGAAGACCTGAGCAAGAAGCAGTTCGACGAATTGCTCACGAAGGGCGAACCGGAAGCTGCCGGGCTCGTCCATGGCGCGATCGAGGAATTCTCGCAGGAACTGGCGCTGGTGATCCGCCGCTTTCTCAGACTGAAGGCGTGGGCCAAGACCGAACGCATCGTGATCGGCGGCGGGTTCCGGGCGCATCGCGTCGGCGAGCTTGCCATTGGGCGCGCCGCGATCATTCTGAAAGCCGACAAGATCAAGATTGATCTCGTACCGATCCGCAACGATCCCGACGAGGCCGGTCTGATCGGAGCCGGGCATCTTGCACCTGCCTGGATGTTCAAGGCCCATGACGCCATTCTGGGCGTGGATATCGGCGGAACCAACATTCGTGCCGGCGTGGTCGACCTGAACCTGAAGAAGAAGACCGACCTGTCGAAGGCCGTGGTCTGGAAATACGAATTGTGGCGACATGCCGAAGAGGAAGACGTCAAGCGGGAAGAAGCCGTCGACAACCTCGCCGGCATGCTGAAGCGGCTCATTGCCAAGGCGCAGCGGGAAAAAATCAAGCTCGCGCCCTTCATCGGAATCGGCTGCCCTGGGCTGATCGAATCCGATGGCTCGATCGACCGCGGCGCGCAGAATCTGCCCGGCAACTGGACGTCAAGCCGCTTCAATCTGCCCCAGGCTCTGCACGAGGCCATCCCGAAGATCGGCGACGATGATACCGCTGTGGTGCTGCACAATGATGCGGTCGTGCAGGGGTTGAGCGAAACGCCCTTCATGCAGGATGTGGATCACTGGGCGGTGCTGACGATCGGCACCGGCCTTGGCAATGCGCGGTTCTCGAACCGGAGTTCCGAATAGCCAGGCGCGTCCGGACCGCAAAGCGTCCCCACACGCTTCTCCCCCCGCGATATCCTGCCGGCCGGGAGAGGCTGGCTTCGGAGCCGCAGCCTCGAACGAGCGTTCAGAACCGGTAATTGACGCCGAAGCGGACGAGGCTGGTGTCGAAGCCGTGGTCGGCGCCAGTGACCGTATAGGCGCGCGCCGCATAGCTCAGATACAGATACTCGGCCTTGACCGACCAGGCCGGATTGAGCGCGACCTCGGCGCCGCCGCCGATGGTCCAGCCGAGATGGCTGCGGCTCTCCGACAGCCCGCCATTGACCTCGGCTTCGAGCCCGGCAAATGCCAGACCGCCGGTGCCGTAGAACAACACGCCCTGCCAGGGCGCAACACCGAGCCGTCCGCGCAATGTCCCAAACCAGGGGTTGGAGAACTTCCACGGCGCGAACGTCTCGTCGGCGGCGGAAAGATTGAGATCGCCTTCGGCGCCGAACACGAACATGCCGTTCTGCCAGTTATAGCCGGCCTGCACACCGCCCATCACTCCCGAGGGCTGGGTCGGGTTGTTGTCGATCTCGCCCCACTGGTAGCCGACGTTGCCGCCGATATAGAAGCCCGTCCAGCGAGGCATCAGAACAGGCGCCGGAGCCGGCGCATATTGCGGATAGCCAATGTCGGCAGCGCGCGCGTGTCCCGAAATCATGACCGTCGCCAGGGCGACGGCTGCAACCAGCAACTTTTTCATCTCACTCACTCCCGCACCGGTTTCCGCTTCACTCGCGGATACGCGCGGGAGCCAACCCGCGCCGGCGGCCGATACATGGCCTTTTTCGGCTTCGAGTTATCGCGTTGTTTAAGTTAAACAGTCGTGAATCGAGCGCGGGTCCTAAACGCATCGCTAATGAAGTGTGAAAATCGCGGAAACCTCTGTTAACGATCCATTGACCGCGCACGGCCGGCGGCGCTGCACGCAGTTCGCCCTTGCACGGCGTGATCGCCTGGAACATCTGAATCGTCTGCCATGAATGGCCGCAAGACCGATATCGATCCGGAACCCGACCTCACGGAAGAGGATGAGGATCAGAGCCTGCCCCTGCCGGAGCCGGACGCCGATGCGCGTCCGCAGGGGCCGCTCGCGGCCGGACGCGCGGCGATTGCCACCTTCCTGAAGCACGCGCCGGCGACGCCCGGGGTCTATCGCATGCTCGATGAAGCGGGTGACGTGCTCTATGTCGGCAAGGCCAAGAGCATCAGGAAGCGGCTGGCTTCCTATATCCGGCCGACCGGCCACGACAGCCGTATCTCGCGCATGATCGCGGCGACCGCCTCGCTCGAATTCGTGACCACCCGCACCGAGACCGAGGCGCTGCTTCTCGAAGCCAATCTGATCAAGCGATTGCGGCCGCGCTTCAACGTGCTGATGCGCGACGACAAGTCATTCCCCTATATCGTGATCAGCAGGGATCACCCGGCCCCGCAGATCCTGAAACACCGCGGCGCGCGCACCCGCGCCGGCGATTATTACGGCCCGTTCGCGTCGGTCTGGGCGGTCAACCGCACGATCACCGCGCTGCAACGAGCATTCCTGATCCGCTCCTGCTCGGACGCCGTGTTCGAGAGCCGCACCCGGCCTTGCCTGCTGCATCAGATCAAGCGCTGCTCGGCGCCCTGCACCGGCGAGATTGCAACGGACGCCTATGCCGAACTGGTGCGCGAGGCGCGCGACTTCCTGTCCGGCAGGAGTCGCGCGGTCAAGGAATTGCTGGCGGAGGAGATGGAGAAAGCGTCGCAGTCGCTTGATTTCGAGAGAGCCGCGATCTACCGCGACCGTCTCGCGGCGCTGTCGGCGATCCAGTCGCAGCAGGGCGTCAACCTGCGCGGCGTCGACGACGCCGACGTATTCGCGATCCACCAGGCCGGCGGCTATCACTGCGTTCAGGTCTTCTTCTTCCGCACCGGGCAGAACTGGGGCAACCGTGCCTATTTCCCGAAGGCCGATCGCGGCGTTCCGGCGGACGAAGTGCTCGACGCCTTCATCGCGCAATTCTACGACGACAAGCCCTGCCCGCGGACCATTCTCGTGTCGGAAGAACTGCCGGAGCGCGCCCTGCTCGCCGAAGCGCTGTCGACCAAGAGCGGCCATGCCGTCGAGGTAACCCGGCCCAAGCGCGGCGAAAAGCGCGACGTGGTCGACCATGCGCTTGCCAATGCGCGCGAGGCGCTCGGGCGCAAGCTTGCGGAAACCTCCTCGCAACAGGCGCTGCTGATATCGCTCGCGGCGCAATTCAACCTGCCCGCACCGCCGCGCCGGATCGAGGTCTATGACAACAGCCATATCCAGGGCTCGAATGCGGTCGGTGCCATGATCGTCGCCGGGCCGGAAGGCTTCGTGAAGAACCAGTATCGCAAGTTCAACATCCGATCCGACGACCTCACGCCCGGTGACGATTTCGGCATGATGCGCGAGGTGCTGGAGCGCCGCTTCAAGCGCCTGCTCAGCGAGCATCCGCGCAACGATGCGTCCGCGGCGCTGGCCGATCCGATCGCGACCGGCTCCAGCGCGGTGCTCGGCGAGACCGATACGCCCTGGCCCGACCTGGTGCTGATCGACGGCGGCCAGGGACAGCTTTCCTCCGCCCGCGAAACCCTGGAGCAGCTCGGCGTGACCGACGTGCCGCTGGTGGCGATCGCAAAGGGCAAGGACCGCGACGCCGGACGCGAAACTTTCTTCACGGCAGATCGGGAGCCGTTCCGGCTGCCGCCGCGCGATCCGCTGCTCTATTTCGTCGAGCGGCTGCGTGACGAGGCGCATCGCTTTGCCATCGGCTCGCATCGCACGCGCCGCAAGCGTGACATCCGCGAAGGTGGCCTGCAGGAGATCCCGGGGATCGGTCCGACCCGCAAGCGCGCCTTGCTCAATCATTTCGGGACGCTGAAGGCGATCGAGCGTGCCTCGGTCGGCGACCTCGCCAAGGTTCCGGGCATCAACGCCGACACCGCGCGGCGCATCTATGACTTTTTTCACGAACAACCGGCCTGAATCCGAGGGATTTTACGGCCGGGCCGATGGCCCGGGACAAGTGTGGCTATCGCCCTTCGGCGGGTTGACGACAGAGCGCCGGGTGTGTTCGCTGCCCCCATGAATTCCGTGTCGACCCAGCGAGTTGAAGGGGGAGCGTTCTCGCTGCCCAATGTCCTGACCTATTGCCGGATCGGCGCGGTTCCGCTGGTGGTCGCCTGCATGTACTGGCAGACCATCCTGCAGGGCGGGCTGTGGCTGCGGCTGGTGGCGCTGGCGATTTTCATCGCGGCCGGGATCACGGATTTTTTCGACGGATATTTCGCCCGCAGCTGGGGCCAGCAATCGCGGCTCGGCCGCATGCTGGATCCGATCGCCGACAAGCTGCTGGTCGCCTCATGCCTCCTGATGCTGGCCGCGGACGAAACCATCAAGGGCTGGTCGTTGTTTGCGGCGATCATCATCCTGTGCCGCGAAATCCTGGTTTCGGGCCTGCGCGAATATCTCGCGGAACTGCGGGTGAGCGTGCCGGTCACGCAGCTCGCCAAGTGGAAGACCACCCTGCAACTCGTCGCGATCGGGTTCCTGCTTGGCGGCGAGGCCGTGGATTATTATCTTCCGGCCAGCTTCATGGAATGGCGCTGGAAATATGCAGGCGATCCGCTGGCCCTGACCACCATGACCGGGATCGTCCTGCTCTGGATTTCGGCGATCCTGACGCTCTATACGGGCTGGGACTATTTCCGCGCCGGATTGCGGCATATCATCGACGAATGAACCTGAAATTGCTGTATTTCGCCTGGGTGCGCGAGCGTATCGGCAAGGCCGAGGAAGAACTCACCCCGCCCGACACGGTCGCCACGGTATCGGACCTGATGACCTGGCTTGCCGGTCGCGGCGAGGAATATGCCTACGCCTTCGAAAATCCCAAGGTGATCCGCGCCGCCATCGACCGCAAACACGTGCAGCCGGCGACACGGATCGCGGGCGCGCGCGAGATCGCGTTCTTTCCGCCGATGACGGGGGGATGATGGCTGCAACCATCCGCCTCCAGCCGGAAGACTTCAACGCCTCGGAGGAAGCGGCAAGGCTGACGCGGGGGCGGACCGATATCGGTGCCGTGGTGACCTTTACCGGCGTTTGCCGGGATCATGAGGGTGGACGCGGTGTCAGCGCGATGACTCTGGAGCATTACCCCGGCATGGCCGAAGAGGAAATCGCGCGGCATGTCGCGGAAGCCGAGGCGCGCTGGCCGCTTCTGGGCGTGACCGTGATCCACCGCTACGGCCGCATGACGCCCGGCGACAATATCGTACTCGTTGTCACGGCCTCCGCGCACCGGCAGGCGGCGTTCGAGGCGGCGTCCTTCCTGATGGACTATCTGAAGACGCAGGCGCCGTTCTGGAAGCTGGAAGAGCGGCCGGGCGGCCATGACTGGGTGGCGGCGAAAGATTCCGACGACGCCGCCGCGGCGCGATGGGGAAAGTCCTAGCCACGTCGTTGCCGGCGCCGGAGCGCTGAATCCGGGAGCCGGAGTTCGACCATGTGTCGCGGTTGCGCAGCGCGTGACCGCGCACCGGCCGCTTGACATCCTTATTTTCCTATGTTTATATTCCTATTGCCTGCTCAGGAGGGCGTCAACCGGTGACGCCGTTTGATGGAGCGGGTGCGGCGCCTGCGTGCATGGCCTCGTCAGCCATGCTCCCGGGAGGCCTCGGGACCCCGCTCTACCGGCACTACGACCGGTGCGCGAGGAGCCTCGCTGAACGGCCCTGATCGCAGGATCGGGGCACGCAAACGCGGCCCGGGGTCAGTGCGGAATGCCTTGCGCCCCGCACCAGAACGCCGCAGCGGAGCGCCGCGAGGCGAGCGTGTGTGCGACAACCACACGCGCCGCGCCTTGATGGGCGTGGACATTGGTGGATGCGCCTCGCAGCGCTCCGCTCCCCTCCCTCATGCCTCGGAGGCGCCGCCCCGCGAGGAGGATTTCGCATGCCTCGCCGCAAGTCTGCAACGAAACGCAAATCTCGCGGCACTTCCGGCGGCTTCTGCAGCACGCCCGCGCAGCGCGCCGCACAGGCGCGCATCGAAGCGGACGAAGACGAAGACAATCGCGCGCTGAGCAATGCATTCGCGTTCTGGCGCGTCTGCCCCAAGCCGCGATGCCGCCGCATGCGGACCTGCGCCGGGGTTCGGGACTGCTTCTCGGACAAATGGCGCCAGGTGCATCCGGATGCACGGTTCATTGCGCGCGAGACCATGCTGGCCGGGTCAGAAGGCGCCGGCGCCAAACGCGCGGCAGAAATCGCGCAGCACAAGCTGGCCGAGCGCGATGCGCTCTTTGCCAGGTTCGATGCCGCTGGCGCAGATCGCCGATCGCAGAACCAGGAGCGCGCAAAGCCGGTTCAACCGCGCTTACGCCGCCTGTGATGCCGGGCGGCGCATGCGCGCGCAGGCGGACCGGCTCACGCCGCGCGCGACTTGGGCTGCACTTCGGTGGTGTAATCGTCCATCAGCGTCTTCGTAATGCCGCCCGGATTGAAATTCCACGCGTCAATCTGGGCGACCGCGGTGACTTCCGCCGCGGTGCCGGTGATGAAGCATTCCGAGAAACCGGACAATTCTTCGGGCATGATGCGCCGCTCGATCACCTCGATGCCGCGCCGCCTGGCGAGATCGATCACGGTGCGGCGGGTGATGCCGTCCAGGAAGCAATCCGCCATCGGCGTATGAATTTTTCCGTCCCTGATGAAGAAGATATTGGCGCCGGTGCATTCCGCCACCCGGCCCTCCCAGTCAAGCATCATCGCGTCGGCAAAGCCGCGGCGCTCGGCGCGATGCTTCGACACCGTGCAGATCATGTAGAGGCCCGCTGCCTTGGCAAGACAGGGCGCGGTGCGCGGATCGGGCCTGCGGTATTCGGCGAGATCGAGCTTGATGCCCTTCAGCCGCTGCTCGGGATCGAAATAGCTCGGCCATTGCCAGGCCGCGATCGCGAGATGAATGGCGTTGCTCTGGGCCGACTCGCCAAGCTGCTCGGAGCCGCGCCTGGCGAGCGGACGCTCATAGGAATCCGGCATGCCGT
>NZ_JBFWPA010000067.1:0-34479 GCF_050250235.1 Pseudorhodoplanes sp.
CTGATCGCCGCGCTCTAGGCCGAACCGCTGGACCGGGGCTCGAAGCTGTTCGACCCGTCCAATCTCGTATTCGTCTCGATCGATATCGGCATCAAGACCGTGAATCTCTTTCCGGCCGAGGCGCGCGCGCGCTTCAACATCCGGTTCAACGACCTGCATGATCAGGAATCGCTGAAGGCGCTGATGGAGGAACGAGCGGTCCGTGCTTCGGCCGGAAAAATCCGGTTCTCGTTCGAATGGGACCCGTCCAACGCCGATGTGTTCGTGGTCGAGCCCGGCTCGTTCACCGACCTGGTGGTGAATGCCGTCGCCGAGGTGACCGGACGGACGCCGGCGCTTTCGACAACCGGCGGCACATCCGACGCGCGCTTCATCAAGAATTATTGTTCCGTGGTGGAATTCGGCCTGGTCGGCCAGACCATGCACGCGATCGACGAATGCGTGCCGGTCTCCGAGCTTGTCGCTTTGACCACGATCTACCGGAAAATTTTGGACCGGTATTTCAGTTGATGGGCAGCCCGGAGCGCTGACGCCAGCTGAATTTCGCACCTATCTCAATCCTCTGTCATGCCCTTCAATCCTCTGCCATGCCCCGCCTGCGCGGGGCATGACACCCTGATATTCGATCATCTTCGGGAAAATCGCTAGCGCCCCACACCCATCCGCGCCAGCAGACGGTCGCCGCGGATGAAATGATGGTAGAGCGCGCCGGCGACATGCAGGATCAACAGCGCAATCAGGACGCGCACGCCGATGCCGTGCGGGATGCGCGGCGGCACCGTCCAGAAATCCGGCAGCGCGCCCGAGGCGCCGCCGAACACGATCGGCCCGGCGCCCGACAAGATCATCATGCCGATGCCGCTCGCTGCCAGCCCGACGATCAAGATATAGAATACGAGATGCACGGCGCTCGCCGCGCGCCGGAGCAGCGGCGGCTGCCCCGCGACCGGCAGCGGTTTCCGGTCGGCGAACCACCACCACGCAATGCGCCCGAGCGTCAGCGCGAGGATCGCAATCCCCATCACCGCATGAAAGCGGAGAAACGCGGCCTTCGCTGCGGGATCGGCCGCACCGCTCACGCGAAAGCCGCTGATCAGCAATGCCACGATCAGCGCCGCGGCCAGCCAGTGGATCGTGATTGCGACCGTGCCGAAACGGTCCTGCGTAGACTTCAAGGCCATGTCACACTCCTATCGATCGTCCTTCGAGAGCCGTTGCCGCACGCGCCGCAAGGTCGCGAGCGCTGTTTCGATATCTTTCAATGAACTGCCTGCCCCGAGCGCCTGCGCCTTCGGCTCCCAGCGCCCCATCGCCGCCGCATAGGCGGTCTCGCCCTTGCGGGTGAGCAGCACGAGCCTGGCGCGCTGATGGTTGGGGTTGGGTGCGAAGCGGAGGAACCCCTCGCTCTCCAGTTCGTTGGCGACGCGCTGCACCGCCTGCCGCGTCAGCCCCATGTTGCGGGCGATCTGCGCGATCGGCAGCGCCGTATTGGCGAGCGCGATCGCGCCCATCACCTGCCAGCGCGCGCTGGTGAGGCCGAGGTCTCCGACCAGCGCATCGCCCATGGCGATCAATTCGCCGTTCAGGCGGAAGATTTCGAGCACCAGTTCGGTGGTTGCGTCGGCGGTGCGTTGGGGCATGACCCATCCTCAATGTGACAATATATTGTCATTATGACAATACGCTGTCAACTTGGGCAGTAATCACGAAATGGCGATCCGGGACTCGCTCAGTCGGGGTAATCCACCTTCACGAGATACAGCCCCTCGGCAGGCGCGACCTGCCCGCACAGCGTCCGGTCGCGCGCTTCGAGAATGCGGGCGATGTCGTCCGGCGTCCATTTTCCTTCGCCCACATGCACCAGCGAGCCGACCATCGAGCGCACCTGGTTGTGCAGAAACGAACGCGCCGAAACATGCAGGTTCACGTTCCAGCCTTCGGTCTCGATGTCGATCCGGTCGAGGGTCTTCACCGGGGACTTCGACTGGCATTCGGTCGAGCGGAAGGTGGTGAAGTCGTGATGGCCGATCAGCCGCTTCGCCGCCTCGCTCATCGCTGCAAGATCGAGCGGGCGCCCGACGCGCCAGGCGCGGCCGAGATCGAGCGCGAGATCGGGCCGCCGGTTCACCACGCGATATAGGTAATGCCGCCTGGTGGCCGAGAACCGCGCGTTGAAATCGTCGCTGACCCGCTCCGCCGCCAGCACCGCGACCGGCTGCGGCCGCAGATAGAAATTCAGCGCATCGCGTACCGTGCCGCCGTCATGCTCGGCGCGCAGGTCGCAATGCGCCACCTGCCCCAGCGCATGCACCCCGGCATCGGTGCGGCCGGCGCCCTGGATGGTGACGCGCTGGCCGTCAAACCGCGCGATCGCATCCTCGATCGCGCCCTGCACGCTTGGCGCATCGGCCTGGTATTGCCAGCCGCGATAGGGCGCGCCGTCATATTCGATCAGGAGCTTGTAGCGGGGCATCGTGGGCCGGTGTTAGCGCGCGGCGCATGTCCGCGCCACAGCGAAAGACTTGGGCTGCCCGTCCCGATGTCCGCGGGAAGGGCAGCCTGTGCTGTCATCTGACGACCATTCAGACCCGTTCGATCACCACCGGCACCGGCTGGCACACCGTGTTGCAGACCGGCGAGTGTCCCTGCGTATAGGCGAGCAGATCGTCCAGCGCCTCGTCCGAGCAATCCGCCTTGACGTGCATCTTGATGCGGATCTGTTCATAGCCCGGGAACACCGCGCCATCGAGACCGAGCAGCCCCTGAAGATCGATATTGCCTTCGAGTTCGGTCGACAATTCGCGGATCGCGATTCCGCGTGCCATGGCGTGCAGCACGAAGGTCGTGGTCACGCAACCGGCAAGCGCGTGCAGCAGAAACTCCACCGGGTTCGCACCCTCGTTGTCGCCGAGCAGCACCGGCGGCTCGCCATTTACGAACTCGAACGGCTTCATGCGTGAAGTATCCTCGACGCCGGCACCGTAAAAGTCCCTGATGGTGGAGCGGTTCTCACCGCCGGACACCCAGCGGTTCTTCGCGCGGAACCGGAATTTCGCGAGGCTCTTGTCGGCTTTCAGTGCGGCGATGGTGTCGAGCGCCTGCTGCACGTTGAGGCCATTGATGAAGGTCGTTTTCTCGGCGATTGCGGCTTGAGCGGACATCGTTGTCTCCTGGGGTTCTCGGGGTCTCCGGCCCTCCGGGGGTGAGCCGATGCGCCGGAAGCTAGGACTGGACAACATTGCCGATCAGATCGATTTTGGCCGCGAACGATCCATTTGTGCCAGCTTTAGGCATCGCGGATGACCACGCCAAAGGACAGGGCAGTCGAGGCCCTCATCGTCGCCGTGCCGGAAACCGCCGGCTCGGCGCTCTACGGCATGCTCGACGTGCTCGCGGCAACCGGCACGCTCTGGAACGAACTCACCGGCACCGAGACCGGCCGTCCCCTGATCCGGCCACGCATCGTATCGCTGTCGAAGGCGCCGTTCCGCTGCGGCAACGGCATTCCCGTCAATCCCGAACTCGCAATCGAGGACGCGCCGAGGCCGGACATCGTCATTGTCCCGGAACTGTGGCTCGCGCCGTCCGACACCATGGGCGCGCGTTACGAGACCCTGAAGGACTGGCTTCGGCGGTGTCATCGTTCCGGCAGCCACATCTACTCGGCGTGTTCGGGTTCGGTCCTGCTCGCATCCACCGGGCTGCTCGACAATCGCGAAGCGACGTCGCACTGGGGCTACGAGGACCTGTTTCGCAGGAGCTTCCCTAAAGTTCGCTTCAACCCCGCGCCCAACCTGGTCTTCGGCGATCCCGGCGGGCGCATCGTCACCGCCGGGGGCACGTCGTCATGGCACGATCTCGCGATCCACATCATCGCGCGGCATTGCAGTCCGGGCGAGGCCATGCGCATCGCCAAGGTCTATCTGATGAAATTGCACGGCGAGGGGCAGCTTCCCTATGCCGCGCTCGTCCGCCAGCAGCCGCATGCGGATTCCGCCGTGCGGCGCGCGGAGGACTGGCTTGCGCAGAATTTCCGGCAATTGAACGCCGTCTCCGCGGTGGTCGAGGCTTGCGGTATTCCGCAGCGAAGCCTGAAGCGCCGCTTCAGGACCGCAACCGGCTCGACGCTCATCGGTCATGTGCAGAATCTGCGGGTTGAAGAAGCCAAGCGCCTGCTGGAAGCCGGCGAGCTTGCATCGGACGATATCGCGCCGCTGGTCGGCTACGAGAATGCCGCGTTCTTTCGGCGACTGTTCAAGCGCGCGTCGGGACTGACGCCGGGGCAGTATCGCCGCATGTTCCAGCCGGTCGCGCGCATGAGCGAAGAGGCCGCGCAGCCGCGCTGACGAGCTTCACCCGACGGCGCTCACAGAGGTTCAAATGCCGGGGCGTAGCGGACCTCGCCGCGGCCCGGCGCTTCGTCGGACAGGCGCAGCGCCTGCATGTAGCTCCCGTCATACGGCGTCCGGTACGCGGTGGCAGCGCCGGCGTCGAAGCCGAAGCGCCCATAGTAATACGGATCGCCCAGCACGAAGATCAGCGTTTCGCCGCCGCGTACAAGCCGGGCGATGCCGTCGCGGATCATCCTGCGGCCGATCCCGGTTCTCTGGCAGTCGGGCAGCACCGCCACTGGTCCGAGCGACACCGCGGCGGCCCCGCGACCGGCATCCCGAACGGTCAGTCGCGAGAACCCGCAATGTCCCACGATCGCACCGTCGCGCTCGGCGACGAGCGACAGCAGCAGGTCGCCGTCCGCACGCAGGCGATCGACCAGATCCGCCTCGACGGACACGCCGAATGCCGCGTGGTTGATCTCGCGGATGGCGCCGACATCCGTCGGTGTTTCGGGTCTGACGAGTACGCTCACGACAATTGCGTGCCGCGCTTGACAATGATTCCGCGCAGAAATTCGTCGGCCTTCATCGGCTTGCCGCCGGCGCGTTGCAGGTCGAGGATGCGGATCGCGCCGTCGCCGCAGGCGACCGTGAGAGTATCGTCGAGCGCCGTGCCCGGCGCACCGGCGCCGGAAGCGAGCGTCGAGCGCAGGACCTTGATCCGCACCGGTTCCTTGCCGCCCGGCATCTCGAACCAGGCGCCGGGAAACGGCGACAGCCCGCGGATGTGGTTGTGCACCTCCTGCGCCGGCCGCGACCAGTCGATCCGGGTTTCGGCCTTGTCGATCTTCTCGGCATAGGTGACGCCGGCTTCCGGCTGCGGCACGATCTGCAGCGAGCCGCGCTCCAGCGCGCCGAGCGCGCGATGCATCAGGTCGCCGCCAATCGACGCAAGGCGGTCGTGCAGATCGCCTGCGGTCATGTCGGGGCCTACGGCGACGCGCTCGATCAGCGCCATGCCGCCGGTGTCGAGCCCCTCGTCCATCTTCATGACGGTGACGCCGCTCTCGGTATCGCCCGCCATCACCGCGCGGTGGATCGGGGCGGCACCGCGCCAGCGCGGCAGCAGCGATGCATGGAGGTTGAAGCAGCCGAGCGGCACGGCGTCGAGAATGGCCTTTGGTAGGATCAGGCCATAAGCCACCACCACCGCGGCATCGGCGCCGAAGGCTGCGAACTCCGCCTGCGCGTCTTCGGTGCGCAACGTCTTCGGCGTCAGCAAGGTGAGGCCGAGCCGTTTCGCTTCGCGCGCCACCGGCGTGTCCTGCAGCTCCATCCCTCGCCCGGCCGGCTTCGGCGCTCGGGTATAAACCGCGACGATCTCGTGGCCTGCGCCGGCGAGCTCGATCAGCGTCGGCGCCGCGAAATCCGGCGTGCCCATGAAGATGAGGCGGAGCGGCATCACGATAACCTTTCCCTCTCCCCGCTTGCGGGGAGAGGGTGGCGAGCATCGGAGATGCGAGCCGGGTGAGGGGGGTGATCCATGTCGTGCAAGTCCGTTAGCAGCCCCTCACCCGACCTTATTCGCTTCGCTCATGCGGTCGACCTCTCCCCGCAAGCGGGGAGAGGTGAAGAAAGAGGTCACTCCGCCGCCTGCTTCGCGATCTTGGTGTATTTCTTCACGACGCGGTCGCGTTTCAGCTTCGAGATATGGTCGATGAACAGCACGCCATTGAGGTGGTCGATTTCGTGCTGGATGCAGGTCGCGAAAATGCCGTCGGCCTCGACCTCCTGCAGCTTTCCGTCGAGATCGAGATAGCTGAACCGCACCTTCGACGGCCGCTCGACTTCCTCGTAATATTCCGGGATCGAGAGACAGCCCTCCTCGTGCACATTCACTTCGTCCGACGACCAGGTGATTTCCGGATTGATGAAGACCTGCGGCGCCTTCTCATCCTCTTTTTTGGACAGGTCCATGGTCACGAGGCGCAGCGGCTTGCCGATCTGGATCGCGGCGAGTCCGATGCCGGGGGCGTCGTACATGGTCTCGAGCATGTCTTCGGCCAGCGCGCGCACCTGCGCGTCCACCGCCTCCACCGGTTTGGAGACGATGCGGAGGCGCTTGTCGGGGATGACGAGGATGTCGCGGAGAGCCATGCGCGCGATGTAATTATTGCGCGGCGCGCGGTCAATTTCCTCTTTCATCTCCCGCACCGTTCGATCATGGCCGGGCTGCAGGCCATCCACGCGCCCTTCATGCTGCCAGGACGCAGATACCGGCACACGGACCGGGCACGACGGAGAATATTGTTCTCTTTTTGTTCCTTGCCGCTACGAATCGTGGTACAAGGTTTGGATGGATTATCTCGCCCTGATCCGGGACCGGCTCGCCGGCCTCGACCCGCTGCTGGTCGTCGCGGTGATCGCGGCGGTCTGCGCCTTTATCCTTGCCGCAACGATCGGCGTCACGATCATGATGATCGCGCGGCGGCGGCGCCGCACCGAGGCCGCCGAGGCCGAGCGGATCGAGCAAGAGAACGAGGCCCGGGAGAACGAGGCCCGGATGGCCGAGCTACGCCGCCTCCAGGCCGAGACCACCGGCCTTGTGCGCGCCATGGGCGACATGCTGGCCAACCGTCAGTCGCAATTCGAGAAGACCTTTTCCGAACGGCTCGATACCGTCACCCACCGCATCGGCCAGTCGATCCAGCACACCACCCAGCAGACCGGCGAGAATCTCAACCGGCTGAACGAACGGCTCGCCGTCATCGATTCGGCGCAAAAGAACATCACCGCGCTTGCCTCGCAGGTGACGTCGCTTCAGGGCGTGCTCTCCAACAAGCAGCAGCGCGGCGCCTTCGGCCAGGGCCGCATGGAGATGATCATCCAGGACGGGTTGCCGAAGGGCTCTTTCGAATTTCAGTTGACGCTCTCGAACAACACGCGGCCGGATTGCGCGATTCATTTCCCGGACCAGCGCCCGCTGATCATCGACGCGAAATTCCCGCTGGAAGCGGTCACCGCCTTTCGCGATGCCAGGTCCGATGACGAGCGCAGCCTCGCCGGCCGCATGCTGCGTCAGAATGTCGGCAAGCACATTGCCGACATTGCCGGCAAATACCTGATCCCCGGCGAGACCCAGGAACTCGCGTTGATGTTCGTGCCGTCGGAATCGATCTATGCGGAGTTGCATGATCAGTTCGACGATCTGATCCAGCGTGCCTTCCGCTCGCGGGTGGTGATCGTGTCACCCTCGCTGCTGATGCTGGCGGTACAGGTGATCCAGCAGATCCATCGCGACGCCCGGATGCGCGAGGCGGCCGACAAGATTCACGCGGAGGTCGGGCATTTCATGGAGGACCTCAAGCGACTGCGCGAACGCGTCAGGAAGCTGGAGGCGCATTTCGGACAGGCAACCGAGGACATCCGGCAGATCGTGGTTTCGACCGACAAGCTGGAGCGGCGCGGCAGCCGCATCCGCGAGGTCGAATTCGAGGGCGAAATGGACGACGATCCGGGCAATGTCGTGATCCCGGCGCCGGTCGGCGCGCGCAGGGTGATGGCAGCGGAATAGCGGCCGCCCGATACCTCTCCCGGAACGAAACCCCGTCCACCCGCGGCCGGTCCGGCAGGGAAGCGAGGTGTCCTCCTCGCGCAGCCGTGGCCAATTAACCATACCGCGCCTCTCTTGCCGGGGGGGCACCCCGGTATGGTCCGGCCCGGCTGGTGAAGCGCGGCGGGCTGGGTTAGATTGCCGGCGTGGTTAACCTTTCGTAAACGCGCCGGAGTTGGTGGGTGGTGTTCAGGGGGATGACGGTCTTCGCCGTGCTGGCGGTCGCAACGGTCTGCACCGGCTGCGTGCACCGTCCCGCGCAGGGCGTGCTGACTCCGACCAAACAGGCGGTCGAGGGAACGGCTCGCGTCCCGCTGCTGGTTGCAACCACGCGCAAGAAGGCCGTCGAAGACCCCGGTTCCATGTTCGGCGGCGAACGCGCCGACACGCTTTCCTATGCTGCCATTACCGTCTCGATTCCGCCGGAGCGCAAGGTCGGACAGGTGCAATGGCCGGCAATGCTGCCCGGCGATCCCAAGCGCGACTTCGTGACCGTGTCCGCCGACTATGTCGACCAGCGCGCGTTCGCGGCCTCAATCGTCGAAACCGCGCGCCGGACCAAGCATCCGCGCGTGCTGATCTTCGTCCACGGCTTCAACAACCGCTTCGACGATGCGGTCTACCGCTTCGCCCAGATCGTCCACGATTCCAAGGCGGAAGCGGTTCCGGTACTGTTCACTTGGCCGTCGCGCGGCAATATCGAACTGAAGTCCTATACCTATGACCGCGAGAGCGCGAATTATTCGCGCGATGCGCTCGAAGGGCTGATCGACCAGATCGCAAGTTCGCCGCACATCAAGGAAGTCCACCTGCTCGCGCATTCCATGGGCAGCCATGTGACCCTCGAAGCGCTGCGTGGCCGTTCGATGCGCCGCGCGCCGGGCAGCGACAAGGTCAAGCAGGCCATGCTGGTCGCACCCGATATCGACGTCGACGTGTTCCGCGCGACCATCAAGCGCATGGGTCCAAACCGGCCGAAGATGCTGCTGTTCGCGTCGCGGGACGACGGGGCGCTGTCCCTGTCCAAGCAGATCTGGGGTGGGGTGGATCGTATCGGCGAGGTCGGAGCCAGCGAGCCGTATCGCACCGAATTCGAGCAGCAGAGGATCGCGGTGTACGATCTTACGCCGTTGCAGTCCAAGGGCGGCTCCGCCCATAGCCGCGCCTTTGACGATATCGGCGATGTGATGGAGCTGGTGCGCGAGCGCAACATGCGGGAACGCGGCGCCCAGGTCGCGCGCGGACAGCAGCCCGCTGCGCCCAGACCGCAGACCGAGACCGCGGAATTGCGGAACTGAACCATCCTGCGTCGATCGTCCGCGTTGCACCGGCCGCGCACACCCCGCCGGTTTCGCCATCGAATGCGAGCGCCGTGCGGGCGCGGGGTTCGTTGACCCATTGCGCGGCCCAGATGTGCTAGCCTGCATCTTCGTCAGGGCTTGACCTTGCGGAGTACCGATGAGACGGCGGCAATTCCTGTCCTTCCTCGGTGGCGCGGCGGCATGGCCGATGGCTGCGCAGGCACGGCATCCCGCGATGCCGGTGATCGGGTTCCTGCACGGCGCGTCACGGGCGTCCAATGAGCATTTGCTGGCGGCATTCCATGAGGCGCTTACGGACTCGGGCTTTGTCGAAGGCAAGAATGTTTCCATCGAATACCGCTGGGCGGATCACCGCTACGACCAGTTGCCCGCTCTCGCCGCCGACCTGACCGGCCGAAGCGTCGACGTGATCTACGCCGATGGCGGCACGGTCACCGCACTGGCCGCGAAAGCGGCAACGACCACGATTCCCGTTGTCTTCCGAATCGGCGCCGATCCGGTCAAGGCTGGTCTGGTCAATAGCTTCAGTCGCCCGGGCGGCAATGTCACAGGCGTAACCTTCATTACGGATGTCGTGATCGCAAAGCGCTTCGAATTGCTGAGCGAACTATTGCCCAACGTGAAACTGATCGGAATTCTTCTGAACCCGAACAATCCGAACAGCGACACGCGAGAGCGAGACCTGCAAGCCGCGGCGCGGGCGCTCGAACGGCGGATCGAGGTAATAACGGCCGGCAACGAGCTCGAACTCGAGACCGCCTTTGCGCATCTCGGCAAACGGGCAATCGGCGCTCTCCTCGTGCAAGGCGATCCCTTCTTCTTCAACAAGCGCGACCTGCTTGCAACGCTTGCGGGCCGCCATGCATTGCCCACAATCTACGAGCAGCGCGAATATGTCGACGCAGGAGGCCTGGTTGCATACGGCACCAGTCTGGCCGATTCGTATCGACGCGCCGCCAGCTATGTGGCCAGGGTCCTCCTGGGTGAGCGGCCTGCCGATCTGCCGGTCGAGCGGCCGACAAAATTCGAGTTGGTCATCAACCTGAAGGCGGCGAAAGCGCTGGCGCTCTCAGTACCGGCAACGCTGCTGGCGCGCGCTGACGAAGTGATCGAGTAAGGCTGCCCGGCCTGCGCGGCCGATCTGACCTCAGGACACGGCTCTGCGCCTTCCCGTAGGGCGCACGAGCTTCCAATTTGTCCAACTGAAAGCTTCAATCCGACCGATTCAGCCCCTAGACTTCGCGCGCATGACCGCGCTCGAATCACCCGACGCCAAGCGCACCGGAAAGACCTCCTGGTCCGACGCGCTCGCGGTCTATCTGAAGCCGCGCGTTTTGCTGGTGATCCTGCTCGGTTTCTCGTCCGGGCTGCCGCTTGCTTTGTCCGGCGCCACGCTGGCGATCTGGATGACCGAAGCCAAGGTCAGCCTCTCCACCATCGGGCTCTATGCGCTGGTCGGCCTGCCCTACACCCTGAAATTCCTCTGGGCGCCGCTGGTCGATGCGCTGGACGTTCCGATCCTGTCGCGCGCGCTCGGGCGGCGGCGCGGCTGGCTCGTGTTCTCGCAACTCCTGCTCGCCGCCGCGATCGTGTTCCTCGCCTTCCAGGATCCCGCGATATCGCTGTGGCCGGTCGCGCTCGGCGCGGTACTGGTCGCGGCGACCTCGGCCACCCAGGACATCGTGATCGACGCCTTCCGGGTCGAAAGTCTCGATACCAGCGAGCAGGCCGCGGGCATGGCGGGCTATGTCGCGGCCTACCGCATCGGCATGCTGGCCTCGGGCGCCGGCGTGATCACGCTGACCTGGTGGCTCGCGCAGATCGGCGTGTCGCCGGACACGGTATGGATGTGGGGCTATCTCGCGGCCGCAGTCCTGGTCAGTGTCGGCATCTTCGCCTCCCTGATGGCGACCGAGCCGGCCGCTCCGGAGGGCGTGGTCGACCGCAAGCGCGACCCGGTCAGCCGCGTCTTGATCACCGCATTCGGTGCCTTCAGGGAATTCCTGACGCGCCCCGAGGCGATCGTCATCCTGCTGTTCGTCGTGCTCTACAAGTTCTGCGATGCCTTTGCCGGCGTGCTGACCGGGCCCTTTGTGATCGGCATCGGGTTCGACAAGGCGACCTATGCCGCCGTGGTGAAGGGCGTGGGACTGGCCTCGGCGCTGATCGGCGGATTTGCCGGCGGGATGGTCGCGGCCGCCCTGCCGCTGTCCACCAGCCTGTGGATCGGCGGCATCCTGCAGCTTCTCTCAAACCTCGCCTTCGCCTGGCTGGCGCTGATCGGGCCGAACGTGCCGGCGCTGACCGCGACCATCATCGTGGAGAATTTCTGCGGCGCGATCGGCACCGTGATCTTCGTCGCCTATCTTTCGGCCTTGTGCGGCGTCCGCGCGCATACCGCAACCCAATTCGCGCTGCTCACGGCGCTGGCTGCAATCGGCCGCACCACCCTGTCGTCGGGCGGCGGCTTCATCGCCGAATCGACCGGCTGGTTCTGGTTCTTCGTGATCTCCTCGCTGGTCGCGATCCCGAGTCTGATGCTGCTGGCGTGGCTGCAGATGCGCGGCCATTTCCGCGAACTCGAAAAGCGCAAGCCGGCGTCCTGAACAACTGGCACACGCTCCAACCGGAACTGCCATGAACTTCACCAACGCGATCGAAACCGTCGGCTACAGTCTCGATCTCCTCGGCGTCGGCCTGATCGCAATCGGTCTTGTCATTGCCTTCGTCCGCTATGTCACGATCCCGGTCGCGCCGGGAGGCATCGATGCCTATCGACGGCTGCGGCAGGATATCGGGCGCGCCATCCTGCTCGGCCTGGAAGTGCTGGTGGCGGCCGACATCATCCGCACCGTCGCCGTGACGCCGACGCTGGACAGCGTCGCGATCCTCGGCGCGATCGTGGTGATCCGCACCTTCCTCTCGATCAGCATGCAGGTCGAGGTCGAAGGCCGCTTTCCGTGGCAGCCGCGCACCGACGCGAAGGAGGGGTGAGCCACTCCGCGCCGCTCCGGTCACCGCGCACTTGCACGAGCAGCACGCTACACTATCACGAAATCGTTCTGGTCGATGAGGCCGGCGCTTACGCCGCTCAGCAGCATGGGTGAGTTTGCCCCGACGTAACCGATCAGCGCGCCTTGCGCTGTGTCCGTGACCGTCACGAGGCCAAGGTCCGTGAATACGCGCAGGCCGATCATGTCGGTGCCATCCTCAAAGTCCGTCACGATCACGTTTGAATCCGCCCCGACACCCTGGCGATAGATGAACGTATCGGCACCGGCGCCGCCGGTGAAGATGTTGGCGATCGCGCCGCCATCCGCCACTTCAAGCAGGTCGTCGCCATTGCCGCCGAGCAGCGTATTGCCGCCATAGACCGCATACAGGGTGTCGTTGCCCTCGCCGCCGTCCAGCAGCGAGCCTTGGTCGCTCGCGGACGTAATGATGTCGTTGCCGCCCTCGCCGTAGAGCTCATTGACGCCGTAATGGTCGAGAATCACATCGTCGCCATCGCCGGCATGAACCGTATCGTCGCCGCCGTCGGTATCGTAGATCGAGTCGGTCCCGTTGCCGCCGGTGAACGTGTCGTCGCCGAGACCGCCATACATCACGTTGCCGCTGTTGAGACTGCCGATGAGCGTGTCGTCGCCGTCACCGCCGAACATGCCGGTCTGACCGCCGGAGCCGACCAGGGTATCATTGCCGTCGCCGCCATCCAGTACGTCGAAGGTGTCGCCGCCGACCAGTGTATCGTCGCCGTCGTCGCCATAGAGTTCATTCCTGCCGGTCCCGCCCTCGAGACGGTCGTTGCCGGTGCCGCCATGCAGCTTGTCGTTGCCGGCGAGCCCATAAAGCTTGTCATTGCCGCCGAGGCCCTGAATCAGGTCGTTTGAACCGGTTCCGAACAGCTCGTCGTCTCCTTCGGTCCCGACAATGCTGATCTCGCCGTTCGCTTCGATCGTGGCCTTGTCGGCGAACACACCCGACAGCATGACCGTTTGACCCAGAAGCTCGATCAAGGTCCCGACGCCCGCGACCGTGGTCACGTTCAGATCGCTTGCGCCATTGGCGTTCGTGCCCAGGATGAAGCGCAATCTGTCGACACCCAGTTCGAAATCCGTGATCGTATCGGCGCCCCAATCGGCCTTGAAATCGAAGAAGTCTCCGGTAAGCCCGGCAAGACCGGCCTCCAGACCGCCGGTCATGATGTCGTTACCGGCCCCGCCCTCGATCTGCTGGAAACCAGCGCTGCCGACGATCGTGTCATTGCCGTCCCCGCCATTCGCCCAGTCGCCCAGCACCGCGTGGATGATGTCGTTGCCCTCCTCGCCGAAGAGCCAGCCGTTGCCGCTTCCGGTCAGCGTATCGTTGCCGAGGCCTCCGAACAGCCGATCACCGAACGGACTCGACGTCGCGCCACCGCCGACCAGGATGTCGTCACCGCCTTCGCCCGAAATCTGGTCGAAGCCCTCGCCGCCGTTGATGGTATCTCTGCCTTCGCCACCGAAGAAGGCGTCGTTGCCGTTGCCGCCGGTCAGCACGTCGTCGCCGCCAAGGCCGAGAATGGTCACGCTGTAAGCAATACCGGTGGCATCGATCCTGTCCCTCCCGGCATTGCCCGAGACGATTTCGACATTCGTGCCGAGCACGTTGAACGTGAAGCCGCCATTCCTGGTGGACTTGCTGGCATAGACGTAGTCTTCGATACCGGCGCCGCCATCGACGATGTCCGTACTGTCGGCCGTGATGCGGTCATTGCCGTCGCCGCCGAGCAACGTGTCGATCCCCGCCCCGCCGTCGAGATAGTCGTCGCCATCGCCGCCGGTGAGCACGTTCGCCTTGGCATCGCCGGTGAGATCGTCGCCGAGAGACGAGCCGGTAAGGTTCTCGACATTCTTGAGCTTGTCGCCGGCCGCTTCGCCGGCGATCCCGCCTGACTTGATATTGACCGTCACGCTCTCAGCGGCAAGGCTGAAATCGGCGGTGTCGATCCCGGTCCCGCCGTCCATGGTATCGGCGCCGAGACCGCCGCGCAGCGTGTCGTTTCCGGCCATCCCTTTCAGGATGTCATCGCCAGCGCCGCCATCGAGAAGGTCGGTGCTGTTGGACCAGTCGGCCCCCGTGATGGTGTCGGCGCCTCCCATTCCATGCAGATTGAACACAATCGGTGCGTCAAAAAACGCCCGGTTCATCTGGGCTGTGATGTTGTTTGCGAGCTCGTTGCCGAAGGCGGTGTTTCCAGTCGGCGTCTGGAGCGCCGCAACACGCATGTTCTCCACATTGGCGTCCAGAACATAGCCGATCACATGCGAAGCGACATCGGCGGTATCGACGCCGGCGCCAGCACTTTCCATCACTTCATCAACAAGATCCTCGATCAGGTAGGTGTCGTCGCCTGCGCCTCCATCGAGGAAGTCCGAGACGCCGATACTTCCGCCGCTCAGTCTGTCGTTCCCGGCATTTCCATAGAGAAAGTCGCGCGCAAGGTAGCCGCGCAGATCGTTGCTTCGCGCATCGCCTCGGCCGGTAAAACTTCCAGCGCCGGCAAAGGTGAGTTTCTCGATGATGGAGATGTCGCTGTTGATGGCTTCCAGGGAATAGTCGTTGAGGGTCGTTATGATTTCATCGATCCCGCCGCCGTCCCTGGCGCGCTTTCCGACCGAGGCGCTGTATCGCTCGCTGGGATCATCACCGGGATCATCCACCCAGTAGGTGTCATTGCCCCAACCGCCGCGCATGATATCGGCGCCAGTGCCCCCATTCAGGATGTCATTCCCCGCGCGACCGTGCAGTTCGTCGTTGCCGCCTTCGCCATAGAGCTCGTCGTCGCCGCCCTTCGTGACACTTGTATCGCCAAACAGCTTGTCATTCCCGTTTCCACCCCAGAGAAAATCCTTGTCTTCTTCGCCATCGAGGGTGTCCGCATGATCTCCGCCATAAAGCCTGTCGATGCCACGGCCGCCCTTGAGCGTGTCGTTTCCCGCGTCGCCATAAAGCTCGTCATCCTCAGCTTCACCGTGAAGCGTGTCGTTGTGGTTTCCGCCGAAAAGCTTGTCGAAACCGGCTCCGCCGAAGATCGTGTCGTCGCCATCTTCTCCAAACAATTCGGTATCGTTGTCTGCTTCGCCGTAGATGAAATCACCGCCGTTGCCACCGAGGATCTTGTCAGCGCCGCGGCCTCCTCTCAGGGTGTTGATTGCGCCGTTGCCATGGATTGTATCGTCCCCGATTCCGCCCGTTGCGTCTTCGATGATGACACCCGTGGTTCCGCCCACGTCGGGCAGGACATTCATGAAGTCCGCTGCGATGGTGATGCCGCCGAAGCCAAGGCCAATGGACTGGTAGCCTCCCGCGACCAGAACACCTTCGAACTCGTCGTTTGGATTCAGCGTCGCGGGCCGAAGATCGATGGTGGCGTCGCCTTTACCGGCGTAGGTTATGCGGTCGATGCCTCCTGCGTCCCAGATGCAAAGCCATGGCCGCGATTCAGAATCATCAAAAATGTAGTTGTCATTGCCGGTACGATAATTGGCATTGGCGCCGTAGAGATATTGGATCGCGGCGATATCGAACGCCATCGGCGCCACGACATGCGAGAAGGTGCCGCCCACATCGTATGCCATGATGGTATTGACGGTATTGATCAGCTCGCTGTCCCATGCCAGGTCCGGATGCTCCCATGGGTGACGGAGGCCGATACCATGGCCCAGCTCGTGCGCCATGGTCTGCTGAACGGGGCCGTCGAAATACCGCCCCTCGGCCCATGTCGGATGATCGACATTGTAATGCCCATACTGTGGTGCAGTCGTTCCCACCGTATGTATTCCCCGAACTTCAGGGTCGTAATCCGGATGGTTAGGGTCGTTGAAGGGATGAAATGCCTCGTCGCTAAACCGCGCCTTGTGATGCCAGAGGTTTGAGAAATTCGGGTCGCTATATGGAACGATGTACATATCCGCGATGCCGCTCCACGAATCCATCGCGCGTTTCGAAAGTCTGCCGTCGAGCTCGTCCCACAATCCGCCCGAGCCGGTGCCGTGCCAGACGTAGAATATTTTTTGCGGATTCCACGTCCATTGCCGCGCTGCCAGCACATCGACAAAAATGTTTCCGCTAGGATCGGGGAAAGCCATGGACGCCTCTCCTCAGTATTCGGATGTCGAACAAGGGCGGCTGCCGCTCGTCAGCCGGAAGCGCATCCATTCAAGAGGTCGGACAGGCTTCCTTGTGCCCAGACGCATCGCGGAGGTTAGGCCGGCAATATCCGCGCGGTCTTGGACTCCCGCGACCTGACCTACTCGTGATGAGTGCAGAATATGCAAAGCGCGCGCGAGCGTGCTAAGGTTCAAGACCTGAGATCTTCGGTATGCCGTGTCGGCGATCCGACGCCGACGTGCCTCTTTCTTGTTTCGCGCCGGCTCAGACCTCTCGATTCAAGTATGGAAATACCGCAGTGGAACTTGCTTTCGACAAGATCGATCATCTGCGGGAACTCGTTTCACAGCGCCTGATCAATCTCGATTTTCAGCAAATCGGCCCGGCTCCGTTCCACTCCCGCATCAGGTCGATTGTCGGCACTCCGAATGTGCGCGCGGTCCGCTGGAGTCACTCGCCCGGTTTCACATTCCGCGATCAGGCCCTCGTGCGGGACGGCGACGAATCGCTGTCGCTGGTCTATCCGGAGAATTGCACCATCACGGTATCGCACCTGGGTCAGGAGAAGCGTGTCACGCCGGGTCACTCCATCCTGGTGCGCCACGACGCCGTCGGCCGCATCGGCGCGGGCGGAAATTGCCGGTATGTGGCGCTGGTGCTTGCACGCTCGGCATTCGAGCGGGCAACGCTTGCAGACAATCGCCTGCTCGCAGAATGCTGGTCCAGTCACTCGCCCGCCCTCAAGTTGCTTCGCACTTATGTATCGCTGTTGGCCGTACGCAACGAGCCGATGGCGGACGGCCTTGCAGCCGCGGCCGCGCGACATGTCACCGACCTCATTGCACTGGCGGCAAACGAAGTTTCAATGCGCCGCGTCGACAACCACGACTCGGCCATTGTCGGGGCGAGGCTCGAGATCGCGCTGGCGGGCATGCGCAAGGAATTCCGTGACCCCGGCCTGAGCGCCTTGTCGGTCGCGGCTGCACAGGGCATCTCGCCGCGCTACCTGCACCGGCTGTTCGAGCAGGCAGGAATTCGCTTCACCGATTTTGTCAACGAACTGCGCCTCGATGCCGCCCGCGCTGCGCTCGCAGAGAAAAGCGACCTGCCGATTGCGGTCCTCGCGCTCAATACCGGCTTTTCCGACATCGCGCATTTCAACCGCTTGTTCAAGAAGCGGTTCGGAATGACGCCCAGCGCGGCCCGCAACAACAGATCCGGCAGCTGATGGAAATCTCCTACAACAGGATCGACGATCTGCTGGAGGCGGTGTCGCAGCGCCTGATCAGTGTCGACTTTCGCGCAATCGGCGATGCGCCGTTTCACGCATCGGTGAAATGGGTGGTTGCGTCGCCGGAGATCAGCGTGATGCGCTCGCGTCACTCGCCGGGAGCGACGTTTCGCGACCATCGCAAGGTCAGGGATGGTGATGACTCGTTCTCGCTGATCTATCCGGTCAACTCGTCGCTGAGATTGTCTCACCTCGGCAACGAGCGCCGCGTGGCTGCCGGTCAGCCCATCTTCACGCGCCACGACGCCGTCTGTGAAATGGGAGCAGCGAACAGATGCAATTTCGTCGCGCTGGTGATGTCGCCGTCGGTGGCGCGAAGCGCCGGCCTCCTGGATTCAGGGATGATAGCGCGGCGATTGCCGCGCTCGCTGCCCGCGCTCACCCTGCTGAAGGATTACATCTCCGTGCTTGACGCGCGAGACCGGTCCTTGACGGGGGAAGTTGGATGTTCGGCGGCGCGGCATATCGGCGAACTGGTTCGTCTTGCCGTGGGTGAGCTGACCGACCGGCAGATCGAAACCGATCCCGCGGCGATAGCCGTTTCGAGGCTGGATGTTGCGCTGGCGTTCCTGCGGCGTGACTTTCGCGAACCAGACCTCAGCGTCGCCTCGATGGCAGCCGCGCAGAACATATCGCCGCGCTACTTGCACAGGTTGTTCGAGCAGGCAGGCATTCGCTTCACCGGCCAACTGAATGAGCTGCGGCTGACCGCCGCGAGCGAGGCTCTGCGGCAGCACGCGGACAAGCCGATCGCGCTCATCGCGATGGAATCCGGCTTTTCCGACATCGCGCATTTCAACCGCCTGTTCAGGAAGCGGTTCGGCATGACGCCCGGGGCGATGCGAGGCCGCAAATCCGAGCCCTGAAGCCGAGGCGTGCTACATCGCCGTGCGCTGCCGGATCGCCGCCGACAGCGTACCCTCGTCGAGATAGTCGAGTTCGCCGCCGACGGGCACGCCATGTGCGAGCCGCGTCACCGCCACCCCCGCGCTATGCAGAAGATCGGTGATGTAATGCGCCGTGGTCTGGCCGTCGACGGTGGCGTTGAGCGCGAGGATCACCTCGGTCACCGCCGGATCGTGCGCCCGCGTTACCAGCGCATCGATGGCGAGGTCCTGCGGGCCGACGCCGTCGAGCGGGGACAGCGTGCCGCCCAGCACGTGATAGCGCGCATTGACCGCGCCGGCGCGTTCCAGCGCCCACAGGTCGGCGACATCTTCGACCACCACGATCACCGAAGGATCGCGCTTGATATCGGTGCAGACCGTGCAGGGATTCTGCGAATCGATATTGCCGCAGGTTCCGCACACGGTGATGCGCTCCTGCACCACCGCCAGCGCCTCAGTCAGCGGTCCCATGAGCTGCTCGCGCTTCTTGATCAGGTGCAGAGCCGCGCGGCGGGCCGAGCGGGGGCCGAGCCCCGGCAGCCGCGCCAGAAGCTGGATCAGGCGCTCGATTTCAGGTCCGGCGACGGCTTTCGGCATGTGATTCTCAGTTTCGCCCTACATATATACGATCAGCCGAGCCGAAAACCTCAGGTAACGACATGAGCCCCCTCGCCCGCCTGGCCACCCGCGTCGCCTATGGCGCGACCCAGTTGCCCCGCCTCGCCTGGTATGCGGGTCACGGCTATGCGCTGCAGCGGCTCGCGGCGGAAGCGCGGCGCCGGGAGGGCCAAGACGAGGAACAGGAAACGCCACGGCGAGACGGCGACAACCGCGCGCCGGTCCTGAGCCAGCGCCGGCTCTACGGCGACATGGCGGAACTCCTTGGCCGCGATCTCGCCAATGTCGAAGCCGGCCTCTATCCCCTGCCCGCGGACCATGACGGATCGCCCGCGACCCTCATTCGCCGCTCGCGGCTGTTCTTCGACGATCTGCCGGAGGTGCATCGCCGCAGAAAGGCGCGCCGCCACGACGAGGTGCGGACCGACGCGGTCAACGGCAAGCGGCCGGATTATTACCTGCAGAATTTCCATTACCAGTCCGGCGGCTGGCTGACCGAGGATTCGGCGGACCGCTACGACACCCAGGTCGAGGTGCTGTTCAAGGGCACCGCGAACGCGATGCGCCGCATGGCGCTTCCCGAATTGCACGAGGTTTTCCGCGGCCGCGACCAGCGCACGCTGCGGCTCATCGATATCGGCTGCGGCACCGGCCGCTTCCTCGATTTCGTCAAGCAGGCCTGGCCGCGGCTGACGGTCACCGGCATCGACCTGTCGGACGCCTATATCAGGCATGCGCGGCATCACCTGCGGCGCTGGCGGCGGGTCAATACGCTGGTCGCCAAGGCCGAGGGCCTGCCGCTGCCCGATGCCAGCCAGGATGCGGTGACGTCGGTCTTCATGATGCACGAATTGCCGCCGAAGATTCGCCGCGAGATGATCGGCGAGGCCGCCCGCGTGCTCAAACCCGGCGGACGCCTCGTGATCGTGGATTCGCTGCAGCGCCGCGACGTGCCGGACTACGAAGGGTTGCTCGAACGCTTCCCGCAGAATTATCACGAGCCGTATTTCGAGAGCTATCTCGACGAGGATTTCGGCGCCATAGCGAAGGCTCACGGCCTCACGCATGTGCGCGACGAACCGGCCTTCGTGTCGAAGGTGATGGTGTTCGACAAGGAAGCCTAGATGGACGCTTTGCCTCTCCCCGCTTGCGGGGACGGTCGATCGCCGAAGGCGAACGGGTGGGGTAGCTTCTTCAAGTATGGCGCCCAGCAAAGAAAATATGGTGTGGTTAGCCGAACAGTGCCGCGATCAACTCGGAGATCCGAGCCGCAGCACTTTCCATCAATTTTCCAAGTCCCTGCTGGACGCCTTTCTCCGCAGCACTTTCGGACCCCTTCGTCAGAATCGATTTCGCCTTCTTCAAAAGGCCTTGCTCAACGAGAGGTGACTTCAGAATGTTCAGTGCGGTTTCCAAAACAGAAATCAGTTGCTGACGCTCAATTTCGCTTAAGATTTGTTCGTTTGGTGGTTGATTGGCTCCCTTCGTTTGCTGAATGATGCTGTCCAACAAGGACGAGATTGCACCAATCTTCATTTTTATGTCTGAAGTTGTTCGTACCGCCACCCATAGTTCAGCAGTGATGCCAACTGCATTTGCTGGCTCTCGTTTTGATCGTCTGGGAATTTCTCTCGAGCTATCTGCGTCTGACAGTGCGCCGGCTTGGTCATAGCTCTTAAGATGACTTCTTAGTCGGTCTGCAACTTTGAGCGCCTCCGACCTGCTTATCGTTCCCCGCAACTTTAGAAACTTGTTCAGAAGCGACCCATTAATCCCAACCTGGGTTTGTAGATATGTCGTGTTTCGCCACCCACCTAACTCATGAATCGTCTCAAATAATTCTGGAAGATCATCAATTCGTATTGTTTCTGGCCCAAGCGAGCGCAAGTTTGAAATTAATGAGTCCAAGCCTTCAAGCAAGCGATGCACATCATCAATAGGATAATCACTCACCGTCACCCTCCCGCGTGAGGCTGCGTCTGTTCAACGACACGAGAAATGCTCCCAGCCAACCCCCGCAAGTGTGCGCGTGCCGACCTCTCCCCGCAAGCGGGGAGGTGCCTGCGCGGCTTGACGTGGTGCCCCTTCAATCTCTTTTCGCCCCGTTGAGACTGACAATCCGCGCGCATTGTGTCACTCAAGCCGTTCCTGCCGGCCGGGCGCATCATGGACGTCACCTTCAGCGACACTCTGCTCGCACTTATCTTCAGCGCCATCGCGATCGTGTATGCCTCGGTCGGACAGGCCGGGGCTACCGGCTATATCGCCGTCATGGCGATTGCGGGCCTCAGTCCCGACGTCATCAAGCCGACAGCGCTGGCACTTAACATTGTGGTTGCTGCCATCGGCACGATCCGCTTTGCCGCAGCCGGGCTGCTGACATGGCGCACATGCTATCCGTTCGCGATTCTCGGCGTGCCGTTTTCGCTTGTCGGCGGCGCGCTCAACCTGCCGGGCATCGTCTACATGCCCGTGGTTGGATTGCTGCTGCTTCTCGCGGCATGGCAGATAATCCAGCCGAGGCGTGGAGCGTCAACGCCCGAATCCGAGCTGGCCGACCCGCCGTTCCTGCCGTCGCTCGCCGCGGGCGGCATTATCGGGTTCATCTCTGGAGTCACCGGCATCGGTGGCGGCATCTTCATCGCGCCATTGATCATCTCGCTCGCCTGGGCCACCACACGGCAGGCGGCGGCGATTTCGGCCAACTTCAATCTGCTGAATTCAGCCGCGGCACTGACCGGCGCCTGGGCGACCCTGCCCGGCCTGCCACCACAACTGCCGCTCTGGATGGTGGCCGCCGCAATCGGCGGTCTGGTGGGATCGTGGCTTGCGCTCAATCGGTTGCCGCCGGCAATGCTGCGGATGATTCTGTTCGCGCTGCTTGCGGTGGCCGGGCTGCGGATGCTGTGGGCGTGGGTGCAGTTGATGTGGGTAGTGACGTGAAGGATGGGAGTGCTCGCGGCAAGCAGTGCACTCACCTCTCCCCGCTTGCGGGGAGAGGTGAAGGAGAGATGAGCGAGGGCAGAAGAAACTCACACCCCTGACGCCGTCGCGTTCGGGAAAAACAGCTGATTGCCGTTGATCTTGTACTCGGCAATAGCCTTCTGGCCTTCCGGCGACACGATCCAGTCGATGAAGGCCTGACCTTCCGCCTTCTTCACGTTCGGATGCTTCGCCGGATTGACCAGGATGACGCCATACTGGTTGAACAGCTTGTTGTCGCCTTCGACCGCGATGTCGAGATCGCCACGGTTCTTGAACGACAGCCACGTGCCGCGGTCGGTCAGCACATAGGCATTGGCGGCGGATGCGGTGTTGAGCGCGGCGCCCATGCCCTGCCCGATCTCCTTGTACCAGCTGCCCTTGTCGACGGCGATGTCAATGCCGGCGCCCTTCCAGAGACGAAGCTCCGCGGAATGGGTGCCGGACTTGTCGCCGCGCGAGATGAACGGGGCCGACTTCGCCTTGATCGCCTTCAGCGCGGCGCCGATGTCCTTGCCGCCCTTGATGCCGGCGGGATCGCTCTTCGGCCCGATCAGGACGAAGTCATTATACATGACCGGAAAACGCTTCACGCCGAAGCCGTCGGCGACGAACTTCTCTTCCTGCGGCCGCGCGTGCACGAACACCACATCGGAATCGCCGCGGCGTCCGGTGTCGAGCGCCTGCCCGGTGCCCTGCGACACCACCTTCACGTCGATGCCACTCTTCTTCTTGAACAGCGGCAGGAGGTGATTGAACAGACCGGAATCGGTGGTCGATGTGGTGGACGACACCACGATGGACTTATCCTGCGCGAGCGCGGGACTGGCGACCGCAAGCAATGCAGCCGCACCCAGAGCGGCAACCAAACGACGTGTGATCATGGCGATCTCCTTTTTGTTGTCAGACCAGCAATTCACCGGCGACGAACCGCCGCGCGGCGTCTGTCTTCGGCGAGGTGAAGAAGGTTTGCGCGTCCGCAACCTCGACGATCCGTCCTCTGTTCATCAGCACGATCTCGCCGCCCAGCCGTCGCGCCTCGCCGAGGTCGTGCGTCGCCATCACGATCTTGATGCCGCGCGCGGCGATGCCTGAGATGATGTCCTCTGTCGCCTTGGTTGCGGCGGGATCGAGCGAGGCGGTCGGCTCATCGAGAAAGAGAATTTCCGGCTCCTTTGCGAGCGCGCGCGCGATCGCAAGCCGCTGCTGTTCGCCGCCCGACATGCGCCGCGCCGGCCGGTCGCTCAATGCGCCGAGGCCGACCCGGCCGAGCAGTTCCTGCGCTGCCGCATTGCGCTCGGCCCGCTTCATGCCGGACGCCGCCAGCGCATAGATCAGATTGCCGGATGCGGTTCGTCGCAGCATGACCGGCCGCTGGAACACGATGGCGCGGCGGAGCGGCGGTACATCGGTGCGACCGCCATAGGTGACCCGGCCGCGCGTCGGGGACGTGAGGCCCATCGCGACCCGCATCAGGCTGGACTTGCCGGAGCCGTTGGGCCCGACGAGCATCGTCGGTGCTCCGGCAGCGAAAGTGAGCGAAACATGGTGGAGGATCCTCACCTCGCGCGCGAGCAACGACACGTCTTCGAGGATTAACGGAAGATCGGTTGCGGGGGCGCGCATCGCATTCATCCCGCAAACCGCTCGCCGGCGCGCCGCACGCCCCAGGCCAGAGCATTCACGATCAGCACCAGCGTCAGCAGAATAATGCCGAGACCGATGGCCAGCGGCAGATTGCCCTTTGAGGTTTCGAGCGCGATGGCGGTCGTCATCACGCGGGTGAAGCCGTCGATATTGCCGCCGACGATGATCACCGCTCCGACTTCCGCCGCCGCCCTCCCGAAGCCTGCAAGTAGCGCCGTCACAAGGGAAAATCGCGCGTCGATGATGAGGGTCGCGATCCGCTGCAGCGGCCCGACATTCATGGCGTCGAGTTCGTCGCGGTACTCGACCCAGAGATCCTCGATGGTTTGCCGAGACAGCGCGGCGATGATCGGCGCCACCAGAATGGTCTGCGCCACGATCATTGCCGCCGGCGTGAACAGGATTCCGAGGCTGCCGAGCGGACCCGTCCGCGACAGAAGAAGGTAGACCATGAGTCCGACCACCACCGGCGGCAGGCCCATCAGCGCATTCAGGACCACGATAACGCCGTTGCGACCGCGGAAATTCGTGAGCGCGATCAGGGCGCCGAGCGGTATCCCGATCAGCGCGGCGCAGATTACGGCGGACAGGCTCACGATCAACGACAGCTTGACGATCGCGAGCAGAACCGGGTCAGCCCGCAGGATCAGATCAAGGGCGGAGGCGTCGGTTGGCACCTGTTGTGTGTTGCACTGGAAGCAGAATGGGTCAATTCTCGGAGAATGTTCATTTCAATGCAGGTATGTTCATGCCAGAATTTCTGAATACCGAGGAGGCCGCGGCCTATCTGCGGCTGAGCGAGCGCAAGCTCTACGAACTGGTCGCGGCCGGCGCCGTTCCGTGCAGCAAGGTCACCGGGCGCTGGCTGTTTCCGAAGGCGGCGCTCGACCGCTGGGTCGCGTCCGGCTTGGCCACCACGATGAAATCGCTGGAGGAATCGGCGCCTCCCATTGCCGGCGGCAGTACCGACCCGCTGCTGGAATGGGCGCTGCGGGAGAGCGGATCGGGGCTGGCAAGCCTGCCCGAAGGGTCCGAGGCGGGTCTGCGGCGGCTGTCACGACGCGAAGTGATGCTGGCCGCCATCCATCTGCACGCGCTGGACCAGGACGCCGCGCGGGCGAATGTCGAGGCGGTCCGTCATGCGCCCGGCCTGCATGATGCCGTCGTGATCGGCTTTGCGAAGCGCGAGCAGGGCCTGCTGGTGGTGCCAGGAAATCCGCATAGTATCGTCGGTCTCGGGCAGATTGCGGGCTCGGGATTGCGCATGGCGCGCCGGCAGGACGGTGCCGGCGCGCAGTTGCTGCTGCTCATGCTGCTGGCGCGGGAGCGCATCGAGCCGCAGGACATCACGTTCGTAAAGCCTGCCTGCGCCACCGGCGCCGATCTCGCGCAGGGGATCCGGGCCGGGCACGCGGATTCCGGGATCGCCACCCGCGCGGTCGCCGACGCGGCCGGGCTCGATTTCGTGCCGTTGCTCTGGGAGAATTTCGACCTTGTTCTGCGCCAGCGCGACTATTTTCTGCCCGGACCATCTGCCCTGTTCGGCTTTGTTCGGTCCGACAGGTTCCGGCAGCGCGCGGCAGAACTGGGCGGCTATGATTTGTCCCTTTGCGGCAATATCAGGATGGTGGCCTGACTCGCGCAAATAATCCTAAGGCGTCTTGAAAAAGCTGGCCGCGACCTCCAAAAGGACCGCCACGGAGAGGTGGCCGAGTGGCTGAAGGCGCACGCTTGGAAAGCGTGTATACGGGAAACCGTATCGAGGGTTCGAATCCCTCTCTCTCCGCCAGTCGTGCGTCGACCAACATTCTCCGCGCTGTTTGCGACCTGCTCAAAAGTCCAATAATGGCGGGCTTTCGCGGCAAAACCTCCGCACTGCGATGCGTAGACCGAGCCTCGAACTCTCTCTCTCTACGGAGTTTGTCTCCAAACCTCCGCACTTCGCGGTTTTGGTGCGGTTCTCATAAGCGGCTGATTTTGAAGCGCTTTTCCGTGGCGCGGACCTCCGCACTTTGCAAAGATATTTCGGGGCAGCGGGAGAGTCTGCGAACGAGCCGCCTCATTGATATCGCGTAGGTTTTCGAGTTACGAGGTGCGAGCGTCATCATTTTCCCTCCCAGTTCCGCTGACTGTCGCTCTCGGTCCGGACTGCTTGTTCGCTTTGTCCTGGTCGCCGCCAAGGCTTCATATGACTGACGCCCTCGCGGAGCCTGGCAACCATGCACGCGATCTAACTCGCAAAGCGTGCGATGCAGCGCGCTGCTGCTGATCCTAAGAGTGCAGCAACAGCGGCAGCCTAAATCTCTTGGTGGAACGCGAGTTGGCACACGAGTGCCTTCCGTACAGGATCGCGCTCATAACCAGCGCTTCGACAGAAGATTGGCGAATCCAGGAGCCGTCGGCAATGGCTGACGGAAATGGGGGGCGCGCGGGAAGAAGCGAAAGTCCTTCCACGCAGGATTGATCCCGTTTGAGCCCCTGAGTCAGGCCTGCACAGAGCAACTGCTTCAATTCCCTCCCAGCGTACTAGGCCCGACGGTCCAAGTGTAGCCATGCGTGCGGCCGCGCAATTCATTGATTATGTTCTGCTTTCGAGCGCAGATGGTAGTCACGCTATGTAAAGTCGTGACTACAACCCAAGGAAAACCTATTCTCCTGTTGATTGCAGAAGAAAGATTTCGATTGGGGACGCTTAACGCCAACGACGAGCTCGGGGGTGAAAGCCCGTCGCAGACAATCCACGCGGCACCACGCGTGGAGTGCACATCCGATCTATTGCCGGAAGTTTGGGTTTTCGATCGAAATGACGCATCGCCGGAAACTGCCCCTGAAACACCCCCAACGCCCGCCAATGATCATCCCTCCCGGGAAACGACGAGCGCAATTCGCATCGAGCGGGCCGTAGCCGCAATCTTGGCCGATCACGAGCGCCTCGAAGGCAAGCTCGAAAGATCGCAATTCGAGCGGATGGTCCTGCGCAGGAAGCTCGAAGCGGAGGAAATCGTCGAAGTCATCAGACGACTTCGTATCCATGGCATCGATCATGTCGTCCTGGGTTTGGAAGAGGTCGAACAACCGCGAAATACCGAGCCCGTGGCGGATGCGGCCGATGCGACCGCAGCGCCACTCGTGTCCGGCTACGGAAAGGCTTCACTGCTCACTCACGCCGAGCACGTAAGGTTCTCGCGAGCTGTTCAAATTGGCCTGCTCGCCAAACGCGACATCGACTCTGGGATCAGTAACGACGACCTGATTGCGCTGGTGGAACAAGGCGAAAAAGCAAAAGCACGCATGGTGACGGCCAATATCCGTCTCGTCTTCTCGATGGCCCGAAAGATGCGCCACGGCGACCTCGAATTCAGCGATCACGTTCAGAACGGCATACTGGGCTTGATGCGAGCGGTCGAGATGTTCGACCCCGACTTGGGCCTGCAATTTTCGACATATGCACATTGGTGGATTCGCCAGGGTATGTGGCGCGGACTGGACAACGAAGGCGGCCTCATAAGAATTCCCGTCCATCAAATCAACAATCTCCGTCGAATGCGCCGCATGCAGCGGCGGCTAACAGTCGAATATGGCCGCGAGCCGGACCTGGCGGAGCTCGCCGAAGCCTTGGAATGGACCAAGGAGCAGACCCGTTTCCTGCAACGTCTTTCGATGTTTAGGACTTCGTCGATCGAAGCGCCATTGGATGAGGACGATGAATTTCATATCGGCGACACGTTGGCTTGCGACCTGCCATCGCCCGAGCAAACCGTCGAGGAAAGCTCGCGGGATCGCCTATTGCGGTCATTGATGAGTCAACTTTCCGATCGGGAGCGCCTCATTCTGGAGAGACGCTTCGGTTTTGTGTCGGGAGCCGAGGAAACCTTGCAGGAAATCGGTGACGATTACGGCGTCACTCGCGAGCGCATCCGCCAGATCGAGGAAAAGGCCGTGAAGAAACTATACAAGAAGGCATTGCGTCACATGAACGCTTTGATCGATTGAACCATGCCCGACGATAGATACGATGCCTGTCTGAAGTTCATCGACTGGATGGAGGGCCGGCTGCTGCGAATTGGACGAGGAGACGATATAGCCTCGTCCGACAACGCACCCTCGGGTCGCTTCTGGCTGGGCCGGCTCGCCCCCGAGGACCAAATGCCCGCTACCGCGAATTCCGAACGCATCGGCCGTTTGGAGCCTTGCGCCATCGGAATCCGGTGTCTCCCGGGCTGCGAAGGGCCTTGGACCTTCGAGGCACGCGTGCGCGCCAAGGTTTGGCTGAACGACGGCAGTGGTTGGACCAAATCCGCCGGAATCGATGTCCGAATTCCACTCCAGGTAACTCCCGGGTCGCAGTCGTTCGCCAAGGATGCGATCAAGGGTGCGTTCGAGACACAACTTGGAATCAAGTGCTTTGCCGCGGAACTCCGCACGGAATTCACAAAGACAAACGGTCAGGCGGAGCTTCTGGTTCAACTGGTCAACGCCTCTCCCGCCGAGCACGCGACTGTTCGGGATACGCGTCTCTACGAGGTCGAGTTGACCATCGAACACTTGCCGACCAAGCCCTATCTTCTCGAAGCGCTGCCGGATTCCTTTCGCTACGATCGCAGAATTGGGGCGTACGGGGTCAATTGCGGCGTGCGTGAAATCCCAGGCGGCTTCGTCAGCACGGATACAATCTCGGTCGATCGCCCTCGCCCCATATTTTGGGGCGGCGAAAACGAACCGCCTGACCTGAGCTTCAAAACGCTGGAAGAAGACCCCCTTCCCGCGCTGGAGCGGCTCGTCGATGAATTGCAGCGATGGGGTGAAAGAGTCTGGACTTCGCATTCCCTGGACGAACGTGCGGCTCGGCATGGTTGGTCCGACGAGATGCGCCGCGAGGCGGCAGAAGAGGCGAAGAAGTTCGGCTCCGAGTTAGAACGGGTTGCACAAGGTGTCGAATATCTACGCAGGTTTCCAGATATCCTGAGAGCCTTCAGCCTCATGAACCGGGCGATCGCCCGGTCCGCACGAGGCCGCGGTTACGACCGTTGGCGCCCATTCCAAGTCGGCTTCATATTGTCGAATCTCGGCTGCATCCTCGAACCCGAACGAGAGGCGGAAATCGTCGATGTCGTCTGGTTCTCCACCGGAGGCGGCAAGACCGAAACGTACCTAGGCTTGCTCGTGACGGCGGCGCTCTTCGACAGGATGAAGGGGAAGATTTGCGGCGTTACCGCATGGACGCGGTTTCCGCTGCGCATGCTGTCCCTGCAACAGTTGCAGCGCTTCGCCGACGCCTTGGCAGCCGCGGAAATGGTTCGCCGGGAGGCGAATATTGGCGGATCGTCCTTCGCTATCGGCTTCTTCGTCGGACAGGGCGCAACGCCGAACAGACTATCGGACGACCCGAAGGAGTACGAACCGGACATCGAAGATGAAGAAATGCCCGGCCGGTACAAGATCCTTCAGAAATGCCCGTTCTGCCGGAGCGCTCAAATCGGGATGCGTTTCGACCGAGCGAATTGGCGCTTGGACCACGTATGCGAAAATCCATCCTGCGAGTGGCCGGAGGAAGCGCTTCCCTTCCATATCGTCGACGAGGAAATCTACCGCTTTCTCCCCACCATCGTCGTCGGTACGCTGGACAAGGCCGCATCCATCGGCATGCAAGGAGCGATGCGAGGACTCGTCGGCGCGCCCCTGGGGCTCTGTTCGCGTCCTGGGCATGGATTTGTCTATGCCCCCAGAAGCAAGCGCCCGCGCGGATGTCTGGTTCCGGGTTGCAACCGCGCACCGCACGAATTGCCGATGGACGCGCGGCTGTTCGGACCTTCCTATCGGCTCCAGGACGAGCTTCATTTGTTGCGCGACAGCTTGGGGGCGGTCGATGCGCATTACGAGGCATTGCTGGATGGATTGGAGGAAGATCTGTGCGGACGGCGGCCGAAGATCCTGGCATCATCCGCCACGTTGGAAGGGTATGAAGCGCAAATCGACGTTCTTTACCGCCGGCAGGGCCGCGTCTTCCCGCAGCCAGGCCCAAGCACGGACGAAGGATTCTGGACCAAGTCCTCGAACGAGTTGATGCGCCGGTTCGTCGCGATCGCGCCACGTGGTCTCACGATTGAATTCGTGATCGACCGCATGGCGACCGAAATGCAGGACTCGGTTCGTCTCCTCGTTTCCCATCCCGACCAGACATGCCGGGAGATCGGCGTCGATTCCGCCCTGGCTCCCTTCCTTTATGGACTTTACGGCACGCAAGTGATCTACGGCAATACGCTGCGCGACCTTGATGCAGTCGAGCGCTCGATTTCAAGCGGACAAATTCGACCGGCTGATGGCAAGGCGTTGCATCATGCCATACTCACGGGCCGAACCGATTTTCAGGATGTGGCGAAAGTTCTGGAGCGGTTGGAGAAGCCGGAGGAGGCTGCCGAAGATAGACTCCACCTTATCACTGCATCATCAATGATGTCACATGGCGTCGATATTGATCGTCTGAACATCATGGTCATGTCTGGATTGCCGTTGGGAAGCGCGGAATTCATCCAATCGACGGCCCGTGTCGGACGGCGCTGGCCCGCCCTCGTCTTCGTCATTCACAAGATCGGGCGGGAGCGAGATGCAAGCGTATTCCGTTCGTTCACGAAATTCGTCGAACAAGGCGATCGCTTCATAGAACCGATCCCCATCACGAGAAAAAGTAGGCGGGTGCTCGAACGAACGATAGCTGGTTTGGAACTGGCGAGAATTCTTACGATCCATGAACCCGCTGCCCGCCACTCCTTGGCTACGTTGCCGAGTCTACGCAAGTACCTCGCCGACGGGCGCATGAGAATGCAAGACGAACGAGACGCTATCGTTCGATATCTCGGCATCCAAGAAAACGGCGACGCACGTCTGATCGAGGACTTGGACCGTTGGTTCCAACGATTCGAACAGAACATCGTTCGATTCACGCCGGACATGAAATTTCCGTCGGACGCCTGTCCGGATGGACGTCCGATGATCTCGCTTCGCGACGTGGAAGAACAGGTATCTCTCTTCCTGGATAGGCGTCCATGACGGAAAAGCGAAGCGTCTCTCAAATTCAATTCGGACATCTTCCGCAACAGACGGTGGACATCCGTGGCGGCATTTGGCTCGTTCAGGAATGGATGGGTTCGATCCTGCGTCAGAACATCGATGAACGCGCCTTGAAGCGCGAGCTATGCCGGCTCGCCTCTCCTTGGGCAGCGACAAATAGGGACGGCGGCTTCGTTCTCGACCTCGAACGACGCAATGCGCCGGTCGTGGTCAGATCGCTCAATCGCGATCGTGGCGTACGTTTGAAGCCTTTTCCCGAGATTTGGAATTGCCGCACCTGTTTCAGGATCCACGACAACCCCGATGGACGATGCAAGTGCGGGAGCTCATCCCGCAAGGGGCAATTGCAGTTCGTCGCTTATTCGGAAAGCACCGGAGAATTGCGAGAACCAAGCATTCCGCGATGTCCCACGCACGACGAAAGCCGCATCAACTTGCCAGGAACCGCAACCGGCAGCGAAGTCACATTCGACTGTCCGACCTGTTCGCGCGTGTTGCGTGGCTTCGGATACATGCGCTCCAGTGCAGGCGATCGGATGAGCATAAACGTTCACCGAGCCGCATCCGTGTTCACGCCTAGAAACGTCGTAGTGGTGAACCCGCCATCCCTCGAACGGATGAGAGCGTTGCAGGATGCGGGCGGCGGCACGCGCGCTCTGGAATGGCTGCTCGATAGCATGCCAGGACGGAGCATGCTCGAAGTGAAGCCCACGAAAGAAACGTTGCGTCGGCAGCTCGCTGCGAGTGGACTGGATGAAGGCACGATCGAAAGAATGCTGTCGGTCGCCGCCGAGGCGGACGGCGGCTCCCGTGAAGATCTGCGCCTGACCCCGGAAGTTCGTACTGTCGCCGAAGAACAGGCGATGACGGTCGCATTGGCTCTTTCGGAAAGCCGCGTGACCATATCGGACTTGGAGCGCGGGCTCGATGCCATGTCGCCTCTGGGGCACCGATATGGCGTACGCTATCCACTTGCGCTTAGGAGCGCGGGTCTCGAAAGAGTCGAGTTGGTGGACAAGTTTCCGATCTTGACCGGCCATTTCGGCTACACGCGGGGGCCGAGCGAACCCGGTGCCGCACATCTGGTGACGTACAGGGATCGGCGCGGAACTTACGAAATCTATGGTGAAATCGCAGAAACCGAAGCCCTTTATATCGGATTGGAGCCGTTGAAGGTGGCCGAATGGCTGGAGTTGCAAGGTTTCCACCTGGGAGATTACGCCGATGCCAAGGGAGCGAGGAGCTCCATCCTATCCGCGATGACGGCTGCCGATGCAAACGTGGATGAGGCTTTCAGGGCGCTCCTCACTTTGATTCATTCCTACGCACATCGGCTCATAAGATTTACGGCGGTGCACGCAGGCATCGAATTACACGCACTATCCGAGCTTCTCGTTCCGAGTCACCTCGGGTTCTTCGTATACGCCGCGACACGAGGCGATTTCGTTCTTGGCGGGCTCCAAGCTCTGTTCGAGAATGACCTGGACCGTTTACTGCACGACTTCACGGAGGGCGAGCATCGCTGCGCTCTAGATCCGGGTTGCGCCAAGGCAGGCGGAGCTTGCGTCGCCTGCCTCCACTTGGGAGAGCCGTCATGCCGTCTATTCAACGGCTTCCTTGATCGCGGGTGCTTGTCCGGTGCGCGAGGTTATCTTTCCGTCTGCGTCGAAGGTGCAAACGGGGCACGATAATCAGTGCGGCCAGCGGACACCATCTCGAATTTTCGCCGACGCGAAAACATAGAGAGCCGTTTTGGCGCGGCTCATCCCGGTGTACGCCAGCGCAAGGAGTTCTTGCTCTGCGATGCGCTCCGACAGCGCGAGGATGACGACATTGGATTCCAAACCCTTGAATCTCCGTACGGTCTCCAACTTGATTCCTTCACCTTCGCCGACGAAGGGGATGCTCCCGGCGGATAGGGACTTCATGGCATCCAGGATTTCAACGGTGTCGGCAAGGACCACGATGTCGGCGGGCGTGACTCCCTCTCTCTCGATCAGAGTTTCCGCCAGACGTTGGATTCCCCGAACCATTTCGCGGCGGTTGGCCACTTCACGCAACTGTGGATTCGGCCCTACGATCCCGCGGGTCGTCGCCATTTCGCCGAACACATTCGCAGCGTATTGCGCTATCGCTATGGTACTACGACAATTGACACGCAGCTCCAAAGGAGGCGGCATGCCGTCCGGCGCACGCCAATCATCAAGGTACAATTGCTGGTGACTGTCCGCGAATAGATAGAATGGTGGGTCGGGAACGTCTCCTATCACGAGGTCGAGCGCTTGAAGCCAATCCGGTGGGAAATCCTGGCCTTCATCTACTACCACGGCTTGAAACGCCTTTTTCCCCACGCTTGCCTGCGCCTCGATCAGAAGATTCGGTGCTTCGGCGAACCACCAATTTTCGTCGATGGGCCTAGGAACCGACAAGCCTGCTGCGCGAGCCGTAGACAAACAAAGTGAGTGGAACGTCCCCGCCCAAATGCGCTCGTCGTCGGCAATTTCCTCAGCCAGAGTCCTGCCGAGACATTCATTGTAGCAAACCAGCAATGTCGAAAAGCCGTCTTCAGCCAATTGCCTGGCGCGTGCAACGGCTAAAACGGTTTTCCCGGTTCCCGCACCGCCTCGAACTTGCGCGCGACGCAGCCTCCGCAGAATGGCGAAGTCGTACTTCTGTTCCTCCGTAAGCTGGAGCAAACGTTTTTCGATATCTCCTATCTCGTCCACGAGCCGTCGTCGCACGCTCGTCGTCGGCGCGAGCAGTTGGACGATGCGGCTACGCTCCTGGGCGGTCATGATCGCCATCATGTTCCAATGGCGACATGTCGTCTCCAGGCTTCGCGGGATATCATCGATACCGACTCTATCCCAAACGATCGCGAGAGGCGCCGCAGGACCGAAGGTTTGACCTTTTGCCAAAGTGACACCCGGAAAGGCGACCGCGTGAGCGATCGGTATCGACTTCATCGGAAGCTGGTGCTCCTCCAGGTAGCCGAGCAAGGCATGCTTGGACGCGACCGCCTGCTGAAATGGATCCTTGATTCGAGACGTAACCCGGGTCGCCGTGTTGACGCTGAACCAAGACCCGTTGCGCAGATCGACGTCCCCACCCTTCACTTCGAGGATGAGGATGCCGCGCGTTTGATGGATGAGTAGGAAATCCGCTTCCCCATCCCCTTGCCGCCCGTTGCGCTTCGATTGCCATTTGACAGAATGGAGCACGGTCCACTCGTCATCGAGTCTGGACAAGGCCTCGAACACTCTACGCTCGGATGTCGGCGTGCCCGAGACTATCGTTGGGGGGATCATTCGGGCCATGAGAAGTCGCTCGGAAGGCTCATCTTCGGAATTGTACGGGGAAAATCGGATTATCCAATCTTAACGACTCGGTCCGAACGCGCTAAAATCGACAATATTTTCTGCAATATCGGGCAAGGCGGCGAATTGTGAAGCGGGCGACTATAGTCAAGACCAAGCGAAAGGCATCAGGCGGCAAAAGACGATCTGCAAAAGGTCCATCCGCGCGGGCGAAGGTCGAACCAACCGGGATCGAGTTGTTGTGTGGT
>NZ_JBFWPA010000068.1:0-34263 GCF_050250235.1 Pseudorhodoplanes sp.
GTCTCGCAGACTTTGGCGTTCAACGTCACGGTCGGGGTGGCGCCGACGCGCTCCAGCATCTTGTGCATGCGCCAGAAGCCGACCCGCATGCCGTATTCGTGCCAGCTCCAGTTCGGATGGTCGGGCAAGAGCGGCTGCAATTGCGGCGGGACGATCACCATGCGTGCCATGGCGCGCGAAATGTCCCAGTCCTCCAACGCCAGCACCGGCCAGATCACCAGGCGCACGCCATCCGGGAATTTCAGCCTGGGGCGGGTCTCGATCGGCGAAAACGCGATTCGTTCGCGCGGCTGCATGGCAAATCCTCCAGACGGAACGTGTTTCAGACTGTTGCGGTGAGATCAGCCGATCACCCGGATCGGCCTGCCGTCGAGCCAGGCGCGGATCGCCTCCACCGTGCCGCCATAGAAGATGCGATAGCCGTCACGGGTGACATAGCCCAGATGCGGCGTGAGGACGACATTCGGAAGCTTGCGCAGGACGTGGTCGCGCGGCAACGGCTCGATATCGAACACGTCGAGGCCCGCCCCCGCGATCGACCCGGTCTGCAACGCGGTGACCAACGCGGCCTCATCGATGATCGGACCCCGTGATGTGTTGATGATGCAGGCCGTGGGCTTCATCATCGCGAGGTCGGTCTTGCTGACCAGCCCGCGGGTGCGGTCGGACAATTGCAGGTGGATGGAGATGAAGTCCGATTGCTGGAACAGGTCGGCCTTGGTCGCGTACGCGACCCCATGCTCCTGACACCGCTCGGGCGTCAGGTTTTGACTCCAGGCGACCACCTTCATCCCGAAGGCCTGCGCCACCTTCGCGACCCGCTGGCCGAGATTGCCAAGCCCGATGATCCCGAGCGTGTGGCCGTAGAGATCGGCTCCGAGGGTCGCCTGCCAGGCCTCGCCAGCCTTCATGCGGGCGTTCTCTTCGCTGAGATGTCGCGCAAGGTCGATCATGAGACCGATCGCGAGTTCCGCGGTCGGGTGCCTGGCGCCCTCGGTTCCACAGACCACGATGCCGCGATCCCGGGCCGCGGCGACGTCGATGGAGGCATTCTTCAATCCGGTAGTGACGATCAGCTTCAGGTCGGGCAGGGCCTCGATCAGGCTCCGGGGAAACGGGGTCCGCTCCCGCATCAGGCAGACGATGCCGAAACCCTGCAGCGCGCGCGCGACCGCGGCCTGGTCGCCCAACCGCTCATTGAATACGGTCACATCCACGTCGCCGGTCACGATGGACCAGTCGGCCATCTGGAGGGCCACAGCCTGGTAGTCGTCGAGCACGGCGCAGCGGACAAGCATCGGGATGCCTCGGGATTGGAGCGCGGGGGCAGCAACACATACCGATCCGGGAACAAGGCGCAACCACCTCGATCACGACCGGTTGAACCTTTTGCCAGCCTGCTCAGACCCATCTTGGGTCGATCCTTGGTGACTGGTAAGGTAAGGTTCTGAGCAAACCTGGGCGGGGCTTGCGGAGGCTAGGCGATGAAGCGTCTGACCACGATCCTGTGCGGTCTCTGGGCTGCAATGACGCTATTCGCAGGCCCGGCTCATGCCGAAAAACGCGTCGCGCTCGTCATCGGCAATTCCAACTACCAGAACGCTTCCAAACTCACCAATCCCGTCAATGACGCCAACGCGATGGCGGAACTCTTCCGCAAGTCGGGTTTCGAAGTGGTCGAGGCGAGGGCCGATCTTGGCAATCTTGAATTCAAGCGGGTGGCGCGCGAATTCACCCTGACTGCGCGCGATGCCGACATTGCCGTCATGTATTTCGCCGGCCACGGCATCGAAGTGAACGGGACCAATTATCTCCTGCCCGTGGACGCGAAGCTTGCCACCGATTTCGATGTCGAGGACGAAGCGCTGTCGCTCGACCGGCTGGTGCGGGCGCTGGAACCTGCCAAGCGGCTGCGGCTCATTATTCTCGATGCCTGCCGCGACAATCCTTTCGTGCGCACCATGCAGCGCGGCGTTGTCTCGCGGCAGGTCACGTCGGGTCTGGCCAAGGTCGAGCCTACGACCAGCGACACCCTGGTCGCGTTCGCCGCCAAGGCCGGCTCCACCGCTGAAGACGGCCGTGGCAAGAATTCGCCTTTCACCGAGGCCCTGGTGAAGAACCTCGCGGTGCCGGGCCGCGACATCCGCATCGCGCTTGGCTATGTGCGCGACGAAGTGGTGCGGGCAACCGGCAACAAGCAGGAACCGTTCGTCTATGGCTCGCTCGGTGGCGCCACGGTTGCCCTGGTCGAGGAACGCAAGCGCGAGACCGGCGTCCGGCAGGCTCCCGTGTCCGATCCGCGCCGCGATTACGAATTCGCCGAGCGCGTCGGCACCAAGGAGGCATGGGACTCGTTCCTTTCCGTTCACAAGTCGGGGTTCTATGCCGATCTCGCGCGGTCCCAGCGCGAAAAGGTTGAACGCGCCGAATCTCTGACGATCCCGCAGGTCCCGCCGGCACCGGCGGTGACGTCACAGGCGCAGCCGCAAAGCTTTGCGGCGCTTCCGGCCGCTCCCGATCCGAAGCCCGCCCCCGAAACAAATCCCGCGGCGGCTTCTCCGGCAATTGTTCCAGGTCCTGTTCCAAGTCCTGTTCCAGGTCCGCCCGAATCCGCCAAGCCACCGGCCGGGCCGAAAATCGCGATCTTGCCGCCGCCCGATGCGGCCAAGCCTGAGATCGAAGCGCGCCCCGATCCCAAGGAAATACGTGCACTGACGCGTAGCCTGCAGGTCGAGCTACGGCGTGTCGGGTGCGATCCGGGTCCGATCAACGGCAATTGGTCGCCCAAGTCTCGCGAGGCGCTTGATCAATTCAATCGCCATGCCGGAATGAAACTCGACACGCAGGGCGCGACCGTCAGCGCGCTGGATGCGGTGAAGGAGCAGCGCGGGCGGATCTGTCCGCTGGTCTGCGGTTCCGGTCAGCGGGAAGAGGGCGGCCGCTGCATCGCGATTCCCGCTCCGGCCAAGCCGCAGATCAAGAAGGAGGCGGTGCGGCCGCCAGAGCCAAGCGCGCGGGAAAGAGCCCGAGAGCGCGCGCGGGAGCGGGCGGAGAAAGCACGCGAACGCGCGCGCGAACGAGCCCGAGAAAGGCCGCGCGCGCGGGCACGGGAAGACAATGTCCGCCAGCGTCCGGCAACGAGCCGCGCATCCTGCCCCGCCGGCAGTTCGCCGATGCCGCAAGGCGGTCGCATGTGCTGCGAGATCACGCCGGAGCGCGGTGCGTCCCGGATATTCTGCCCCTAGCGCGCGAAAACCCGGTGATGCGTTCGCATTCCTGCGAACGGCTAACCGCCCCAGACACCGGGACGAGGTCGTCCCGGCGAAACCTCACGGTCAATGCGCCGGCCGCTGCTTCGGGAACGACGCCGCCGCCGAACGCATCGGAACGAAGATGCAGCGCGTGTTCGCGCCCTGGTGCTTGATCCAGTGCTTGTCGACGTTGTCGTAGTCGCAGGCGCAACGGTAGAACTTGCCGTCGGGCGACCAGCCGGTGCGCTTGCGCACCTGTCCTGTTGACTTCACTTCCCACTCGTCGTCGGGGAGGGAACGCAATTCCCGCTCCGACACTTCCCAGCAGCAATCGTTGGTGACGCAACACGTTGCCGGGATCCATGACAGCAGCCATGGATTGGAATGGTAATCCCCGGCAAGCGCGACGCCGGCAACGGCCAGAGCCGAGGCGACCGCGAGCGCCAGAGCCCAGAGGGCGTTCCGGTGGCGCGGCCCGGTAATCCGCGACGCTTCCGGCAGAGACTCTTGCACCGGATCACAAAGCGTCGGTGACTCGTTACAGTTGGTCAACGGGTGTGACATGGCTTTTCTTCTTTGGTTCGGGTTCGAGCCCGGCGTATCGGGGACAAGCAATCTTCGCGCCAAGGCTCGTCGCCAAGGCTCGTCGCCAAGGCTCGTCGCCAAGGCTCGTCGCCAAGGCTGTGGGCCGGGGGATGCACTCCAAGGCTGAGTTCCAAGGCTGCGTCCCAGGCCTGCGCGGCCGGCACAGCCTTGTGGGCGCGCAAATCCGCAAGTCTTGCAGCCGGTCGGCCCCCGATCCTCGGGCGTGGAGGCGGCGGGCATTGCTTGCGACCGGAACGCGAGGCAAACTGGAGGTATTCTGGGGAGCTTTCCAGTGCGTGCGCTTGCGTTGATCGGTGCAGTATCGCTGACTGGCTGCGTAACCACCGCAACGCCGGACGCCGGCGCCTGGAAGATCGAGCGGGGCCATGACCGCATCGTCGACAGGCCGGCGGCCACCGCCCAGCTCACTGCCCCCAGCCGCAACGAACGCCAGCAGCAGCTTCGCTATCCGCAGGTCCAGCTTCAGATCGCCTCGCTGCAACTCGGTTGCTTCGACAATGCCCCGGTTGTCCGGCTCGCGTTCAATCATCGCGTCGGATCGAACCGGACGTCGACGCTCAGCTACCGCTTCGACGACAATCCCGGCCGCGACGTGCCGGCGCGCTTCCTGCAAACCTATGCGACGGTGCTTATCGAAGATCCGGCGGAGGTCGCGCGGTTCGTCGACCAGTTGCGAGTTTCAAACGCGCTCTATGTTCGGATCATGTCGCATATTGCAGGGACCAGCACCGTGGAATTCTCCCTGAAGGGAGCGCCGATGGCGATCGACGCGGCCTACCAGGCGTGTCCGATCGATTCGCGCTCGAAGCCGCGCACGGCTGTCGCGCCGATGATCGGAGCATCGCGTTCCGTCCCAGCCTGATACAAGGTTCGCTTCTGTTCGCAGAGAACGAATCGCGTCCGCGATTCGGACGCGCGACGGAAGTTTAAGAGTGTGTTGCATCATCAGGCTGGAGCTGGCTTTTTCGCTCGGCGCGGTCCTCGTTTTGGCAGCAGGTGAAATGCCGGTCCGAAAGCTATCAGCATTCCAGGCTTACCTGCGGGCGCGGTCGCTGCAGGAACTGATCCCGTTCGCCGCGCTGGCGCTGATCGCCGCGATGCTTGCAATTTTCGGCATGCTTGCGGGGGAAGTGCTCGACGGCGAGACGCACACGTTCGATGAAGCGCTGCTGCGTGCGCTTCGCAACCCCGAAGAGCCCGCTGATCCGCTGGGGCCGGCCTGGCTCGAACACGTCATGCGTGACATCACGAGCCTCGGAAGCTTCACGCTGGTCACGCTCGTCAGTCTGGGCGCCATCGGATATCTCTTGATCGACGGCAAGCGGGCTGCGGCGCTGTTCGTTCTTGTTGCGATTGCGGGTGGCGTCGTCCTGAGCGAGGCGCTGAAACATGTCTTCGCGCGCCCGCGTCCGGAACTGGTCGCGCATCTGGTTGATGTTCAAACGGCCAGCTTCCCCAGCGGGCATGCGACGCTGTCGGCGGTGACCTTCCTGACGCTCGGCGCCTTGCTCGCTCGCGTGCAGAGCCGCTACCGGCAGAAAGTCTATCTGCTCGCAATCGCCATCCTGTTGACCCTCCTGATCGGCACGAGCCGTGTCTATCTCGGCGTGCATTGGCCGACCGATGTGCTGGCCGGCTGGTGCATCGGGGCGGCATGGGCGATCGGCTGCTGGCTGCTGGCAATCTGGCTGCAGCGTCGCGGGCGGATCGAGCGGTCGAACGAGCACGGGAACGGTGCTGGTTAACGCATTGTCAAGCCACCCCGACTAGGATTGCCATCGGAAAAGCGTTGCGTCTGCGCGGCTGCTGGCTGCGCGCGTCCGGGGGTCGCCGCATGCCGGATTTGTCGAGCAATGGCTGCAAGGCCGTCGCACAATGCCGTTCCTGCGGCACCCCGGTTCCGACCGCCGACCCGATATTCGTGAAATTCCAGCGCTGCTATTATTGCGGTCGTCACCATCCGCTGGGCGGCAAGTGGACCCTGACGACGGTGCCGGTCATCCTCGCTGCGATGGTTGGCCTGCTGGCAATCTGGTGGACGCAGATGCCGCTGTAAAACGGCGGTGGCGCGCCAGCCGCCGGATCGCGGTTCAAATTATTGTCGCATGCGGAATTTCCAAAGTGGTAGAACGCGGCGGGCGCCTGCTGGCGTCTGCAACTTCTTTGGAGCATCCCATGAAAATCGCTGCCTTCCTGGTGGCCGCATTCGCGGCCGCGGCCTTTGCGCATGCCGCATCGGCGCAGTCGATGTCCGCCGACGACATGAAGTGGATCAACCAGTGCATCTCCGACAACAAGGCCGAGAAGGGCGCGACGCCTGCCATCGTCCGCGCGTACTGCATCTGCATGAACGAAAAGATGGATGACAACGAAACCCGCTCGATCACCCAATGGGAAAAGGCGAATCCCAAGGCCCGGGTCGCTTGCGAGAAGGAGGCGGGCTGGAAATAAGATCGGCCCTTGCGCCGGAGCCTCGACAGCCACCGGCGCCGCGATGCGTGCGGCGTCGACCCGCATTTCGTGATCGAGTCGGGATATAGTGTCGTGTGATCGTCAAGATTCGGCACCACGATATGCCATGAAGAAGAAAAAGAGCAAAACGGGCCGCCAGCCGATCGAGGCAGCTGGCGGCATCGTCATGCGGGGTCGGGTGCGGCCGCTTTTTGCTGTCGTGCAGTTGCGCCGACAGAGGACCTGGGTGTTGCCCAAGGGAAAGCTCAACCGCGATGAAAGTGCGCTGGCCGCGGCCAGGCGCGAGGCGATCGAGGAGACCGGCCACGATGTATCGGTCCATGAGTTTCTCGGTTCCGTCGGCTACAAGTCGGGCGGCAGGCCGAAAATCGTCAGGTTCTGGCGTATGCAGGCGAGCAGCCGGCCGGTCGCGAAGCTGATGCGCGACGTCCGCGCGGTGCGCTGGCTTCCGCTGGCCCAGGCCACCGCCATGCTGACGCATGACCGCGAGCGGGTGTTCCTGGAAAAGGTCGGGCCGCACGCGATGCGCCAGGCGCTGTCGAAGCGCAATGCGCGCAAGATCGTGACGTCCCGCCGCAAGAAGGCGGCTCCGTCCGGCAAGCGCATGGCAACAGGCGCCGCGGAGCAGCCCAAGCGTCTCGTCACCCCGCACGCATGCAAGCGCAGGACGCAGCCGCCGGCCCGTCAGTTGCCGCGGGCAACGGTCCACGGTGAGAACACCCGGCACAGGCCCCGGGAGATCGTACGAAAACTGTGGACATGGCTGCGGCAGTAGCTGCTGGCTCGTTCACGAGTGGTTCAAAGGGGCGCGTCACACTGATCCATGGCTTGACTCGCGGTCGCCATGCCGGAAAGGTCATTGCATGAGACGATCCGTATCAGGTTGTGTAAGCGCCCTGGCCTTGGTCGTGGCGCTAGTGGCTGGATCACCCGCGGCGGAGGCCGGGGACCGACGGGCGTTTGCCGCGGGCGTGATCGGCGGAATGTCCGCCAACGCCATTCTCGGCGGATATCCCTATTATCCGTCCTATCCCGGTTACGGATATGGATATTACCCGGGTTATCCGGCTCCGGCCTATTATTCTGCCCCACTCGGACCGCCGCCCGGCTGCGTCATTCGACGACAGCGGCTTTGGGACGGGTACCGCTGGCGCTGGCGCACGCTGCGCATCTGTCACTAGCCGGTGTCACTGACAGGTGAATATTTCCGATTTGCTAACCCTGTCAGAGAACCGGGGCGTCGCCGGGCAATCAAAATTGCGACAAATTGAGATGGAATTCTACGGCTGCGTAAGCATTTGCCGGTAATTTTCGCCCGCGGGTTGCGAATCGCGCTGGTTTCCCAGCCGGCCCCTACAGGAGAACATGCATGAGGAAGCTATTCATCGCGCTCGTCGCTGCCGTGACGATCGCGGGTTCGGTTATGGCGGTGCCCGGCGAGGCTGAGGCCCGCTGGCGCGGCGGCGCTGTTGCCGCCGGCGTGATTGGCGGCCTGGCTGCCGGCGCGATCATCGCAGGTGCGGCTGCGCCTTATTACTACGCCCCGCCGCCGCCCCCGCCGGTGTATTATGCTCCGGCGCCGGTCTATTACGGACCGGCCTGCCGCTGGGTGAAACAGCGCTGGTGGGACGGCTACGGCTGGCGCGTTCGCCGCGTCCAGGTTTGCTGATCCGGAGCCTGATGATTCATCAGGATTGACTCGGAAGAGCCCGTCGGAGCTATGCCCGCCGGGCTCTTTGCTTTCTGACTACCGGGCTTCGGACGACCGGCGGGCAGACATGCGCTCCGCCAGTCCACGGGACGGCCAGCAATCGAGCGTTACGCCGTTGGCCTTCTGCCAGGCGCCGAGCGCGGCACGCGTCTTCATTCCGGCCTTGCCGTCGATCTTGTCACGATAGAAACCGGCTTCGGTCAGATGTCGCTGGATGGTCTCGATCTGGTCCGAGCGGGCCTGCTCGATCCTGCCCCACGGTGTCTCGAAGCTGCGCTCGCCGGCGATCCGGTCGGACAGATTGCCGACGAACAGGGCGTAAAGATCGGCGAAGTTGTACGCCTTGAAGACGTAGAAATTGTTCAGCGTGAGGAAGGCGGGGCCTTTCAGTCCCGCGGGCAGGAAGAGCGAGGCCTCTTCGGCCAATTCATCGGCGGACGGCTGTTGCGTCAGCGGCACGTAGCCACGTTCGATCCATTGCGCCACGGTCAATCTGGTGTCGGGCTCGGCGATCGAGCAATCGACCTGTGCTGGGGGCTTCACCTCAAAGCCCCAGCGCTTGCCCTTGTCCCAGCCCTTGGCGAGAAGCTGGCTCGCGGCCGAGGCGAGCGCGTCGGGGACCGAGTTCCAGATGTCGCGGTGGCCATCGCCGTCGAAGTCCACACCGAACTTGTAGAAATCGGTCGGCAGGAATTGGGTGTGGCCCATCGCGCCGGCCCAGGAGGCCTTCATGCCGGGGCGGGAGACGTGCTGTTCGTCCAGAATTTTCAGTGCCAGCAGAAACTCGCCGCGGAACATCTCCTTGCGGCGGCCAAGCCAGGCCTGCGTTGCCAGCACCTCGATGGCATTGTGCGGCAGCCTGAACTTTCCAAAATTGGTCTCGCGCCCCCAGATCGCCAGGATCACCGACGGCGGCACGCCGAATTTCTGTTCGATGGCTGCCAGCGTGGCACGGTGTTCCGCCGCAAGCCTGCGGCCTTGTCCGGCCAGCCGTGCCAGCGATGTTTCCGACAGATATTGTGCCGGCGTTCGCTCGAATTCGGGCTGGCCTTTCGGGGCGGCCTTCGGCTTTCCGGGGATCACCAGGTCGGGGAGCGACAGGTTGGGTCTGAGCCCGCGCGTGGCCTCGTCGAAGGTCGCACGCGACACCCCGACCGCTTCCGCTTCCGGCCACAGCGACTGGATGAAGGTCCGGAACTCGGCCTCGCTCTGCGCCTGCGCATTGGTCAGCGCCGCAATCGTGATGCAGCATGCAAGGATGGCGGTCCGGATCATTCGCGACTCATGGCCTGGTGACGATCAGCCAGACTGCCACAAGGTTTGCGGCGGGACCTTGACCGTAATCGCTTCACCGGCGCGAATGGTCCCGGCCCGTTCGACCGTGGCGACCACGCCGCGCAAACCTTTCGCCTTTGCCGGGAAGGCCAGATCGAGCCCGCCCGGCGCTGAATCCGGCGACAGATGCCGGGCGATGGCCTTGCCGGCGATCCTGCAGGGCGCGTTCGGCGCCTCGACCACAAGGGTCGCCTCCGCGAACACGATCCGGGTGCCGGCGGGCAGCAGCGTGAGATGCGGAATTCCCGACGTCACGATATTGGCGCCGATCCATTCCGGCGCGACGGTCGCAACCTGCATGGCGGCCGAGATCGCCGACAGCTCCTCCCGGGATATCACGGTGATCTGACGGCCCGAACGCATTTCCATGCCGCGTCCATACCAGGGCTCGCGCGGCCCGGCCTTGCGGGTGAAACCGTAATGCCGCGTACCTGGAATGCCCTGAAGGTCGAGCGCGATCTCCGCGACGGCCTGTGTTTCCGGATAAGGCTCGGCTTCGACGAACAGGGCCTCGCAGACACCCTTTGTCACTTGCGCCGGTAGCGACCGCAGAGCCGCGGCGGAAATCTCGAGACTCATATCCGATCCTGTCGGGACGCCACGATGAACAGACGCGGAAACCGCAGCAGCACCTTGCCGTCGTACCTTGCCGGGTAGGCCGTCGCGATCCGGGCCGTGTAGGCCTGCAGAAATGCCTCTCGTTGCTGCGGCGTCAACGGATCGATAAACGGCCGCAACGCCGTGCCCTTGAACCATTCGGTGACGGCCTCGGGACCGGCCAGCGCATGCTGGTAATGGGTGTGCCAGATGTCGAGCCGTGCGCAGAGCGGCCTGAGCGCGTCGTAATAGTCGCCGGGCGAGGGCAGGTCTTCGCGCTCGAATGCGGTGGGCGCAATCAGCGCCGCAAATTGCGGTTCGTTCGCCACTTCGCGCATCCAGACATGGGAGGGCTCGTTGGTGTTGTCGGGCATCTGCACCGCGATTACGCCACCGGACTTCATTCCCGACAGCAGCCGCTTCAGCAGTGTCAGGTGGTCGGGCACCCACTGCAAGGTGGCGTTGGAGTAGAGAAGGTCGGCGTCGCCCGGTGCTGCCCAATGCGCAAGATCGGCGTGCACGAAATCGCATCGCGGCAGCCGTTCGCGCGCCTGCCGCAGCATGTCGGACGAGGAGTCGACGCCGATGACCTCGGCGTTCGGAAAACGGGCGGCGAGAAGTTCGGTCGAATTGCCGGGGCCGCAGCCGAGATCATAGACCTTGTGCGCGACGGCGAGCGGAACCTGCGCCAGAAGATCGCGCGCCGGCCGCGTGCGCTCGTCCTCGAATTTCAGATATTGGGATGCGCTCCAGTCGGCCATCGGCGGAGCTAGGCGTCCATCAGATTCAGGCGGCTTTCTACGCGCTCGATGCGATCGGAAAGCCTGTCGACGCGGACCGAGACCTCTGCCACGCGCACACTCAGTTGCGCAGTTTCTGTCTCCAAAGAGCCTATGCGTGCCTTCATTACGCGAATATCCGCGTGCGTTTCATCGACCGCTGTGCGGATGTGGCGAAGGTGCTCCAGCACGAGGTTGTCGGTTTCGCTCATCCAAGAAGGCTAGCACAGTTCAATTCCGGCGTGAATCCTCGCATCTGTCCGGTGCGGGACGGTGGATCGATGTCGAAATCCCGACGACAAATCGTTGGAACTATGCTCTATAGGTCATAGGCAGTATCGGGGGGTGCATATGAAGAAAGCCGCAATCGCCGCAGCCGTCATCGCTGGACTGGCGCTTTCCGCTAAACCGGCTTCCGCGCAATTCTGCATGGCGGGCATTATCGTCGCCGCATTCTATGCGAACGCGACGGAGAACCGCGAACTCAGCGCGAAGGAAGCCTCGACCTGCGGGCTTTTCTACGGCGCCGACCGCGACAAGGCCGTTAGGGGCAAGCCGGTGGCAAAGAAACCGGCGCCGAAGACCGCCGCCCGCAGGCCGCAATAGCACCGGACCGTATGCCAGACCGCATTGCGCCCGGCCGCGCGAGCGACCCGGGCCGGCCAGCGCGGCGTGCGAAACGCTAGCGCGTGAATTTCTTGTATTTCAGCCGGTGCGGCACGATCGAATCGGTGCCCAGCCGGCGCATCTTGTCGGCCTCGTAATCCTGGAAATTGCCCTCGAACCATTCGACATGACTGTCGCCCTCGAAGGCCAGCATGTGGGTCGCGATGCGGTCGAGGAACCACCGATCATGGCTGATGATCACGGCGCAGCCGGCGAAATCCTCCAGCGCTTCTTCCAGAGCGCGAAGCGTATCGACGTCGAGATCGTTGGTCGGTTCGTCGAGCAGCAGCACGTTCGCTCCCGACTTCAGCATCTTGGCGAGATGCACGCGGTTGCGCTCGCCGCCTGACAGCGCGCCGACCTTCTTCTGCTGGTCGGCGCCCTTGAAGTTGAAGGCCGAGACATAGGCGCGCGAGTTCACTTCCTTCTTGCCGAGCAGGATCTGATCGAGCCCGCCGGAGACTTCCTCCCACACGCTTTTCGATCCGTCGAGCGCATCGCGCGACTGGTCGACATAGCCGAGATGCACCGACTCGCCGATCTTGATGGTGCCCTTGTCGGGCTGTTCCTGTCCGGTAATCATGCGGAACAGCGTGGTCTTGCCGGCGCCGTTCGGACCGATCACGCCGACGATGCCGCCGGGCGGCAGCTTGAAGGTGAGATTGTCGATCAGCAGGTTGTCGCCGAACGCCTTGGTGAGGCCGTCGAATTCAATGACATTCTGCCCGAGCCGCTCGGCCACCGGGATGACGATCTGCGCGGTGGTGGTCTGCCTCTCGCCGGCCTTCTTCAGCAGGTCCTCATAGCGCTGGTAGCGCGCCTTGGATTTGGCCTGCCGCGCCTTGGGCGAGGCCGCGATCCACTCCTGCTCGGCGGCAAGCGTCCGCTGGCGCGCGGCTTCCTCGCGGCCTTCCTGTTCCAGCCGCTTCTGCTTCTGCGACAGCCATGAGGTGTAGTTACCCTGATAGGGAATGCCCTTGCCGCGATCGAGCTCGAGAATCCAGCCCGTCACATTGTCGAGGAAATAGCGGTCGTGGGTGACGATCAGGATCGCGCCCGGATAGTTGCGCAAATGGCCCTCGAGCCACGCCACCGACTCGGCGTCGAGATGGTTGGTCGGTTCGTCGAGCAGCAGCAATTCCGGTGCGTCGAGCAGCAGCTTGCACAGCGCCACCCGGCGCTTTTCGCCGCCGGACAGGTTCGACACATCGGCATCGTCGGGAGGGCAGCGCAGCGCGTCCATCGCCTGGTCGACCTTGGAATCGAGATCCCACAGGCCCTTGGCCTCGATCTCGTCCTGCAGCGCCGTCATCTCGTCCGCGGTCTCGTCGGAATAGTTCATCGCGAGTTCGTTGTAGCGGTCGAGCACCGCCTTCTGGGCCGCGACGCCTTCCATCACGTTCTCGCGGACGCTCTTGTCGGGATCGAGCTGCGGTTCCTGCGGGAGGTAGCCGACGCGGGCGCCCTCGGCGACCCAGGCCTCGCCGTTATAGTCGGTGTCGATGCCGGCCATGATCCGCAGCAGCGTCGACTTGCCCGAGCCGTTGACGCCGAGCACGCCGATCTTCGCGTCCGGATAGAATTGCAGGTGGATGTTCTCCAGCACCTTGCGGTTGCCGGGATAGACCTTGGTCAGGCCCTGCATGAAATAGACGAATTGCCGGCCGTTCATTGCGCTTCTCTTCGAGCCCTTCAGGCAAATCCGCATCGGCTGCGGGAGGCCGCGCCGGGCGTGCGGGATATGGTGGAAATGCGGGGCTTAAGTAGCGGCGGGGAGGGGAAAGGGCAAGGCGCGCCTTCCCAGCGGCGCCCCCTGCCGCCCTTTCCACTATTCGCTACGCTCATGGGGGGAGGGGCAAGAGGGCATTTGACGATGCAACCCGCCGGACCAAGGATGGCCCCGCCGGATTCCGGAGGGTTTGATGACATTCGGTCTGTCGATTGAGGCCTTTACGGTGCTGCATGTGGTGATCAGCATGCTCGCCATCTTCGCCGGCTTCATTGTAGTCGGTGGTCTGTTCGCGAGCGCCCCGCTGCCGGGCTGGACCGCATTCTTTCTGTTGATGACGGTTCTGACGTCGCTGACCGGCTTTCTGTTCCCGTTCAGGACGGTCACGCCGGCCATCGTCGTCGGGGTCATTGCATCGCTGATCCTGATCATGGCGCTCGTCGCGCTTTATAAGCACCGGCTCGCCGGCCGCTGGCGGGCGGTCTATGTGGCGGGCGCGATTGCGTCCCTCTACCTCAATGTTTTCGTCTTCATCGCCCAGAGTTTTCAGAAGGTGAGCTTCGTCCATCCGTATGCGCCGACGGGTGCGGAACCACCATTTGCGATCACGCAAGGAGTGACGCTGGCGGCCTTCATTGTTCTGGGCGTGGTGGCGGTGAGGCGCTTCCATCCGAACCGGCTCGCGATGTAGCCGGTCCGGGGTCCCCGGTGCAGTGCGGCGCGAAGTGCCGCGCTGCTGCGCCGCGTCCGGGACACGAGAGGACAGCGCGCCGCGCCGCGCTACTGCCCTTCGCGATTGGGGCTTCCGAGGACATGCGACTTCGGCGGCAGCATCACGTCGTCGAAGGTTTGCGTGAACATCGGCGCAGCGAAGAAGGCGACCGCGCGCAAGGTCTTCTTGCCGGTATTTGCCAGATCGTGCCGCACCGGTGTCGGCAGCACGAAGACGCTGCCCGGCTCGACCTTGTGGATGGTGCCGTCTTCCATATGCAATTCGCCGGTGCCGTCGATGATGTATTGCGTTTCCTCGGTCGCGTCGGTGTGCCAGCCGAGACGCCCGCCCGGTTCGATCTCGTAGACGATGGTCGATGACTGGGTGGCGCCGTGCCCGCCGCACGCCGCGAAGGCGCCGGCCCATTTCACCGAGGGATTGTTTTCTCCCCACACCTTGGTCCGGGGCAGCGTATTGGATGCGACGACAACGTCCATGGCTTTTCGTTCCCGTGTTGGTCAGAGGGCAGACCAGCCTGCGGTTTCGGTCGTGTCGTTTCCGTCAGCGCGGATGCTAAAGTCAGACGCAAAGTCTTGTTGAATTGCAGTGTCGCGGGATGCGGCGGTTGCCCCGGCCTACGGCTGAATCTGCACGAAGCCATCCTGCACGAGCTGGATGATGCGGAAATTCGCACCGCTGTTCACCGCGATTCCGGGCAAGAAATCGGCGTTCACCCACTTGTTGTCACGCGCGGTCTGGCCACAGACCTCGAACTGCACCCCGCCTTTCTGCAATACGGCGATCTGCCTTGCATACGGGTTGCCGGATTTCGTCCTGCGCACGCGGTTATACGCATCGTCGTTCAGCGACCAAAAGCCTGCCGCTCCGTGGAAAATCCCGATCACCTGCCAGTCGGTTTTGTCGGCGGAGAATTGCTCCTGCATGATCCGCGCATAGAGAAGGCCGAACGGCTCCTTCCCGGCATAGGCGAGATGATCGAGATTGAGGACGACCCTGGCGGTTTTCAGCCGCACATCGATGTCGAACTTCAGTTCGGAGCCCGCCTGCTGCGCCGGGGCCGACCCGCAGAGCGCGATGAGCCAAAGTGCACAGAAAATGCTGCGCACCCGATAGAAGCGGTCTTGCATTTTGCTCAGGCCTTGCTGTCTTCCACGTCGGTCTCCGGCCGGTCACTGCCGGAAGCCGTCTCGGTATGCCAGACGCCCCGTTCGTCCTCCCATTCGATGACCTCGGTGGAGCCGGGTGTGCGCTGCTCACGCGCGGCGCGCTTGGCGGCGGCAAGCGCCGCCTCATGGGTCGGGAATGGCTCGGAGAAGACCTCGCCGACCTTGTAGGCGAAGCCGCCATCATGCTGGACGATGCGATAGGTGACGTGGGTCATGGGATGCCTTGCGAACGCGATTGTGGCCAAGTCTTGCAATCCGTTTCGCCGGGCGCAAGCGGAACCCACATGATGCGCTATCTTCCATGATGCGCTATTTTCGGATGCGGAGGAGGAACCTGCGATGTGCCGCAACATCAAGACGCTGTTCAATTTCGAGCCGCCGGCGACCGAGGACGAAATCCGTGCTTCCGCGCTGCAATTTGTGCGCAAGCTTTCGGGTTTCAACGCCCCGTCGCAGGCCAATGCCGCTGCCTTCAACGCGGCGGTCGAGGAGGTCGCGGAGGCGGCGCGCAAGCTGCTGACCTCGCTGCATACCCATGCGCCCGCCCGCGACCGCGAGGTCGAGGCCGAGAAGGCGCGCGAGCGCTCAAGGCAGCGGTTCGGCTAGATCGTCACCTTGGAACCGGGAAAGCCCCAGCGCCGATGGGTCAGGCCTGATGCGGCGCGGATAGCGGTCAACCGCTGACGTCGCTGCTCTAAGCTTTCGTTAGCCATGCCTGCTTGAAGCCATCGGACCGGATGGCGTCGAGAGCGAATTGAGTTGCCTCGCTACTCGAATCCGTTTGTCGAAATCACGCCCCCGATTCGTTCTTCGCGAACAGACGCGAACCTTGTCTCATTCCGGGACGAGTTTGCCGGGCTGCACCGGTGGGCCTCACGTCTTCGCCCGCGATCGTGCCCTGGGCTACGGCTTGCGCGCGGTGAGGTTGATCGTAGCCGACATGCCGGCGTGGCCCGCTCCCTCGCGCATTTCGCGCTCCTCTTCAACGATCCGCAGATCGTCGAAGTCGCCGAAAGCCTGTTCGAGCATGTCGCGGGTATAGAGATGTTCGATTTGTTTCGGGCCGCCCGTACCGTATTCAAGCTGCTTTGGCGCGTAGCCTTCGATGATGAGCAAGCCGCCCGGTTTCAGCGCGCGGCGCATGCCCGCCCATTTCAGCGGCCGCTCGGCCGGCGTCGAGAACTGGGTGAAGATTTCGGCGACCACGTCGAAGGCGGCTTCCGGATACGCCCAGCCATGGGCATCGCCCTGGATGAGGGTGATGGGCACGCCGCGCTCGGCTGCCAGCGCGGCAGCCTTCTTCTGCGCGGATGGCGAGAAATCCATCGAGGTGACGTCGAGCCCCTGCTGCGCGAGCCACACCCCGTTTCGCCCCTCGCCATCGGCGACCGCAAGCGCAGTGCCTGCCTTCGGCAACAACGGCTTGCAGCGGACGAGGAAGTCGTTTGGCGCGGTCCCGAATTCATAATCGGGCTTGGCGAACCGGCTCTCCCAGCGGACGTATTCGGGGGAATCGATCATTGCGTCCTTCCAGATGAGGTGCTTGCGGGAAGATATGGCGGCGCCGCCCGCGAGGAGCTATTTCGATTGAAGTGCGGCGGCGGTCTTGCGGCGCAATTCCGGCAGGTATTTTTCGAGGTTCGCGCCCGGGCATTGGGTACTCACGGTTTTTGTTGTGCCAACGCGGAAATTCTGCCGGTGTCCGGTAATCTGGTCAGCGCTCAAGCCATGCTTCGATGCAAGCCATGCAACGATCGCGTCGAGAGATGCGAGCTGCTTGGCATTGGTCGGGTCCTTGTCGAAATTTCCTTCGAGTACCACCAAAAGCTGGCCCGACATGTCGTAGTAGGTGCCGGAATCGCCCTGATATTGCGGGTCACGCGCCGCCGCGATCTGGCCGTCGATATCGATGTAATAATGATAGGCGAAGTCGCCCCATTTGCCTTGCACCTTGATCATGTCCTTACGGAACAGGTGCGGATTTTTCTGATGGCCGAACTGGATATCCTGAAGCTTCTGTTTGGTGGTCTTGTGCTTCCATGCCGCCTGCGGCGTCGCCGTATTGTGGACCACGATGCCTTTGTAGGGACCGTCGTGCTTCAGCATGTTGGCAATGTTGGCCGGCTTCGCGCCCCAGGCTTCGCGGGTCATCATCGGCGGCTCCTTGATGTCAGCGTGGGCGACTCCGGCAAGAGCCCCGCAGATCAGCGAAAAGAAACCGGCCAGCATTCGATGCTTCACGGATTGCTCCCTGGCAAAGCCATGCCCAGCGTCGCATGGATCGCGCGACAATGGCGCACCAGATTGTCGTGCGCCACCACAAATGTTTTCAACGGCGTGTCGATGTCGTAGAAGAAGATATTGGCGATGAATCCATAGATGCCGGCATCGATGCTGGTCGGCGACTTGCCGTGAATAAAGCCGTCGGGTGGCACAAGCCTTGCGAGCACGCCGAGATCGGCAAGCCCCCGCGCCATCGCGGCATCAGGCTCATACCTGCCGATACCCTGGAAATAATAGCGTTGCTCGTTGAATTCCTTCGCGTTGCGCAGCGCATCCTCGGTCAGTACCGGATGCTCGCGCAGCAACGCGTCGCGGAATGCGGTCCAGTAGCGTTCGTCCTTCCAGCGTGAATACGACATCACCCAGTAGAGGTCGTCGAGCATGCGCGTAACCAGGAGATCGGTGTCGCGCTGCGACTGCGTCAGCGCGCTGTCGAGCGCAACCCCGTACTTGCGCATGGCATGGGCGATGATGGCGTCGCTGTCGCCGATCGCCTCGCCGTCGTCCTCGATATAGGGAAGTTGTGCGCGCGGCGCGGCAGCGGCGTCGAAGATGTGCTCATGCCGGAACGGCACGCCGGCGAGCTTGAGAAAGGCGAAGACCTTCAGGCCATAGGCGTTGTTGTCGGCGACGCCGAACAGGGTCGGGTAGGAATAAAGGGTCAGCATGGGGCGTTTGGCGCAAGGTCGGGAGCGATCCTATCACCATCGACCGCTGCGGCAAACGGCGGGTCAGCCTACCGGCACGACCCGCCCGCACTTGCCCCGTTTGCTACGGACAGAACGACACCGGTGTTTGCTACGGACAGAACCACACCGGTCCGACGACAACGCAGCCGCGAGCCCGCCAATTCCAGGGACGCGCGCCATAGCGGCGCCACCCATGATATCGAGGACCGCGATAGTGACTGCGCCCGCGCCAGTGACGCCGATTGTTCCAATGGCGTCCGCGTTTCCAGTTCCGGTTCTTCCAATGCCGGTTTCTCTTGTTGCGGATCTCAATGGGCTCCAGGCGCGCTTCGGAGATCGACGGCGCCGGTGACGACGCCGGTATCGCGTGAGCGGGGCTGGCAAAGGCCGCGACGACGAAGGCTGCGGCAATGGTTGTTTTCAGCATGGCATTTCCACCTTTTGGGATTTCGAAGCGCAACGCGTGCGCGAACAATGGTGTTGCGAACGTTGGACCAACCGGTCCCGATGGGCTTCGTTCCGGGCGATGACAGGATGGTAACGTTGCGTGCGACCCTCGCGCGCAGGGAGCGGGGAGCCGGGATGAGGCGGAGAGTCCAGTGACGCTGCGGGTTGCAGAAAACCGGCCGTGACAGCGCGCAACCGCTACGAGCACTTCCCGTAGCGCTGCCGCAGCGCTGCCGCGTTGCAGGTGCGGCCCTCATAGCAGGCGCGCACGAGGCGAGGCGGCGTATTGAAATAGCTGACGGTGTCGCCGGTGATCACCTTGCTGATGCGCAGGATGTCGTGTTCGCATTTTCGTTCGGCATTGATCGAACGATAGACTGCGTAGACCGCATTCGGGCAGTGGCTTGAGATCGTATAGTCGCTGCCGTTTTGCTTCGGCGCCGAGAGGCAGGAGCGGGCATCGCCAACCGGCGGATCGGAGCGTTGCGAGGGCGGCTGCCGAGGGCTGGCTGCTGCTTGCGGAGCGCCGCCGGTGCGTGTTGCGATGATCCCGGAGCCCTGCATGCGATTGGGTGCGATCAGTGTTGCCGTGAACTGGCCGGGCGGTCCCGAATTGCTGAACAGGTAAGTATCGCCCTGACAGGTCCAGTTCTGGACGCGGACACAGGAAAAGCATTGCGGGTAGGCGGTGCCGTCCGCCTTCACGACGGTCGTGCCGCCGGAATACGTCCAGGTGCCGATGAACTTGTGCGCGCAGCTCGCGGGAGGTGCGGCGAAGGCGGCGCCCGGCAACAGCGCTGCGACCATGAGCAGGAGCGCCGGAAGAATTCGTAAAAGGAGCAGAAGCCCGCGCCCGGACATGGTGACCCCCTTGTTATGTCTTGAACAAGGTTCGCCAGACCGGTGTGGGTGTCAATCCGGATGGCCGGATAGCGGAGGGGCCTCTTCGACGAGGCCGCGCGCCGCCGAGCTGGATACGTTTCGTTAACCACGCGAGCGGAACAGAAGCCGCGATCGCGTTTCCCCGCCGAAATCCGGTTGCGCCGATCAGGGCCTTGCAGACGTCGAATCGCCGGCCCCGATTCGTTCTTTGCGAACGGATGCGAACCTTGTGCCATTGTGGGGCGGAATAGGCGCGCGGGCCGGCGGAAGGCGAGGTGACGTCACGGCGCGGAGCCGATTGCGCCGGCCGTCGGACCGGTTACGCTGCTCTGCCATGAGCTGCAAAACTCCGGCCGTGACGGCCGACTGCGTGGTGTTCGATGACCGCGACCGCCTGCTGCTGATCCGCCGCCGCCATCCGCCCTTCGCCGGGCAATTTGCGCTGCCCGGCGGCTTTGTCGATTACGGCGAGACCACCGAGGCTGCGGCCCGCCGCGAACTGATGGAAGAGACCGGTCTCGTTGCGCGAGAGTTGCGTCTCATCGGGGTCTATTCGGACCCGAAGCGCGATCCGCGCGGCCACACCATCGGCATTGCCTATCTCGCGACGGCAGAGGACGGCGCGCCGGTTGCGGGCGACGATGCGGCGGAAGCTGCGTTCCGTGCCGACTGGCGGGCGCTCGATCTCGCGTTCGATCACAATGAGATTGTGCGGGATGCGGAGAGGTTGCGGGACCTGCAGGGTGGCTGAGTAATGCGAAATCCACCATCCGCAGTTTCGTAATTGGTGAGCCGGCTGTGCGCCTTGGCCCATTCTAGCCTGGCTGCTTGCGCAGAATCTTCTCCATGGCCTTGCCCCTGGCCAGCTCGTCGATCAGCTTGTCGAGGTAGCGAAGTTCCCGCATCAGCGGCTCCTCGATGTTCTCCACCCGGATGCCACAGATCACGCCCGTGATCAGCGACCGCGACGCGTTCAACTGCGGCGCCTGCGCGAAGAAGGTTTCGAAGTCCGTCTTCTTTGCCAGCGCGGCTTCCAGCCCTTTCTGGCTGTACCCGGTGAGCCAGCGGATGATTTCATCGACTTCGGCTTTGGTGCGTCCCTTCTTCTCGGCCTTGGCGATGTAGTGTGGATACACGCTTGCGACGCTGATGGCGTAGACGCGGTGCTTCTTTGTCTCTTTTGACACAAGCTGAATTCCATCTGCTGCGAGGAAGTGGCTGGCGCGCATCCTCATGATCAGGGGGAGGCGCCTACTTCAACGCGAGCACGACCGGCCCGGCCACCGGATCGGTGACGCCCAGGCCGCCGCCTAAATCCTCCAGCGTGTCTCGAAACGACTCGAGCGTCCGGATCATGCTCGACCGGGCGTTGGCGAGTGCGTCCATGTCATCCCATTCGGCGATGATGCAATAGGCGCGCTCACCGGTGCTGATGATGTTGACGTGGCGCAGTCCCCGCCACTCGGCTGCAATGTTCGCGTGCGCGTCGAGGAAATCCTGCTCGCGCCCCGGTTTGACCTTGAAGCGCACGGCATTGAAGGCGGTCATGGCTTTTCTCCCAGCCGCAGGTCGGACCTGCGAAGTGTAGTCCGCCGGCGGCGCAAAGGAAAAGGCGGGTTATGCCTTCGGGCAAACCCGCCCTGCGACTGACAAGCGGAATGGGATCCGCCTGCCGACCGGTCCGGCTTGCGCGTGGACGAACGGAGATGATCAGAGCGCCCTGTTGCTCTCTTTCACCAGTGCCGCGTTCTTCTCGGCATGAGCGGCTTCCGGATCGAGCGCGGTGGTGTGCGCCGTCGTCACCTTGCCGGCGTCGATGTAGACCTGTCCGCCCATGGCATTGAACCTGTCCGACATTTCCTTCATGCCGGTCTGCGCTGCGTCCAATCCCAGCGCGGTCTTCTCGTTATCTCCGAGACTCGCCGTATAATCCCGCACATCCTGCGTGATCTTCATCGAGCAGAATTTCGGTCCGCACATCGAGCAGAAATGCGCGACCTTGTGCGCTTCCTTCGGCAGCGTCTCGTCGTGATAGTTGCGCGCGGTATCCGGGTCGAGGCCGAGATTGAACTGGTCCTCCCAGCGGAAGTCGAAGCGCGCGCGGGAGACCGCGTCGTCGCGGAGCTGCGCGGCGGGATGGCCCTTGGCGAGATCGGCGGCGTGGGCCGCGATCTTGTAGGTGATGACGCCTTCCTTGACGTCGTCGCGGTTCGGCAGGCCGAGATGCTCCTTCGGCGTGACGTAGCAGAGCATCGCGCAGCCGAACCAGCCGATCATGGCGGCGCCGATGCCCGAGGTGATGTGGTCATAGCCCGGCGCGATGTCGGTCGTGAGCGGGCCGAGCGTGTAGAACGGCGCCTCGCCGCATTCCTTGAGCTGCTTGTCCATGTTGATCTTGATCTTGTGCATCGGCACGTGGCCGGGGCCCTCGATCATGACCTGGCAGCCCTTCTTCCAGGCGATCTGGGTGAGTTCACCGAGCGTCTCCAGTTCGGCAAACTGCGCGCGGTCATTGGCATCCGCGATCGAGCCGGGGCGCAGGCCGTCGCCGAGCGAGAACGACACGTCATACCGGCGCATGATGTCGCAGATCTCGTCGAAGCGCTCGTACAGGAAGCTCTCGCGATGCTTCGACAGGCACCATTTCGCCATGATGCTCCCGCCGCGCGACACGATGCCGGTGACGCGGTTGGCGGTCAGCGGCACATAGGCAAGCCGCACGCCGGCATGGATCGTGAAATAGTCCACGCCCTGTTCGCATTGCTCGATCAGTGTGTCCTTATATACCTCCCAGTCGAGCCTGGCCGGATCGCCGTCCACCTTCTCCAGCGCCTGGTAGATCGGCACGGTACCGATCGGCACCGGCGAGTTGCGCAGGATCCATTCGCGGGTGTTGTGGATGTTGCGGCCGGTTGAGAGGTCCATCACCGTGTCGGCGCCCCAGCGGATCGCCCACACCATCTTCTCGATTTCTTCCTCGACCGACGACGTGACCGCCGAGTTGCCGATATTGGCGTTGATCTTCACGAGAAAATTGCGACCGATGATCATCGGCTCGAGTTCGCCGTGATTGATGTTCGACGGGATGATCGCGCGGCCGCGTGCGATCTCGTCGCGCACGAATTCAGGCGTGATGAAGGCCGGTACGCTCGCGCCGAAGCTTTCGCCGTCGGCAAGCGCCGCTTCAGCCCGCTCCAGCATCTGTTTGCGGCCGAGATTCTCGCGCGCGGCGACGTAGATCATTTCCTTGGTGACGATGCCGGCTTTGGCGAACTCATATTGCGTCACCGGCGCGTCGCCCACCCCGCGCAGCGGCTTCGGCGTATTCGGGAAGGCGCGGGCGAGATACTTGCCGGTGGCGTTGCCGTTATCGACCGGCTTGAGCGGACGGCCTTCATATTCCTCGACGCCGCCGCGCTCCTTCACCCAGGCGATGCGGGTGCGCGGCAGGCCCTTTTCGACATCGATTGTCGCGGCCGAGTCGGTGTAGGGACCCGAAGTGTCATAGACGGGCAGCGGCGGTTCGCCTGAGGCTTCCGACAATGCAATTTCGCGCAAGGGCACGCGCAGGTCAGGCGCCGCTTCCGGCGCGACATGGATCTTGCGCGAGGCGGGCAGCGGCCCGGTGGTGACCTTCGGCGTTTCGAGGTTCGGATTGTGGATGTTCATATTTGGTGTCCCATTCGTCAATTCCTGCGTTGAGCGTGTTGTTTTTCCGAAGACCGCTCCGCGGTTTTCGGAATCATGCTCTAGCGTGCGTAGCCGTAGAAGGAGAGGATGGCGCCGAGGATGAGCACTGCGATGCCGCCGATCAGCATGGTGTTGGGATTGGCGATCATGCGGGTGCCGATGCGCGTGACCTCCTGCGGAAACAGGATGCGGAAGGCGCCGCCGATCACGGCGAGCCATCCGAGGAGGGTGATGACGACGCGCCAGTCCGCGACCCAGATATTGTGGGCGAGCACCATGGCGAGCCCCGGGATGAAGGCGAAAAGGCCTGCCAGGTAGATCAGCGCGCGGCTGCCCAGAAACTCCCGCGCCATGTCGCGATAGCCGTCGCGGTTGATCAGCATGCCGAGGCCGATCACGATCAGCGTCGGACCGATGAGCTTTGCGAGATAAAGCGAGGTCTGCATGGTGTCCTGTCCCTTCGCCGGCATGACCCGGATCAGGTTCAAAGGGTTACCGCGAAACCGCAGAATCTCAGCCCCCTTTGGGGCTCCCCTCGGAACGCCCCCAATGTAGGCCGATCGGGGCTCCTGTCAACGCAGGCGCCGCGCCTTGTCCACCCGCCCGTGCCGGCTCATAAGATCGCGGGATCGCAGAACGAAAATGCGTCGTCCGCGCGAAAGCGGGGACCCATAGGCACCGCTCTGGAATATGGGTTCCCGCCTTCGCGGGAACGACCAAGCAGGAGGTCGTCAAACGTGACGCGGAAGGTCAGGAATATCCTCTTCATCATGTGCGACCAGCTGCGCTTCGACTATCTGTCCTGCGCCGGACATCCCACGCTGAAGACCCCGAACATCGACGCGCTGACCGCGCGCGGCGTGCGCTTCACCCGCGCTTATGTGCAGTCGCCGGTCTGCGGCGCCTCGCGCATGAGCTTCTATACCGGCCGCTACGTGTCCTCGCATGGCGCCGCCTGGAACGGCTTTCCGCTAAAGGTCGGCGAGATGACGATGGGCGATTATCTGCGTCCGCTCGGCCTCGACACCGTGCTGGTCGGCAAGACCCATATGCAGCCGGATACCGAGGGCATGGAGCGGCTCGGCATCGATCCTCAATCAATCATCGGCGTGCGGGTGTCGGAATGCGGCTTCGATCCTTATGAGCGCGACGATGGCCTGCATGGGGTAGGTCCCGACGGTCGCTATGAACCCCGCAAGCCGCGCTACAACGATTGGCTGAACGAGAGGGGTTATCCCGGCGACAACCCGTGGCACGATTTTGCCAATGCCGCGGACGGCGACGGCAATGCGCTCGCATCCGGATGGGCGATGCGCCATGCGCGCAAGCCGGCGCGGGTTGCGGAGGAGGATTCCGAGACGCCGTACATGACGCGGCGCGCGATGGACTTCATGGCGGAGGCGGGCGAGCGGCCCTGGTGCCTGCATCTGTCCTATATCAAGCCGCACTGGCCCTATATCGCGCCCGCGCCCTACAACGACATGTATGACCCGGACGACGTCGTTCCGGCGGTCAAGAGCGAGAGCGAGCGCGCCGACCCGCATCCGGTCTATCGCGAATTCATGGATCACCTGGTTGCGCGCAATTTCTCGCGCGAGGAGGTGCGGCGCGAGGTGATCCCGGTCTATATGGGCCTGATCAGGCAGATCGACGACCAGCTCGGCGTGCTGTTCGCGTTCATGCGGGAGCGCGGGCTGCTCGACAACACCCTGATCGTGTTCACTTCCGATCACGGCGACTATCTCGGCGACCACTGGCTCGGCGAGAAGGACCTGTTCCACGAGCCGTCGGTGAAGATCCCGCTGATCGTCTGCGATCCGTCGCCTGCCGCCGACGCCACCCGCGGCAGCGTCTGCGATGCGCTTGTGGAGTCCGTCGATGTGCTGCCGACCTTTCTCGATGCTCTCGGTACCGATCCGCTCGCACAGTCGCACCGGCTTGAGGGGCGGTCGATGTTGCCTTGGCTGCACGGCGAGACGCCTGCACGGTGGCGCGAGATCGCTTTCAGCGAATACGATTACTCGATGTTTCCGGCTGCGGTGCGGCTTGGCGTTGCGCCGCGCGATGCCCGGCTGTTCATGGCCGCCGACAAGCGGTGGAAATATGTCCACGCCATCGGCTTCCGGCCGATGCTGTTCGACCTGCAATCCGATCCCGAAGAGTTTCGCGATCTCGGCGCCGACCCCGCCTATGCGGCGGAGCGCGAACGGCTTTCCTCCGCGTTGGCGGACTGGGGATTGCGGATGTCACAGCGCACGACGATTTCGGAAGCGCAGATTCTGCAGGGGCGCGGCAAATCGCAGCGCAAGGGCATCCTGATCGGTGTCTGGGATGAGGATGACGTGCCGGAGGAGATGTGGAACGCCTATCGTGGCGAATCTCAGACCGGACGCGGCGAGGCCTGACACTCGAGCCGTTGCCCGATCGACCCGGCGGCGTTGCGGAGTTCGCCGAGATAGCGGCGGACGAATGCATCTTCGTCGAAGGCGGTAAGAACCCAGACGAGGTTGATACAGGCCACGATCCGCCCGCGCAGATAGATCGGCAATGCAATGCCGCTGGTCTTGTCTTCGACCGCCGACCGCCGCACCGAATATCCGTCCGCCCGGATGCCATAACCTTTGGCGCGGGTCTCCGACACCAGCGCCGCGATGTGGCCGGGGTCCTGCGCCGTCCGGTCGAAGGCATAATTCGAAGCGGTCAGGGCGGCAACGATCGCGGCACGTTCCTCATCCGGGCAGAAGGCGAGCCACGCCCGTCCCAGCCCGGACAGCAGAACCGGAACGCGAAATCCGATGGCAAGCCTGTTCATCACGTAAGGGCTCTTGCGCCGCGTGGTCTCCAGAATTTCCATGGCGCCGTCATGATAGACGGCGAGGTCCGAGGGCCAGGCGAGCCGCGCGCACATCTCGTCCAGTACCTCGCCACCGATATCGATCAGTTGATCCTGTACGGCGGAGGCGGTCGAGGGTGAGCGCAAGGCAGTCCGCCGCCAGCTGCGGTCCGCGATACGGCGCCGCGCATGGCCGGTCTTTTCAAGGGTGGCCAGCACGCGCAGCAGCGTCGATTTCGGCAGCGCCGTCATGTCATGCAGCGCCTGAAGCGTCAGGCTGTCATGCTCGCCCAGTGCATCCAGCACCGTGAGCCCGCGCTCCAGGGTGCGCATGGTCTCCGGCTGGGCCCGGCATTTGCGAATGCGCCCGCGCGCCAATGCGCGTCCCTTCCAGCATACAAGCCATTATAATCGAAAGACAAATTACAACATTCCGCTGGCCGGTACGAGTTGATTTTTCGGTTCGGGCGCCTGCTGGAAGCCTGCATCATCGGAAAAAACAAAGTCAGGGAGGAGTTCATGATCCGCAGGCGCAGTCTCGTGATTGCATCAGTTTTGTTCGCCGCCGCTGCCGCCGGCCAGACCGCTCCGGCGCATGCGCAACTCGGCGAGCAGCCGATCCGGATCATCTTCCCGTTCACCGGCGGGGGCACCGGTGACGCATTGGCGCGCATGGTTGCGGACAAGATGCGCGCCGAACTCAACCGTCCGGTCATCGTCGAAAACCGCACCGGAGCCGGCGGACGCATCGGCGTACAGGCCGTCAAGACTGCCGCGCCTGACGGCTCGACCCTGCTGATGGTGCCGATCGCGCCGGTCGCGGTCTATCAACTGGTCTACAAAAATCTGGAATACGACCCGTTCACCGATCTGGTGCCGGTGGCACAGCTCGGCACGTTCGATTTCGGCATCGCGGTCGGTCCCAAGGTGCCGGCGAAGTCGCTGAAGGAACTGATCGCCTGGGCCAAGGCCAATCCGAATGAGTCCAATTACGGCACGCCCGCGGCCGGAACATTGCCGCATTTTCTCGCCGCGCTGTTCGGTCAGCGCGCCGGTATCGATTTCCGGCATGTGACGTACAAGGGATCGGCAGGCGCTTTGACCGATCTGATCGGCGGTCAGATCGCGGTGGTCGTGACCACGACCGCTGACCTTCTGGAAAACCACAAGGGCGGCAAGCTTCGCGTGCTTGCGACCTCCGACGCGCAGCGCTCGAAATTCCTTCCCGATATTCCGACCTTCAGGGAAGTTGGCTTCGATCTGCAGGCCACCGGCTGGTACGGCATGTTTGCTCCGGCAAAGACGCCGCCGGAGGTGATCGAACGGCTCAACAAGGCGATCGTCAACGCCATCAAGTCGCCGGACGTGGCCCAGCGCATGCTCACCTTCGCGATCGAGCCGACCGGCACTTCCGCCGCCGAGCTTGGTGCGATCATGAAACGGGACGCCGCCTTCTGGGCGCCGGCGGTGAAGGCGTCCGGGTTTTCGCCGGACAAATGACCGCGTCAGGGCCGGATCGGAAGCCTGGTCACCGAGACGCGCGCGACACCATCCAGTTCGATCGTCACCCGCACGATCGTCGAATCGAACTCGACTCCGATCAGCCGAATGCCGGTGATCAGGGCGTCGGCCTTGATGCCGTCGCGCTGAACGCGAAAATCGGCCAGCGCCTTGTCGATATTCCTGCGCGCATTGGCGAGCGCGGGCCGCAGATCGATCACGGCATTTCTGGCGAGTGCGGTTTGCAGGTGTGGGATCGCGGCTTTGGTGGCGACACCGAGAACACTGGACGCAGCCTCGGATTCCACGCCCAACGTGATGTCGTCGAGCCGCAGTGTCTGCCGCTCCTGGTCGAGCACGGGCTTGCCCGAGAGATGAATGGTCGCCTCGCTGCCGAAGCCGAACCAGCTTTTTCGCTCGGTCGCCTTGACCAGCATCGAAACGATCATCCGGTCGCCGGCGGCGGAAGCGATTGCGCTGAGCACCGTAATCGCGGCGGGACCGGATCCGTCCTCCGGGAAGGTCCTGCCCTTCATCTGCGCGTCGAGCAGCCGGTTGATCTCGGCCAGCGGCACGTCGATGGGAAGGCCGATGGCGATCTTTCCCTGATCCATCGGCGGCACAAGTTCGAGCTTCGCCGGGAACGGGCAATCCGGTTTGGTTTCCTGCGTCACGATGCGGGTTTCGGCCTGCACGCCGAGCGTGATCGTCACGTTGCTGGCGTCGACCCGCGGTTGGGCCGCGAAGGCGCGGGTCGGACGGGTTTCGAGCCACAAGTTCGGAAGCCCTTCGGCGGATGGTCCGAGCGGGAAGGATCGGCACAGTTTCGCCCATTCGCGGCGTGCGGCATTTTCGATGAACAGATCGTCGCGCACACGCGCGGCGAGGGCCAGCATCTGGTCCGACATGGCGCGGTCCACCAGAAACTTGATTTCGCGCGCGCCGTTGAACTTCACGCCGGCAAGCTGAAGATTGGCCTCGGCGAGTTTCGTCTGTCCGACGAGATTCGATTCGAGCCGCCAGCCGGTGGTGATTTTCGGCCGCGAGGTGACCGATACCTGTCCCTTGAGATCGGCGCGCAGATCGATTCCGCGGCCGTTTTGACCGTTGCCGGCGAGCAATTCGGGAAGCTGACCGGTGATCCGCAACAGGCCGGTAAGATCGGCCCCGATGATCAGTCCGTCGGCGCGGCCGATCAGTGTGAGGGGCGAGCGGTCGATCGAGTAGACAATTTCGGCCTTTGACAGAACCTTGGCAATTGCGTTGTCGGGTTTTCCGGACAGGCTGCGCGGCGCGGCGTCCTCGATCGCCTGGCCGATCGCGGGCAGTGCGATCGCGGCCGGTACGATCACGACCGAAGCCCGCGTCGCCGGTGGCAGCGGAGGCGTCTCGACGATGGCAGGTGGCTGGGGTTCGGCGCCCGACCTCAGGGGATTGAGCGTCCACAGCGCTCCGAGGAAGAAGGCAATCGCGACCGCGATTCCTCCCGCAATTTTGAACATGGTGCGATGGACCCCGGCGGACCAAATCCGAGCGCTGGATCGCGCGGTGGAAGACTAGTGTCCCGAATCCGAAGTCCGCTTCATTCTGCGGATCGCTTGTGAGCGGACTTCGGATTCGAAGGACACTGGCAAACCTTGATTCTAGTGTGGTTCGGTTCGGAAATCCGCCTGAAGGGCATGCTGCAAGAATGAAGCGGATTTCCGAACCACCACACTAGAAGCTTCCATCGAGCGATACCAGACTGACCTTGTCCCCGGATCGTTATCGCAGGTGGTTCGGCGCAATTTTGTGGCGGGTTACGGTTTTCCGGGCGGCGCGGCGGCAGGCCCGGAATGCCGATGGTCTGGTGCGCCGTCTGCGGCTCGCGCAGCAAGGTTGAGCGGCGAGACGGTCAGCCGTCTCGCGCCGCCATCATCGCCTGCAGGCGATGGGGGGCCTCCTGCGAACCAAGCTCGCGGGCTCGCTCGTACCAGAAAGAGGCCTTCACGATATCCGCCTTCAGTCCGCGCACCTTGAAACGGGCAAGGACGACTGGGTCGTAGGTGGAGGCGACAGCAAAGGCAGCGGATGCATCGCCGGCATCGGCAGCCCGTTCCAGCACCGCGCGGGCGCCGACGAAATCGCCGGCGGCAATATAGTCATCGCCCATTTTGCGCAGCATGGCGATCTCTTCAGCATTGAGCTGTCGCTCCGGCTCCGCGGCAGCGCTCTCTGTCGCGGCCGCGATGGTAGTGGCCGGCGCAGGCGGGTGTGGCGCTGCCTTCGTGGAAGCAACCCGCTCGCTGCGCGTTGCTGCTTCCGGCGAGGGCCAGCGCGTCATGACGGATTCCGCGCGAGGCTCCGCTGGCTGCGAAATTGTCTCCGTCCGCACCAGGACCGCTTGTGCATCGGCATCGGCAGCCGCGACCGTATTGCGAATCGATGGCGCGGTCGCCCGATCCTGCTCCTTCCGTGCAGACTCCATGCGCAGCTGGAGGCTGGATGCCTTGCCCTCATTGAAAACAGCCGCGGCGCCGGTTGACAGCTCGTTGAGAGGGCCGCGGATGGTGTCCATCACAAGGGTCGGGACATCCTTGACCGCAATTGCCGCAACGACGGCCGCGCCGGTGACCGCAAGGCCGAAGCGCAGAAACAGCGTGTTCGAGCGGCGCTTGCGCTTCTGCGGCCAGGGTTCCGGAACAGGCTCGGGCTCGAGCGATCGCGCCAACAGCCAGGGCGGGGTTCGCGGATCGCGCAACGCCGCCCGGACCGTCGCAATGTCGGCTGCGAGCTGCTCCGCGTCGAAATTTTGGTGTGGCGCTTCGGGGACCGGCAGGGCCTTCTCAACGTCGGTGTCCAGCGCATGATCCTGCTGCTCGAGAAGCTGTTCGGCGGCGGCCCGGCTGACATCGGACAGGCGATTCAGCTCTTCGCCGCAACGGCTTTCCGCGATCATGGTGCGCAGGCTCGCCTCGATCTCGTCGAGAATGCGCGCATCGTGATCCGTCTCGATGCCGTCCGGGAGTTGCGATTCCAGTATGTCCGGTACGGCAGCCGTGTCGTCGCGAGCCCATTTCGGCGCATAGGGTGAAACAGGATCGAAGTTATCGAGCGGTACGGGGCTTGGGGTACTCATCACGCAACTCCCTCACAATCCACGGAATTTCGACGGCCGGATTATTTCCGGCTCTTGCTGCGAACCGCGGGCTTTGGCTCGGGCCCGCTCTCGTTTCTCGCCGCGAGCGCCTCCTGCCGGTCGCGCCAGGCGAGAAACTCGGCGAACAGGGCATCGCGGCCTTGTTGCGTCCGCTGCGCGTCGCGCTTGGTATCGGCGTTCTTCAGGTAGGCCTGGAATTCGCTGTTCAGGCTGGACGAGGCATTGGTCGCAGGCGCCGCGGCCTCCAGCTTCTGCAATTCATGCTCGGCGGCTTCGAGCCGGGTCCAGCCGGGAACGGTCGCCGCAAGATTCACATCACGCCATTTCGGGTGGAATGGGGCTTTTTGAAACTTGCTCCAGTTGGCGAACATGCGCTCGACCATGCGCTCGATCCGCTTCTGGCGATCGCTGCCCTTGGTCCAGTTGAATGCCGCAAGTACGGCCGGAACCGCGATCGTGTCGATCTTGGTATGACCCGCTGGCATCAGGTTGGGATATTGATCGGCGGTGAATTCGCCGATCGTGTAATAGTCGGCGAATTTCTTGGAGAACGGCACCGGCAGCAGATGCAGCCCGGCGTCAGCCGGAATGCGCGCGAAGAAGTCGATCGGCTTGCCGACCAGGCGTATCATCGCCGCGAGTTCGCCGGTCTTCAGCTGCTGCATCGCTGCCGACGTGTCGACATTGACCTGCTGGACCTGAATGCCGAGGCGCTGGAAGATGATCGTGCCGGTCAGGCTCGATCCGGCACCGGCAGGGCCGAAGCTCACCTTCTTGCCGCGCAGATCCTCCAGGCTCTTGATGTCACGCCTTGCGAGGATGTGGACCTCCGACACCGGCAGGCGGATGATGTAGTGAACCCGGTTGTTGAGGTTCCAGATCTTGCGCTCGGTCTTGAAATACTCGAACACGTCGGCCTGGGTGACCGCAACATCGACGCCACGCAGATACAGGAGGTCGTCGATGTTGGAGGCCGCCCCATAGGTCACCATGGGCAGAATGCGCAGATTGTCACCGTCGTCGAGCGCCTTCGCCAGCTGGTCGGCAAAGGTCATGTAGGTGCCGGACATCAGGCCGCCGGCGACGCCGACGGTCCAGGCATTGCGCCGGTCCTTGATGGACGCTTCGGTATTGCCGGATTGCTTGAGCGATTCCGGAATGGTCTGACCGGAAGCCGGAATGGTCACGACCGACAGAACGGCGAATGCGGCAAGCGCCGCAGCGAATTTACGCATGATACTTCCCCCTTGCACGTCCTTCAGACGCCGAGTCGGGCGCCGGTTTTCTCCATCCTGAAAGAATGACGAACCGTGAGCGCGCGCCCCCGCGTGCGCTTCAGGCCGTCAGAGTTGGTCTGCCTTCGCAACATGCGCGCACGACCGGGATAGGTTTCGAGCGTCTCGTCGCGGGTGCCTTGCGAACCCGTTTGGCATCGCAGAAACCTCATCGTGCAAGCCCGAGGCGATCGACCGAGACCATGAACTCCAAACATGTCATCGCCTGCATTCCGGGTTCACGACCTTCGCATCGCTCACACCGCACGAGCGCCGTCGCGAAAAGTTGTGTGGATTAGTGTCACGAATGAGGCGGAAAATTTTTTGTCGTGTTGTTGCGGCATCGGTATCGGCCGCGCAAGTTGTATCGATGCAACGAAGTAGTTGCGCGTCTGCAATGACACGGTAGCTCCGTAGCGCCGTGCGGTAGCGAGATGACGTGAGGCTGGTAGCTGCGTAGCGTGATGTGTAAAATGACGGTTTCGAAAATTATTTTTGCATACGGCGATAAAGTGGACGCGGCAACGATGCGTCGGCGGCCGCGGTGATGCAGGCTGGCGCGCGACAGCGTTCTCGCTTCAACGTGCTCGGAACACAGTCGCGCTTAAAAAAAACCGCCCGGCGTTCTGCCGGGCGGATGGTATCAGTCTGGTCGCTCTCTCAGGTCAAAGTCAGTAAATGCGGCTTGCGGTTTCCGTCACCGCCGACATCCGGTCGCGGGCACGCGATTGCTCCTCGTAGAAGCTGATGGCATTCGACCGATCCGGTGCGCGGCGGCGTGCGATGTCGGGCGAGCGCCGTCCGCCGTCCGGCAGAACCACGACCTTGGTGCCGACCTTCACCCGCCCATACAGATCGACCACGTCTTCGTTGAGCATGCGAATGCATCCTGACGAAACCCGACCGCCGATGGTGGACGGAGAATTGGTGCCGTGGATGCGGTAGATCGAATTGCCGAGATAGAGCGCTCGCGCGCCCAGCGGATTGCTCGGCCCGCCTGCCATGAAGCGCGGCAGATAGGGCTGGCGCGCGACCATCTCTGCCGGCGGATGCCAGTCCGGCCATTCCGCCTTGCGGGCGACACGTTGCGTTCCCGACCAGCGGAAGCCGTCGCGGCCGACGCCGATCCCGTAACGGACGGCCCGGCCGTTGCCGAGCACGTAATAGAGATAGGTGTTCGGGGTATCGATCACGATCGTACCCGGCGCCTCGCGGGTCGAATAGGAGACGATCTGCCGACGCAGGTGTGACGCCATCCCCACACTGTCTCCGGGCTCGTCCGCCACTTCGGGTTGTGGAGCCGCGCGGGCAAAGGCGGGCGGATACAGCGGCGCCGGATCGGCGAAGGCGGAGGATTGTGCGGTGGCCGGGCTTTGCGGGATCAGGAGGGAAAGAGACAAGGCGCCGAAGACGATCGCTGACCTTTTCATGGCATCCACTTTCTGCCGGTCTTTTGCATCCCCCCGAATGCAACAAGCGCCCCGGCCCTGGTTTGGATTCTCGAACGACCTAAGCGCCGAGAACCCGGACTGGTTCCCTCACGCTTTCGACCCCACCGTGACACCATTAGACCACCGGACTTTCCGGGGGCTTTGGCGGATCGCTAAAATTGAGGCGATAGGCTGAAAAGGGCGCGACCATTGGCCCCGATCGCGCGATGACGCACTGCCGCCCAAGCTTTATACTTCCCGCGGCGCAGATCTGAGCTTGCAGAGCGGTGGCAGGCATCGTTCCATGCCGGCCGGATCAACGGTATCGAAGGGCGCCGGGCCCCCGAGCCGTTTTGCGTCTTCCAGAGAAGGATACAGAATATGCTTCGTCGTGTTGCAGTTTTAGGTCTGGCGCTCGGCGCGGTTGCGACCGCCGGCGCGGCCTTCGCCCAGACCATTCCCACCATCCGGGTCGGCTGGACCATTCCCGCCGAGGAAGCCAAATACTGGATGATGAAGCGCCCGGACAAATTTCCGAATCTGGGCAAGACCTACAAGATCGAATGGTCGCAGTTCAACGGCACCGCGCCGATGACGGCGGCGATGCAGGCGGGTGCGCTCGACTGCGCGACACAGGGCGTCCTGCCGATCGCGCAGAGCATGGTGGCCGGCAATGTCGACATGTATGTCATCGCCCAGCATGTCGGCGAGCGGCCGGGCAGTTTCCACCTCTATTGGGCTGTGAAGGACGATTCGCCGATCAAGTCCGTTGCCGACCTGAAAGGAAAGACGGTCGGCATCAGTGTCGTCGGCGGCGGCACACATGCTCCTTTCAACATGGTGCTGCGCAATGCCGGGCTCGACCCCGACAAGGACATCAAGCTCGTCGAAGTCGGCTTTGCGCTGTCCGAGGACGCGCTGCGCTCGGGCCGCGTCGATGCGGTCAACATGGTGCAGCCTTTCGCGGCGCGCGCCGAAGCCAAGGGAGGCACGCGCAAGCTGTTCGCGCTCGCAGATGACCTGCCCAATATCGTGCATATCGTAGAGGCCT
>NZ_JBFWPA010000069.1:0-34011 GCF_050250235.1 Pseudorhodoplanes sp.
GCTCGCTGCTCCCGCGCTGCGCGAGAAGCTCGACTGGATCGGCGTGCAGACCATGCCGATGTCGCCGGATGAGTTGGGTGCGCTGATCAGGACCGAGCTGAAGACCTTTGGTGATTTCGTGAAGAAGGCAGGGCTGAAGGTGAATTGATTTTCCGTCATTCCGGGGCGGCGCGCCCCGGAATGACGACTACAGCGAGAAGCTGGTCCCGCAGCCGCAGGACGACTTGGCGTTCGGATTATTGATCTTGAAGGCAGCGCCGATCAGGTCGTCGACGAAATCGATCTCTGACCCGGCGAGGAAACCGACGGAAACCGGGTCGATGAGGATCGTGGCCGCGTCCCGGCCCAGCACCAGGTCGTCGTCGGCGCGCTCGCGTTCGACGTCGAACTTGTACTGAAAGCCCGAGCAGCCTCCGCCCTCGACGCTGACGCGCAGCATCGCGCCCGCCGGTTCCTTCGACAGGATCGCAGCGACCTTCGAGACGGCGCGTTCGGTGATGGTGACGTCGGTCATGACCCGATAGTTAGGTGCGCCGCCGCTCTCCGTCAATCGCGCCACCGGTGCCGATGGCCCGAGCGGGAGCCGGTTGCGTGGGCCTTGCGCCCGGCGCATGGGTCCGTAAACACGGGCATCATGGCGATCCAGTCGGCCCCGCGCGCACCCTATGCCTCCGATCCGGCCCTGAGCCGGGGCAGGCTCGTCCCCGAGCCGCCAAGCCCGAGCCGCAACGATTTCCGGCGCGACTGCGACCGAATCATCCATTCTGCCGCGTTCCGGCGCCTCAAGTTCAAGACCCAGGTATTCGTGTTCCACGAAGGCGACCATTATCGGACGCGGCTCACCCACACCCTGGAAGTGCAGCAGATCGCTCGTTCGCTCGCGCGCGTTCTAGGACTCGACGAGGACCTCGCCGAGGCGCTGTCGCTTGCGCATGATCTGGGGCATCCCCCGTTCGGGCATATCGGGGAGCGTGCGCTGGACGACGAACTGAAGCCCTACGGGGGCTTCGACCACAACGCGCAGGCGCTGCGGCTGGTGACTTCGCTGGAGCGCCGCTACGCCGATTTCGACGGCCTCAACCTCACCTGGGAGACGCTCGAGGGACTGGTCAAGCATAACGGGCCGCTCACCGACCGCGCCGGCAACGCCGTCGGCCGCTATCGCGAACGTGGCGTGCCCCGCGCCATCGCCGATTTCGGGTCAGCATGCGATTTGCAGCTCTGGAGCTATTCCAGCGCCGAGGCGCAGGTCGCGGCGATTTCCGACGACATTGCCTACGATGCCCATGACATCGACGATGGACTGCGCGCCGGCTTGTTTCGCATCGAGGACCTGGAGGCCGTACCTTTCGCGGGCGGAATTTCGCGCGAGATTCGGCGCCGGCATCCTGGGCTGGAGCCTGCGCGTTTCACCCATGAGATGATCCGCCGGCTGATCACCTGGATGATCGAGGATGTGGCGGCTGAATCGACTCGCCGCCTGGAGGCGATCTCGCCCTTGTCCGTCGAGGAGGTGCGCGATGCCACGAGCCCGGTCATCGCATTTTCCGATGCCATGACCGAGGCCGAGCGCGCCATTAAGGATTTCCTGTATCCGCGAATGTATCGTCATGACCGCGTCATGCGGGTGATGCGGGAAGCCGAAGGCGTGCTGCATGATCTGTTTCGGCATTTTCTCCATTCTCCCGGCGACATGCCGGAGGAATGGCGGACCGGACTTGCCGGCGCGGACGACGCGGCGCGCGCGCTTCGGGTCGGCGATTTCATCGCCGGCATGACCGACCGGTTTGCGCTCGCGGAGCACCGGCGCTTCTTTGACTCGACCCCCGAACTGCGTTAGCAGCCGCCGCAATTGAAGCGCGCGTGAACGCGCTTGTGGCGCGCCCCGGAGTTGACGGCAGGCCAATGGCGAACGACACCCGATCCGACAACCTGTTTGCCACCATGCTCGCGCGCGTAATCAGTGCGAACGAGGCGCTGATCGAATCCGGGATGCTGCCGGCGGGGATCGATCTCGCGCGGATCACGGTCGAGCCGCCGCGTGATGCGAGCCACGGAGACATGGCCACCAACGCCGCCATGGTGCTCGCGAAAGACGCTGGCCGGAAGCCGCGAGAACTGGCCGATGCGCTGGCCGAAAAGCTGTGGGCCGATCCGCTGATCGAGAAGGTCGATGTCGCGGGGCCCGGCTTCATCAACATGACGCTGAAGCACGCGACCTGGCTCGATGCGCTTCGCGCGGTCATCCGCTCCGGCAGCGGCTACGGCCGCAGCACGATGGGGCAGGGCGCCAGGATCAATGTCGAATATGTCTCCGCCAATCCCACCGGGCCGATGCATATCGGCCATTGCCGGGGTGCGGTGTTCGGCGATGCGCTGGCAAGCCTTCTGGCCTTCGCGGATTTCGATGTCACGCGCGAATTCTACATCAACGATGCCGGCGCGCAGGTCGACGTGCTCGCCCGTTCGGCCTATCTGCGCTACCGCGAGGCGCTGGGCGAAGACATCGGCGCAATCCCGGAGGGACTTTATCCTGGCGACTATCTCAAGCCGGTTGGCGCGGCGCTTGCCGAAAATTACGGACGCGACCTCGACCAGAAGCCGGAAAATGAGTGGCTTCCCATCGTTCGCACGACCGCGATCGACATGATGATGGCGATGATCCGTGCGGACCTTGCGGCCCTCAACGTGCAGCACGACGTGTTCTTTTCGGAGCGCTCGCTGATCGAGGGCGAGGACAAGGTCGGCTCCGTCATTGCGCAATTGAAGAGCGACGGCGAAGTCTATGAGGGCCGGCTGCCGCCGCCGAAAGGCGCGCCGGTCGAGGACTACGAGGACCGCGATCAGACGCTGTTCCGCTCCACCGATTTCGGCGACGATGTCGATCGTCCGCTGATGAAGTCGGACGGCAGCTACACCTATTTCGCCTCCGACATCGCCTATCACAGATCGAAATTCGACCGCGGATTCCGCGACATGATCGACGTGTGGGGCGCCGATCATGGCGGTTATATCAAGCGCATGCAGGCGGCGGTGAAGGCGATCAGCAAGGGGCAGGCCAGCCTCGATGTGAAGATCGTCCAGCTCGTGAAGCTGTTGCGCGCCGGCGAGCCGGTGAAGATGTCAAAGCGCGCGGGCGAGTTCGTGACCTTGCGCGAGGTGGTGGACGAGGTCGGGTCCGACGCCGTCCGATTCATGATGCTGTACCGCAAGAACGACGCGCCGCTCGATTTCGACCTCGCCAAGGTGATCGAGCAGTCCAAGGACAATCCGGTTTTCTACGTCCAGTACGGTCACGCCCGCGGGCATTCGGTGTTCCGCAACGCGCGGGAAGCATTCCCGAACCTGCCTGATACCGCCGAGGGCCGGATCGCGCTTTTGTCAGGGGCTGCGATCGAGAAGCTGACCGATCCGGGTGAAATGGCGCTCATCCGCAAGGTCGCCCTGTACCCGCGGCTGATCGAAACCGCCGCCCAGGCCCATGAGCCGCACCGAATCGCATTTTACCTGTATGAATTGGCGAGCGAGTTTCATGCCCATTTCACCCAGGGAAAAAGCTTGCCTCATTTACGCTTCATTAGACAAGATGATGAACAGTTAACCGTGGCGCGCCTGGCTCTGGTTCAGGCCGTCGTCGCCGTATTCGGCTCGGGTCTGGCTCTGCTTGGTGTTGGGGCTCCGGAGGAGATGCGGTGACGTCGCGTGCAGCGGCAGGTTCGCTTGGGGATGAGTGCCTCGAAGGGCACGCCGCTCTGTAACAGTCGACATTGATGGGGCCGGAGGGAATGGTCGCATCAAACCGGCCCGGTCGAAGAAGGTCGCAGGATGGCGGACAACAATCGCAGTCGCGGAAATCGCGATAACGAAATCTCTCAGCGGCTTCGGCCGCAGGCGGGTGCGCCATCGGGCGACCCGCTGGCCGAGCTGGCCCGGCTGATCGGACAGCAAAACGAGTCGGCGCCGTCGTATCGGCAGAATGGCTTGCGCGCTCCCTATGGCGGTGCGAGCGATCCCGATCAGGGTTGGACCCTGCCGAACCCGGTCCGGCACCGAGACGATGATCCGCGGGACGCTACGCCGCATGGCGGGTCCTACGCCTACCCCGACGATGCAGCGCCAGTTGCATATGCTGCTGGCGGCTACCCGTCCGGCCATGGCTATGACAACGAGCCATACGATCCACGCTACGACGCCGTGGCGCCTCAGGCCGATCGTGATTATGGCGCGGGCTCTCAGACGTCATATGCCGGGCCTCGTTATGCGGGGCCTGAGGGTCAATATGCCGATCCACGATATGATCCGCGCTATTCCGATCCGCGCTATGCAGACCCCCGTCAAAATGATCCGCGTTACGCTGATCCGGGTTACGCTGATCCAGGCTACGGCGATCCGCGATATGCGGATGCGCGCCACGCGGATCGGCATTACGACGACGATGCATCGCGGTCCTATGCCGATCGACGGTATACGAACCAGCCCCAGACCGATCCGCGTTACGCCGATGCCTATGCGTCGGACCCCCGCTATCAGGATGCGGCCGACGGATTTTCGCACCCGCACTTTGCGGAGCCGAATTTCGACTCAACGCGTCCGCAATATATGCCGGCATCGTCTCATGCGGCTGCACCGCATGCCCATCCCGTGTCCGGTCCCTATGCCGGTTACGGCGATGGCGCACAGAACTATGGCGGATCATATTATGGGTCCGAGGTCGCGCCCGCAGTCGCGCCGGCCTCAAATCGACGCGCGCCGCAACAGCGGCGGGGCAGCATGGTCACTGTTCTGGCCGTGCTCGCACTTGCCGTGGTCGGGACCGCATCGGCGTTTGGTTATCGTGCGATGTTCGGCGGCGCCGGTACGCCTGTGCCGCCGCCGGTGATCAAGGCCGACACCAAGCCTTCGAAGATCGTGCCCGCGACCGACCCGAGCGCCAAGCCGATTCAGGATCGGGTCGGGGTCAAGACCGAGCGGATCGTGCCGCGTGAGGAGGAGCCGGTCCAGCAGGCCGCTCCGGGACAGCCGCGCGTGATTTCGCCGTGGCTTGCCGGTCAGAATCCGCAGGCTTTCCCGCCGGCGAGTGCGAATGTGGCGCCGCCGTCCGATGGTTCTTCGGCCGCGTCGCAGGGCGCGCGGCCAGTCACCGCCGAGCCGAAGCGCATCCGGACGGTGCCAATCAAGCCGGACCGTGGGGCCGAGGTACCGGCGACCGCTCCACGCTCCGCCCGCGCTGTCGCTCCGGCGGCGCAGGAGAACGATGCCGGTGCCGCACCTCTGGCACTTTCGCCGACCGGGTCGGTGCCGCCCCAGCGGCATGCGGCGCGACCGGCAAACGCCCCGGCTTCGGAAGGCGCGGGTTCGGGCGGGGCGTCGCCATTCCCCACGCCGATTTCGAGCGGCGCCAGTCAAGCTGTGGCGGGGCCCTACGCGGTCCAGGTGACTTCACAGCGCAGCGAAGCCGATGCGCAGGCGTCCTTCCGGTCTCTGCAGCAGCAATTTCCGTCCGTCCTTGGCAGCCGCCAGCCGGTGATTCGCCGCGCCGATCTGGGTGATCGGGGAACCTATTACCGGGCGCAGATTCCGTTCCAGAGCCAGGGCGAGGCCAGTGAATTCTGCTCGAACCTGAAGGCGGCAGGCGGGCAATGCGTCGTCCAGCGGAACTGAGCCCCGGTCGCTTGACCCCCGACTTGCGCAACGGCTAAGCCGCGCCGATGACGGCGCGCGCATTCATCTCCGGCTTGTCCGGAACGGCAATCAGTCGGGAGGAGGCGCGTTTCTTCCGGGAAGCTTCGCCGTGGGGACTGATCCTGTTCAAGCGCAACATCGAGGCCCCGGAACAGGTTCGCGCCATTACGAACGGGTTCCGCAACATCGTGGGCTGGGACGCACCGGTTCTGGTCGATCAGGAAGGCGGCCGGGTGCAGCGGCTAGGCCCCCCGCATTGGCCGGTTTACCCGCCGGGCGCGGCGTATGCGGCGCTCTATGCCGCTGATCCGTCACGCGGCAAGGCCGCAGCCTGGCTCGGCGCGAGGCTGATCGGCGAGGACCTTTCGAGGCTGGGGATCGACGTGGATTGCCTGCCGGTGGCGGATGTTCCCGTCGAAGGCGCGGACAGCGTGATTGGCGACCGGGCGCTCGGTGACACCGCGGAACAGGTTGCGGCGCTGGCGGCCGCTCAGGCCGACGGACTAATGAGCGCAGGCCTGATCCCGGTGGTCAAGCATCTGCCCGGACATGGGCGGGCGACCGCGGACAGCCACCTGAAACTTCCGGTCGTGGATACCGGTCGCGCGATACTTGAAGCGACCGACTTTGAGGCCTTCCGACCGCTGTCAAGTCTGCCGCTCGGCATGACCGCACATGTTGTGTTCAGCGCCATCGATCCCGTCCAACCGGCCACCACATCGGCGATAATGATCCGCGAGGTGATTCGCGGATCGATCGGGTTCAAGGGACTGCTGATGAGTGATGACGTTTCCATGGGAGCCTTGTCGGGCACGCTGGACGAGCGCAGCCGCGCCGCGCTCGCCGCCGGCTGCGACGTCGTCCTCCATTGCAACGGAAATCTCGACGAGATGCGGCAGGTTGCGGAGGCGGCGCCACTGCTGTCGGGCGAGGCGGCGGCGCGCGCCGATGACGCGCTCGCGCTGCGGGCGCAGCGAAGCGAGATCGACATTGCGGCGGCCCGCGCCCGCTTTGCCGACCTGATGCGTGAACCCGCGACCGGAGCGATCGCCTGATGAGCGCCGAGATCATTCCGTTCGCGACCGAAATGACGGAGCGCGGCATCGACGAGCCGGCGCTGGTGGTTGATGTCGAGGGCTTCGAAGGCCCGCTCGATCTGCTGCTCACGCTCGCGCGTCAGCAGAAAGTGGACCTCGCGAAGATTTCGATTCTCGCGCTCGCGGACCAGTATCTGACGTTCATCGAGCAGGCCCGCAGGTTGCGGCTCGAACTCGCCGCCGACTATCTGGTCATGGCGGCATGGCTGGCCTATCTGAAATCGCGCCTGCTGCTGCCTGACGAGAAGCAGGCCGAGGGCCAAAGCGCCGAGGACATGGCGACGGCGCTCGCCTTCCGGTTGAAGCGGCTCGAGGCATTTCGGCAGGTCGCACAGAAGCTTCTCGAACTTCCGCAGCTCGATCGCGACACCTTTAGCCGGGGCGCGCCGGAGCCGATCAAGAATATCAAGCATCCGCAATGGACCGCGAGCCTCTACGATCTGCTCTCGTCGTATTCGATGCAGCGGCAGAAGCGCGTGCTGAGTCAGGTTCGCTTCAAGAAGCGTCAGGTCTGGACGCTCGCCGAAGCGAGGGAGCAGATCGAGCGGCTGATCGGCGCCACAGACGACTGGAACCGGCTCGACCAGTTCCTGATCGCCTATCTGGTTGAACCGTCGATGGTGGCGACCGTAACCGCATCGAGCTTCGCGTCGGCTCTTGAGATGGTGCGGGAGGGCGCGATCGAATTGCAGCAGCATGCTGCATTTGCGCCGCTCTATATCCGCAAGAGCAAAGCCAAGAATCCGGATAATAACGGTTCGGTAGCGCATTAGCGTCAAAGGCAGAACCAGAATTTCAGGCTGTTCGACCGCAGCTTTCGCCGGTCGGAGAGGGAGTGACAGAAGGATGCAAGGCTTGGCCCGCAAATTGATGGACGAGGACGAGGACGCACCGGATGCGATCCGGTCGCCGCAGGCTCGGCCGGAGGAATTGCGCATCCTGGAAGCGCTGCTGTTCGCCTCCAAGGAGCCGCTCGACGAGAAGACGCTCGCGCAACGTCTGCCGGCCGAAGTCGAGCTTGCGCAGACCCTGCAGATGCTCCGCGATGAGTATGCTCCGCGCGGAGTCAATCTGGTGAAGGTCAACGGCAAATGGGCGTTCCGCACGGCCAACGACCTGTCATGGCTGCTGACGCGCGAGGCGATCCAGCCGCGCAAGCTGTCGCGCGCGGCGATCGAGACGCTTGCCGTGATCGCCTATCACCAGCCGGTCACGCGCGCCGAGGTCGAGGATATTCGCGGCGTCACCATGTCGAAGGGCACCATTGATGTGCTGCTCGAAACCGGATGGATTCGCCCGCGCGGGCGCCGCAAGGTGCCGGGACGTCCGATCACCTATGGCACGACCGAAGCGTTCATCTCCCATTTCGGGCTGGAGCAGCTCGGCGATCTGCCGGGTCTGGATGAGCTGAAGGGCTCCGGCATGCTGGATGGGCAATTGCCGCCGAATTTCTCGGTGCCGGTGCCGAGCGATGACCCGGCGCTGCGCGATGACGAGGATCCGCTCGAGCCGGGCGACCTCGATCTGGGGCTCGCGCCGCGTGCGGATCAGCCCGAGGAGTAGATGGCCGGGCGCGCGGGCGCAGGACCCAAGCGCGTCGAGGCCGGGCGCACACCCGCCTCGATCGCGGCGAAGCTGTCCTTCGACCGCATTACCCATCGCTACGGCGAGGTTGTCGCGGTGCGCGACGTTTCGCTCGCCATCGAACCCGGCGAGATCGTCTGCCTGCTAGGCCGCTCGGGCTGTGGCAAGACCACGCTGCTGCGTCTTGCCGCGGGTGTCGAGGAGCCGAGCCAGGGCCGGGTCCTGATCAATGATCGCGACGTGTCGGGCGGGCCGGGCTTTCTCCCGCCGGAACGGCGCGGCGTCGGCCTGATGTTCCAGGACTTCGCGCTGTTCCCGCATCTGACCAATCTTGCCAATGTCATGTTCGGGCTGAAATCGCTGCCTCGTGCGGAAGCGGAACGCGAGGCGATGCGTGCGCTCGATCGGGTCGGACTTGCTGCGCATGCGTCGTCCTACCCCCACATGCTGTCTGGGGGCGAGCAGCAGCGGGTTGCGCTCGCGCGTGCCGTCGCGCCGCGGCCAAGCGTCCTGCTGATGGACGAGCCGTTCTCGGGCCTCGATCGCCGGCTGCGAGACGAGGTTCGCGACGATACTCTGAACGTGCTGCGCGAAGCCCGCGTGACCTCGATCATCGTTACCCACGACCCCGAGGAAGCACTGCGGATGGGCGACCGTATCGCGCTGATGCATGGCGGTTCGCTGATTCAGACCGGAGCGCCGGAGGCGATCTATACGCGTCCCTGCAGCCTGTTCGTAGCCCGCTTCTTCTGCGAACTGAACGAGATTGCGGGAACCGTGCGCGGCGGATTCGCCGAGACCGCGGTCGGGCGCTTTGCCGCACCCGGCATCGCGGAGGCGGCGCGCGCGGTCGTCGCAATCCGGCCGCAAGCGCTGCGCATCCGCAATGGCGGGGCAGGCCCGCGGGCCCGAATCCAGCATCGGCAGTTCCTTGGCCATGTCGATCTGGTCGAAGTCGCGGTTGAAGGCCTTGATTCTCCACTGAAAGGCCGCCTCCTGCGGGCCGCCATTCCGCAGGTTAACGATGATCTGCGCCTCGAATGCGATCCGGCCGAAGTCCTTGTTTTTGCCGCGTCCCAAGCCTAGTTTCCGGTCATGTCCCGGCGTGCCCCGCCTCATTGAGGAAACACAGGCGCGCCTCCCGGAGGTTACGCGTCATGGGTTCACTCAGCATCTGGCACTGGATCGTCGTCTTGGTCGTGGTGCTGCTCCTGTTCGGGCGCGGCAAGATTTCCGAATTGATGGGCGACATGGCGCAGGGCATCAAGGCCTTCAAGAAGGGCATGTCCGAGGATGACACCGCCAAGGCCGATCCGAAGCCCGGCGATCCGATGAAGACCATCAATGCCGGCACCGACATGAAGCAGCAGGCAGAGACCCAGAAGAAATTCGAGGGTACGGTCTGAGGCAGGACGGCACCGCCGACGCTCGCGGTGAGAAGGGGCGCCATCCGAAAGGGTTGGGCGCCCCTTGGAGTTGAAGGTCCATGTTCGATTTCAGCTGGGGCGAGCTTGTCATCATCGGCATGGTTGCGCTGATCGCCATCGGGCCGAAGGAATTGCCCGGCGTGCTGCGCGGGCTCGGCCATTGGATGGGCAAGGTCCGCCGCATGGCGTCGGACTTCCAGGATCAGTTCCGCGAGGCGATGCGCGAGGCCGAGGTTGCTGACCTGAAGCGGCAATTCGACGAGGCCAGTGCCAACGCGACCTCGGCGTTCAGCAATCCGCTCCAGACTGCGCAGAAAGAGGTTGAGGCCGCGCTCGGAAGCGAGCCGCCGAGTCCCGAAAAAGTCGCCGATGAGACGGCAGTGACGACCGCCGATCCCGGCGCGATCGAGCCTTCCGCCGGAGCCCCGGCAGTCGAGCTGGACCGTCCGGCCATGCTCGAGCCGGCGGTGGCAGATGCGCCCGCGACCGATGGGCCCATTGCCGACGCGCCCCTTGATATCAAGCCTGACAGCGCAAAGCCTGGCGGGAGCGGCGCGGCATGAGCAACCGCAAGCCCGAGGAAGACGACGAGATCGAGCAGAGCAAGGCGCCCTTGCTCGACCATCTGATCGAATTGCGCTCGCGCCTGATCAAGGCGGTGATCGCCTTTGCCATCGCGTTTGTATTCTGCTTCGCCTTCGCCAAGCAGATCTACAACATTCTCGTCTGGCCGTTCGTATGGGTGGCGGGCGTCGAGAATTCGAAATTCATCTACACCGCGCTGCTGGAATATTTCCTCACCCAGCTCAAGATCGCGATGTTCGGCGCGGCCTTCATCGCCTTCCCGGTGATCGCCGGACAGATCTACATGTTCGTCGCGCCCGGCCTCTATCGCAACGAGCGCCAGGCCTTCGTGCCGTATCTGATCGCGACGCCGATTTTCTTCTTTCTTGGCTCGATGGTGGTCTATTTCGTGGTGATGCCGCTCCTGGTGCGGTTCTCGCTCGGCATGCAGCAGACCGGGGAGGGGCAGGCCGAGATCGCGCTGCTGCCCAAGGTCGGCGAATATCTGTCGCTGATGATGTCGCTGGTATTCGCCTTCGGCGCCGCGTTCCAGCTCCCGGTGGTGCTGACGCTGCTGGCCCGCGTCGGCATCATCACCTCGGATCAGTTGCGCGCCAAGCGCCGCTATTTCATCGTCGGCGCTTTCGTGCTGGCCGCGGTCCTGACGCCGCCCGACGTGATCAGCCAGCTGTCGCTCGCGGTGCCGCTGATGCTGCTCTACGAGGGCTCGATCTGGTCGGCGCGCATGGTGGAGAAGAAGGCGCAGCCACCGCAGGCGGCGACCGGCGCGACGCCGGCGGAAGGCGCGGGCGGGTAGGGCTCTTTGTTCCCTCTCCCCGTTTACGGGGAGAGGGTGGCGAGCATCGTCAGATGCGAGCCGGGTGAGGGCGTTTGCTCGCACCGGAAAGACTTATCCCCCTCGCCGAAACTCGCCTTATCTTCGTTCGATCCAGGCCCGCTGCCGTGTCATGAAACAGCAGCAGGCTAAGTGGAGCGCCGGGAGGCGCAGGGTCCAGCGTTATTGGGCCCGCGCACTCCGAAAGCGGTCCCTCCGGGTAACCGGAACGGGCCGTGAGTGCGCGGCGGGCCAGCGTCATTGGTCCGCCAAAGGGCGTCTCGCAAACGCCCTGGCGCCTCCCGGCGCTCCATCTCCCGCCTTGTGCGGGGACGGAAAAAGGGACACAGACGCGCCCGCGTCTTAAAGAACAGGGCCGACGGCGCGCGCCGAGGCTGGCCGTAACGAGAATCAGGTACGGAAACCGCCATGCACGACATCAAATGGATCCGCGACAACCCGGCCGAGTTCGACCGGCGTCTGATGCGCCGCAAGTCCGACTTCAAGGGCACCGCGCAACGGCTTGTCGGACTGGACGAAGCGCGCCGCGCAGCCATCACCGTGGCCGAGACCGCGCAGGCGCGCAGGAACGCGGCCTCCAAGGAAATCGGCGGCGCCAAGAAGGCCGGCCGCAACGACATTGCCGATGCGCTGATGGCCGAGGTCAACGCGCTGAAGGAGACGCAGCCGAAGCTAGAGGCGGACGCGACGGCCGCCGACGAGGCGCTGCAGAAGGCGCTGGCCGAACTGCCGAACCTGCCGCTCGACGAGGTGCCGGACGGCGCCGACGAGCACGGCAACATCGAGCATCATAAATTTGGAGCGAAGCGCGACTACAAGGATTCGCAGGGCAACGACTTCACGCCGAAGCAGCATTTCGAACTGGGCGAAGCGCTCGGCATGATGGATTTCGAACTGGCGGCGAAACTCTCCGGCGCGCGCTTCGTGGTGCTGACCGGCGGCCTTGCGCGCCTTGAGCGCGCATTGGGTCAGTTCATGCTCGATTTGCATACGCAGGAGCACGGCTACACCGAGGTCAATCCGCCGGTGCTGGTGCGCGATGACGCGATGTTCGGCACGGCTCAACTGCCGAAGTTTAAGGAAGACCAGTTCCACGCATCTAAAGTGATCGATGTTGATGTTTGGCAATTGAATACAGCGGACGTTTTAAGTCCTGATGCATCGATGCCGGCAATCCAGGCAGCGCTGGAAGGAATCCAAGCGGCGCTCGAAAATCGCGACGCCTATTGGCTCATCCCGACCGCCGAAGTGCCGCTGACCAATCTCGTTCGCGAGGACATCACCGACGAAGCCAAACTCCCGATGCGGCTCACCGCGTGCACGCCGTGCTTCCGCGCTGAAGCCGGCGCCGCGGGCAGGGACACGCGCGGCATGATCCGCCAGCATCAATTCACCAAGGTCGAACTCGTCTCGATCACCACGCCCGAACAGGCGATGGACGAGCACGAGCGCATGACCGCGTCGGCGGAAGAAGTGCTGCGCCGGCTCGGCCTGCATTATCGCGTGGTCACGCTCTGCACCGGCGACATGGGCTTCGCCTCGCAGAAGACCTACGACATCGAGGTCTGGCTGCCGGGCCAGAATGCCTTCCGCGAAATCTCGTCCTGCTCGGTCTGCGGCGATTTCCAGGCGCGCCGCATGAACGCGCGCTACAAGGGCAAGGACGGCAAGGCGAAGGGCTTTGTCTATACGCTGAACGGTTCGGGCGTCGCGGTCGGGCGCGCGCTGATTGCGGTGATGGAGACCTATCAGCAGGCCGACGGCTCGATATTGGTGCCGGACGCGCTCAAGCCCTATATGGGCGGCATGACAGTGATCGAGAAGAAGACATGAGAATGCAGGTCTCGTGTCCAGGATGCTGCGCAGCACGAAGTGATGCGCTGCTGATCCGGGACCCATATTTTTATCGTAGCGTTTCATGGGTCCCGGCTCTGCGGCGCACCGTTTCACGCTGCGCCGCGTCGGGGACGCGAGGTTCTTAAATGCGGATATTGGTCACCAACGACGACGGCATTCACGCCGAGGGGCTGAAGGTCTGCGAGGACATCGCCCGCGCGTTGTCCGACGACGTGTGGGTGGTGGCGCCGGAAACCGACAATTCCGGCGTCTCGCATTCGCTCTCGCTCAACGATCCTCTGCGGCTGCGCGAAGTGACGCCGCGGCATTTTGCGGTGAAGGGTACGCCGACCGATTGCGTGATCATGGCGGTCCGCCACATCATGACCGAACGGCGCCCGGACCTCGTGCTCTCCGGCGTCAATCGCGGGCAGAATGTCGCCGAAGACGTGGGCTATTCCGGCACCGTCGCCGGCGCGCTCGAAGGCACCGTGCTCAACATCCCCTCGATCGCGCTGTCGCAGGCCTATGGGCCGGGCAACCGCGACGCGCCGCCGTGGGATACCGGCCGCAGCTTCGGGCCGGACGTGGTTCGGAAGATTCTGGCGACCGGGATCCCCAAAGGCTCGCTGGTCAACGTCAATTTTCCCGATTGCCACGCCGACGGCGTCCAAGGCATCGCGGTGACCGCGCAGGGCAAGCGCGACCAGGAATTGCTGCGCATCGAGCCGCGCTTCGACGGGCGAACCAACCCGTATTTCTGGATCGCGTTTTCCCGCAAGGGCAAGCCCACCCCGGTCGACGGCACCGATCTCTCGGCGCTGGCCCAGAACCGCATTTCGGTGACCCCGCTGCGGCTCGACCAGACCGACCACGACTTCATGACGCGGCTTGCGGACGGATTTGATTAGGGTGAAATCTATCCCGCTCGTGCCGCACTCGGCTACGCGAAGCGTAGACCCGGGTGCGGGAATGAGCGGAGAGAGTTGTTCATGAGGCCGAAGCGATGTGGCCGTCGAAGAACAAGAATATCGACCGGATGGAATTCCTGCTGTCGCTGCGGCGGCACGGCATCACCGATGCGGCGGTGCTGCGCGCGATGGACGAAGTACCGCGCGAGATGTTCGTCAGTGAGGATACCCGGGCGCAGGCCTACCAGGATCACGCGCTGCCGATCGATTGCGGCCAGACCATCAGCCAGCCCTACGTCGTCGCCTACATGACCGAATTGCTGGAACTGCAGTCGCATCATCGCGTGCTCGAAATTGGCACCGGCTCCGGCTACCAGGCCGCGGTGCTGTCGCGCATCGCAGCCCATGTGGTATCGATCGAGCGCTACCGCACGCTCGCCGAGAAGGCGCGCAAGACCTTCGACCGTATCGGCTATACCAATATCGATGTGATCCTGGGCGACGGCTTCGAGGGCGCGCCAAATCTTGCGCCGTTCGACCGCATCATCGTCACCGCGGCGGCGGAGGCGGTCCCCGATGCGCTGACCGGCCAGCTTGCCGATGATGGAATCATGGTGCTGCCGCTCGGACCACGCAACGGACCGCAGCAGATCGTGCGGTTGAGGAATACGCCTGCCGGGCTTGAGCGCGAGGACCTGATCGCGGTGCGCTTCGTGCCGCTGCTGCCGGGGCGGGCGAAGGAGCTGTAGGCCAGGCTCAAGCGACAAGACGCGCAAGCAATTGTAAACGTTGTTTGTTCTGCGCTGCCTGGCAAGTCCATTAAGGTTGACGCCTCGCCTTCGCTTAAAGCCTTATTTACTCCGCCGGTGTTTAACTCGCCTCGCTGTCTTGTAGCGTTGAGTGAGTAAGTAAGATGCGTTTCGCTGAGCCTGCCCGCTCGCCTGCCGTCTCACGTCTGGCTGTCTGCGCCGCGCTCGCTCTTGCGACCGCCGCGTGCTCCAGCGACGCCAACCGCGTCGACCAGCCGTTCTCCAATCCATTTACGCCGCATGCGGAGACCACGGGTTCGATCGGTGCGCAACCGCAGAACCAAAGCCAGATTCAGAGCCAGCCGCTTCCGCCGGCGCAACCCCATTACCAGCAGCCGGCGCCGCAGCAATATCAGCAGCCCTATCGTCAGCCTGCACCATCCTACCAGTCGCAGCAGCCGCTGCCGCCGCCATCGCGGGCGTCGCATGCGCCCGCATCCGTCCAGCCGGTGGCCTATCATCCGCAGGGGGCCCCGGCAGGCGGCCGCGGCGTGAATCCCTATCAGCCCGCCTATGCGGCGACCGGTCCGGCTCCGCGGCCCGCAGCGCCGCCGCAGGCTCAGAAGCGCTGGGACTGGAATGGCGGTACGCCGATCACGGTGGCGCAGGGCGAGACGCTGGAAACCGTATCGCGCCGCTACGGAGTGCCGGTGCTGGCGATCGCCGAATCAAACGGCATGACCACGGGCACGCCGATCTATCCCGGCCAGCGTCTCGTGATTCCGAAATACAGCTTTTCCGGCGCTCCGGCGGCTCCCGCATCCGCGCCGCGTCAGCCGCAGTTTCCCGCGAGCCCTCTGACCACCGGCAGCGTGCGCCAACCCGTGCCTGCACAGGGCCAGGTGCATACGGTGGCACCGGGCGAGACGCTGTTCAGCATCGCGCGGCGCTATCATGTCGGCCCCGTTGCGCTCGCGCAGGCCAACCGGCTTCCGCCGCATCACAAACTTCGCATGGGCGAGCAGCTCACCATTCCGGGCAGTGTGGCGCGCGCCCAGCCGCCGCGTCCGGATCCGATGGCGCAGCGTCAGCCGCAACAAGCTCCGGCGCCGACGCAGCGCGTGGCGGAGATGCCGGTGCAACAACAGCCTACCGCGCGTGTGATCACCCCGGCCACGGAAGCTCCGTCACCCGTCGAACAGGCGAAAGAGGAAGCGGCCGAACCCGCCTCCGCGAGCCATTCGCCCGGTTTCCGCTGGCCGGTTCGCGGCCGCGTGATCGCGGGCTTCGGCCCGAAGCCGACCGGTCAGCAGAATGATGGCATCAACATCGCGGTGCCGGAAGGCACGCCGGTCAAGGCATCCGACGACGGGGTCGTCGCCTATGCGGGCAACGAATTGAAAGGCTACGGCAATCTGGTTCTGGTGCGGCACGCCAATGGCCACGTGACGGCCTATGCGCATGCGAGCGAGTTGCTGGTGAAGCGCGGCGAAAGCGTGAAGCGCGGGCAGACGATCGCGAAGTCCGGCCAGACCGGCAATGTCTCGTCGCCGCAACTGCATTTCGAGATCCGCAAGGGTGCGACCCCGGTGGACCCGATGCAACACCTTACCGGCGCGTCCTGAGCCGCAGCGAGCGAGCAGGCTTCTCTGCCGGCGCCTTCACGGCAGGAATTTCCAGCCGCACACCCTTTCTGCCGGCGTAATCCTGGACGAATTGCCAGGCCACGCGTCCTGAGCGCGATCCGCGCGTCGTTGACCATTCCAGCGCCTCGCGCCGAAGCTCGTCCGGCTCGGTCGGTATCCCGAAATGGCGGACATAGCCGTCCACCATGGCGAGGAACTCGTCCTGGCTGCATTTGTGGAAGCCGAGCCAGAGTCCGAAGCGGTCGGACAGCGAGACTTTCTCTTCAACGGCTTCGCCCGGATTGATCGCGGTCGAGCGCTCATTCTCCATCATGTCACGCGACATCAGGTGCCGGCGGTTCGAGGTGGCATACAGGATGACGTTTTCGGGTCGGCCCTCAATGCCGCCTTCCAGCACCGCCTTGAGCGATTTGTAGGAGGTGTCATCGCCGTCGAAGGAAAGGTCATCGCAAAACACGATGAAGCGATAGGGCGCCTCGCGCAGCAATGCCATGAGGGCCGGAAGGCTCTCGATATCCTCGCGGTGGATTTCAATCAGCTTCAGGTGTCCGGGTTTGCCGGATGCGGCATTCACGCTCGCATGCGCGGCCTTGACCAGCGACGACTTGCCCATGCCGCGGGCGCCCCAGAGCAACGCATTGTTCGCGGGAAGTCCTTCGGCAAAGCGCTCGGTATTCTCGATCAGGGTGTCGCGCATGCGGTCGATCCCCTTGAGCAGCCCGAGTTCGACGCGGTTGACCCGCTTCACCGGCACGAGTACCGCGCCATCGGCGTGCCAGATGAAGGCATCGGCTGCCTTGAAGCCCGGCTTCGATCTCGGGATCGGTGAGAGCCGTTCCAGCGCATCGGCGATCCGTTCCAGAGTCGCCGGTGAAAGGCTGGCCAGCTTCGGGCTTGCCTGCGCGGCGCGGCGTGGCTTGCCCCCTCTGTCCGGCTTCTTCGCGTTGCGCATGCGGCGGCGCGTCCCTTGCAATGGCCCCTCGAAAGCCTTAGCTGCACCTAAAAAGTCCTGCAAGGCCAGTGATTTGCCCGGCCTTTGCGGCATCTTGGCCGGGGCCCTGCGCGACATTGCAATTGGGGCTGCGACCGCTATAGTCCGCGCCGTTTTGGGCGGCGCACCGTTCGCGCCGAACGACGTGCTCACCTGGTGTGGTGGTCTGGAAGTCCGCTTCGTGGTCGCTGCACGATCTCGCAGCGGATTCGGAGCCAACCCGCATCGGGATGACAGGTTTGCTGGTGTCCTTCGAATCCGAAGTCCGCTCACGAGCAAGCCGCAGGTTCAGGCGGATTTCGGATTCGGGACACCAGAGGCCGTACGATGCTCATTTCGCCCGCTTACGCACAGGCCGCCGGTGGCGACGCCAACTCCATGCTGGTTTCGCTGCTGCCCTTCGTCCTGATCTTCGTGATTATGTATTTCCTGATCCTTCGTCCGCAGCAGAAGCGCGTGAAGCAGCATCAGGAGATGGTCAAGAACGTGCGCCGCGGCGACACCGTCGTGACGTCCGGCGGGCTGATCGGCAAGGTAACGAAGGTCATCGACGACGACCAGCTCGAGGTGGAACTGGCGGAGGGGGTGCGCATTCGCCAGATGCGCCAGATGATCAGCGACGTGCGCGCCAAGGGCGAGCCGGTAAAGGACGAGGGGTGACGGCATTACCGGCGTGAGGGGCGCACCTGATCATTCCGCCATAACGGACAAGGCTGATGCTTTACATTTCGCGCTGGAAGATGCTGGCGATCATCGTGAGCACGCTGATCGTTTGCAGCTTCGCGATTCCGAACTTCTTTCCGAAGGACGAAGTCGAGACATGGCCTAAATGGGCGCAGCGCCATATGGTTCTGGGTCTCGACCTGCAGGGCGGCTCGCACATCCTGCTCGAAGTGGATTCCGCCGCGGTTCGCAAGGAAAAGATCGAGACACTGCGTGACGACGTGCGGCGCGTGGTGCGCGAGAACAAGCTCGGCAGTCCGGCCGCGGCGACGATCCGCGGCAACACCGTTGAATTTCGCATTCGTGAAGGCGTTGATCCAAAGCTTGCGCTGCAAAAGCTCCAGGAACTGTCGCAGCCGCTCGGCGGCCTGTTGCAGGCGACCGGTCAGCGCAGCGTCGACGTGGTCGACGCCGGCGGCGGTCTCTTTCGTCTGACCGTCACCGAGCCAGCCTTGCTCGAACGAATCCGCCAGTCGGTGGATCAGTCAATCCAGATCATCGAACGACGCGTCAACGAACTCGGCACCGTGGAGCCCTCGATCGCGCGTCAGGGTGCCGACCGGATATTGGTGCAGGTGCCGGGGTTGCAGGACCCGCAGCGCCTGAAAGACTTGCTGGGCAAGACTGCGAAGCTGACCTTCCGCATGGTCGACATGACCACGACCCCGGAACAGGCCGAAACCGGCAAGCTGCCGGCCGATTCCGAACTTCTGCGGGGCAGCAAGTCGGAGAATGCCCAGCCCTATGTGATCGAGAAGCGCGTCGTCGTGTCGGGCGAAGATCTTGTCGATGCGCAGCCCGGATTCGATCAGCGCACCAGCGAGCCCGTCGTCAATTTCCGCTTCAACAACAACGGCGCGCGTCGCTTCGCCGAGGCCACCCAGGTCAATGTCGGGCGACCCTTCGCGATCGTGCTCGACAACGAGGTGATCTCGGCGCCGGTAATCCGCGAGCCGATCATCGGTGGTTCGGGCCAGATCTCCGGCAATTTTTCCGTCGAATCCGCCAATGACCTGGCTATCCTTCTGCGTGCGGGCGCATTGCCGGCGCCGCTGACCATCATCGAGGAGCGCACCGTCGGTCCCGGCCTCGGGCAGGACTCGATCGACAACGGAGTGCGGGCGGCCTGGATCGGCTCGCTCGCGGTCGTCATCTTCATGTTTGCGACCTACGGGCTGTTCGGACTGTTTGCCAACATCGCTGTCGCCATCAACGTTGCGATGATCTTCGGCATATTGTCGCTGCTCAACGCCACGCTGACGCTGCCCGGCATCGCCGGTATCGTGCTGACCGTCGGTATCGCGGTCGATTCCAACGTGCTGATCTACGAGCGCATCCGGGAAGAGGTGAGGGCGGGGCGCTCCGCGCTCAATGCGCTCGACGCCGGCTTTACGCGCGCGCTGGCGACCATCCTGGATTCCAACATCACGACCTTCATCGCCGCCGCCGTGCTGTTCTATATCGGAACCGGCCCGGTACGCGGCTTTGCGGTGACACTCGGTATCGGCATTCTGACGACCGTTTTCACCGCTTTCACCCTGACCCGATTGATGGTGGCCCTGTGGGTGCGCTGGTGGCGCCCCCGCACCGTCCCGATCTGAGATTTAGAGAAACCCTGTGCGCATCCCACTTCTCCGTATCGTTCCCGACGATACCAAGTTCGATTTCATGCGCTTCCGGCGCATCAGCTTTCCGATCTCGGCCGTGCTGTCGATCGCCGCGATCCTGCTGTTCTTTTTCAACGGGCTCAATCTTGGTGTCGATTTCGTTGGCGGCACCCTGATCGAGGTGCAGTCCAAGGCCGGACCCGCGGATATTGCCAAGATGCGTGCCAACGTGGCCGCGCTCAATCTTGGCGAGGCGCAGCTTCAGCAATTCGGTGCGGCGACGGATGTTCTGATCCGCATTCCGCAGCAGCCGGGCGGTGAAGTGGCGCAGCAGCAGGCGGCGCAGAAGGTGCGGGCGGCGCTGGGCAACGACGTCGAGGTCCGGCGCATCGAAGTGGTGGGCCCGCGCGTTTCGACCGAGCTGCTGGCCTACGGCATTTTCGGGCTGTTGCTCGCAGTGTGCGGTATCTTCATCTATCTCTGGTTCCGGTTCGAATGGCAGTTCGCGCTCGGCGCGATGATCGCGAACGTGCACGACCTCGTGCTGACCATCGGCTTTCTGTCCCTGATGCAGATCGATTTCGATCTGAACGGGATCGCCGCGCTGATGACCATTCTTGGCTATTCGCTGAACGACACCGTGGTGATCTACGATCGTATCCGCGAGATGCTGCGGCGCTACAAGAAGATGTCGATTGCGGACTTGCTCAATATCTCGGTCAATTCGACATTGTCGCGTTCCGTCATCACCCATGTCACGGTGACCCTTGCCTTGCTCGCGTTGTTCTTCTTCGGCGGCCACGCCATCCATGCCTTTACCGCGACCATGCTGTTCGGCGTGGTGCTGGTTGGGACCTATACCTCGATCTTCATCGCGGCACCGGTCCTGATCTATCTCGGGGTCGGCCTCGGCCGGCAGGAAGCCGACGAGCCGGCGCCGGAAAATTTCGAGCCGGAGAGCGAGGCCAAGGTGGGGGCTGGAGCCAAGGCGGTTGCCGCCAAGCCGGGTGCGGCGAAGCCTGCCCGCGCCAAGCGCTGAGTTGGACGGGCGGGGCAAGACGCCGCATTATCCGCGGCTGGCGCCGATCGACTCCTATGGGCGCGGCGGGTTCCGCTTCGCGGGCATGTCTCATCGTGGCTCCCTGCTGCTGCTGCCAAGCGGAATCTGGGCATGGCCGGTGACCGAGCCGTCCGCAATTACCGCCGAAACGCTTGCCGCCGTCATGTCGGATGCAGACCGGATCGGTCTGTTGCTGATCGGGACCGGGGTCGCGCGGTCGCCGCTTCCTGATGAACTGATGCGACGCCTGGCCGCGCACGGGATTTCAGTGGAAACCAGCCGTACCGGACAGGCCGCCAATACCTACAATATCCTTCTGGAAGAAGGCCGCCGCGTCGCCGCCGCTCTGATTGCCGTCGACTGAGTTTCTCACACGGTCAAAAGCGCATGATGGCCGAGACCGACTATTGCGAGGCACTGGTCCGGGAGACCGACAAGGACCGGTATCTCGCGACCTTGTTCGCGCCGGCTGCGAGGCGCCCGGACCTGTTCGCGCTCTACGCCTTCGATCTTGAAACCGCATCGGTGGCCCATCGTGTTCGTGACCCGGTGGCAGGCGAGGTCCGGTTGCAATGGTGGCACGACGCGATCTCGTCGGAACAGGAGGGCCCGATCGGCCATCCCGTCGCCGACGCGGTGACGCGGCTGCTGCGCGATCATGGGATTGCGAACAGCGTTGCGCTCGAACTGATCGATGCGCGGCGCCGCGGCCTCTATCCGGACAAGTGTGTCGGCGAGGCCGAGTTCGAATTGTCGGCATCGGAAACGTCCGGTGCGATCTTCGGCGTCGCAGCCCATGTGCTTGCCGGTCCGCCGGGCGAGCCAACGCGGCTTGCGGCGCATCATGCCGGTGTTGCGACGGCAGCGGCGCAAATTGCACCGGACGCGCTTGCCGTTGACGTGGCGGCGTTGACGAGACGACACCGCGATGCGGTCCGGTCGTTGATCCCGAACCTGCCCGCTCCGGTGCTTCCGGCTTTTCTGCCGCTCACCCTCGCGGTGGATGGCCGTTCCTCTTTGCCGCAATGGCGGAGGCAATGGGTGCTTTGGCGCGCGTCGAAGAATCTGGCGGGTTGGGTTTAGAACGCGAACCGGTCGCGCAAGTTCTGCCGGCCGGCGACAATGCGGGCGACCACCTCCTTCTCGGACTCGCTCCCCAGCAGCGAGTCGATCAGATCGATCTGGTTCATCGCCACGAGTTGCAGGATATCGGTGCGAATTTCGCCGCCGCCATTGCGCGGCAGCCGCTCGACCACCTGCAGCCGTTCGGGCGCCACGACGCTGCCGCCGCCCTCGGCGAGGAAACGCACCAGATCCCCTTCGATCAGTCTTTCTCCCTCGACAAACGCATAGAGGCCCGTGCCGGTGCGACGATCCGGGAACGCGACAATGACCGCATCGCGAACCCCGTCATGCTGCTTGAGCCTCGCCGTCAGCAGCGGTGCGTCGTTGACGAAGCGCGGCCCGGAGCCTTCGCGGTCGGTGAAATTCAAAAGCCCACGTGTGATCCAGTAATAGACCTTCTTTCCGGTCGCCATCCAGATGCGCGTCGGAAGGGTCTTGCGGGACAGGATGCGCTTCTCGGTGGCGGTGAGGAAGGACGAGGCATAGCGCCGCTTGTGCTTGAGCATGTGCCGCAAGTCTTCATAGGCAGCCATGCGAAAGAACGGTCCGCGTCGCGTGAAGCGGGTCGCAAGCTGGAAGTCCGTGAGCGAGGCATAGCCGGTCGGCGTGCGCAGCCAGTTCTGCTCCTTGGCGAGGTCGTTATGAGTCAGGCCTTCGCGGTGAATGGCGCGCAGGGCACGGCGGGCGGAGCGAAAGAAATTCAGGTCTCCTTCGGGCCGCGCGAGTTGCAGCGGCAGCCCCTCGATCCAGCCGCGTACCAGGACCTCGCGCCCAAGATACAGCAGAGGAGGCGCAATTCCGATCGAGCCAGCGATCGCCAGCCCCCGTGCCTCGCGTTTGAGGAAATGGCGGGCCATCCGGTAGCTCCACCAGGGCACCACATCGATGCGACGCAGCACCGCTTCGATTTCGCCATTCGGGGTGACAAAGGTCCCGCGCTCGACGGTGGAGAACACGTCGCGCTTGAGAACGAGGCGTCCGCGGAAGCGGCCGGTCAGTTCAGTGGGCGTGGTATCGAGATCGGTCATCGGTCAGGAACATGTTGCGCCGGGCTTCCACCACGCGGTCAGGCTGCGGCCGTGGCAGGACGCTCGCACGCCCAGGCCTCGAGGTCGGACAATGCGCGGGTGGTCAGCGCGCGCTTTTTCGCAAGCGCCTTGGCGGTGCCGCGCAGACGCTCGCCGGAGTCGGATCGGCTGGGGGTCTGCGTCAGCGGCGGAAACAGTCCGAAATTGATGTTCATCGGCTGGAAGCTGCGCGGACCGGCATCGATGGTCTCGATATGGCCGCCGGTAATGTGCGCGAGCAGCGCGCCATGCGCAGTTGCGGGCGGCGGCACCGAGGGCGTCCGGCCAAGCCGCTCGGCGGCGGCAAACCGGCCGGCCAGCAGGCCCATGGCGGCGGATTCGACATAGCCCTCGCACCCCGTGATCTGGCCCGCGAAGCGCAGCCTGGGCATGGCACGCAGGCGCAAATGCGGATCGAGCAGCGCGGGCGAATTCAGATAGGTATTGCGATGAAGCCCACCGAGCCGCGCGAATTCCGCGCGCTCCAGACCGGGGATGGTGCGAAACAGCCGCACCTGCTCACTGTGCTTCAGCTTGGTCTGGAACCCCACCATGTTGAACAGGGTGCCCAGCCTGTTGTCCTGCCGAAGCTGCACAACCGCATAAGGCTTGCGGTCCGGCCTGTGAGGATTGGTCAGTCCGAACGGCTTCATCGGCCCGTGCCGCAATGTTTCGCGCCCGCGTTCCGCCATCACCTCGATCGGCAGGCAGCCGTCGAAATACGGCGTGGATGCTTCCCACTCGTGAAACGAGACCTTGTCCCCTGCAAGCAGCCCATCGATGAAGGCATCGTACTGCAAGCGGTCAAGGGGGCAATTCAGATAGTCGGCGCCCGAACCGCCGGGTCCGGCCTTGTCGTAGCGCGATTGAAGCCATGCCACCGCCATGTCAATGGAGTCCCGATGCACGATCGGGGCGATGGCATCGAAAAAGGCGAGAGATCGTTCGCCGGTGACATTGCGGATCGCGTCGGCAAGGCCAGGCGAGGTGAGTGGGCCGGTCGCGATGACCACGCTGTCCCAGGCATCCGGCGGCAATCCGTCGACCTCGCCACGCTCTACCGTGATCAGGGGATGCCCGGTGATCGCATCCGTGACGGCGGCGGAGAAACCGGTTCGGTCCACGGCGAGCGCGCCGCCTGCGGGCACCTGGTTGGCGTCGGCAACACCCATGATCAGCGATCCCAGCCGGCGCATTTCCTCGTGCAGAAGACCGATGGCGCTGGTGTCACGATCATCGGATCGAAACGAATTGGAGCAGACCAGTTCCGCGAGACCGTCGCCCTGATGCGCCGCAGTTCCGCGGACTGGCCGCATCTCATGCAGGACTACGGGTACGCCCAGCGTCGCCGCCTGCCACGCGGCCTCGCAGCCGGCCAGGCCGCCGCCGACGATGTGGATGGGGTTCGCACGCGACATCGCGCCTCCCTAGGGGAAGCCAAGCGCCACCGCAATCCCGCATCTGAAAACGAAAACGCCCGCATGGTGCGGGCGCTGTCGAGTGCTTTGAGCCGGTTTCAATCAGGCCGTGCGTTCGGCACTTTCCCAAGCGATCCGCGGGATATCCGAACGGCTGATGCCAATATCGGCCAACTCGCGGTCACCGAGGCGGGACAGCTCCTGCAGGCTGGTCCCGTAGGCGCGCCACTGGCGCAGAAAGCGGAAGAAATGTGCGAGCAGCATGGTAGTCATCCCTTTGAAAGATCAGAAAGATCACGTCTGATTCCTGGAGGGAAAATAGGCGCTGATGGTGCGGTGCAACAGATTTTATGTTGCGATGCAGCTATGCAGCTTTCGCATGTTGGCGGTCATAATCCGTTAAAGATTCCGACGGATTTGCGCATGTTCGGGGAAATTGCAGCAAAAACGGGCGCTTCCGGGCTCACATTTTTGCATGGGTCCGGAGGACGACGGCAAGCCTGGGCTAGCGTGGACGGACACCCGGTTTGCCACTCGGTGGAAACAGAAACTCGACGCCGCCGGCCTCAAGCGCCGCCTGAAGCGGGCCGAGAGACTCCTCCCGTCCCGGGGGCGGACCGTCCTTCTCTTCCAGCCGGCGAATGGTCGAACTCGACACCGCCGCAGCGATCGCCAATTCCCGCACCGACCAGTTCAAAACACCGCGACCCGCGCGCAATTGAGCTCCGGTCAGTACCGCATGGTCCGCGCCGCTTGCCGCAGGCCAGACCTTCAGATCGTGAATGTCCGATGAGAGGCCGACCCATTCCCGTATCGCCCCCGTCTCGAGCATGATCGGGGCCGCGCGCGACATCATCCAGCGGTAATTGCCGTCTGGCTGCCTGATCCGATGCTCGGTCTGGTAGTCCCGTTTGCTGGCCAGCGCCGCGGCCCAGGCCTGCACCGTCGCCTCGCGGTCGTCCGGATGCACGAGATCGATCCAGCGCGATCCGAGCAGATCGGCGGGATTTTCGCCGCGCAGTTCGCGCCAGTTGCGGACATCGAGAATCTTGCCGTCGGCGTCCGCGGTCCACACGAATGCGTTGGTCGCAATGACAAGAGCGCGGAATCGGGACTCGGCCGCTTCGCGTGCAAGTGCCATTTCGCGCTGGGTGGTGACGTCGAGCACCACGCCGAATGCACGGGTCGGCTTGCCGGTCTTGTCGAGGCGCACTTCGGTTCGACTGGAGAGCCAGCGCAGCTTTCCGTTGGGCTGGATGATCCGCAATTCCCGGTCGAGCGGCAGCCCTTCACCGACAATCCGGTCGAATTCTCCTGCCGGCCGGCGATCGTCCGGATGCATCAACCGGACGATGGCCTCATAGGACGGCTCGATCGAGCCGGGGGCGACGCCCAGCAGGTCATAAAAGCCGTCCGACCACGCCATCTGGCCGGTTGCGAAATCCAGGCTCCAGACACCGGCGTTGCTCTTCTTTTCGAGGAAGCTGAGGGTTTCCTGTCTGCCGGACTCATCGAGCATCAGCACCATGGGACCCTCCTGGGTTTGGCAGGTCTGGTCGAGGCGAAATTTCCGGTTCCTGCAGGCTATCACGCAAAAATTTGTGTATGCAATCGGGAAGCAAAGAAAATTCTCAGATGGAGTTGGGGCTTGTGCCTCTCCTCGCGCCCGGAGGGTGACCCCAGTGGTGTACGAGGACGCAGATTTGCAGCGAGGTTCCGGATGACCGACGTGAAGGCTTTGTTTTTCGATGTGTTCGGGACAGTCGTAGATTGGCGCACCGGAATTGCACGCGAGACGGAATGCTTGCTGTCGCCGCTTGGCTACCGTCTCGACTGGCTTGCTTTCGCGGATGCCTGGCGCGCGGAGTATCAGCCTTCCATGGAAGAAGTGCGGGCGGCCCGCATCCGTTTCGTCAAACTCGATGCCCTGCACCGGCGCAATCTGGACCGGATCAGGCCGCGCTTCGGGTTGTCCGGTCTGAGCGAGGATGTGTGTCGCCAGCTGAACACTGCATGGCACCGCCTGCCGGCCTGGGACGATGTTGGGCAAGGACTCGCAATTCTGCGCGAACGCTTCCTGCTCGCACCGGTGTCGAACGGAAATATCGGGCTGATGGTGCGTCTCGCCCGGTACAACGGCTTTCCGTGGGATGCCGTTCTCGGTGCCGAGATTGCAGGCGACTACAAGCCGAAGCCGCACGTGTATCAAGCAGCCTGCGCGGCGCTCGACCTCCCTGCGGACCAATGCATGATGGTGGCCGCCCATAGTTCGGACCTCGCCGCTGCGGCGGCCTGCGGGTTGCGGACCGCGCATGTCGCGCGCCCGGAGGAATACGGATCCGGTGGCGGGGAAGAATATCCGACCGTGCCGGTCGACCTGGCTGCGCGCGACTTCATCGATCTCGGGCGCAAGCTTGCGTGACCCCGCCCCTCAGTTCGATCGCTCAATGTTGGTCGGCCGGTCGGGCGTGTCATCGCAGTTTGCATGCAATGTTGCTTGGCGATGCATCCGTTACTTATTTGGCGATGCGTTCGGCCAGCGCCTTCAGCCGGTCCTTGATTTGCGGATCGGAGACCTGATCGCCGATCTCCAGCGTCATCTCGCCGAGTTTCTCGCGCATCTCCTTAGGCAATACGTCGGCAACCTTTGGAGCAAGGGCGTCCAGTGGCTCGAGCCGCGCACGTTGCCATTCGCCGGTAATGCCTTCGGTGCTGAAGGTGCTCAGAGCGCCCGCCACGGTCTGCGCTATTCCTCCCGCGACCTGCACGAACCCGGCCTGGAATTTGCGATTGGCGCGCTCCTTTTCAGACGCCGTATCCAGTTTCGAGCGCACCGCCTCCAGCATGAAGCCGGCAAGCGCGATCTGGAAATCGACGAACCGACCGTACTCGTCCTGGAATTCCGCGATATTTCTTGCAATCCGGTCCGCAATTTTTGGGTTCCGCGCCGCGGCGAGATTCCGCGTGCCGGTTCCGGCCAGCATATAGACGAGGCCGACCCGGTCGGCATTGGCGAGCCATTGCGTGATGCGCGGCAAGTCGGAAAATTCAGGCGATGTCGCGGCGCTGGTGTCGAACACGGTGCCGAGCAGTGCATCGACCTTGGGATCGGACTGGCGCGGCGGCTTGCCGGTTCGGGCCGAATTGCCGGCCAGCTTGACGAAATCCGCCGCCGCTTTCTGGGCCGCCGCGAGCTTCGCTCGATCCATCTCGGCTGGAGCCGCGGTGACGGTCAGGATCAGGGCGGCGGTGATGGCGAGGGCGGAGAGGGCGGGACGCATCCGGGCTCCTTGCATGGAATCGGGGCAGGCTCGCGGCGATTCCGGCATGACCCGATGACGGCCGCATCCGTTGCTTGCGCGAACGTGGCTCTGCTATAGCTCGGTTCTGGAAAAATCCCACACGGAGCCAAGGACATGTCGGTCGATGCTGCGACCGTCCGCCGGATTGCCCATCTGTCGCGAATTGCGGTCGCGGAGGGCGAGGTCGAGCATCTGCGCGGCGAACTCAACGCCATCCTCGCCTTCGTCGAGCAACTCGCCGAGGTGGATGTCGAGGGCGTGGAGCCCATGACTTCGGTGACTCCGATGACGATGAAGAAGCGGGCAGACAAGGTCACCGATGGCGGCATCACCGACGACATTCTGCGGAATGCGCCGCTCGCTGAAGGTCCGTATTTTGCTGTTCCGAAGGTTGTCGAGTGATGTGCCTCGCTTGTGAAGAAGCCGACATGTACTACCGCTGGCAGTTGATCCAGCAAATCGCCAAGGGCGAGATGCCGGAGGGCCACAGCGAGGACGATCTGCGGCTGATGGGATTGCCCTTGCCGGGCGAGATCGAGGTGGTGGAAGAGCCGGACGGCACCAAAGTGATCCGGCAGAAGGCGCCCGCGCCGAAGTCCGAGGGTTTTGTCTGCGACAGTCCCGACGCATGAGCGATCTCACGACCCTCACGATTGCTGCGGCGCGTGACGGGCTCAGACAGAAGAGCTTCAGCGCAGCCGAACTGACCGAGGCGCATATCGCCGCGATCGAGAAGGCGCGGGCGCTCAATGCTTATGTGCTGGAAACACCGGACCATGCACGCGCGCGCGCGAAGGAGGCCGATGCCCGCATCGCGTCCGGAGATGCCGGCCCCCTCGAAGGCATCCCGGTTGGCGTGAAGGATCTGTTCTGCACCCGGGATGTGCGCACCACGGCGTGCTCGAACATCCTCGCCAATTTCAATCCGCCCTATGAGTCGACCGTGACCGCGCAGCTATGGCGCGATGGCGCCGTGATGCTCGGCAAGACCAACAACGACGAATTCGCCATGGGCTCGTCGAACGAGACCTCGGCCTTTGGTGCGGTGACGTCGCCATGGCGGCGGGCCGGCTCGAACACGCCGCTGGTGCCGGGTGGATCGTCCGGCGGTTCGGCCGCGGCCGTTGCCGCACGGCTCTGTCTGGGTGCGACCGGCACCGATACCGGCGGCTCGATCCGTCAGCCGGCCGCCTTCACCGGCATTGTCGGGATCAAGCCGACCTACGGACGATGCTCGCGGTGGGGCGTGGTCGCGTTTGCCTCATCGCTCGATCAGGCCGGACCGTTCACCCGCACCGTGCGCGACAATGCGATCCTGCTTCGCTCCATGGCCGGACATGACCCGAAGGATACGACCAGTGCCGATCTGCCGGTGCCGGATTACGAAGCGGCGGTCGGCAGGTCCGCGAAGGGCATGAAGATCGGCATTCCCAGGGAATACCGCCTCGCCGGCATGCCGCCGGAGATCGAGAAGCTGTGGGAGCAGGGGGCCGCCTGGTTGAAGAATGCCGGCGCCGAGATGGTGGATATCTCACTGCCGCATACCAAATACGCGCTGCCGGCCTATTACATCGTGGCGCCGGCGGAAGCTTCGTCCAATCTCGCGCGCTATGATGGCGTGCGTTACGGCCTGCGCGAGCAGGGCCGCGACGTCACCGCCATGTATGAGGCGACCCGCGCCGCGGGCTTCGGCGCCGAGGTGCGCCGCCGCGTCATGATCGGCACCTACGTGCTGTCGGCTGGCTATTACGATGCGTATTACCTGCGCGCGCAGAAGGTTCGAACGCTGATCAAGCGGGACTTCGAGACGGTGTTCGCTGCGGGCGTCGATGCGATCCTGACGCCCGCCACGCCGTCGGCCGCTTTCGGCATCGGCGAAAAGGCCGGCGGCGATCCGATCGAGATGTATCTCAACGATGTGTTCACGGTGACGGTGAACATGGCGGGCCTCCCGGGCATCGCGGTGCCGGCGGGATTGTCGGCCGAAGGGCTGCCGCTCGGTCTCCAGGTGATCGGCCGGCCGTTCGACGAGGAAACGCTGTTTTCCCTCGGCGAGGTGCTCGAACAGGCGGCCGGGCTTTATCCGGTCGAGGCGTGGTGGTGATAAAGTTGTAATAAAGGTATTGAAAGCTGTAGTTGGTGCAGATATTGTCGGCGAACCTTCAGGGGTCGAGCCGATGGGTAAGTATGAAGCGCTCGGGCAATTCCTGCTCAAGCAAACAAACAGCCTTGTGCCGATGACGTTCAAGGAGATCGAGCGGATTATCGGTCAAAAGCTGCCGCAGTCGCAGCGCTACCCGGCGTGGTGGAGCAACAATCCTTCGAACAACCCAATGACCCAGGTCTGGCTCGACGCCGGATTCAACACCGAGCAGGTCGATATCGGAGGCGGCAAGGTCGTGTTCCGGAGGGTTGTGCAATCAGCGTCGAGCGAGCCCAAGTCGGATTTGCATCCGCTGATTGGCTGCATGGCCGGAACGGTGACCATTCCGCCCGGTGTCGATTTGACCGAGTCGGACCCTGACTGGTCGGACTACATCGACAAGACACATGGCCCGGGCGCAACTTGATTGTGGCGCTTCTGATCGATACCTGCGCGATGATTTTCGTCGCGCAAGGCGACAGCGATGCCAAACGAGCCATTGAAATCGTTCAGGGCGCTCATCAATCCGGCGAGACGCTGCTCATCTCTCCGATCTCGGCGTGGGAAATCGGGCTGCTGAACGCAAAAGGCCGGCTGAAGCTATCGCAGCCGCCGGGCCGCTGGTTTGACAATGTCGTTGCCAAGGGCAAATTGACGTTGGCCGCACTTACACCCGGCGTTCTCGTGGCTTCGTCATTTCTGCCGGAATGTGACCTGCGCGACCCCGCGGACAGGATCATTGCTGCGACAGCCCGCGAATTTGACTACACCGTTCTGACGCGCGACCGGCTTCTGCTGGGATATGCCGGCAGCGGACATATGCGGGCCATCGGTTGCTGATCACACTGCGTCGCTACGGACCTTTCCATGAATGCACCTGCGAAATCTTCGAATCTGATCCGCGGCACGACCGGCGACTGGGAGGTCGTGATCGGCATGGAAGTGCATGCGCAGGTGACGTCGGAGTCGAAGCTGTTCTCCGGCGCCTCCACCGCCTTCGGCGGCGAACCCAATTCGCATGTGTCGCTGGTCGATGCGGCGATGCCGGGTATGCTCCCCGTCATCAACGAGGAATGCGTGCGGCAGGCGATCCGCACCGGGCTTGGGCTGAAGGCTGCGATCAACAACCGGTCGGTGTTCGACCGGAAGAACTATTTCTATCCCGATCTGCCGCAGGGCTACCAGATCAGCCAGTACAAGTCGCCGATCGTGGGCGAGGGTGTGGTCGCTGTCGACCTGCCGGACGGCGGCGGCATCGATGTCGGCATCGAGCGCGTCCATCTGGAGCAGGATGCGGGCAAGAGCATCCACGATCAGCATCCGACCTTGTCGCTGGTCGATCTCAACCGCTCCGGCGTTGCCCTGATGGAGATCGTGTCGAAGCCGGACATCCGCTCGTCGGAACAGGCCAAGGCTTACGTGAGCAAGCTGCGGTCGATCCTGCGCTATCTCGGCACCTGCGACGGAGACATGGAGAAGGGCAGCCTCCGCGCCGATGTGAACGTGTCGGTGCGGCGTCCTGGCGAGCCGCTCGGCACCCGTTGCGAAATCAAGAACGTCAATTCGATCCGCTTCATCGGCCAGGCGATCGAATATGAGGCGCGCCGCCAGATCGAGATTATCGAGGATGGCGGTACGATTGTGCAGGAAACGCGGCTATTCGATCCGGGCAAGGGCGAGACACGTTCGATGCGCTCCAAGGAAGAGGCGCACGATTACCGCTATTTCCCGGATCCCGATCTGCTTCCGCTTGAGTTCGACGACGCCTATGTCGATGCGCTCAAGGCAAAACTTCCGGAATTGCCGGACGAGAAGAAGGCGCGGTTCGTTTCCGGTTACGGGCTCCAGGCCTATGACGCCGGTGTGCTGATCGCGGAACGGGAAACCGCCGACTATTTCGAGGCCGTCGCAAGCGGACGCGACCCCAAGTCCGCCGCGAACTGGGTGATCAACGAACTTGCCGGACGTCTCAACAAGGAAGGCAGGGACATCGGTTCCTCACCGGTCACGGCGTCGCAACTTGGTTCGATCCTCGATCTGATTGCGCAGAGGGTCATTTCCGGCAAGATCGCCAAGGACCTGTTCGAGATCGTTTGGGCCGAGGGCGGCGATCCGCGCGAGATCGTCGAGGCGCGCGGCATGAAACAGGTCACCGACACGGCTGCGATCGAGCAAGTGGTCGACGCAATCGTCGCCGCGAACCCCGACAAGGTTGCGGATGCGAAGACCAATCCGAAAGCGATCGGCTGGTTCGTCGGTCAGGTGATGAAGTCGTCTGGCGGCAAGGCCAATCCGCAGACCGTGAACGACATCCTGAAGGCGAAGCTCGGCCTCTGACCGACCGATTGCGTGCGTGAAGCCTGTCCGCACATTCGCTCGACGCCTCACACCATGCACGCGCGGCATTTGCCGCAAGGTCTCGTCCCGATTTGAAGCAGTGCAATCCAGTTCGCGCGGCAGCCGGCAGCGTCATGGAACACGTGAGACGCATTTCTTGCGCGTCGAACGTCCCGGTGCGGTGTCGCATCGGTTCCGCAGACCGTCATTCGACGCGTCGCGATGACGGTGTCGACTTCACCACATTGCGAATCGTCGCGACCGATTCGCGCGATTCGCGATCCAATTCGGCATCGACGCAGGTGTTTTCGGTCTGATCCTAAAAAAAATTTTTTGATCCTGGCAACGCCAACAAGCTTGACACTGCAACCGCTGAGATTGCGCGCGTCGTGACCGCGATGGCGACAAGAGACATCTGAATTGTCATTCGCTGCACGATCGAATCGGCCTTATTTTATCGAGACAACTCGAACATCGTCGGCGCGCGCGCGAAGTGATGTCTTGCATTGCTTTACCGACGAAACATCTGGTGCTCACACCACGCAGCCGGCATCGTTCGATGCATGCAAGGACACGTGCGAGTACACGTTTCGTTAAGTGGAGTCGCTGTTTCTTGCATTCTGGTGTAATCGGATTGCCGTGCCTGTCGATTCGCGACGGCACATTTTCGATAGCGCCATCTCTAACTTGGAGGGCACAATGGCGAAACGTAAGAAGGCTGCGGCGAAGAAGGCCGCGAAGAAGACGAAGCGCGCCAAGAAGCGGAAGTAGGCACGCGCCGTTTTCAAGCCACGTTACGGAGCCGGCGAGGTCGGTACGCGCGATCATCATCGTGCGAGACATCGCCGGCTTCCAGTAACGACGGAGGGCGTCGGCGAGACAATCTGTTAGGTCTCTCCGACGCCCTCGGTCTGTCTGGGGTAGGGATGAGCGAGCGATTCCGGTTCGCGGCCTGTGACGCCTCGGAATGATACGATGGACGCAACGGATCGTCCGTTGCCCCGTGAAGCGCTTCAGCCTGCCTTCGGCTTCAGCCGCGTATTGCAGGCGCTCCAGAATTTCGGCCAGGTCATCCCCTTTTCGGTCTTGCCGGCCTTTTTCGCTTCGCGCCACTCTGCCCCGCATTGCTTCAGGCGCTCGCGTTGCGCCGTGCGGCCTGCGGCGGCTTTCGCCTTCTTCTCCGCGCGCTGCTTCTTGGCCGCTTCGCGTTTGGCCTTTCGCTCTTCGGACTTCGCCTTGCGCTCGGCCGAGCGTTTCGCCCTGGCATCATCCTTGTCGCTCGCCTCCTTGGGGGTCGCTTCCTTGGCGGGCGTCTCCTTGGCGGGCGGTGTCTGCGCCAGTGCGCGAGGCCCGTCCAGCCCGGTCAGTGCCAGCGCTGCCGCGAACGTCCCGGCCATCATGACCTTGCTCATCACGACCTTGCTCATCGCTTCGCTCCCTTCCACGATTATGCGTGTATTGATGCGAGACTATGCGCTGGCAGCGGGCTGGTCCATATCGTGGACACGGTTGCGGCTGCCGTAATGCCGGCATAGGTGACCATGACCGATGGAGCGTGAGGAGACGGGACGATGGCGCGGAAGCCGGCCAGGGCAAAATCACCATCTGCAAAGGCGAGGGCGAAGCGGCCGGGCAAGGGGCAGGCCGCCGCGAAGCGGGGCACCGCCCGACAAACAAAGACGCGAACAATCAAGGCGCCTGCGGCGAAGCGCCAGCAGCCAATCGAACTGCATTACTGGCCGACGCCGAATGGCTGGAAAATCTCCATCATGCTGGAGGAGTGCCGGCTTCCTTACATTATGAAGCCGGTCAACATCTCGACCGGCGACCAGTTCAAGCCGGAATTCCTTGCGATCTCTCCAAACAACCGCATGCCGGCGATCGTC
>NZ_JBFWPA010000070.1:0-33891 GCF_050250235.1 Pseudorhodoplanes sp.
GAACAAAAAGATTGCGAGTCATGATACTCCGGCGGCCGATGGTTTGCGTCAATGTTCTGGCGCAGCCACGCGGCAAACCGGAATCAAGATTGCGTTATATGGCCTCGAAGCGATGAATCACTCCAAAGCCTCATCGACTGCTGCCGTCTCGAGGTCGAATGCGGCGGCAAACAGCGCGCGGGTGTAATCGCTCCTTGGATTGCGAAACAGTTCCTGCGCAGGGCCCTGTTCCACGATCTTTCCGTTGCGCATGACAATCAGGCGGCTTGCCAGCGAAGCAACGACCTTCAGGTCGTGGGAGATGAAGAGATAGGTCAGATCGCGGCGCTTTTGCAGATCGCGCAGAAGGTCGCAAATCTGGCACTGGATCAGCATGTCGAGGGCGGAGGTCGGCTCATCCAGCACGACGAATTTCGGTTCCAGTACGATGGCGCGGGCGACCGCAATGCGCTGGCGCTGGCCGCCCGAGAACTCATGCGGATAGCGGAATCGGGTGTCCGGATCGAGCCCGACATCGTTGAGCGCCTGCACTACCATCGCTTCGCGCTCGCGCGGGGTCATCGTCGGATGGTGAACCTGCAGGCCTTCCTCCACGATATCGGCGACCGACATGCGCGGACTGAGCGATCCATACGGATCCTGGAACACGACCTGCATTGCGTGGCGGAACGGCCGCATTTCCTTGAAGGAAAGATCCTGGACCTCCTCGCCCATGAACACGATCGGTCCCTCGGAGGAGATCAGCCGCAGGATGGCAAGCCCGAGCGTCGTCTTGCCGGACCCGGATTCGCCGACGATCCCGAGCGTCTCCCCCTTGCGGATTTCGATCGAGATGCCGTCGACCGCCTTGATGTGACCGACGGTCGAGCGCAGGACCCCGCGTTTAATCGGAAACCAGACCTTGAGATCATCGGTCCTGACCATTACCGGCGCGTCCGGCTGCAACGGCGCGGGGTCGGGCGTCGGCTCGGCGGCGAGCAGCGCCTGCGTGTATGGATGCTCCGGCTTTGCGAAAACGCGTCCAACCTCGCCCTGTTCGACGATCTTGCCCTGGTTCATGACGCATACCCGATCGGCGATCTTGCGTACGATGCCGAGATCGTGGGTGATGAAAAGAATCGCCATGCCGAGTCGGGCCTGCAGATCCTTCAGAAGCCTCAGTATTTGCGCTTGTACCGTGACGTCGAGTGCGGTTGTCGGTTCGTCGGCAATCAGCAGGTCGGGCTCGTTGGCCAGCGCCATCGCAATCATCACGCGCTGACGCTGGCCGCCGGACATCTGGTGCGGATAGCTTTTCAGCCGGCTGGCGGGATCGGGGATCCCGACCTGCCTCAGAAGCTCGACAACGCGCTTCGTCGCCGCCTCGCCCCGCAGACCGGCGTGCAACTCCAGAATCTCGCGGATCTGCCGCTCGATGGTGTGGAGCGGATTGAGCGAGGTCATCGGCTCCTGAAAGATGATCGTGATGTCGTTGCCGCGGATTTTGCGGATGTCGCGCTCGGACATGCCGAGCAATTCGCGGCCCTTGAACTGAATGGATCCGGTCGGATGACTCGCTGCCGGATAGGGCAGAAGTTTCATCACCGACAGTGCGGTGACAGATTTCCCGGAGCCGGACTCGCCGACCAGTGCAACGGTCTCGCGTTTCGCTACGTCGAACGAGATGCGGTCAACCGCGAGCGTCGTTCGTCCGGCCTGCGTGAAGGCAATCGAAAGGTCCTCCACGCGCAGCAGCGGGCCTGGGCTTTTCATGAAAATATCTTCCGCGGATCGAAGGCGTCGCGCACTGCCTCGCCGATGAACACAAGCAGGGACAGCATGATGGCAATGGTGAAGAAGCCCGACAGGCCGAGCCAGGGCGCCTGGATATTGGCCTTGCCCTGCGCCAGCAGTTCGCCCAGCGAAGGCGATCCCGGCGGCAGACCAAGCCCGAGAAAATCCAGCGATGTCAGCGTTCCGACCGACGCCGACAGCAGAAACGGCATCATCGTGAGGGTTGCCACCATGGCATTCGGGAGCAGGTGACGGAACATGATGCGGATGTCGGACACGCCGAGCGCGCGCGCCGCCATCACGTATTCGAAGTTGCGGCAACGCAGGAATTCGGCTCGCACGAGGTTGACCAGCGATACCCAGGAAAACAGCAGCAGAATGCCAAGCAGCACGAAGAAGCTGGGTATCAGCACCGACGAGATGATCATCAGCAGGAAGAGGGTCGGCACCGAGGTCCAGATTTCCAGACCGCGCTGAAAGAACAGGTCCACCTTGCCGCCGAAGAAGCCCTGGATCGCGCCCGCGATCACACCGATCACCGACGAGATGCTGGTCAGGATCAGGCCGAACAAAACCGAGATGCGGAAGCCATAGATGATGCGGGCAAGTACGTCGCGGCCCTGATCGTCGGTTCCAAGCCAGTTGAACTCGAGATCGCTGCAGCCGGACAGTTTCTTGCGTTCGACCACCGGCCGGCATTGCTCCTCGGTGAGAAGCCAGGTCGGCTTCGACGGCGCCGGCGTGGGAAGATCAAGATTGTGCGTCGAATAAGAATAGCGGATCGGCGGCCACCACATCGAGCCGCCGGCCTCCGCGATCTTCTCCTGCAGATAGGGGTCGCGATAGTCCGCGGCGGTTTCGAATTCTCCACCGAATGTGGTCTCCGCGTAGGTGAATATTGCCGGAAAATACAGCCGTCCATTGTATTGAACCATGAAAGGCTTGTCGTTCGCGATCACTTCCGCAAACAGCGACGCGATGAACAGGAACAGGAAAATCCAGAGCGCGTAAAATCCGCGGCGGTTGCGTTTGAAGTTCTGCCAGCGCCGACGGTTGATCGGCGAAAGCTTCAGCGGCCGGCGTTCGGGCGGGATCACGAGCCCCGTCGGCCCGATCGACTCGGTCTCCGGCATCGTGGTCGGGACGCGCGCATCCATGTCAGACCTCGCGTGCCTCGAAGTCGATGCGGGGATCGACAAGTGTATAGACAATGTCGGAGGCCAGGCTGACCACGAGACCGACCAGAGCGAAGATGTAAAGCGTGGCGAAGGTCACCGCGTAGTCACGGTTCATGATGCTTTCAAAGCCGAGCAGGCCAAGACCATCCAGCGAGAAGATGGTCTCGATCAAAAGCGCTTCCGCGAAGAAGGCGCTGATAAAGGTCGCCGGAAATCCTGCGATGATGATCAGCATTGCGTTGCGAAAGACGTGGCCATACAGCACGCGCGAGCTCTTGCAGCCCTTGGCTCGAGCGGTCAGCACGTATTGCTTGCGGATTTCGTCGAGGAACGAGTTCTTGGTCAGAAGGGTCATGGTGGTGAAGGCGCTGAGCGACATTGCGATCAGCGGCAGCGTCAGATGCCAGAAGTAATCCAGAATCTTGCTGTACCACGGCAGTTGCGCCCAGTTGTCCGAGGTGAGTCCTCTCAGGGGGAACAGATCGAAGAACGAACCGCCGGCGAACAGGATGATCAGCAGGATCGCAAACAGAAATCCCGGGATTGCGTAGGCGACGATGATGACCGCGGAGGTCCATGTATCGAAGCGCGTTCCGTCTTTCACCGCCTTGCGGATGCCGAGCGGAATGGAAACCGCATAGGCAAGGAGCATCATCCACAATCCGAGCGAGATAGAGACCGGCAGCTTTTCCTTGATGAGGTCGATGACGCTGACATCGCGAAAGTAGCTCTTTCCGAAATCGAACCGGATGTAGTTCCACAGCATCAGAAAGAAGCGCTCATGGGCCGGCTTGTCGAAGCCGAACTGCCTTTCGAGCTGCTTGATGAATTCCGGATCGAGGCCCTGCGCGCCGCGGTATTTCGAGGCCCCGCCGTCGAGCCCTCCGGGCCCCTCCATGCCGCGCCCGGCGAAGTCGCCGCTCTGAGAGCCCGAAATTCGAGACGTCGCGCCGGTGTCGGACCCGGACAATTGCGCAATCACGCGCTCGACCGGGCCGCCGGGTGCGAACTGGATGACAACAAACGATACCAGCATGATCCCAAACAGGGTCGGGATCATGAGCAGAAGGCGGCGAACAATATAGGCGCTCATGTCGTTCGGCCCATCATGGCGATCTTGCAGTCAAGCGGGAACCCTGTACAGCCAGAACGCTATCCCCGTTGCTCCAGTTGCCTCGCCTTGGCGGGATCGTACCACCATGTCTCAGGAATGCCGCGGGCAAATTTCGGCTTGCCCTGCGCGGGCCGGTCGAACACGTCCCAATAGGCGATCCAGTGCGATGCCTTGTACCAGTGCGGCACCCAGTAGCGGCCGGCGCGGATGACCCGGTCGAGGGCACGGCAGGCGGTCACAAGTTCCGGTCGCGTTGGCGCCGAAACGATCAGATCGATCAGCGAATCGACGACCGGATCGGAAATGCCGGCCAGATTCTGGGAGCCCTTGACTGCGGCGGCGCGCGAAGAGAAATAGGATCGTAGCGACTCGCCGGGGACGGTCGAGAAGCCGAAACGCTGGATCACCACGTCGAAATCGAACTCGTTGGTTCTGGCTTTCAGTTGCACCGGATCGACCATCCGCACGTTCGCATCAATCCCGAGAACCCCGAGGTTCTTGATATACGGCATGTGGTGCGCCTGGAAGCTCGGCTCCTCCAGCAGGAATTCGATTGTCATGCGATTGCCTTGCGGCGTCACGCGCTTGCCATTCTTCACCGGATAGCCGGCCTCGTTCAGAAGCCGCGTGGCATGACGCAGCAGGTTGCGATCCTGACCCGAACCATCCGTCACCGGCGGGACGAAGGGCTCACTGAACACCTCGTTGGGCACCTTGCCGCGGAACGGTTCGAGCAGCTTCAGTTCTTCGGTCCCAGGTTTGCCGGTCGCCATCAGGTCGGAATTCTGGAACACGGAATGGGTCCGGTCGTAGGAGCCGTACATGATCGTGCGGTTGGTCCACTCGAAGTCGAAGGCGTAGATCAGCGCCTCGCGCAGCCTTGCGTCCTGGAATTTCGGCCGTCGCGTGTTGAGGAACCATCCTTGGGCTCCGGACGGCGTTTCGTCCTTCAGAACATCGCGCTTCACGCGGCCGTCGCGAATTGCAGGGAACTCGTAGCGCGTAGCCCAGATGCGCGAAGTGAATTCCTCTCGGAAGGTGTAGTTTTTGCCCGTGAAGCCCTCGAAGGCCACGTCACGGTCGCGGTAGAACTCATAACGGATCACGTCGAAATTGTGCAGTCCGCGTTGGACCGGCAGATCGGCGCCCCACCAGTCCTTTACCCGCTCGTACTCGATGTAACGGCCAGCCTCGAAACGACCGACCTTGTAGGGTCCGCTGCCGAGGGGAACATCGAGGGAAGTCTCCTCGAACGGCCGCTGCCCGTAATAGAGGCGCGAGAAGATCGGCATCCCGGCAACGAAGAGAGGCACGTCACGACCGCGCTTCTCCTTGAAGCGCGCGACTACGGTGATCTCGTCTGGAGCTTCCGCGCCTTCGAAATCGCGCATGAGGCTCTGGATGATGGGGTGGCCCTTGGCCTTCAGCACGTTGAGCGAAAAAGCTACGTCATGCGCGCTCAAGGAACTGCCATCGTGAAACGAAAGTCCCGGCCGGAGCGCAAAGCGATAGACGAGGCCGTCCTCTGAAATCTCGACGGACCTGGCAGCAAGGCCGTAGATCGAGTCGGGCTCGTCGGAGGCGCTTGTCATCAGGCTAGCGAACGTGCGCTCCATGCCAAGCGCGGCATCTCCTTTCAGGATATAACTGTTGAGCGTATTGAAGGTCAGGAAATTCTGGTTGAACAGACGGTTGGTGCCGATCAGGGAAAATGTTCCGCCCTTCGGCGCGTTCGGATTGACATAATCGAAATGCGCGAAATCCGCTGGATATTTGAGATCGCCGAACGCCGAAAGGCCGTGCGTTTCGCGCGCGACCGCCAGCCCTGCCCGTGGGAGCGTCAGCGCCCCTGCGGCCGCTGCTGTGATCGTGAGGACATTGCGACGCGTGAGAGCCCTCACGAACGAGATCCCGCCTTCGCCGCCTTTTGCGCGTCCCACCACCACACCGTCGGAAAGCCCGACAGGCCGTATTTCGGAAGCGGATCGGGTCGGGCGAACCGATCCCAGCGCGCGGTGCGCACCTTGCCATAGGTCCATTGCGGCACCACGAAATGATGCCACAATAGCACGCGATCGAGCGCGCGGGTTGAGGCGATCAGTTCGGCGCGGTTCTTTGCGAACACCACGCGATCGATAAGCGTGTCGATGGCGGCATCCCGGATGCCCACATAGTTGCGGGAGCCGACCTGGTCGGCCGCCTTTGAACCCCAATAGCCGCGCTGTTCGTTTCCCGGCGACAGCGACTGTCCCCATGATGCGAGGATCACGTCGAAGTCCCAATTTCGCTGCCGGTTCTCGTATTGCGTCGCGTCTACCACGCGAATGGATACGTCGACGCCGACGCGCTCCAGCAGCGGCTTCCAGAAGCTCACAATGCGCTCGAAGGTGGGCTGCGAAAGCAAAACCTCGACCGTCATTTTCTCGCCGGTCTTGATGTTGAACAGCTTGTGCTCGCGCACTTCCCAGCCGGCTTCGCGGAACAGACGCAGCGCCTCGCGCATGTTCCGTCGCACCGCCGCGGCGTCTCCGGCCTTGGGATTGCTGAACACGGTCGTGAACACTTCCGGCGGAACCTTGTCTTTGACCGTCTGCAGAATGTCCAGTTCCTGACCTTCGGGCAGGCCGGAGGACGCAAGCTCGGTGCCTTCGAAATAGCTGTTGATGCGCCGGTATTGACCGAAGAAAATCTGCTTGTTCATCTCTTCGAAATCGAAGGCGTAGTTGAAGGCGCGCCGCACGCGCGGATCCTTGAACTTGTCGCGCCGCGTGTTGAACGCGAAGCATTGCATGATACCGAAGTTGCGGATGTCGAATTCCTCGAGAACGACGCGCTTGTCGCGTACCGCAGGGAAATCGTATGCGGTCGCCCAGTCCTTCGCGCTATTCTCGTAGCGCCAGTCGAGGGTGTCGGCCTTGAACGCCTCGAGTGCGACCGTGGAATCGCGAAAATATTCGTATCGAAGCTCGTCAAAATTGTTGGTTCCGACATTGACGTTGATGTCGTTGCCCCAATAGTCCGGCACGCGCTCGTAATAGACGCTGCGGCCGGCGACGAAAGCCTTCACCCGATAGGCACCGGAACCGAGCGGCGGCTCGATCATCGTCTGGGAAATATCGCGCTGACGCCCCTGCTCGTCCTTCCCCTCCCACCAATGCTTTGGCAGCACATTGAGCTGCCCGATGATCTGCGGCAACTCGCGGTTGCCGGCTTGATCGAAGGTGAAGGTGATGTCGCGCTCGCCGGTCTTCTCCGCCTTCACAACATGCCGATAATAGGCGGAGAGTTGCGGATCGTGCTTTCTGAATGCCTCGAACGAGAAAATCACATCGTCAGCGGTGACCGGCTTGCCATCATGCCATCTCGCCTGGGCCCGCAGTCGGTAAGTGCAACTCGAGAAATCGTCGGGATGACTGACCGATTCCGCGAGCAATCCGTATTCCGTCGAAACCTCATCGAGCGACGAGGCCATCAGCGTGTCGTAGATACTCGCAATCCCGGCCGCCATCGAGCCTTTCACGCGGCCGACCACCAGATTGAAATTGTCGAAGGTGCCGATTGCTACCTGGCGCACCACGCCGCCGCGCGGTGCCTTCGGGTTCACGTAGTCGAAATTCTTGAAGCCCGCCGGGTATTTCAGTTCGCCGAACAGCGACAATCCGTGCCGCCATGTCTGGGCTGGCGCCGAACTCTGGGCAAGCGCTTTGTGGTTGCCTAGTCCTTCGAGGACGGCGGCGGGGGCGGCCAGCGCGAGAGCGCCGGCACGGATCAGGGTACGGCGGGACAGGCTCAAGGTACGGCTCCGGTCGCTGGAGGGGCAATGCCAAATTGCCCTTTTATGTATGACAGATTTACGGATAACCCCACTGGCGCTGCCTTAAAAGGCGGTAATTTTGGCGGGCGCGTGGGTTCAGGTTTAACGCCATCCCGCGATGCAAAAACGGCCGGGCAGAGCCCGGCCGCGGAACATTGGCACGCGCGTCTTATGGCTTCTCCGCCGGCGGCGGAGCCGGCGAGGTTTGCGCCGGGGGTGCTGCCGGAGCGCCTTGCGCCGGGGGTGCTGCCGGAGCGGCGTCGGCCGCTTTGGGTGCCGCAGCGGGCGCTTCGGCCGCCTTGGGCAGGGGCACCGGATTGTCCGCGAGCGTGTGCAGATAGTTGATCAGGTCGGCGCGCTGGCCGCCGCGGGAAAGGCCCGCATAGCCCATGCTCGTGCCGGGGAGCCAGGTCTTCGGGCTCGCGATGAAATGGTCGAGATCGTCATAGGTCCAGTTTCCGCCCTTGGCCTTCAGGGCCGCCGAATAATTGAAGCCTTCGTGTGAGGCTTTGGCGCGGTCGACGATGCCATAGAGGTTCGGTCCGACCCGGTTCGGGCCACCCTTTTCAAAGGTGTGACACGCCGCGCATTGCTTCGCTGCGGTCTGTCCCTTCTGCGGATCGGAGTTGGCGAGTCGCACGGCGATCGGTTCGGCCGGTTCAGGCTTGGCGGTTTCGGTGCCGCCAGGCAACTGATCCGGCACCGCGATCGCGTAGCCGGGCTTCTCCACCTTGCCGGGAGCGAAAATCGCGCCCGCCGCGATGTTGAGGGTTAGAACACCAAGGCAGGTCGCCAGCAAGGCGCCCAGGATCTTGTTGAGTTCGAAGGAGTCCATCGGCGCTCCGCAGCAGCCCGTGATCGTGAAAAGCGCACGGGAAACCCGCACGGCGGCGCACCATTAGCCGGTTTGCGCCACGGGTGGCAACCCGTATAAGCGGACCCATCCCTGCGACAATGGTGGGACCGGGCTCACCCCGAAACACCTCCTGCATCCATGCCAAGAACCGATGTCCTGATCCTGATCCCGGCGCGGATGGCCGCCACCCGGCTGCCCGGCAAGCCGCTCGCCGACATCGCCGGCAAGCCGATGATCGAGCACGTGATCCGGCGCGCTGAAGCCGCGAGGCTCGGCGAGGTGGTGGTCGCGACCGATTCCGAGCCCATCCTTGCCGCGGTCGAGAAGGCCGGCGCCCGTGCCCTGATGACCCGCGCCGACCATGCCTCCGGCTCCGACCGGATTTTCGAGGCGCTTCAGATCGCCGATGCGGACGGCCGGATCGGGGTGGTGGTCAATGTCCAGGGCGATCTGCCGACGCTCGCGGCAGACGATCTGCGTTCGGCGGTCGCTCTGCTGGACGATCCGGCAGTCGATATCGGCACGCTGGCCGCCGAGATCGTCAGGGAGGACGAGCGCACGAATCCCAATGTCGTGAAGATCGTTGGCTCACCCATTGCTGCACACAGGTTGCGCGCGCTGTATTTCACACGCGCTACCGCACCTTACGGCGACGGACCATTATACCACCATATCGGTCTGTATGCCTATCGGCGCGCTGCGCTGGAGCGCTTCGTCTCGCTGCCGCCGTCCATGCTCGAAAAACGCGAGAAGCTCGAACAGCTACGAGCACTCGAAGACGGTATGCGCATCGATGCTTCGATCGTCTCCTCGGTGCCGCTCGGCGTGGACACCCCGGAGGATCTCGAAACCGCGCGCCGGCTCCTCGGCCGTTGACCTCCCATATCTGCAAGGCTTAACGACGCCCATGACAAAGAAGAGAATATCGTTCCAGGGCGAGCCCGGCGCCAACTCGCACCTGGCCTGCCGCGAGGCCTATCCCGACTTCGAGCCGATGCCTTGCGCGACCTTCGAGGATGCGTTTGCCGCGGTGGCGAACGGCGAGGCGGCGCTGGCCATGATCCCGATCGAAAACTCGGTCGCCGGACGTGTCGCCGACATCCATCATCTGATGCCGCGCTCGGGGCTGCATATCGTCGCCGAGTGGTTCCTGCCGGTGAAGCATCAACTGATGGCGCCGAAGGGCGCGACGCTCGATGGCATCAAGACCGTCGAGAGCCATGTCCATGCGCTCGGTCAGTGCCGCAACATCATCCGCAAGCTGAAGGTGAAGGCGATCGTCGCCGCCGACACCGCGGGCTCCGCGCGCGAAGTCGCCGAACGCGGCGACAAGACCTGCGCGGCCATCGCCTCGCGGCTCGCGGCCGAGATTTACGGGCTCGACATCCTCGCCGAGGATGTCGAGGACGAATCGCACAATACGACGCGGTTCATCGTGCTGGCGCGCGAAGCCAAATGGGCGGAGCCCGGCAACGGGCCCGTGGTCACCACCTTCATCTTCCGGGTGCGCAACATCCCGGCCGCGCTCTACAAGGCGATGGGCGGTTTCGCGACCAACGGCGTCAACATGACCAAGCTCGAAAGCTACATGATCGAGGGCAATTTCTTCGCCACCATGTTCTACGCCGACATCGAGGGTCACCCTGATGACCACAACGTGACGCTGGCGCTGAAGGAACTGGAATACTTCTCCAAGGAAACGAAGATTCTCGGCGTCTACCCGGCGCATCCCTATCGTGCGACCTTCAGCGAGCAGGCAGAGTAAGGCGGCGCGCGCGGAACCAACGGGCGCTCGTTCAGGCAGGGTGCGCCAAGCAAACATGGCTTGAACAACGGCCTGAGAAATCCGAGGAAACATCCATGCCGGTGATCGACGTCCATACCCACATGCTCACGCTCGACTACCTTGAGCTACTGCGTGCCAACGGCACCGGCAAATACACACTGAAGAAGACCAAGGCCGGACAGGACGCGGTGCATCTCTACGATGCGCCGTTCATGACGCTGTTTCCGGGCATGTGGGATTACGAACTGCGCATCAGGAAGATGGACGAGGCCAGGGTCGATGTCGCCATCGTCTCGCTGACCTGCCCGAACGCCTATTGGGGCGGCCGCGAGGTGGCGCTCAAGGCCGCGCAGATGGTCAACGATTCGATGGCCGAGCAGCAGCGCGCGAAGCCCGACCGGATTCGCTGGTTCGCGTCGCTGCCGTTTCAATATGCCGACGACGCCAGGGCCGAACTGGCGCGCTGCGTCCAGCGCGGCGCGGTCGGCGTGATGGTGATCGCCAACATCGACGGCGAGGACCTCACTAATCCGAAATTTGCCCCGGTATGGGCCGAGATCGACAGGCTCGGACTGCCGGTGCTGGTGCATCCCGGCGCGCCGCAGGGCGTGCGCGAACAGCACATGGACGAATTCAACATGATTCCGCCGGTCGGATTCATGTGCGACACCACGCTCGCCTTCGTGCGCATGATCTATTCGGGCTTCCTCGACACATATCCGAACATCAAGCTGATCGCGGCGCATGGCGGCGCGACGCTGCCCTATCTGGCGGGCCGGCTCGACCGCTGCTGGGAAATGATCCCGGGCTGCTCCGAGGTGATCAAGGACAAGCCTTCCGCCTACCTGCAGCGCATCTGGTACGACAGCGTCCTGTACGATCCGCGTGCGCTTGAGCTTTGCATCTCGGTGGCGGGCTCGCCCGACCGCGTCCTTTACGGCTCGGATTATCCGCACAATATCGGCGACATGATCGGCTGCCTCGCGCGGGTCAACGCGCTGCCCGCCGATCAGGCGAGGCGGATCGCGGGGAAGAATGCGGAGGCGCTGTTCGGGCTGTGAGGTCGGTCGTCGAGACTTGGGTGTCGACCGAGAGTACCTGCCATCAGTCGCGTTCGCGCGTAGGCACTTCAATCGGATCGCGATCCTCGACGCTGGAAGGTTTCGGCATGTCTTTTAGTGCGGCAAGCGCAGCGCGGCGTCGCAAACGTTCCTTCAACTCGTCAAGTGTCGGCTGCTCCGCAATCTTCCTGACCTCTGCCAACAGGTAGTCGGACAGCGACATGCCTGATCGTTCTGCGCGCGCCTTAAGCTTGCGATGCAGATCGTCTGGCAAATCGCGGATGTCGATAATCGGCACGGAGCGAATATACCATGGGCAGTCCTTTACGACACGTGCAGGAGCCGGGAGCGCCAAGCTCCCACACTTCCACGGCGCCAGCTGCCCGCCATCCCGCGGAGCGGAGGCCGGCGGCTCCGCCGGCGATCTTTTGGTCACCTTGCTGACGAACCCTCTGTCGCCGCTTGCGGCGGCACGATCTTCATCACGAACGAGGTCGGCTGCTCATTCGGACCGAACGGACCCGGCACCTTGTTCTTCACCGGCTTCAGGCTCTTGAGATAGACGGCGATGGCACGCACATCCTGCGCCGTCAGGCTCGCAAAAGCGTGCCAGGGCATGATCGGCGCAAGCTCGCGCCCGTCGGGCCGCCGGCCCCTGGTGATGGCGATGGCGATCTGCTCTGCCGACCAGGCACCGAGCCCGGTTTCCGGATCGGGCGTCAGATTGGGGCCGTGAAAGACGCCAAGACCGGGAATCTCGAATCCGACTTCCGAGCCGCCGAGAAAGCGCGCCATGTCCGGTTTTCCAAAGAAATAGCCCGGCGTATGGCAATCGTTGCAGCCGCCGAGCGTCACGAGATACTGGCCGCGCCTGATCTGCGCATCCTGCGCGAGACCGGCGTCGGGGCTGGCGCACGCCACGTAGAATGCAGCGGCCGCGGCGAACAGCATGCGAAACATGGCGAAAGGCGCCGGACGGCCGTCACGGCTGTGATACAGTCTTCGCCGGGCCGTGCTGCGGTTGACCCGATCGGCGGCCGGGCGCGTCTGATCACTCTTGCCCGAGGCCAGCGCAGCGGCAACGAACTGTATGTCGCTGCGGTTGAGGCCGATATCGCGCAGCATCAGGTCCGGCAGCGCGTTCAACTCGCGCTGAACCTTGCCGGCAACCAGTGCGCATTCGATCGCCTCCGCAAGGCGGATGGCGAACTGGCGGACGCGGGCCGCCACACTCAATTCCTTGACGGGGCGGGGAATGACAACATCGGTCATGGCAGACTCCATCCGTGGCGCATTCGCGATGCGCATGACTTCGTTCAGGTCCGCAATGCGGAGCCGGAGTTGGGGGCAGATCAGGGCGTGGCGCGGCCATCGACCTGACCGGCAAGACTCTGATTTCGCTGGTGATTGTTTATTCGCCCATGCGGCTGAGATAGGTTCGGCGGTGACCCGCAACAATCAGCGTTCTTGCCAAGTCATTCTGCATTTTTGCAGGATGCAACATGATCGATTGGTCGGACCTTCGCTTCGTCCTCGCTGTGGCGCGAGCGGGATCGGCGCTGCGCGCAGCGCAGGCACTCGGCGTCAATCAGACCACGGTGATGCGGCGCATCACCCAACTGGAGGCCGTCATCGGCGAGACGCTCTTCGAACGCCGGCAGAGCGGCTATCATCCGACGCCACTCGGGGCGCGCATGACGGTGGTCGCGGGTCGCATCGAGGACGAGGTCACGGCGCTTGAGATTGCGATCGGTGCGGAGCAACGCCAGCTTTCCGGCCGCGTGCGACTCACCACCAGCGAGGCACTCGCGAGCCAGCTCGTGGCGCCTTTGCTGGCGGATTTTCGCAAGCAGCATTCCGGCATTGTGGTCGAGCTGTTCGCTGACGATCGCCGCTTCGACCTTGCACGCGGTGACGCCGACATTGCCCTGCGCACAGGATCGCGGCCGGACGGCGCAGGTGTTGTCGCGCGCCGTCTGCCGAATGTGACCTGGAGCGTGTATTGCAGCGCCTCCTATGCCGAAGAACACGGGGCGCCGGCATCGGTCGACACACTCGACGGTCATCCGATCCTCGATATCGATGGCGCGCTTGCAGGCCGCCCCGCTCCGCTCTTCCTGATACGGGCGGCGCCGAATTCCAGGGTGAGCGCGCGCAGCAACAGCCTCGGCAATCTCGTCTCCGCATTGAAGGCCGGTCTCGGCATCGCCATGCTGCCCTGTCTGATCGGCGACGCCGACCCGGAACTGGTGCGCTGTCTGCCGCCGGTCGAAGAGCTGGATTCGGAGATGTGGCTGATCGTGCGGGAGGACGTCAGGTCCGCACCGCATGTGCGCGCCTTCGCCGATTTTCTGGCAGCACGGATTCAAGCGATGCGCGCACAGCTGGCCGGCGAAAGCGACAAGGCGCGGGCGTCATGACTGGTTCCTGAATTTGCAATTGCCATCGCTTCACACCGGCTTTTCGATTGCTGCAGCGCTGGCCAAATCCGGCGATGCAGGAAAAGGCGGCAAAATGCGGAGACGCCGCACCGGATGGGCGTGAACGGCTTCGATCGGCTGGTGCGCCGGGTGCGGCATTTGCGGGTCGAATATCCAGGACTGCAGCGAGCGGATCATCAGCGCCGGCCATTGACCCTTGTTTCGTTCAGACTCCTTGGCTAAGTAACGCCCCGTCCGAGGGTGTTTGCCCTCCGTCGGCCCCGCGGAGAGGTGGCTGAGTGGTTGAAAGCACCGCACTCGAAATGCGGCATACTCGCAAGGGTATCGGGGGTTCGAATCCCTCCCTCTCCGCCAGATACCTTTGAAATAATTGAATAATTTCCGATTTTTGAGGTTCGCCCCTCGTTTCGCCCTACGTTTGGTCGGCCAATTCTAAGGCCCGTACGCACATGCGTTCTTCGGACCACTACGAGAGTTGTCCAGGCCGGAAAAACGTGCCGGTTGGGCCCCGGCGACCAAAGAGAAGCAACCCTCGGACCGGACGACGAGCGGCCGACCTGATTCGCGGCGAAATCAACCCGATTGTGCATAAGTCTTGTGGACAAGACCGATGGAACTACTACGGGTTGACAGCGGCGGTAAGACTCGGCCTGATAGCACCCGACGCGGAAAAGCATGAAGCCGCCAAGGCTGGTACCCGTGGCGGCTTCTAGCTTTCCGTACCGCGAAACCCCTTAGCCGGGCTGCGGTCTCTGGAGAGCGAACGCCCCATAGAATCAGTTGGGGACTCCTCGGTCAAGCCCGGCGCAAGACGTGGTGAACAACTATGTCGCGCTATCAGGTGAATTACGACCTCCGGAAACCGGGGCGGAACTACGACAATCTCTACAAGCGCCTCGCTGAATGGCGAGCAGTTCGCGTTCTGAAGTCCGCATGGATCATCGAGACGCAGGCTACGGCCGTCGCGATCCGTGATGATCTTGCCAAGCATATCGACGCGAACGACGGCTTGCTCGTCACCGGCATGACCGGCGAGGCCGCGTGGCAGCAGCTCGACGGAAACTCCGCGAACTTTTTGCTCGGCACTCGCGCCGCCTAAAACTAAGCCCGGCCTTAGCGCCGGGCTTTCCATTATCTGGAGGGGATTCAATGGCGGAGTTCTCCGCGGAAAAACCATGCCGCATTCTGAGTCTCGACGGCGGAGGCGCGAAAGGCTTCTACACCCTTGGAGTGCTTCGCGAGATCGAAGGCATGGTCGGCGCGCCGCTTTGTGAGCGGTTCGATCTTATTTTTGGAACGAGCACTGGCGCCATAATTGCTGCGCTTCTTGGAATTGGTAAGTCGGTCAAAGAGATCAGCGCGCTTTACGAAAAGTATGTGCCCGTGATCATGCAGATGAAATCGCCGGCAGACAAATCGCGCGCGCTTGCAAAGCTTGGATCCGAAGTTTTCAAGAATGACAAGTTCGACAAAATGAAAACCGGGATGGGAATCGTCACCACGAAGTGGGTTATCGAGCGCCCCATGATCTTTAAGACTAGCATCGAGCAGGCACACGGCCGAATGGGAACATTCGCGCCCGGCTTTGGAGTTACGATTTCCGACGCCGTGCAGGCGTCATGTTCAGCGTTCCCGTTCTTCGAGCGGAAGATCGTAAAAACCGAACATGGCGACATTGTCGAGCTAATCGACGGCGGCTATTGCGCGAACAATCCCACTCTCTACGCGATTGCCGACGCGATCATGGCTCTTAAGCTTGCTCCTGAGCTAATCCGCGTTGTGAGCGTCGGTGTCGGTGTCTACCCCGCACCAAAGTACAGTTGGTTCACAAAAACTCGCTGGTACCAGAAATTACTGAGCGTCCAGCTCTTACAAAAGACGCTCGAAATCAACACGCAGTCGATGGATCAGCTGCGTCATATTCTCTTCAAGCAAATCCCGACCGTTCGGATAAGCGACACGTTCGAGCAGCCGGAGATGGCTACAGACCTGTTTGAGCACAACATGAAGAAATTGAACATTCTACGTCAGCGCGGAAGCGAGTCTTTCGCCAAGCATGAAGCGACGCTCAAAGACTTTCTTTTGTAGGAGACTTACCAAATGCCGATTTCAGAGGATCAACTTCAAAGATGGTCAAAACCGGGGCCGACCGCACAGTTCACCGCGACATACGACACGCTGAAGACGGTTTTGAATGACCCGTTGTCGCCATACTACCTGAAGGATTTTGCGATATTCCTTCAGGGTTCATATAAGAATGATACGAATGTCTACGGCGACAGTGACGTTGACGTTGTAGTCCGGCTCGACTCCATATTTTTTACCGACCTCGATTATCTGTCTCCGGATGAAAAGGCCCGTTATCAAGCGCAAAGATCGCCGGGCACCTACACGCTAGCGGAGTTCCGGCGCTCGGTAGTTGAATGGTTGACTAAGAAGTATGGAAGCGACGTCAAGCCTGGCAAGAAGGCGATCTTCATCAAGGGTAACGGCAACAGGCGCGATGCGGATGTTTTAGTTTGTGCAAAGCTCAAGCGCTATTACACGTTCCCAGCAATCGGCAATCCTAGAGTAGCGGAAGGCATTTGCTTCTTTTTGCCAGATGGCACTCGTGTCGACAATTATCCGGAGTTGCACAGCGACAATTGCACGACCAAACATCAGAATACTCGTAGCTGGTTCAAGCACACCGTGCGAATATTCAAGAACCTTCGCAACACGATGATTGAAAAGCTGATAATTGCCGACGGACTGGCCCCCTCCTACTTTATTGAGGGCATGCTCTATAACGTGCCAGAACCTAAATTTGGCGGTACAGAACAACAGAATTTTCGCGATGTGTTGGTGTGGCTATTGCAGGCCGATCGTACGAAGTTTCTTTGTGCGAATGAACAGTTCTATCTTCTCGGTAATAGTCAAGTGACGTGGCCGGCCGAGAATTGCGCTAAATTTCTCGTTGCTGCGGAAAAGTACTGGAATGAAGCTTGAAGGAGTAGCCCGGCGATGTCGCGCCGGGCCTTCCTCGTCAGATCGCCTTGCGCTTCGCTTTCAACGCGTATCGGCCGTTGTCGGCGAGCACGATTTCGTACCCGGCAACCCTTCCGCGCCGTCGAAGATACGGCAGCGCCGCCTCCTCCTTTGTCGAAAGCTCGGCGGGACCTACGGAAAGTCGTTTCAGGGTTGCCGCGCGAATTGAATCCTTACGAACGTTGAACTTCGTCGCGATGCGTTCGAATTTCAACTTCGCATCCTGTTTGTTTTGGTGGCCTGACATCTCACATACTCCTTCACGCCGGTCGGAATGACCGTGCGCAAGGATTGGAGATGCTTGCTCTTTTGGTCAACGCGGCGCGGATTGTCCGATAAGGCCCGGTGAGCGTCACCTAGGTCCGATAGTGCCCGTTGAGAGTTTGAAAATATTTTTCGACGTTCCGCGAACGTGAAGCTTCTTAACCAATTCAGCCGTTCTTATTTTGACAATCGAATTTGAAAATGCTCTGAGCGCTATAAACGGATAGGGAGCGCGCGATGCGCACAACGAGAGATCGGATCATTCGCGTTAATGTCGAAAAGGTCGCTCAACCTGAGCGTACTGTGAAGGTCATGATCAAGACTGCGCGGATCAGCCTCGATGTGCCAGCTCACGTCGTCAAGAAACCAAGTATGCAATTGCGATCGCGCCTGCCACGAGGAAGAAGATCATAACAAAGGGGTCCACCTTGTTCGTCCTGCCTTGCCGTCAAGAATGGTCCCGGCAGGCTTTCACCTGCCGGGTATGGCGACCGTCAATCGCCATCGCGCATCGCGCTGCAAGGAGACAGCCATGCGCCGTCGCGGTTGTTTCTATGAGACGGTCACTCACGACTTGACCGCCGTCCCGCTCCAAGACAACGCGAGACCGGAGGCGCTTGCTTTGGAGGACGCGGCGCAAACGCCAAAGCCGCGCCCGTCTCGCGACGGGAAGCTCAAGCAACCAACGCCGAACGCATGATGCCTTTCGGCTCTCTGACCCCCAACAAGGCTGCGGGGGAAACGTCGAGCCGATGCTGAATCCCTGGTTCGCCTCGCTCGATCAGAAGGTCAATCAACGCGACCTCTTCAAGCTCAAAGCGTTGTAGGCGCTCATTGAGCGCCTCCAGCGCTTCGGCCTTCTGATCAGGCGACATCGGAGTGCCGCGAGCATCGGCTTGCGTTCTTGCTTGAGAAACGAGCTTCTCAAGCATGACATCAGGATGGAGCCATGCCATGATCTTGTAGCTAGCGGGCACCGCAGCGCCCCAGCGCGCGTTGACGTGACCCTTAGCCTGATCGACCTCCACGCGCGGCTCGCCTTCCGAGGCCCACTTGTTCACGATGATCTTGAGTTCAGCTTCGATCATTTTGAAAGGCAAGGGAGCGCGCGCGATATCAAGCGAATCAGTTTTGATACGTTTGATCTCCTTCCGGATATTCTCGATGCGGCCGATGTCTTCTGTGCCGACCATTACTGGCGGAGCTTCCTTAAGTTGAGTCGGCACGACATGGTGGAGCGCGCCGGAAGCCTTCAGCCACTGATCGACCGAATTGAGCAGGCCCTTGGCATAGCTCAGGTTTGCATTGTTGGCGATGATGCGCTTGTTGACTTCTTCGCGCTCCAACAATTCATCCGGCATGGTACTGTTCGCGCGCTTCTGGAGGTTCGTCCGGACGGCCTCGAAATCATCGACCAGCGCTCGCAGTTGAGCGATCCGCTTTTGCGCGCATTTCGGCAGCGCGCTTTCGCGCGTGACGACTTTCGATGTTGGGGCGGTGGTAAGCATTATCTGACTCCTTAGTTGGTCGGGTTACGCCACATCTCAGAAATCCGCGCCGCGTAACGGCGTTCGTTGGTCGCTTGCATCTGATCAAGGTTGACCGGCTTGCCGTCACCGAACGCTACCGGCTTGACGACCTCAGGCGGTGTTTTCGACAGGTCCTGCGGAATGTGCTGCGCGGGCGGATTACGCCAAGCATTCGAGAGCTTGGCGTCATGGGCCTTGATCCGAGCTTCCGCAGCTTTGCGTTGTTCGTCCGTCAGGACAGCGGAGTGCTGGTGAACACTAACGGCAGTGCCGTTTGTGTCCATCATCATCGGGCGGAAGTGAATTGTCTGGCCGTCCTTCAGGACGCCATCGGCTTCCGGTTCGATTTTCTTCAGAGTGGTCATCTATCTCTCCATAATGATTGCGCCGCCTCTGAGGGCGGCGCTTTTGGGGGCAGTAGCTTTCATGAAGGCTTCGATACTTGCGTGGCGTTCGGTCATCGACTTGGAATCAACCCACGACAACGTGTCGTCGTATGACAAATGCTTCTTGCTTAGCACCGAGTCGAGGCCGGCAACCGCATTCGCTACGTCATCATGGCCGTTGGGCGGGTGGTCGATGCTCTCGCGACCGCCGCGCGCGGTCTTGCGTTCAAGGCTCACAAGCTGATTGATGAGCTTGTCGTGGTCGAGGAGGTCCAAGAGCTTGCTGTTGATCGCGGGGAGAAGGTCCCGGTACAAGTTGGACTTCGGCTCCGCTGCTGGATCGTAAGCGACACCGTGCTTTCTGAACGCTTCGCGTGGCCACTCGCCTGCGAACCTATCGCCCGTCACCTTTGCGACCCGGTACGATTTCAAGAGCGCGCAAAACTCGGCAACGACCTGCTCTGGCGAGAATGGTGGTCGCCGCTCCCGGATCGCATCGACAATGATTCCCTCGCCTTCGCGGTGACCGATAGCCAAGGTCATTGAATCCTTACCGGATCCACCGGCCGGGTCGCAGAATGCGACATAGACCCTTCCTGAAAGGAAAGGTCTCTCATACACGCCGGGCGACACGACGCTTTCGACCGCCTCGCGCGTCAGCAAGCTCTCGATGTCGGCGCGGAATTGGCCGCCATATTCGGCAGATGCGGCGATAGGGTCCCTTGCGTAAGCGCGGGATACTACCGCTTCGCTCAAGCTCGGATTGAAGTCGCGGGATGCGCCTTGGGCAACGATGATACGCGGGTCGCCGTCTGGGCCGTAGTTTGCCTTGTACAAGCTCCAAAGCTCGCCACGCCGCGCATACGGGGAGGAGCCGATGATCAGCGGGCCACCGGTGGTCGCGAGACCGGGGCGGACAGCGTTCAAGATTTCGGTGTCGGCATTCGCGCTTCCGGTGTCGCTTGAAAACCAAAACGCGGCTTCGTCAGCGAGCACGGCAATGAAGGTCGGACCTCGCAAGCGACGGAAGCTCGCAGCGCGGACCTCGATGTCAATTCCGTTCTTGAGGCGTAGGGTGTCAGCCGTTCGATCCTCGATCAACTGGCGGAGCATCTTCGACCGCTCGAATGCGGCGGCCGTGTAATTGAGGGTGATGGCCGCCTGTCGCTGGTCGGGGGCGATACAAAGGAGGACGCCGCGCTCACCGGGCACGAGCTTGTCGGAGTGATCGCATAATCCCGCGATGTAGGTCGCCAGCGTGGACATTGATCGAGACTTGCCACCGCGACGGCCGACAACGAATGCGGCTTCATCGACGCGGGATGGTGGTTCCTTGTCGCGACCTGTGAAGGTCTTGTAGATCGCGCGCTCCGGTGTCGTCAGCTTCTCGCCCATCGTTGCGGTGAGAAGGACGCGCCACGCTCGCCACGTGTCGCCCGGAAGGATGCCACCGAGTAGAGCCGGGTCATCGAGCGCCTTGCGTATGGTGACGAGGGGCTTCATTCGTCACCGTCACCGTCGTCGATGGACGCCTTGCCCTCGATGTAGTCGCGAAGGTCCGGCACCTTCTTCATCGCGCGCGTCAGACCGATGCGAGAGGAGATGCGCACGAGACTACTGGTGAGCGCCGCGTGCTCTGCGACATCGACCGATTGACCGTTGGCGAGCTTCGCTTCAAGTTGCTCAGCGAGAGCGGCCGCACCGGCGAACCTTCTGATCAATTGAAGCTTGACTTCGGATAGCCGTTCAGCGCCGCCGAGGTCGGATGCGACCTGCCCGGCAATATCCCGGAAGCGCCGGGCCAATGCGGACCTGCCGTCGATGCCGGGCAATAGGGTCTTGCCGTTCGTGATGCGGCTCCGGTTCGCGGCCGATGGCGGGGCGATACCGTTCCGAGGTCTGGCCGTTTTCGTTTTGCCCATACCCGGAAAGATCGGGTTTTTCGCGGCCGATGGCTAGTGAAGACGTAGGGCGAGACGTAGGGCATAACGGATGAAGGCGTAGCAAGGCGAAGTAAAGCCACAAAAATAAATCTGAATGCTACGCAGTCCGGCGGAGAGAGGAGCCGCCTTACCTTCGATTTTTATTGGGTGCTGGGCCTTGTTCGCGGCCATGTTTTCGGGCCGAAAGGGGAGGAAATAAGTATGGGAGGGTAGGGGTAATTTTTATACTACGCGGGGGAGCAATATAGTTTTCCTTCCCCCTCTACGTCTCAAATCAACCCTACCCTCCCTCCGCTATCCGACGGCTTCGGCAATGACCCACAAGCGGCCCTTGTTGACCGACGCTCCGCCCTGATCGGGGTCCCAGTCCAATCGACGGCCGCCGTATATCCCGCCACGGTTCTTGCTTAGCCACTTACCGAAGCCAACGGCATCGATGCCACCGACGCGGGCCGGGAAAGCCGCTTCAAACAACTCGCGCTCCTCAGTCTCCAGCCCGAGGTCTGAAACGGTCTTCAACAATTCCGCAGCGCGCCACCCTTTCCCCTTGCCCTTCTTCTTCGCCATCAGCCGCTCGCTGACTTCAAGGATTGCCGCTGTATCCCTGTAGGCAGAACTAACCGAGCGGACCTTTTCGATGCAGTCGATGGGGTCTTGTTCCCCTAGCCACACCAGAGGACGGCGGATGAATTGCGACCAGCCCTCGAACCCGTTCAACGGATTCAACTTTATCCCCCGCGCCTCCTCGCTGACGAATGCAGCACGCACAACGGTCAACGCAGCGGCAATATATTCCGCGCGGTTCCTGATGACCTCATCGACCGGCCGCCGTTTGTAGACCTTAGTTTCCGGCCGCTCCATCTGCGCATCGAGATTGATGATGAGTCCGCGCCGGACCATGTCGCCGCGATAGCTGATATTGTTACCGTTGATAAAGATCGTCCCGTTCCAGTCGCATTGCGGCATCTCGCTCTTGCCGAGGATGCGCGGCGCGGCGCAGCCTTCAGCGATCATGGTGCATAGAAAATCGCCGCCGACCTCCTGCCCCTGCGCGCAGTTATCGACGCTGATGATCGAATGCCCTTCCATTAGTGCGACCGACAACCTCAGCGAAAACTCGCGTTCGTTCTCGCCCATTGAGATGGGGACCACTTTACGGCCGCGTGCGATGGACGTTATCAACTCCACGAGATAGCCCTTGCCGGACCCGGCCGCGAACGCCGTGACCATGAACGCAACGGCCGTAGGGAACGCGCCGCGCGCCACAACCGTCAGGATCGCAGCAAGCGCCACCGAGAGGTCCAAACGCTCATCCGCAAACGGAAACTCCGCCAGAAGGGCCTTCAGCTTGTCCAGCGCGGCTTGAGCCTGCTTCTTTGTCGGCTTCTTCGGAACCTCGATGGATCCAAGATACGGGTCTAGGTAGTGCCAGAGGCCGGTCGCCTCGTCATATCCCGGCTCAGACAATATCGTTCCGTCCGGCCGCATCGTCGGGGCGTCGATGACGCCGGATACGTTACGGATACCGGAGTGATAGTGACCGAGGCCGATCAGCGTATTGAACGGGTCTAGCGGAGCCATCACACGGACCTTGGTCTTGTTCTGTCTCTCCTTCTCGAAAAACGCCGCGTGTTTCGTGACTATGTGGCGAAGCTGGCTCGCATCCAGCCGTCGCAAGATTGTGACCTGCGTCTTTTCCGGGCTCCCCTTCCGTATCGGCCGTGGATCGTAGAGCGGCTCTACAAGCGCATTACTACGCCGCAGCACCGGGAGCTTCGCCTCTACAATCGCCGCCTGAATCGCATCGACCATGTCGGACACGTTGTCGCTGACGAGTATCGGTCGCATTACCTTCTCTTTGTAATTGTCCGACTTATCGACCATGACTCATCACCTCATCATTCAGATCGTTGCCGATACTGGGACGGATAATCCGCACCGCGCGGCCTTCTTGGTTGAAGCGAAAGCGCGCCTCTCGACACGCATACATCCCGTCAATGTCTTGATCCTCTAAGAGTGAGACCTTGCGGACCTCTGGCGGCAGCACGGCGTGTTCGAGCGTATAGGCGCTGCCAGCGGCCCAGGCGGGAAGCCCGTCGCAAAGCTGCGGGCATGACAACGCGGTTTCGATACCTTCGCCAACCGCAAGCTCCTCGGACACCGGAGCGAGGCGGATCGTGCTACCGACTATCGAGGCGAGGTCTTTACGGGGAGCATGGACATGGAGCTTGTCGCGCCCGTTTCCACTCAGCCAGGTACGGTGAATGCCGCCGAAGCCGCCATTCGGCCCGGTTCGATATGCGATCATCGCGGGGTAGCGCTCCTTCTTCTCTTGATTCCAAACTTTCGGGTGAAACCGGAGGGCGTCAGGTATCGGGATGATTATCCCGCGATGGCGGAGGTAGGACTCAACAAGCGTCCCTGTGGCCGGTAGCGCCTCATTCCAAATTTGCTGAGCGCGCTCCGCGTTCTTCTCCCGGCGCTGAGCGTCTTGAGCGTCTAAATCTAGTTCCGCATCCTTCAAGCGAGAGCGGATGTATGCTTGGACTTGCCGGCGCGTCCCGGCGTTGACCGCATAGATGAAGAAATCCGCGACGTTGGACAAATCGAATTTGACCGCCGCGTCTATCTTGTCGGTTTGGATGCGGACGAATACGCCATCGACCGTTCCACCGACAATTTCCGCGATAGCCTCAAGCCCTTCGACTTGCGGCCGCTCTCGTTGCAATTGCAGTTCAAGCTGGAGCTTCTTGAAGGCACCCATCACAGCATCTCCTGCTGCTTGAGGAATTTCTTCGATGTGCGGCGCTTCCACACGCCGACATAGCTCCGGTCCTCAGCAAAGACCCACCGCTTGCCGTATGGCGGCGCGAACGTCTCCATGTCGCGCATCTTGATCCGGGGCATAAAGGCGAGTTGCCAGTATGAGCCGTCCGGTTGTTCGATGATGACCACTTCCATCGAGGGCAAGTGGGGCGGGTCGGACTTAAACCAGAACTCCGTGCCGATCCTATCGACATAGAGCCAGCGCGATCCGAGTGGCGTTGCGCCGTCCAATGGCTTCTTGGTCATCGCGTAGCGAGCCAAGTTGTGAACCAGACGTTCTCGGCGATCTTCCCGGCTTTCTTCAGCTCAAGAAATTCGTAGTGCGCCTTGATTTTTTCCTTATCGAGCGGAGTGCCGTTAGTTTTCGCTTTCCAGCGCTCGTGATATTCGAGCCACGACATGCCGGGTTTGATCGCACCGTCGCGCGCCTCCTCTCGATACTTCAAGAACAACTGAAGCTCGTGGTTGAAATAGATGCGAGCTTTCCCGCCATCGGAAATGTTGCCGGGTTGCGGGACCAAGTAGTTGGCAACGTGCTCGTAAAACGCCGTGGGCTTGAGGCTGACAATCTCCATCGCCCTTGTAGGCCGGACTGCGTTCGTCTCCATCACGCATACTCCTTCGCTGTTCGGGCGGAAGCGTTCCGCCGGTAGCGAAGGAGAGCGGGTTCTAGAGATTCAAAAAAGCGCGACGCATCAGCTATGGGACGCGGAAACTCGGCGGGAGCCTATCGGCTTGCGGCCGCCGGGATGTAGAGCGTTATGCAAGCTGGCACGCATCGACGCGAGACGTTCTTCAAAAGTGTCTTCAGGGTACGGCGGCGTCCAGCGGCGGGCGGCAATTTCCTCCGCTGACCACAATCCCCGGCGCTGGGTCCGCTTGAACTTCAATTTCCAGATTGCGCGGATGCGCTTTACATCCTCAACAACGTGGTCGAGGTCGCACGGCTTCGGAGCGTTTTGCCCTTGAATGAGGTCGGGAAGCTTGAGGAGGTCGGCTTGAGCGAGAGCCGGGAACGCCTTCCGCAACGGCTCAAGGTTGCGGTCGCGTACAGCAATCTGAAGCTCCCATCCACCCGCATCGCGCCATGCCTGATATTCTTCCGAGTGATACGCTAGCTCTCTGTGCTGACGGCTATTCCAAGCCTCCAGAATATCGAGCTTGTCATTTGTCCAAAGCTCGACAGCCCTATTGTCTTTCCAATCGGGAAGCATCACGCACTCCGCAACGGCGTTACGTTGTTCGCCTTGGGCGGCGGAGAATACGCAAAGGTTGCCCACGCCTCCATCATCGGACGGCGCTTCTCCAAAAGATCGGAGCGCTGGTACGCGGCTTCGACCTTATTCACGACCTTGTGGGCTAGCGCGCGCTCGCAGACCTCTCTCGGATAGTTGGTGCGTTCGGCCGCCCAATCGCGGAAGCAAGACCGGAAACCGTGGACAGTGATCGAGCTTGCCTGCGGGAAAGTCGTGCCAGCCATCCGATCTAGCAAAGCCGACATCGCAGCATTCGAAAGGCCGCGCCCGCCGGACGGCCCGATGAACACGTGCGGGTTGCCGCGTTCCTTGGGTAACGATCTAAGAATGCCGAGTGCATTCTTAGATAACGGCACCCGATGATCCTCGCCCATCTTCATGCGAGAGCCGGGGATGACCCACAGCGCCTTGTCCAAGTCGATTTCATTCCAAGTCGCTCCGATAACCTCCGCTGTTCTCGCGGCGGTCAATATCAAAAATTCGAGCGCCCGTGCGGCCGTGCCGTCTCGCTTTGCGAGGTCGGCCACGAACGCAGGCAAATCATCGTATTCGAGCGCGGCAAAGTTTCCTTTCTTTCTCTTTATGGTCGCGCCAGCGAATAGCGGTTCGAGATTGCCCTTCCACGCAGCCGGATTATCTGCGGAGCGCCAGCCATGAGCCTTGGCGTAGTTGAAGACACGTTCGATGCGGGAGCGGATACGCCGCGCGGTCTCCGGTAGCGCGTTCCAAAGCATCTCACCGTTCTTATGATCGAGCGGTTGCTTGAGGACGGCTAGGACATCGTGCTTGGTTATATCGTCCGCAAGCATCGCGCCGATTTTCGGAAACACGTAATCCGTCATCGTCGAAGTGTATTGTTGGACGTGCTTCGCGTTTTTCCAGTTGGGCGATGATTCCTTGAAGAAGGTCTCGGATGCCTCCTTGAAGGTCTTGGCCTTACCGGCGGCCTTCAGCGCCTCCGCTTTTGCCTTCTGCTTCTCCGCCATTGGGTCCAACCCGTCCGACAGCGCTTGGCGGGCGAGGCGGGCGCGCTCCCGCGCGTCCTCTAGACCGAATGCGGAGAGCGCCCCAAGCCCCATCCAGCGTTCCTTACCGGCGCGCGCGTAGCGCAGCGTCCAAAACGCGTTGGTCTCGCTCCGGACCTCAAGATACAATCCGGGCGATTTGCCGTCGCGGGTCCGGACGGTCTTGCCGGTCGCTTCCGCTTGGGTCTTCATCCGCTCGATCCGGTCAAGCGTGAGAGAGAGCGCGTCCTGGCCCCGGCCGGTTTTCCGGCGCTTCCGCCGCTTCGCCATGAGACTTGCCTCCCGTCCCGCCCTACGTCCGCAGGGCGAAAATCTAAGCGATAGAAGGCGGATAGTATCGGATTAAATCGAGGGGTAGGGAAGGCAATAAATCTTGGTTAATCAAGGACTTGAATGGATTTCGGCCGGGCCTTACCGGGGCAAATCGAAGCCCCGCGAGTTAGGCGGAGGCGGCCTCCCTCTCCGCCAGTTACAAGTAATTGTAATATCGGGGCTTTCCGTTCGACTTCGATGTCGAAAGCGCTGCGTTTCCTTGCCAGGTCTGCGTCGCGACTCCCGGGCTTCCGCAGAGAGCGTCAGTCCGCGGCGCTGCTGGCGTCGCATCTGTCCGGTCGACGGATTGGCGGGTGTGTTCCCGCAGATCAATTCGCCGATTTCTCCGTATCGGAATTGAGCGCTACGTTGCCTCTTCGAAGACCGTTTCGAGCCCGGATGGTGCCGATGTCCAGCTTCGACCTTGCGTTATCCGTTGTGCTCGGTGTCGTGCTCGCGGCAGCGACCGGCTTTCGCGTATTTCTGCCAATGCTGATCGCGGGCGGTGCGGCTTACGCCGGTCATCTGCAATTGGGCGACTATTTCACATGGCTTGCGACTCCCACTGCGCTGATCATGCTCAGTGTTGCAGCTCTGGTTGAAATCATCGCTTATTATATTCCCGGAATCGACAATCTGCTCGACACCATGGCTGCGCCCGCTGCGCTCGTCGCAGGAACGGTTCTGTCGGCCGCGGTCATGACCGACCTGCCGCCACTCCTGAAATGGACGGCGGCCATCGTTGCCGGCGGAGGCGCCGCCGGGCTCACCCAGGGCCTGACCACGATCCTGCGCGCGAAGTCGACCGTCTTCACCGGCGCCATCGGCAATCCCGTCATCGCCACGGCGGAATTCGGCAGTGCGTTGCTCCTTCCGCTTCTGGCGCTGGCGGCGCCGTTGTTCGCGCTCGCGCTACTGGCCGCTGTGCTTTGGGTCGCGCTCCGCCTGCTGTGGCGCCTGCGTCAATCCGCGCGCCCAGAAATCAGCGCGACTTCACGGGGTGAAATCGAACGCTGACGTGGTCAGCATTGATGCGATGCACCTGCATTGCAGGCGGGCAACCGGCGCGAATGCACGTGACGCGTGAACCTTGACTTACGATTCGGCCATGTCATTGGTTCTCGGAAACGAGAACAAGCAAGACCGTCGCAGGGAGACCGCAGCATGAAACGCCCCTACCTTCTGACCTTGGCGCTTGTCGGCATCGCCGCATGTCTTTCCGCGCCGGCCGCGGCACAGCCTTATCCCAATCAGCCGATCCGGATCGTCGCGCCATTCCCCGCCGGTGGCCTGGTCGACGTTCTTGCGCGCGCGGTCGGCGAGGAGATTTCGAAGAGCGTTGGCCAGCCGGTGATTGTCGAGAACAAGCCCGGCGCAGGTGGAAATATCGGCGCCGAACTCGTCGCCAAGTCGGCGCCGGACGGCTACACGCTGCTGATGACGTCTCCGGGGATCCAGAGCATCAATCAGTTCCTCTACAAGACGATGCCGTTCGATCCGGAGAAGGCGTTCACGCCGGTTTCGCTGGTCGCCGATATGCCGATGCTGGTGCTGGTGCATCCGAAAACCAACATCAAGTCGCTGAAGGACCTGATCGCCGCCGCCAAGGCAAATCCCGGAAAGCTGAATTTCGGCTCCGCCGGTGTCGGCACCACCGGACATCTTGGCCAGGCGCTGCTGGTTCATGTCGCAGGCATCAAGGTCACCCATGTGCCCTACAAGGGCGCGGCGCCGGCAGTGAACGATCTGATTGCCGGCCATATCGATGGCGTCGTCGACAATCCGCCGATCGTGATGGCCCATGTGAAGTCCGGCACGCTCACCCCGCTCGCGGTGGCGGCAAAGGAGCGCCTGTCGGTATTGCCGAACGTGCCGACATCGGTGGAAGCCGGCCTGCCGGATTGGCAGGCCTCGTCCTGGTTCGGCCTGATGGCGCCGGCAGGGACCCCGCCGGCGATCGTGCAGCGGCTTCAGTCCGAGACGCAGAAGGCGCTGCGACAGCCCTCGATGCAACGATTCATTACCGAGTCCGGCATCAAGCTTGTCGGCAATTCTCCCGAGGAATTTGCCACGCTCATTGTTTCGGAACGAAAGAAGTGGGGCGATATCATCAAGGCGGCGAATATCCCGGCCAATTGAACCAGCGTCGCCTGGCCCCGCCTTCGATCCGGATCACGGCTGCCAGGCTTCCGCGTCCTGCGGTCTGGGTTCGTCCTCCGCGCGCGCTTCGTCGATCACGTCGAGCAGCGCGCGCAGCACATCCTTCACGCCCTGGCCGGATTGCGACGACAGCACCAGTGGCGTCTTCTTCGCGGCCTTCTTCAGCGCCGTGATCTGCGCCTTGATCTCGTCCTCGGCGAGCGCATCGCATTTCGACAGCGCAACGATTTCCGGCTTCTCGGCAAGACCCTCGCCATAGGCTTCGAGCTCATGGCGCACCACGCGATAGGCGGCACCGACATCCCCGCTGGTGCCGTCGACGAGGTGGAGCACGACGCGGCAGCGTTCGATGTGCCCGAGGAAGCGGTCGCCGAGGCCGATGCCCTCATGCGCGCCCTCGATCAGGCCGGGCAGATCGGCCATCACGAATTCTCGGCCATCGACCGCGAACACACCGAGCTGCGGATGCAGCGTGGTGAAGGGATAGTCCGCGATCTTGGGCCTGGCGGCGCTGACGGTGGCGAGGAAGGTCGACTTGCCGGCATTCGGCAGCCCCACCAGTCCGGCATCGGCGATCAGCTTCAGCCGCAGCCGGATCGTCATTTCGATCGCGGGCTGACCGGGATTGGCGTGGCGCGGCGCGCGATTGGTCGAGGTCTTGAAATGCGCGTTGCCGAAGCCGCCATTGCCGCCCCTGGCCAGCACCACCTCGTCGCCGACCTTGTCGAGATCGGCCAGCAGCGTCTCGCCGTCTTCCTCGTAGATCTGCGTGCCGACCGGCACCTTGAGGATGAGGTTCTTGCCGTTGGCGCCGTGGCGGTCCTTGCCCATGCCGTTGCCGCCACGCTCCGCCTTGTGATGTTGCAGATAGCGGTAATCGATCAGGGTGTTGAGACCGTCCACCGCGCGCGCGATCACGTCGCCGCCGCGTCCGCCGTCGCCGCCATTGGGGCCGCCGAACTCGATGAATTTCTCGCGGCGGAACGATACGCAGCCGTTCCCGCCGGCGCCGGACTGGATGTAGATCTTGGCTTCGTCGAGGAACTTCATGTGCGTCAATATAGGGCAGCAAGGCAAAGACTTCACTTGCAATCCCTGCATTTTGACGGGAGTGCGGATAGCGCGGGCCCAGGGTATTTGCTAACGAAGCGGCATGAACAGGCTACGGGAGAGTTTGCGCTGGCGGGGAGCGATCGGGCTGATCGCGGCCTATGCCATTGCGTTGCAGACCCTGTTTGCGGCATTCGCACCGCTGCCGGCCCATGCGAAGGGTGCCGACTTCGCGGCGTGGTCGGCGATCTGCTTCGGCAGCGGCAACACTGTCCCGTCCGACCGTTCCGATCCTAACGCACCGGCGCCCGCAGCGGGCAAATACCACTGCGTGTTGTGCGGCTCGGTCCTCGCTGGCGCCGCCATCCTGCCGGCGCCGATGGTTGCGACGGCGCCCTGTCGCCTCGTTTCGGCTATCTCCTTCGGGACTACGCCGGACGGCATGCCGCGCCGGCATGCCGTCCGCGCCGGATCAGCCCGCGCTCCTCCGCTGACCGCCTGACCGTCCGCGGCCCATGGCCGCAAATCGTCAGTCCCGTCATCGGAGTTCATGTCATGTCACGCCTCTGGCGCGCGAGCTGCGCGCTGTCGGCCGCCGCGGCAATCCTGCCGCCGGTTGCGGCCGCACAAACCCCAACGCTTCCACCCATCACGGTCGAATCCTCCCGCCGCGCGCCCCCGGTCCGGCCTCAGGCTACCCAGACCGCCCCGGGCGTAGAACCAGCGGTGGCGCCTTCGCCTGCCGAACAGGGCCAGGGTGCCGCATCCGGGCCCCAGAGCCTGACGGTGCCGACGGCTGCGGAGGCCCGCCGCGAGATCAACCAAAGCCCGGGCGCCGTCGCGATTGTGACGTCGGAGCAGTTGCGTGATCGCAACGTCACAACGGTCAAGGACATTCTCGATTTCGTGCCGGGCGTCTGGGCGCAACCGAAATGGGGTGAGGATACGAGGCTCTCGATCCGCGGCTCGGGCCTGTCGCGCAATTTCCACGGCCGCTCACTGCAGCTCTATTTGGACGGAATCATCCCGATCAACACCGCGGACGGCTATTTCGATTTCCAGGAAATCGACCCTACCGCCTATCGCTATACCGAGGTCTGGCGCGGTGCGAGCGCGCTCCGCTTCGGTGCGAATTCGCTTGGCGGCGCAATCAATTTCGTGACCCCGAGCGGACGCGATGCTCGGCTCTTCGCAATGAGCGCCGATGTCGGGAGCTTCGGCTATCGCCGCATCCAGGCGAGTTCGGGTTCCGCGGCCGGCCCGTTCGATTATTTCGTGACCGGCTCCTATCAGGTGCAGGACGGCTTTCGCGAGCACAGCAACGGCAACCTGATGCGCGGTTCTGCGAATTTCGGCTACCGGATCGCGCCCAATATCGAAACCCGCTTCTATTTCAACGGCAACACCATCGAGCAGCGCATTCCGGGCGCGGTGACCAAGGAGATCGCGCTAAGTCAGCCGCGGCTGGCCCAGAAGGTCAACGTCGCCAACGACTGGCAGCGGAACGTCAACTCGAACCGCATCGCCAACAAGACCGCCATACAACTCGGCGATACCATGTTCGAAGTCGGCGCGTTCAACGTGGAACGCCACCTGATGCACCCGATTTTCCAGTGGCTCGATTATACCTATGACGATTACGGCGGTTTTGGCCGCATGGTGGACGACCGCAAGATATTCGGCTTCCGGAACCGGCTCGTCGCCGGCGTCAACATCCACAACGGAGAGATCGACAATCAGCAATTCGGCAATGGGGTGATGGCGACCAAGGGTGTGCTGATGTCGTCCTCGCTCGACAAGTCCAAGAACGCTTCGGCCTATGCCGAGAACTCGTTCTACTTCCTGCCGAACGTGGCGGCGGTCGCCGGCACGCAATTCCTGCGTGCGACCCGTCAGCGGATCGACCGGTTTCTCTCCAATGGCGACCAGTCGGGAGAGACCAATTTCGACATCTGGAGTCCGAAATTCGGCCTGCTCTGGGATATCGATCCGACCGCCCAGGTCTATGCGAATATCTCACGCAGCGCCGAAGTGCCGAGTTTCGGCGAGAGCGTCGCACCGGTCCCGTTCGTCGCGCCGAACCTGCCGAACATTCCGTTCACCGACATCAAGGCGCAGCGGGCCACGACCTATGAGATCGGGACACGCGGTCGGAGGCCGGACTACAACTGGGATATCGCGCTGTACCGGTCGGAAATCAGAAACGAACTGCAATGTCTCTATAGCGTATTCGGCAATTGCAGCGTGACGAATGCCGACCGCACCGTTCACCAGGGCGTGGAGATCGGCGTCGGCGTGGCCGTAATGAAGTCGATGTTGGTGCAGGGCGCGGAGCCAGACAAGCTGTGGCTGCAGATGGCTTATACCTATAACGACTTTTACTTCGACAATGACGAGCGCTTCGGCAACAACCGCCTGCCCGGTATTCCGCCGCAATACATGCGCGCGGAACTTCTCTACAAACACCCCTCCGGCATCTTTTTCGGTCCCAATGTCGAATGGGTTCCGCAGGGGTATTTCGTCGACAGCGTGAATTCGGTGACCGCGGACCCTTACACGCTGTGGGGCATCCGGGCAGGCTATGAAAAGGACACGAATTTTTCGGTCTACGTCGAGGGCCGCAATCTCGCGAACGAAGTCTACATCGCGAGCACAAGTATCATCAATGTCGCCAATCAGAGGTCGGCGCTGTTCGAGCCCGGCAATGGCCGTGCGGTCTTTGCCGGCATGAAGATGAAATGGTGATCCGATGAAGCGTTTCACAACCGGGTTGCTGCGCAACCACGCTTTGCGCGTGCTTCATCCCGCTCCCGACATTCAAAAGCTGTTTTCGGGATTATCGAGGATGAAAACGATCGGGACATCGGCCACGCAATTAGTATTGACCCAAACCGACAGGAGAACCGCAATGAACAGTCTTATCCGGCAGATCGTCTTCATAACCAGCTGGCTTTGCGTCGCGAGCGGGTCGGCGCTGGCCCATGTCACGCTTGAGACCCGGGAAGCCCGTGCGGGCACGAGCTACAAGGCGGTTCTGCGCGTAACCCATGGCTGTGACGGTGCCGCAACCACCAAAGTGCGCGCCAAAATCCCGGAGGGAGTGATCGGCGTGAAGCCGATGCCAAAGCCGGGCTGGCAGATCGAGACCATGCGCGGAGCCTATGAACGAAGTTATCCCTACTTCCACGGTCAGCAACTCAGCGAAGGCGTGAGGGAAATCGTGTGGAGCGGCGGCAAGCTGCCGGACGACCATTACGACGAGTTCGTCTTCGCCAGTTTTCTGGCGCGCGATCTGAGTGCCGGGCCGCTCTACATTCCAGTGCTGCAGGAATGCGAGAAGGGCGAATGGCGCTGGACGGAGATCCCGGCGCCGGGACAGGATGCGCATGCACTGAAGGCGCCCGCGCCGGCGCTGGTGATCCTTGCGCAGCATGCTGGCAGCCAGCATGGCGCGGCCGCGATGGCCGACACCAAGGTCTACAAGGCCGGATCGCTCACCATCGCGGCGCCCTGGGCGCGAGCGACGCCGGGCGGTGCCAAGGTCGCCGGCGGCTTTATGACGATCACCAATAACGGCAAGGAACCGGACCGGCTTGTCGGCGGCACGGTGCCGGTTGCCGGGCGCTTCGAGCTGCATGAGATGGCTGTCGAGGGCGGCATCATGAAGATGCGCGAGCTTGCAAAGGGACTCGAGATCAAGCCGGGCGAGACGGTGGAGCTGAAGCCCGGCGGCTATCACGTCATGTTCATGGACCTGACTTCGCGATTGAAGGAAGGCGACACCGTGAAGGGTACGCTGGTCTTCGAGAAGGCCGGCAAGGTCGATATTGAATTCCGGGTCGGACCGATCGGCGGCGGCGCGCCGAAGGGCGGGTCCGGCGGTCACTCGCATCACTAGACGCCCTTAACCTCCCCCTGAAAGGGGGAGGTCGACTGCCGAAGGCAGTCGGGTGGGGGTCATTCATCTCGTGCAAGACCCCACCCCAACCCTCCCCCTTTCAGGGGGAGGGAGTCGACGGTGGCGATCATCGCGTAAACACACACCGCACGAAATCCCGATACAGCATGATCTGCTGCGACGGAATTTTGG
>NZ_JBFWPA010000071.1:0-33825 GCF_050250235.1 Pseudorhodoplanes sp.
GGCGTCTAGCATCCCCAATCCGAAGTCCGCTTCATTCTGCAGCTTGCCCGTGAGCGGACTTCGGATTCGAAAGACACTAGCAAACCTATGATTCTAGTGTGGTTTGGTTCGGAAATCCGCTTGAAGAGCGGTGCAGGAGTGACGCGGATTTCCGAACCACCACACTAGTTCTGGGTTTCAGCCGGTGCGGCTGCGTCGTGGGCGAGGGGTGCGGCCTGCGGCGCCAGAATGTCGAAGGTGCGGTCCTGCCGTTCCGGCGGCGATACGATCGCAATCCGGCCGGCTGCGACGATGCAAAGCAGGAAAGCGGCGCCGGCCATCATGTAGAAGACGCCGTCGATGCTGTACCAGCCGATCAGGTTGGCTCCGATCAGCGGGCCCAGAACCGACCCGGAGCCGCTGGCAAGGATCAGGCGCCCGCTGACGGCGATCACGCTGTCGGCGGGCATGCGATCGTGGGCATGGGCGACACTGACCGGATAGATCGTCGACATCAATCCGCCGAACACCGCCGCTGCCGGCAGGATCACGGTCAGAGTTTGCGGAAGCCGAAGAATTGCAATTGCCGCGACGATGAGACAGCCGCCGAGCACGGCAATGACCGCACGGCGGTCGAACCGGTCCGAGAGCCGGCCCACCGGCACCTGGAATGCGAGGCCGCCCAGCACCGCCGACAGCATGAAGAGGCCGATCGTGCGGGGGTCGATATTCTCGTCCTGCATCCAGGCAGGAACCAGCGCGTAGAATGCGCCGGTGATGAAGCCGCTCAGCAGCGCGCCGGCAACCGCGACCGGAGCTTCGCGGGACAATAGCCCGAAAGGCAGGAATTTGGTCGCGATGATTTGCGGTGCCTCCGCGCGGGTCGTGCTGACGAGCACAAGGGCGATGGCAAACAGCACGATGACCAGGTTAAAAGGCGCCGCGCCCTCGATGGGCGCCCATCCGATCAGCAACTGCCCTAGCGCGAGCGCGGTGAAGCATCCGACCATGTAGATCGAGAACACGCTGCCGCGCTCTTCGGCACTGGCTTTCGCATTCAGCCAGCTTTCCGTCGTGACGAAGAGGCCGGCGCAACCGAAGCCGATGATCGCGCGCAGGACGATCCACCACGGCGGCTCGACCGTCAGCGTCATGACCGCCGTTGCGGCAATGACGATACCGGCGAAAGCGGCATAGACGCGGATATGTCCGAACCGCTCGATGATGTTCTTGCCGAAATAGGCACCCACCGTGAATCCGGCGAAATAGCTTGCAAGCACCAGCCCGGACCGGAACGCGCTGAAATCGGCCAGCGCGACGCGCAAGGCGAAGAACGTCCCGAAGAAACCGATGGCGAGCTGGACGGCGCTGGTAGCGACAATGAGCGTTCCGATCTGCGCCTTGACCGATTTCGCTGCCATCGAATCTCCTGGATGAGATACCCGAGCTGAAACCGCGGCTCGGGACCTGAATGTGATTTGGCCCGTCCACCGCGCCGATACCGGCCATGCGAAAGCGGAGAGTTGCGATTCAGCGATAGGCGACGCGCACCGTGCCGTGCAACCGCGCTGAGACGAATTGCTGCTGCGTCAGATTTTCACGCCGGCTCGCCGGTGATGACGAGACAGGTATTCTGTCCGCCGAAGCCGAACGAGTTGGAGATCACGCGGTGCACCTTCGCGTCGCGCGCGGTGTTCGGCACCACGTCGAGCGGGATCGCGGGATCGGGCACCGCATAGTTGATCGTGGGCGGGATCCGCTGATTGATGATGGTGAGTGCCGACACCACCGCCTCGATGGCGCCGGCCGCAGTCAATGTATGACCGATCATCGATTTGTTGGAAGAAATCGGAATCTCCTTGAGGTGCTCGCCGAACACGGTCGAGACGCCGAGAAATTCCATCTTGTCGTTTTCGGGCGTCGAGGTGCCGTGTGCGTTGATGTAGTCCACGTCGGCGGGCGTGACGCCGGCATCCGCGAGCGCGTTGCGCATGCACGAGATCACCGGCTTGCCGTCGGGGCTCGACCGCGTGCGATGAAAATTGTCGGCCTTTTCGCCGCAGCCTTCGACCACGGCAAGTATGTTGGCGCCGCGCGCCACCGCGTGATCATAGCTTTCCAGAACCACGGCGCCGGCACCTTCGGCGAGGACGAAGCCGTCCCGGTTCTTGGAGAACGGGCGGGAGGCACCCTGCGGTGCGGCATTGTTGGTGGACAATGCCGACAGCAGCGAGAAGCGCACCACCGATTCCGCGGTGATTGATCCGTCGGCGCCAATGGCGAGTGCTGCGTCGCATTCCCCGCGCTGGATCGCCTCGACGCCGAGCTGGATCGCGGTCGCGCCCGAGGCGCACGCCGTTGTCAGCGAGATCGGTGAACCCTTGGTGCCGAAATGCTCCGCCAGCCGCTCCGGAACCACGCCATATTTCGAGGCCTCGTAGAAGGACGCGAATTGCGGTTTGGCCGCAACGCGTACCAGATCGGCATATTCGATCCTGTCGTTGGCACCGGAATTCTCGGCGAGCGCATAGCGCTGCGACCACTCGATTTCGATCGGCGGAAATGCGAGGAAGAACGGACCCGGAAAATCTCCGGTGCTGATGCCCGATTGTTCGATGGCTTCATTGCCGGCCAGTCTTGCGAGCTTCTCGGACAGCTCCGACGACACCATGCCCTCTTCATAGACATGGTCGACCGCGCCCGAGATGGTGGTTCGCAGACCTTCCGTGGCAAAGCGGGTGATGGAGCGGATCCCGGATTCGCCCGCGGTCAGGCGTTTCCAGTTGTCGTCCTTGCCGGTACCCAGCGGCGAAACGATGCCCATGCCGGTGATCACCACCACCGGCCGGCCCTTCTTGTCGCGCAATCCCGTGCCAGCCATGAGCGTTCCCTAATCGATGCGCTCGATCAGCGCCAATCCTTCACCGCGCCAGTGGCCGACATTGGTCACCAGCGCCTGACGGATGCCGGCCGATGGCGATTCTCCAGCATCGCCGCTGCCGCAGGGGGGAAACAGCGTCCCCTCGCGCACCGCCTGGCATCCGATGGCGATATTGGCGAGAAACTGCGCCTCCATCCCGTTGCCAATATAGGTCGTTGTGGCACGGACCGGGAGGCCGATCTGCTCCAGCGCCTGATGTTCTTCGGAGGTGGCGGGCTCGGCGCCGGACGCACCGGATATCACCACCGCGCTGTCGCGCTTCACACGGCCTTCGATGGCCTGCCACTCCGCAAGCAAGGTTGCCGCGGTATCGCCGGCCCGGCGCGGGTTGCGGTTCGACTCCACATGCGAGAGGCGCGCGACGGGCCTGGCGCCGCGCTTCTCGGCATGCGCGCGGCTCTCAAGCACCACGAACGCGCCCATTGCCGCGAGCGCCAGCGCCCCCGCCGGTCCACGGTCCCAGACCGGGCGGAACGGAGCTTCCAGCAGCGGCGTCCCCAGCCGGAACAACAGCACGAGGTCCCAGCGGGTGCCGTTATAGGCGCCGCCGACCAGCGAGATGTCGCTTTGTCCGGCCGCGATGCGGGCATGCGCGACCCGCAGCGCATCGGCGCCGGAGGCCTCCTCGCCCATGAAGGTACGCGAGGACCCGACCACACCATGCACCAGCGAGATATTGCCTGCGAGCAGGTTCGGGAGCTGTGCCAGAAAGAGCGTGGGCCGCAGATCGCTCATCAGCCGCTCGTTGACGAAGGCGTCGCGCTTCTGAATGGTGCGGATATCGGTCAGAATCGCGGCATCGACCGCGACATCGCGCTCTCCACCACCGGCGGCAACGATCATGTCGGTCTTGTCGAGAATTTCGGCATTCTTGGCGATGCCGGCATCGGTCAGTGCCAGCCCCGCGGCATAGACGCCGATGCGTTGCCACGATTCCATCTGGCGCTGGTCGCCCTTTTTCGGAATCTGGGTATCGAAATTGATCGGCCGGGTCGGAAAGGTGATGTAAGGCGCGAAGGTGGTGTCGTCATAGGGCGGCGGGCCGCCCGCCATCAGCTGCTGCCAATGCTGTTCCAGACCCTCTCCAAGAGCGGAGACGAGACCCGTCCCGGTGATCCAGACTTCCTGGCGTCCGCTCACGAATTCACCCTTGACGGTCGTGCTTGCGAAACTTGTCGAGCGGAAAATCGAGCTGCTTGGCCCAGGTCACCATGGTGTTCTGGAATTCCGGGCTCGGATAGGGGATCAGCCGGTAGGTGAGGCGCGCATCGGCAATCGCCGTATCACCCGAAAAGATCTTTCCGTCCGCGATGGCAAAACCCGACCCATCATGCACGATCTTGCCCTCGGTCGACAGCTCCATACCGGGAAACACCGCGCCTCGCACCTTGGCTTCCTTCACGCCGGCAAGGACTGGCAACCCGGTGAAGCCTGTGATTGCACTGACGAGCCAGCCGCAGGTCTGTGCCATGTTCTCGATCAGCAGCACGCCCGGCATCAGCGGATAGCCGGGAAAGTGCCCTTCGAATACAGGGCTTTGCTTCGGAACCGTACTTTCGGCGCGAATCCAGCGTTCGTCGGCTTTCACCTCGACAAAGCGGTCGAGCATCTGAAAATATTCAAGCCGCATGAATGCCTGCCCACGATCGGATCGGCCAGAACCAACGACCGGACCGGTTCATCCGCTGACGTCTCAAGCAGCGCTCTTGGCCGCGATCAGCTCGTCGATGCGGGCGCAAAGATTCTTCAGGACGAAATATTGCTCGGTGGTCGCCTGGCCGTCATTGATCTGCTGGGTCCATTGCTCAAGCGGAAGCTTGATGCCGAACGCCTTGTCGATCGCGAAAGCGATGTCCAGAAAATCGAGGCTGTCGATTTTCAGGTCGTCGATGGCGTGGCTCTCCGGCGTGATCTTGTCGCGGGGAATATCGCAAGTCTCGGCAATGATATCGGCGACTTTGTCGAAAGTGGTGGACATCGGTGCTCTCAGGGATCACGGGCAGGCGGCTGACAGCCCAGGGAAGGGACGGCTAAAGTCTGCCGCTTTCGAGGTTTGGGAAGCCCTATAGCGAAGGCGGGCCGCAAGTTCAACGGCGAGACGCCGCCGGTTCGGCCTTGTGCCGGGGCCGCCAATTCCCTAACCAGCACCCCCGCGAGCCCGCATCGGTGGACGATGAGTGACCCCTCGGTCAAAAAGCGCTGTGTTTTCTTCCTGGGCGGCTATGAGCCGATCCCGCCGGAACGCCAGCGTGAGCGGTATATTCGCGAGCTTGCCCGAACCGAGCGGGTTTGGTCGGTCAAAGCCCAGGTCGAGCCGCTCGAACTCGACCCGGGCCGCATGATCGGGACCTGGCGGCTCACCGCCAGCGGCCCTAATTGGTCGACCCAGGCCGCATACAATTCGCTGCTCTGGCACGATATCGTGCTCGCCGATTTTGCGCGGCCCGGTTGGCGGCGCGTGCCGCTTGCGGTGGCGGCCTTCGCCGATTTCATCCGGACCGGAACCGCGTTTCGCTATTTCAGCGTCAACTGGCGGTACGGGCTGTTCTTCGCCTATCCCGTGACCCTGCTTCTGGCCTTCGCCGCGCTTTCGCTCTACGCGGCCTCCTTCCTGCCGGGGCTCGTTCCCGGACTTGGGCTGCTGCTCTGGCTGCTGGTCCCGCTCGCCGCGCTGGCGGTCTTCGTCCTGCTGATGCTGTGGCCCGGCCGCTTTCTCCTGTTCGACTACATGATGGACGACTGGATTTTCGGAAACGAGCTCGTGCATCGCTCGCGCCCGGATTTCGACCGCCGTCTTGAGGGCTTTGCGCAGACCCTTGCGGACGTCATGCGCCGCGGCGATCACGACGAGGTGGTGTTCGCCGCCCACAGCCTCGGATGTGCGCTCAAGGTAGCGGTGGTGGATCGCGCGCTGCAGCTTGTGCCGGAATTCGGCAAGAACGGGGAGCGGCTGTCACTTTTGTCGACAGGCTCGTCGCTTCTCAAGATCGCTTTTCACCCGAAGGCCGGATGGTTGCGGGAGGCAATCGCTCGCGTCTCGGCAAACCCGGCGGTGTTTTGGATCGAGTACCAGACGATGGCCGATCCGATCAGCTTCTATAAGGTGGATCCGCTCGCGGCCCTGAACCTCCCCGCGACTGGAAGCCCGATCATCCGCCGCGTCCATATCCGCGATATGCTGGAGCCTGCAACCTATCGGCGATTCAAGGCGAACTTCTTCCGTCTGCATCGTCAGCTGGTGATGGGCAACGAGAAACGGTATTTCTACGACTATTACATGATTTGCTGTGGTCCCCTGAGGCTCGAAACGCGGGTGTTCCAGCCGGAAACGGTGGTGCCGCGCTTCGCCCCCGACGGCGCGCTTGTCGAGCCGCCGGGCGAGCGCGCCTCTGCGGAGGAAGAGAGGCCCGTGCCGTGACTCCTGAAATCGCCAAGAGCATCCTCGTCGTCGGTGCGGTGGCCTGGTTTGTCATCCGCCTGCCGCACCAGAAGCGTTCCTGGAAGACCAAAACCCGCCTCGACCGGCGCACCTTGCGCGAGAAAATCCTGCTGACCTGCTCCTTCACCGGACTGGGGATCATACCCTTCATCTATGTGTTCTCGGGCGTGCCGCGCTTCGCCAACTATCCCTTCCAGCCGGTGCTGGCCTGGCTCGGAACGGCCGTGTTTGCGGCGTCGCTGTGGCTGTTCTACCGGGTCCACAGGGAACTCGGCCGCAACTGGTCCGATTCGCTCGAAGTGCGGGAGCAGCACGCCTTGGTGACCGAGGGGCTGTACCGCTACGTCCGGCATCCGATGTACACGGCGTTTTTCATGTGGGCGCTGGCGCAGGCGCTGCTGCTGCCCAACTGGATCGCCGGTCCGGCCGGACTGGTCGGTTTTGGGACTCTTTTCCTGTTCCGGGTTGGTCAGGAAGAGCGAATGATGCTGGATACCTTCGGGGAAGAGTATCGTGCCTACATGAAGCGTACCGCCCGGCTCATTCCGGGAGTCTACTAGAGACTGTAGCGTGGCATTGAGGCAACACAAATGAATGTTCACATTGAATGCTTTCAAGCCATGTGGCGTTTCCCGGCCGGAGCGTTGTAAACCGGAAATACATCGGTGGGCGGTATCGGTGATGGGCCCCGAATCAGAAAAAAGACTGGAGCATCGGATCCGATGAAGGGGATCACGCGAAACTGGCTGCTCTTGACTGTCCTGATTTCGGCGGCCTCGCTGGTGACGCCGTCGTTCGCTCAAACTGCGGCCCCGCCCGCGAACGAAATCCAACTGGCGGCTGCGAAATCGCGCAAGGCCGCTCCGAAGCGCAGTCCCCAGACGAGCGGCCACGTCTACCTGCTGCGCGGGCTGCTGAACATCTTCTCCTTGGGAATGGACGACCTCGCTGCCAAGATTCAGGCCCGAGGTATCAGTGCGAGCGTCCACAATCATTCCGAATGGCAAGCCATCGCCGATGATATCGCGGTGAAATACAAGGCTCGCCAACACGGCCCGGTCGTGCTGGTCGGCCATTCACTGGGTGCCGACGCGGTCATGTACATGGCCGAATATCTCGGCCGCAAGGGGGTTCCGGTGGCGCTGGTGGTGCCGTTCGATGGAACCGGCTCGTTCGCAGCTTCCCGCAATGTCGGCCAGGTGATGAATCTCACCCAGCGTGACTATGCCCACATGCGCAAGGGCGCGGGATTTCGGGGCACCCTGAACAATATCGACGTAAGCGGCCAGGGCTACGGCCACATCGACATCGACAAGTCCGCGCGACTGCACGCCATGGTCCTGACTCGCATCCAGACGGTCATCCGGACCCGTGGCGTCCCGAGAACGGCCGAGGATCAGGCGCCGCGTCCGCGTGCGGCTCCTGCTCAGCAGGCTGCGCCCGCGCCGGAACCGAAGCCGGCCACGGCCTCGGCGTCCACGTCGGCTTTGGCGCCGGCGTCCGATGCCGCGGCTGGGAAGCCTTCGACCCCTGCCAAGCCCGCGGCGGTCGCGCCTGTTTCGGCGGAGGCCGCTGGTTCGGCCCAGGCTGCCTCCAAGCCGGGAGCTCCAGCCGAAGCCGCGAAACCCGCACCCGCCACCACGGCGAGTACGAATGCCAGCGCCAGTGTTTCGGCGGAGCGCGGGGTGTCGCCGCCGCCGCCGGTGTCGAGACCTGCGACGGTTTCTACCGAAGCGAAGACCAAGCGCGCCCCCTCTAATCCTGAGGCCACCGCGAAGCCTGCGCTCCGGTTTTGAGGCCGTCCGCAGCGATCGACGGCACCGCTGACGAAAAGCAATGTCCGGGGCAGAATCGCCGCGCGCCTTGAGTCTGGCGCGGGCGATTGAGGCACGTGCGCCCCGCAATCATCGCAAACATTTCACGATCGTGCCTGCCTGAGGTTCGATTCTCTTCTTATCGCGCCCCTCATCTTCAACACATTGACGAGGGTTCAATGATCGTTCGACCGATCGCGGGATTGTTTTTTGCCTTGCTTCTCGCGGGTACGGCTGGGGCCGAGGCACAGAATGCGATGAACGGAATTGCGTCGGTCTATGGCTTTCCGGGAGACAAGTATGCCGGCAGTTCGAAGACGGCGAGCGGCGAACGGTTCAATCCGGGACATTTGACGGCGGCACACCGCACTCTGCCATTCGGGACCATGGTCCGCGTCACCCACAAGAAGACCGGACGCTCCGTTGTGGTTCGCATCAACGATCGCGGACCGTTCATTCGCGGTCGGGTTATTGATCTTTCTCCGAAGGCAGCCGCGGCAGTCGGATTTTCCGGTCTTGCACCGGTCACCCTGACACTCGTCCACGACAGCGAGCGCGTGGCAACGAACTAGAGCTAGTTGCCAAGTTCATCGCACTGGCCGGGGCGCATCGACCGGTGCGCAGGCACGCTTGCCGGACAGGATGCAATCCTGAGTCTTGCGCATAGCAACGAGCGTGTCGGCGAGCCAGACACCTGCGATCACAAGCACCGCGACGAACAGGAATGCGATCGCATTCACGGCCATGCGGTGGCGGAAGTCGTCAGGCTCTTCGCCGTGCGCATAATGCTCCAGATCGCCGGTCGGCGCGGACGACTCAAGCCCGCCTCCTGCCGGCCGGTATCCGCGCCGCGTGCGGATATTGATGACCGTCTCCTCCGCTGGCGATGACCGATGATCGGGCATTGCAGTTCCGCTACGAAGTCGTGCCTGCATGGGCGTTCCGGTGCATTTCGGACATGGCCATGAACCGGCCCTCCGCGCTCGATCCGGGGGCGTCCGGCAGGTTGATGTCGTCGATTGTGCGTAAACTGCGCAACGAACAATACCAAAGTTCGAGACCTCCGGGATTATTACACCAGAAAGCAGGGGAACTCACCTGGTAAGACTTCCGATGTCCCAGTTTCGACGACGATCTGCGCAATTGGTCCGTCCTCTCGACAATATGGGCACCTCCGAGCGCGCGATGCTCGAACACTCGATGCGCGGGGCGCGGCCCCAGATCCGACATCGACGAGACCCCGGGAATCGACGAGCAGCGGCTGGCGCGGCTGGATAAGTATGCGCTGGTCTCGACCCTGTATGACGGACGGTCTTCGACGAGACCGGCTTCAACCCGCACCTTGCCATCAACGTGTGGCGGCTATTCGTCCTTGCCTCGCTGCGCGAACGGACCTTCGCCGAACGCAAGATTGACCCTTCCTTCGTGAAAGCTGTGCCAGCGAGGGCACCAACGGCGCAATCTGCCAGACCGCCATCGACCTCGCGCATCGCTTCGGGAGTGTCGCTGTGGCGGAGGACATTGCGTCCATGCCCGACCTGCAGGTGATGCGTTGCGACCATGGACAGGCATCCTGCTGGCGCCGCCGATGCCGAAGGGCCGCCTTGTCGAACGCTTGAATTCGCACAACGACTAGACCCGCGGGAGTCACCCCGCGGGCGAATGGCGCCAGCGCCGCGTCGTCTAGGGTCGGCCGCCGTCAGGAGGGGTCCGGCTCAAGCAACCCGCTCTTAAACAGCAGCCCGGCTGCGCCTGCCCCGATCAGCGGCGCGACAATGAACAACCAGAGCTTTCCGACCGCGGCCGGGTCGCTGCCGTATCCGAGCAGTGCCGGACCGATCGAGCGAGCCGGATTGACAGACACACCGGTCACGTTAATTCCGACGACGTGAATCGCCGTCAGCGTGAGTCCGATGGCGAGGCCGGCAAAATGCACCGGTGCCTTGCCGTGCGTGATGCCAAGAATGCAGACAAGAAACAGGAAGGTCGCCACGGTCTCGAACAGGAAGGCCGACGTCACGTTGTACTGGCCGAGATAGCCCGCACCCCAGCCATTCTGGCCGAGACCGCCATTCCAACCAGACGCCTTTCCTGACAGGGTCAGGTAAAGCACTGCCGCACCGGCAATCGCTCCCAGTATTTGGGCGATCACGTAGGCGATGAAGTCCGAGGTCGACATGCGGCCCGCCAGCAGGACGCCAAAGCTCACCGCCGGATTCACGTGGCAACCGGAGACCGGACCGATGCCGTAAGCCATCGCGACAATGGCGAGGCCAAACGCGAACGCAATGCCGAGCACGTCGATCGCGGTGGGTCCGGTGCCCATGCCGGCAATGACGGCCGCGCCGCATCCAAAAAAGACAAGCGTAAATGTGCCGATGAATTCGGCGGTAAACTTCTTCATGGTGAGATGCCCCCGACTCAAAGTTCCACGACGGGAACTTGGTCGAATACCGTGCTAATGGAAAGCGCAATTCGGAATGTCTGCCCCAGGAAAGGCGCTGCACAATGAGCACCCCAATACCGTACCCGCCTCAGCGGCGGGCCGATCTTGCGGGCTCGGCGAACGGGTATCGTTCGCCGTCCGGAAGCTTTACGCGAAACACGTTCAGCGTCATCGCGACCAGCGTGTAATAGCCAACGATGCCCACGAACTCGACCATGCCCGCGTCGCCGAACAGGGCATGGACGCGCCGATAGGTGGGGTCTGCGACCCGTTTGGTCTTGTGCAATTCAGCGACGAAGTCGTAGATCGCCCGCTGATCCGCTGTGAGACGCGGCACGCGTCCGATCCGCAGCGCCTGGATGGTTGCGGCCTTCACGCCGGCTTTTTCAGCGATCGGGGCATGAACCCAGAACTCGTATTGCGAACGCCAGAACCGCGCCAGCACCAGGATCGTGAACTCCGACAGCGCCGGCCGCACCGACGTCCTGTAGCGGCAGAAGGCGCCAAGCTTCTGGGCGAGATCGCCGTATTCCGGCGCCTGCAGGAAGACGGCGAACGGGCCGCCGAGCGGACCGGGCCCGCGCGTCTGTCGGATATCGGCCAGCAGGTCGCGCTGCTTCGGCGATAGATCGCTTTCCGGCGGAACGGTCAGTCGGGGGGAGGGCACTTTCGCGGGCTTGCGCATTCCTCGGGGCTTTCCTGCTTGTTGTCTTCGGTCTCGGTTTCTCGCATGCGGCGGCAATGACGCAAAGCCCGAGCCTTGACGGGCTGGGCCGGACTTCTCACTCTGGTTGCGAAGAAAGATAATTCCGGGAGAACGCCATGAACGACATGACCGCGCGTTTCGAGCCCAATGTCGCGCGCTACGAGACCATGATGGACGTGGTCCGCAATCGGCTCACGACCCGGCAATTCCGGCCCGACATCGCGGTGCCGCGCGAACATGTGGAGATGGTGCTGGAGGCGGCGCGGCACGGGCCGTCTGGTGCCAACGCGCAGCCCTGGCACTACATCGTCGTCACGGATCCGGCAGTGAAGAAGCAGATTGCCGATTACTTCGTCGATGAGCAGCGCAAGCGCGCCAAGATGAAGATGAAATTCCCCACTCCGAATTATCGCGGGCTCGAAACGGCGCCGGGATTCATCGTGGTCGCCGCGGACTTTCGGTTCGTGCGCGCCTTCCCCGTGCTGCTGGACGGCTCCGAGCTCGACAAGCAATATCAGGCCAATGCCGAACGCATCCTGTTGCAGAGCGTGGCCGCGTCTACGATGTCGGCGCATCTCGCTGCCGCGGCGCTCGGCTATCAGGTCTGGTGGGTGACCGCGATCGGCCAGGACGACGCGCAGACCGCGCTGAGGCCTTTGCTTGGTGTGCCCGATGAGCTTTCGATCATCGACATCATGCTGTTCGGAGTTCCAGCCAAGGCACCCTACAAACGCTGGAAGAAGACACTGCCTCAGATCATGAACTGGGACAGGTTTGACATGAAGAATTTCATGACGCTCGAAGAGATCGACGAATGGGTGCGCGAACACCGCCACAAGGTGATGTATCGTGACGAGGCAAAAATCGACTGACCGCCTGGAGGCAATGACCGCGGGCGGTGGCAGCCGTCGGATCGGGACGAGCGCTGGAAACCGCGGCGGCCCATGTGCGACCTGCCTTGACCGCATGGAGAACAGAATGCCGGCCGAACGCTTCGATTTTCCCAACGACCGCGGCGAACGGCTGTCAGCCCTGCTCGACAAGCCGGAGGGCACGCCGTGCGCCTATGCGCTGTTTGCGCATTGCTTCACTTGCGGCAAAGACGCTCATGCCGCGAGACGGATCGCCGCCGGCCTGACCGCGCTCGGCATTGCGGTGCTGCGGTTCGACTTCACCGGCCTCGGCTCGAGCGAGGGTGAATTCGCCAACACGACCTTCTCCTCCAACGTCGCAGACCTCGTCGCGGCGGCACGGCACCTGCGCGATCAGGGGCATCCGCCGGCCCTGCTGATCGGGCACAGCCTTGGTGGCGCGGCCATCATTGCCGCTGCGCCCGAGATCGCGGAGGCCCGGGCGGTGGTGACGGTTGCGGCACCCGCGGATCCCACGCATGTGACGCATCTGTTCCGCGACCAGATCGACGTCATCCGTGAGAGTGGCGAGATCGAGGTGTCTCTCGGCGGCCGGCCGTTCCGCATCAAACGGGAATTCCTGGATGATATCGAGACGCACAAACAGGCCGAGCGGATCGCGAAGCTCCGCAAGGCGCTTCTCATCTTCCATTCGCCGACCGATGAGATCGTGGGAATCGACAATGCCACCGCGATTTTTGTCGCGGCCAAGCACCCGAAGAGCTTCGTGTCGCTCGCCGGAGCCGACCACCTTCTGAGCCGGAAGGAGGATTCGGCCTATGTCGCCAACGTCATTGCGGCCTGGGCCGGGCGCTATCTCGAAATGCCGGCGCCGATCCAAACGCGCGACACCGAGACCGAAGCCGTGATTGTCACAGAGACAGGAATCGGAAAATTCCAGCAGACGATCAGCGCCGGACATCACGTGCTGACCGCGGACGAGCCGATTGCGCAGGGCGGCGAAGATTCCGGGCCGAACCCCTACGATCTCTTGCTGGCCGGACTTGGCGCATGCACCTCCATGACGCTGCGGCACTACGCCGATCGCATAGGGTTGCCGCTGGAACGCGTTTCGGTCGCGCTGAAACATTCCCGCATCCATGCCGCGGATTGCGAAGCCTGCGAGACCAAGGAGGGCAAGGTCGATCGTATCGACCGGGTCCTGACGCTGAAGGGAAACCTCGATTCCGAACAGCGCAAGCGACTGCTCGAAATCGCGGACAAATGTCCGGTGCATCGGACACTGACATCGGAAATCGACATCCGCACGGTAGAAAGCGGCTGATGCGATCCCGGTCCCGCCTCACTTCTCGTCGAAATGCTGGGCGCCGTCCCAACTTGCAGGCGGCGGATTTTGAATGAATGCCGTGCACCGTGCGACATAGATCGGCGCCACGCAGTCCTGCGGATACTCCGACGCGAAACTGCGGAAACGCTCCAGCGCGCCGGTCCAGTCGCGTTGCCGATAGCGGTCGATCGCCTCGGACCAGCGGGCACACAGCCTGATCGCCGCATCGGAAGCTGCGTCAGGGCCTTCGCCGCGGTCGCCAAACAGCTCGAACAGCTCGACGATCTGCGATGTTCCCGCCGGCACGACGAGGTCGAGTGGGCGCAACACGAAGTCGTCGCGCACCTGCTTCTCGACGCTGCCGCTGACGAGGAGATTCGTTCCATAGAGCTTGTTCATCCCCTCGATACGGGACGCCAGATTCACCTCGGATCCGAGGGCGGTGTATTGCATGCGGTCCGCGGAGCCGACATTGCCGACCACCGCCTCGCCGGTGTGAAGTCCGAAGCGCACCGGCATCGGCGAATAGCCTCGTGCCGCAAGTTCGGCATTCAACGCGTCATTGACCGCCTTGCAGCGAAGCACCGCGTAACATGCGTTGGCGGCGTGGTTCGGATCGGGAAGGGGAGCGTTCCAGAACGCCATTACCGAATCGCCGATGAATTTGTCGATCGTTCCACCGCGATCGAAAATGGCGCGCGAGAGCGCGGTGAAATGCGACGAAAGCTGGTCGAAAACCTCCTCAGGCGAGAGCGCTTCGGAACGTCGGGTGAAGTCCTGGATATCGGTGAACAGGATCGTGAGCGTGCGTTTCTCGCCGCCGATCCCTTCATCCTTGCCGGAGGATACGATGCTGCGCACCAATGCCTTCGGGATATAGGCGCCGAAGCTCCGAAGCCCGGTCTCCATGGCTTCGAGCGCGTGAGCCACCTCGTTGATCTCGACGATCCGGGAATCGACGCCGAGCCCGCCGCCGAGCTCGAATTGCCGGATTCTCTTGGTCTCGTTGACGATGCGCTTCAGCGGTCTCGTGAGGCTCTCGGACACATACAGGATTGCCAACACGCTCAGGAGCAGGGCTGCGCTGCCGAGCGCCAGCATGAACAAGCTCGCGGTCCGGATCGGCCCAACGAAATCGTTTTCAGCCGCGATCACTCCGACCTGCCAGTCCTTGCCGAATTTCGCTGGAAGCTGGGTAAACGAAATGAAATTGGTGCCGTTTTCAAGCTCCGCGATAAACCGGTCTCCGGCGCCCTGGTTGCGCAAGGTCACCGCCTGAACGACCCGGTGATCATCGATATCCGCGGCCTTCTTGATGATCAACTCGCTGCCTTTTTGCGCAACGATCGCGTCGAGCTTGGGGTAGCCGACCAGGCCGCCTTTGCTGTCGACGATGAAGGCTAAGCCGTTCTTGCCGATGCGTTGACGAGCCAGGAATTCCGACAGCGCTCCGAGCGAGATGTCGACGCCGACCACACCGATTGAGGCGCCGGCATCCGTTGAAATTCTGTGCGAGAGTGTCAGCCCTGGCTGACCTGTACTGAAAAAGATGTAGGCATCCGAAATGGATAACCCCGATTGATTTCGTGCAGCGATGTACCATGGGCGGCTTCGCGGGTCGTAGAGTGGCTGCCGGCGCTCGGTGCCGACGACTTCGCCCCATTTGGCGATATAGGTGCTGGTATCCGCTACAATGCTTGCGTTGGGGTCGATCGTTCGCAGCACGAAATTTGCGTCGGGCGGCGCTCTTTCGGTGCTTGCACCGGGCCGTTTCTGCTCATGATGCAGGCGCCTCACTTGAAAGAAAGCGCCGTCGCGCTGAAAGCCGACATAGAGCATCTCCGCGTGCGGCGTAGATTCCAGCACTGTCAGCAGATACTGGAATGTCTCCGGCTTTCGCAGCCGGTCGGGTTCGATCTTCGCAAACGCCGTAGTTGCGTCGACCACGCGCGCCAGAGGAACAAGCAGCGCCTCGACATGCTCGGAAATGTCGACAGTGGCGCGCTCGATCAGGTCGACGGCGACTTCTCTCGCAAGATTGACGTTTCGAACATATAGCGTACCGATGACGACGAGCAGCAAAGGCACCGTGATCAGTGCAAACGCAAGACTGATGCTGATGCGGAACGGAAGGCAGAAACGACGTCCCGTCATTGGAGTTTTCATTCCGTGACCAAGGATTGTTGCTCCGCGCAATACCCTCCCGCCTCGACTGCGCGACGCATTCGACCGGACAGAGATGTGAATTGAAACCCTAGGTCATTTCAGCGAGCGCGGCCATGCATTGACACGCCGCCGCGACGTTAAATATCGAACCAAACGTGCCGAATTCGCATAGACTTGCACGCCGACACATCGATTCCGCGATGCAGTATGCCGGTACGATCCGGCGACTGATTGGGCCGACGTTATGAGTTCCGCCAGTCCGCGTCGGGCGTCATGCGTTGCCGAACACCCGCTCGAAAATGGTATCGACCTGCTTGAAGTGATAGCCGAGGTCGAAATTTTCCGCGATCTCGGCCGGGGTCATCTTGGCGGTCACCCGCGGGTCGGCCCTGAGAAAGGCCAGAAAATCGCCTTCGCCGCGCCAGACTTTCATCGCGCTGTCCTGCACGATCCGGTAGGCCTCCTCGCGGGAGACCCCCTTGTTGGTCAGCGCGATCAGGACGCGTTGCGAATGTACCAGCCCGCCCAGCCGGTCGAGATTCTTCTGCATATTCTCCGGGTAGACGACGAGCTTGTCGACAATCCCGGCGAGGCGGTTGAGTGCAAAATCGAGCGTCACGGTCGCGTCGGGCCCGATCATGCGTTCGACCGACGAATGCGAAATGTCGCGCTCGTGCCAAAGCGCCACATTCTCCATCGCTGGCAGCGCATAGGCGCGCACCATGCGGGCGAGACCTGTGACGTTTTCCGACAGCACCGGATTGCGCTTGTGCGGCATCGCCGAAGAGCCCTTCTGGCCCTGCGAGAAGAATTCCTCGGCCTCCAGCACCTCGGTGCGCTGCAGGTGGCGGATTTCGGTCGCAAGCCGCTCCACCGAAGAGGCGATCACCCCGAGCGTTGCGAAATACATGGCGTGGCGGTCGCGCGGGATCACCTGCGTCGAGACCGGCTCGACGGTCAGCCCCATGGCTTTTGCGACATGCGCCTCCACCCGCGGATCGATCTGCGCGAAGGTGCCGACCGCGCCGGAAATGGCGCAGGTGGCGATCTCCTTGCGCGCGGCAATCAGCCGCGCCCTGGCGCGATCGAACTCGGCATAGGCCTGCGCGAGCTTCAGCCCGAACGTGGTCGGCTCGGCATGGATGCCGTGCGAGCGGCCGATGGTCGGCGTCAGCTTGTGCTCGATCGCGCGGCGCTTGAGTGCGGCAAGAAGTTTATCGGTATCGGCGATCAGGATATCGGTTGCGCGCGCAAGCTGGACCGACAGGCAGGTGTCGAGCACGTCCGACGAGGTCATGCCCTGATGCACGAAGCGCGCTTCCGGACCGACGATCTCGGCGAGATGGGTCAGGAAGGCGATGACATCGTGCTTGACCTCGGCTTCGATGGCATCGATCCGCGCGACATCGAAAGTCGCGGCGCGGCCTTTGTCTCGAATGGTCTTGGCGGCGTCCCCGGGGATCAGGCCGAGTTCTGCCATGGCATCGGCGGCGTGCGATTCGATCTCGAACCAGATGCGGAATTTCTGTTCGGGCGACCAGATGGCCGCCATTTCGGGGCGGGAGTAGCGGGGGATCATGGTTCGCTCTTGGGGGCTTCGTGAGCCGTCGCGTAACACAGGGCAGAGCGCCGGCAAACCCTGCCGGGGTTTTTCACAGGCCCGGCGCAGGCGTCAGCGGAACAGCCCGTAGGTTTCCCACTGATCTTCCGGGATCGGATCGCCGATCTTGTAAGTGAAACCGGAGACCTTCTTGTGGTCGGGCGTGGCGCTGCAGGTGAAGGAATACTGGTACCACTTGCCCCTGCTGCGGAATGCGCCGCCCTTGCCGGACATGGTGTGCCCGTCGAGGATCGGCTTGTCCAAGGCGTAGGTAATCGCGCGGTCGGGCCGGTAGGTCTTGTCGTCTTTTCTGACTCTGTTCATGGTTTCGATCGCACAGAGCTGCTCCAGCCGTGTCATCGGATCGAGATGGTCGAGGCTGCTGTCGATCCGTTTGCTTTTGGCCTCTGCGCCGGTGGCACATGCCAGCGCGATGCAGGCTGCACATACGATCTGCTTCATTTCGAATTCCCAGATAAGTCGTGGCGTAAACTCGGTAAGACTCTGCCCAATCGGCGTCACCCTCCTTTCCGTGCGGCTTCCAGCCGCAGCGCTGCCGTCTTCACGTCGGCCAGATCGCGGAAGGCGAGCTTTCCAGTATAGTCTACATCGCGAAGTTTCGTTGACATGCCTGTGGCAAAGTAGAGGTGCCCGCCTTTTCCGCCGGGCGCCATGACTTCGGGTGCTGCGTCCATCCGCTCGAACGGGCAGCTTATGACGTCGGGCCTCAGACCATGTCGAACGATCAAGGCCCGCCGATCCGTGATCGCGTAGATGGTCGAGCGCGTGTCGATCGCCAGAATGATCGGCGCCGCCAGCATGGCGATCCCGACCATCGCAAGCGGCAGCGCGATTACCGGCGATGCCCGGCCCGCAAAATACAAGCTGAGGGTGCCGGCGCACCAGGGGACGCCGATCCACCACAGGAACAGCTTGTTGCGAAGCGCCACCCAAAAATCCGGACGCACGGCATAGAGCACGCGCTCGCCCGGCTGAAGCTTGTGCGCCAGCAGGCTCAGCGCATGGGGTGGTGCGATCACGCGGCTTCGCCGCGCGCGAGGGCGCCCGCGTCGCGGATTGCGGCGATGTTGCCGCGATAGGCCGCAGGGCCGCCCCTGAAGATCGCCGAGCCGGCGACCAGGACATTGGCGCCGGCAGCGACCACCCTCGCGGCAGTTTCGGCGGTAATCCCGCCATCGACTTCGAGGTCGATCGGGCGGTCGCCGATCATGGCGCGGATCCGCGCAATCTTCTCGATCGCGGACGGGATGAAGGCTTGCCCGCCGAAACCCGGATTGACTGACATGACCAGCACCAGGTCGACCAGGTCGAGGACGTGCTCGATGGTGTTTTCCGGTGTTCCCGGGTTCAGCGTGACGCCGGCCTTCTTGCCCAGCGCGCGGATGGCCTGCAGCGAACGATGCAGGTGCGGACCGGCCTCCACATGCACGGTGATGATGTCGGAGCCTGCCTTGGCGAACGCTTCGATATGCGGATCGGCCGGTGCGATCATCAGATGCACGTCGAAAATCTTGCTTGAATGCGACCGCATTGCCTTCACGGCATCGGGACCGAACGTGATGTTGGGCACAAAATGTCCATCCATCACGTCAAGATGGATCCAGTCGGCGCCGGCCGTGTCGACTGCGCGCACCTCCTCGCCAAGCCGGGCGAAGTCGGATGCGAGGATCGACGGCGCGATCAGAAGCGGGCGTGTCATGCGGGTTCCGGTCAGTCGTCTGGCGCCCCTCTTACACCCGTGTCTCCGGCCGGCAAACCGGCTTGCCCGGTCCAGCGGTGAATAACGGGCCGGAGCAGGTACGGCAGCGTGTAGATCGGGAATTGCGCGACCGCGAAATAGAGCCACGTCAGTTCCGGCACCGCCCCGCCGGCGGCCGCCACCATCAGGCCCATGTTGCGGCTGCCGACCGCAAGCCCGAGCGCCAGCGCCGGCGAACGCCCAGCTCGGCGAAAGATGAGGCAGGTCAGGACGATCAGGACGAGCGTCAGGGCATAGACAAAGATCGTGAGCCCCAGGACCAGCATCGGCCGCGCGAGAATGTGCCCACCGACGCCGTCCATCAGCCCGACGGCGAATACCAGCAATGCGAGCACCGAAAGGCCATCGATCGGCCCGCTCTGGCGTACCACCCACGCGGCGCCCATTGCCTGTCGGATCGCATAGGCGACCAGCGCGGTGCCGCCCAGCATGGCGAGAAGCTTGATGCCGAGCCAGAACGGCGAAACGTCGAGCGCCGGGCCGGCGAAGAGCGCCGCGAGCAGCGGCACCGTGAGCGGTGTCGCCGCGGTCGTGACAATCAGCGTTGCAAGTGACAGGGCCGCGTCAAGCCCCATCAGAGCGGCGAGCGCGGGCGAACCGATGATGGTCGGCGCCACGGCCTGCAGGACCAGCGCGAGATAGATTGCGTCGGAAGCCTCGGGTATCCCGCTTGCGATCGCCGCGCCGCAAATGAGGGTCGGGACCGCGACCAGGGTCCACAGGCTCGCTGCAACCACCAGGTGGGGCCTTCGGAACTGGTCGAGGAGGGTTTGCGGGTCGACACGCAGAAACGCCAGGGTCAACAGCACCAGCAACGCCTCGACGAAGACATGCTTCAGAACCGATGCCACCGGCGGAAGCGCGATTCCGACAAACACCAGAAGCGCGAGCGCACGCGTACCCTGCCGTCCGAGCCACGCCAGCGCGGCAGAGCCTGCGTCAAAAATGGGCATGGCGCGTGATACTGCAGGCCCGTCGCAGAATCCATATATGTGTGTCATTCATCCCGTGAATCAGCGGGATCAGACCGACGGTTTCCGCATTGAGGATTTCATGGCTCGTACCGATGCGATCGTTCTTGGCGCCGGAATCGTGGGAGTCTCCGCAGCGCTGCACCTTGCGAAACGGGGGCTTGCCGTGGCGCTGGTCGACCGCCGGGCGCCGGGCGAGGAAACCTCCTACGGCAATGCCGGCATCATCGAGGGCAATACCTATTTCCCGTACCCGTTTCCGCGGAAGATTTCCGCGCTGCTGAAGATCGCGTTCAAGCAGGCGCCCGAGGCGAACTATCATCTGTTCTATTTGCCGAGGCTCGCGCCCTGGCTGTTCGCCTATCTGCGCCACTCGAGCGGCGATGCCATGTTCGAATTCGCCGAGCGAATGCGCCCGCTATTCGCCGCATCGATTGCCGAGCATGAGAGCCTGATGCGGGAGGCGAACGCCGAGCGTTATTTGCGGACCAATGGCTGGCTGAAAATCTATCGCACGTCGCGCGCTTTCGACGCCGCAAAGCCCGACCTCGACGCCATCGCCGCGGCCGGCCTTGCATTCGAGCCGCTTGATCTCGGCGGTTCGCTGGCGCTGGAGCCCGGGCTGTCGCCGGTCTTCGAGCGCGGCATCTTCTGGCCGCAGGCGGCAAGTGTGAGCAATCCGCTGGCGGTGACGCGTGCCTATGCCGCGTTGTTCAAATCGCTCGGCGGGATCGTGCTGACCGGAGACGCGCGCTCTCTGCATCGCTCGGACGGGCGCTGGCGCGTCGACACGTCGGAAGGCCCGGTCGATGCGTCAAATGCCGTGATTGCGCTCGGCCCCTGGGCGCCGGAGGTGCTCGATCCGCTCGACATCCGGCTGCCGCTGGAAGTGAAGCGCGGCTACCACCGCCATTTCCATGCCGAGGGCAACAAGGGCCTGAACCGCCCGGTTCTGGACGCGGAGGTGGGCTATGCCGTGGTGCCGATGGAGCAGGGGTTGCGGCTCACCACCGGCGCGGAATTTGCGCACCGCGATGCGCCGCCGACCCCGGTGCAGTTCGATCGTCTGATGCCGCAGGCGCGCGCGCTGTTCCCGCTTGGTGAGCCGATCGATGCCGAGCCGTGGATGGGACGGCGTCCCTGTTTCCCGGATTCGATGCCGGTGATCGGCCGCGCCCCCGGTCAGGCCGGGCTGTGGCTCGATTACGGCCACGCCCATTGGGGGCTGACGCTTGGCCCGGTGAGCGGACGGCTGCTTGCCGAGATGATGACGGGCGATGTCCCGTTTACCGATCCTGCGCCATACCGCGCCGAGCGGTTTCTCGCCTAGTGATGCGTCGCCGGGGATGGCGGCGCAATTTCGTGAAACTGAAATCGGCCGCGGATTGCGATGCTGAAGAAGGCGCCGCGGGAGGGCGAGGCGACAAACGCATCGTACAGAGCCTGCGGCACATCGTAATAGGCAAAGGTGCGGCCGGACGTGAAGGTGACGCGCATTTCGCGCTGCTCCGGCAGGTAGAGTGCATCGCGGATGCCGAACGAGTCGGATTGCTGTCCGCGCAGAAATCCGGGTGGCGCAGGGCGTGGATTGACCGTCACGATTGCTATTCCCGCAATCCTTGTTGCTGCAAGGATAACAGCGGCGGTCGCGCCGTGTTCACAGCGAAATGTGCGGATGGTTTATCGGTTGGATTTTAAGCGAACTTGTCCCGCCACGCGGGCAGGGCGCCTGCGAAAGCCAGCGCCTCCGCCTGGTAGACGCCGCGCGCGATGGCGCGTGCCAGCACATTGGCAGCGAGCGCGCCGAGCGTCGTGAGCGAAAATAGCGGATCAGGCAGCGGCGTTTTTCCGGTTGCCGCGGCGAACACGATGTCGCCGTCGAGGGGGGTATGTACCGGATAGATCGCGCGCGCGCATCCGGTCTGCGCCATTACCGCGAGCCGATGACATTGTCCCTTGCTCAGGGTCGCATCGGTTGCGACCAGCGCGATCGTCGTCGCCTGGCGCGCGGCGCCCTTGGTGCGGATCGCAAGCGTGTCCGGGCCGAAGGTCGTCGGCCAGCCGCGGCCGCCGAATTCGTCGCCTTGCTCGAATGGCGCCGCCCAGAAATGCGGACCGTCTCCGATGGTGGTGCTGCCGACCGCGTTCACGACGACGAGCGCCCCGATCGTGATCCCATCAGGCGTCTTGGCGGAGGCTGAGCCGAGACCGCCTTTCAGAGCCGCCGTTGTTGCGCCGATGCCGCCGCCGGTGCTGCCGAGTGCGAAATCGGCCGCGGCCGACACCGATGCCTGATATCCAAGTTCGCGATAAGGCGAGAAACGGCCCCATTTCTTGTCGCCGCCGGACAGCAGATCGAAAATGATGGCGCACGGCACGATCGGGACCAGCGCCGTACCGACACGGTATCCGCGGCCCTGTTCGCGCAGCAGGGCCTGCACGCCCGAAGCCGAATCCAGTCCGAAGGCCGAGCCACCGGACAATGCGATCGCGTCCACCCGTTCGACCGTGGAATGCGCCGCCAGCAACTCGGTTTCGCGCGACCCGGGTCCGCCGCCGCGCAAATCGACCGAGGCAATAGCGGGTTCGTCGAACACGATCGCCGTTGTGCCGGAACCGAGGTCTGCATCCCCGGCATGGCCGACCCTCAGTCCGGCTACATCGGTTATCAGATTGCGCACGCCATTTCCCCGGGCCTTCCGCTCGTCCCCGCGAAGGCGGCGACCAGAGCCAGTGTGCTGGATTCCCGCGTTCGCGGGAATCAGCGTGGGGAGCCTAACCGATCCGAGGCAAAATCCCTCGCGGCCGGTCACGTCATTGCGAGCCCGTGCCAGCGTGCTTGCGCCACGGCGTTGCGCCATGCACAACCCGGCCATGCCGGATGTTTCGATCCTCGCGGCCCTGTTCGCGGGCCTGATCAGTTTCCTGTCGCCCTGCGTATTGCCGCTGGTACCGCCCTATCTCGTCTATCTGGCAGGCACCTCGCTTGAGCGGCTGGCCGATGCCGAGCCGGAACCGAGGGTGCGGCGCGAGACGGTCATGGCCGCCTGCCTGTTCGTGGCAGGCTTTTCGACGGTGTTCATCGGCCTCGGTGCCAGCGCCACCCTGATCGGCGGCCTGCTGCGCGCTTATTCAGATGTACTCGCCACCATTGCTGGCGTTGCCATCATCCTGATGGGATTGCATTTCCTCGGGTTGACGCGGATCAGCTTCCTGCTTCGCGAGAAGCGTCTCGGCATGGCGAAGCCGATCGGGCTCTGGGGCGCCTATGCGATGGGGCTCGCTTTCGCGTTCGGGTGGACGCCGTGTATCGGACCGATCCTGGCGGCCATTCTGGCGGTCGCAGCGTCAGAGGCCACGGTCGCCAAAGGCGCCGGGCTGCTTGCGGTCTATTCGCTGGGCCTGGGAATTCCGTTCGTGCTCGCGGCCTTTGCCGCGGAACCATTCGCGGCGTTTCTGTCGCGTTTCCGGTCGCACATGCAGAAGGTCGAAATGGCAATGGGCGGGTTGCTGGTGCTGACGGGGATCATGTTTCTCACCGGCAGCATCACCACGATGAGTTTCTGGCTGCTGGAGACGTTTCCGGCTCTCGGCCGGATCGGGTGAGGCGGTTGGAAGGGATTGAAGAACCGGGACTGCCCGGTGCGTGTCATGTGACCGGGATCGCAGGCGTCGTGGGAAGTCCGCGCAAGAAGGGAGCAGACAATGTCCATCACCCGAAAGCAGGAAGTCCGCGCGCTCGATACCGAGGAGCGCGAACTGGTCGAGAAATCGCATCATCCGGCGCTTCAGGAATTGTCCGATCAGGAGCTGTCCCAGCTGGTGAAGCTGGTGCGCGAGCGGCGCGACCGGGCGAAGACGCAGGCCAACCAGCGGCGTCGCGAGATCCGCGGCAAGGCGGCGCCAAAGGGGGCGACCCCATCGACATCGGATGATGGCTCGAAGACCAAGCTCGCGGTGCTTGCGATGGCGGTGCGCCGTCTCAACAGCGAGGTCGAACGCCGGCGGCGGATGACGGCGGCCGTTGCCCAGGTTGATACTGCCAGAAAGGCGCTGGCCATGAAGCGCGCCAGCGAACAGGATGGCAGCGAAGCCGCCTTCAACAGTCGGCAGGCGCATCACGGCATGCGCAACATCGTCAGCCGGAAGCGCCAGAAGCTGGTCCAGCCGATGGAGCGCGGGCGTCTGCGCAAGGCGGCCGCGGTCGCGCAGGCGAGGCGGGATTCACGTTGAATTGCACGATTTTCGTGCAGTCCCGTTGAAGCGATCAAGCAGCGCCGCACCGGTGTTCGCCTGACATCACAGCGTCACGACGGTGGCTCTTAAACCAATCGTTGATCACCGGTCGCCTATGGTGCCGTTCATCATCGGCGACCGCCCCAACATCCAGTCCCAGACCAGCAGGCATGGCTGACCAGAAGATCGAGCCCGTCAGCGGGCGGCCCCCCTTCCAGCGCATTGCCCTGCTGCTTCAGGGTGGCGGCGCGCTGGGGTCCTATCAGGCCGGCGTCTATCAGGCCTTGGCCGAGGCCAACCTCCATCCTGACTGCGTTGCAGGCATTTCCATCGGTGCGATCAACGCCGCGCTGATCGCCGGCAACCCGCCGGAGCGGCGGGTGAAAGCGCTGCGTACGTTCTGGGAAACGGTCACGGAGACGCCGCCGGGCGTGCTGCCGCTATTCGCGCCGCTGCTGGGTTTGATGGCGAACGGAAACGATCTCATGCACCGCGCGGTCAACCGCACCTATGCGTTCAGCAACCTGCTGGGCGGGGCGCCGGGCTTCTTCGCGCCGCGTGACCTGCCGTTCTACCTGATGTCCAGCCGGCACCCCGAAACCGAAAGCTTTTACGACGTCAGCCCGCTGCGAAAGACGCTTCTGTCGCTGGTCGATTTCGACCGGATCGGTTCGAAATCGATCCGGCTGTGCGTGGGCGCGGTCAATGTCAAGTCCGGCAACATGCGCTATTTCGACTCCGACCTTTCGGACATCACGGTCGACCACGTGATGGCCAGCGGTTCTCTGCCTCCCGGCTTTCCGGCCACCAAGGTCGACGGCGAGTATTACTGGGATGGCGGGCTGCTCTCCAACACGCCGCTTGACTGGGTTCTCGGAACGCGGCCGCGTATGGATACGCTGGCATTTCAGGTCGATCTCTGGAACGCCAGAGGAGAATTGCCACAGGACCTGATCGGCCTCGACCTTCGCCAGAAAGAGATCCGATATTCCAGCCGCACGCGTGCCAACACCGATCAGTTCAAGAAGATGCAGAGGCTCAGGCGGGCTGCACAACGGCTGATCAACATGGTTCCGGATCAGGATATTCTGGAGCGCGATCCGGAACTGGCATTGCTGCGCAGCGAGGCTGACGCAACGGTCTACAACATCGTCCACCTGATCTATCGCGCCAAGCGATACGAGGGCAGCGCCAAGGATTTCCTGTTTTCCCGCGGCATGATGGAGGAGCACTGGACGGCGGGCTACGAAGACACCGCGCGAACCCTGAGCCGTCCGGAAGTCCTGCAGCGCCCGTCCTCCGAGGATGGCGTCGCCACCTTCGATGAGATCGAGCCCTGATGTTCCCCGAAAACCTGGAGCCGCGAGCCCTCCCATGAAAATTGCCGATGTGCGGGCGAACGCCTTCGCGATGCCGCTCAACGATCCGGCCTATCCGCGGCCGCCATACAAGTTCTACAACCGCGAATTCGTGGTCATCACCTACCGGACCGATCCGGACAAGCTCCGTGCGGTTGTCCCGGAGCCGCTGGAAGTGGTTGGAGACACCGTCGCATACGAATTCATCCGCATGCCGGATTCGACCGGCTTCGGTGACTATACCGAGACCGGGCAGGTGATCCCGGTGCGCTTCAGGACGCCGTCAGGCGAGGTGCAGGAAGGCAGCTACGTCCACGCCATGTATCTCGACGACAATTCGCCGATCGCCGGCGGGCGCGAGATCTGGGGCTTTCCGAAGAAGCTGGCGACGCCCAGGCTGTCGCACGAGCAGGAAACGCTGGTCGGCACGCTGCACTATGGTTCGGTGCTCTGCGTGACCGCGACCATGGGTTACAAGCATCGCGAACTGCCGCTCGAACCGTTCGCAAAGTCGATGGCGAAGCCCGCTTTCATGATCAAGATCATCCCGCATGTCGATTGCACGCCGCGCATCTGTGAGCTGGTGCGCTATTACATGGAGGACGTGACGCTCAAGGGCGCGTGGTCGGGGCCCGCGGCGCTGCAATTGTTCGATCATGCGATGTGCGACGTGAACCGCCTGCCGGTGCGCGAGGTGGTGTCCGCAACGCATTATGTCGCCGATCTCACGCTCGGCCTCGGCGAGGTCGTGTTCGATTATCTGAAATAGGAAAGGCTATTGCGATGGCTCGTTTCGATAACAGGGTGGCGATGGTGACCGGTGCGGCAAGCGGCATCGGCAAGGAGATCGCGTTGCGGCTTGCCGCCGAGGGTGGCATTCCCGTCATCGCCGATCTCAATCTCGATGCGGCGCAGGCGACGGCGAACGAGATCAAATCGAAGGGCGGCGACGCCTTCGCGGTCGCGATGAACGTGACCGACGAGGCCCAGGTCGAGAAGGGCGTTGCCGATACCATGGCCAGATACGGCAGGATCGACATCCTGGTCAGCAATGCCGGCATCCAGATCGTGAAGCCGCTGGTCGAATTTCCGTATGCCGACTGGAAGAAGCTGCTGTCGATCCATCTCGACGGCGCGTTCCTGACCACCAAAGCCTGCCTCAAGCCCATGTATGCCGCGAATTACGGCCGCGTGATCTATATGGGCTCGGTGCATTCCAAGGAGGCGTCCAAGCTGAAGGCGCCGTATGTCACCGCCAAGCACGGGCTGATCGGTCTTGCCAAGGTGCTGGCCAAGGAAGGCGCCGAATACAACGTCACCGCCAATGTGGTCTGCCCGGGATTCGTGCGCACTCCGCTGGTGGAAAAGCAGATCCCAGAACAGGCGCAGCAGTTCGGCATCACCGAGGAGCAGGTGGTCAAGACCATCATGCTCAAGGACACCGTCGACGGCGAATTCACCACGACCGATGACGTCGCCGATGCGGTTCTTTTCTTCGCCGCGGCCAAGAGCAACGTGATGACCGGTCAGTCGCTGGTGGTCAGCCACGGCTGGTTCATGCAATAGGCAATCTGGCGATCCGGTTTGACAAAGCGCAAGGTTGGCGCGCTACCATTCTGTCATGCGGGGACGAAGCCACCAGCCCGCTCCGCATGACCAGACCGATCACCGACAAGGCCGAAGTCGCCCTCGAATATCCCGACAAGCTCTACATGGGAAGCTTCGAACGCTCTTCGCAATTTGAGGCCCGTCTCGATCAGACCGGCATCAGTCTGACGCTGCTGCGTCCGGGTCCGGAGGATGTGCGCAAGTCCGTGCACATGCATCTGAATTTCGGGCTGTTTGCCGATGTCCTGCGCGAACTTGCAACGTCGGCGTCCCGCTTGCCGGACGATGACATCCTGCATCGCGAGTTGGTGGCGCACGCGGCGCGCGATCTGGCCGCAGCGCTCCTCTCGAAACCGACGAAGACGAAACGCTGAGCCGAGAGGTCGCCCGCAGACCTAAGTCACCACGATGGTCAGCTTCTTCGCCGCCCGGGTGATGCCGGTATAGAGCCAGCGCGCGCGGCTGTCCGGGAACGCGAAGCTCTCGTCGAACAGCACCACGTCGTCCCATTGCGATCCTTGCGCCTTGTGCACGGTCAGCACATAGCCGTAATCGAACTCGTCGTATTTCTTGCGCTGCGGCCAGTCGAAATCCTCGATGCCGCCGAGAAAGCATTCGCGCCGCACCGAGACTTTGACGCCCTTCACGCCAAGGGCCGCGCCCGACAGGTCGGAATCGGGCACGATTCGCATGGTGACGATGCCGCCGGACTTGCCCGTGGCGCGTTCCTTCACCGTCCATAGCCCGCCGTTGAACAGCGCCTTCTTGCGGTTGTTGCGCAGGCACACGAGCTTGTCGCCCGCGACCGGAAGTCCTTCCTCGCGCCCGAGTCGCTCGCGCAGCCGCGTATTGTAGGCACGCCGCGTATTGTTGCGGCCGACCAGGATCTGGTCGGCTTCCTGCACGCGGTCCGGATCGAAATCGCCGCGCAGCACCACCTCGCTGTCGCCGTACCGGCCGGGCTCCAGCCGCTCGCCTTCGCGCACCAGCATCGACAGCCGCACGATCGGATCGTTCTTGGCCTGGCGGTGCACTTCGGTGAGCATCGCGTCGGGCTCCGCCTCGGTGAAGAAGCCGGCGCCCTGGATCGGCGGAAGCTGCGCGGGGTCGCCCAGTACCAGCAGCGGAATGCCGAAGGAGAGGAGATCGCGGCCGAGTTCGGCATCGACCATCGAGCATTCGTCGATCACGATCAGCTTGGCCTTGGACGCCGGTGCCTCGTCCCACAATTCGAAATTCGGCGCCTCTTCGCCGCTCTCGCGCGCCTTGTAGATCAGCGAATGGATGGTGCTTGCGCCGCCGCAGCCCTTCGCGCGCATCACCAGCGCCGCCTTGCCGGTGAAGGCGGCATAGGAGACCCGTCCGTCGACGCTCTCGGCAAGGTGCCGGGCCAGCGTGGTCTTGCCGGTGCCGGCATAGCCGAAGAGGCGAAACAATTGCGGCGTGGAGCCTTTACCGGGCTTGGCCTTCAGCCAGTCGGCGACGGCGCGAAGCGCGGCATCCTGTTGCGGGGAGAAATCAGGCATGGGGAGGGTGTAGAGTGATTTGCGGCGATGTTGAAGCGCGCAAACGTCACCACATACCCCGCTCATTCCCGCGAAAGCGGGAATCCAGATTTGAAACTCTGGATTTGCGCTCTTGCACTGGGTCCCCGCCTGCGCGGGGACGAGCGGAAAATGGAAAGGCCCGCGCTTTTGGCGCGGGCCAGATTTTGATTCGCGGTGGCGAGAGCCTTACGAACCCTGCATGTTCGCCGGCAGTTCCTCATAGGTGATCTTGCCGTCGGCGCCCTTCTTCCAGACATACACGACATAGTCCGGCCGCGTGATGTCGCCCTTCTTGTCGAAGGACAATTCGCCGATCACGGTGTTGAACTTGCGGCCCGACTTGATCATGTCGGCGACCTTCTTCGGGTCGAGCGACTTCGCCGCATCGGCCGCCTGCTTGATCACCTCCACGGCCGCGTAGCTGTAGAGCGTGTAGGCTTCCGGCTCGAACTTCTTGGCACGGAATTTTTCGATCACCGCCTTCGCTTCCGGACGCTTGCGCGGGTCCGGCGCGAAGGTCATGAGCGTGCCTTCGACGCCGGGACCGCCGATCGAGGCGAATTCGTCGGATGTGATGCCGTCGGCTCCGAACAGCACTGCCTTCACGCCCTGGTCGCGCATCTGGCGCACCAGCAGGCCGCCTTCGGTATGAAGGCCGCCCCAATAGACCATGTCGGCGCCCGATGCCTTGATCTTGGACACCAGCGCGGCGAAGTCCTTGTCGCCGATATTGATACCCTCATAGAGCACTTCCTTGATGCCGCCCTTGTTCATGGCCTTGCGGGTTTCATCGGCGAGGCCCTGACCATAGGTGGTTTTGTCATGAACGATGGCGATCTTCTTGCCCTTCATGTGCTTGAGGATATAGGCCGCCGCCACCGCGCCCTGCTGGTCGTCGCGGCCGCAGGTGCGGAACACGTTCCACATGCCGCGCTCGGTCACGCGCGGATTGGTCGATGCCGGCGTGATCGAGACGATGCCGTTTTCCTGATAGACTTCGGATGAAGGCATGGTGACGCCGGAATTGAAGTGGCCAACCACGAACTTGACGCCTTCGGACGAGAACTTGTTGGCGATCGACACGCCCTGCTTGGGGTCGCCGACATCGTCGCCGACTGCGGTGGTGATTTTCTGGCCCTGAATGCCGCCGGCCGCGTTGATGTCTTCGACCGCCTGTTCGAAGCCGTTCTTCAATTGCGCGCCGAAGGCGGCGTTGGACCCGGTGATCGGTCCGGCGACGCCGAACTTGATCTGGGCGTTGGCGTGACCCGTCAGCGCCACGGCAAGTCCGAGCGCTACCGTGAGCGCTGAGCCGAGCGCGGTGATCCGTTTCATTCGAAACTCCCTGGTGAAAAACTTGGCGGGTTCAGCCGGACCGGCCCGGCCCCGCCGCGTGTTCGATTTAACGACAAAGCGGGCAAAAGGTCAGCCGGATTCCGAGGCTGCGGCGTTTGGCGCCGGCCTTTTTTTTGCCCAGTTGAGCATTCCGGCGCGGGAATAAACCCAGCCATATTGTTCAGCCATCTGCCGTGCCCGGGTCATGCGGTATCCCCAGAACCCGAACATCAGGCAGAATGCGGTATCCACCAAGTAGTAATGCAGGGTGAGGAGATGGCCCTCGAACAGCGCCATGTGGAAAAACCGGACCACGCCGCCGAGCACGAGCATATAGGCGGCGACCTGCCACCAAGGCCGCCAGGTCAGGGCAATGGCCCGGCCAGCCAGGAACGCGGCGCCGCCTCCCAGGATGATGGTGACCAGCAGGAAGACGAAGAATGAATCTTCTTCGTAAAACAGATGCGCAATGAAGTTGAGCATGGCCGTCTATCCCGCTTCGCGCCGGCCGCCCTCAAGATAGGCAGCGCGAATATCGGGCCTGTCGAGCAGTTCCTGTCCGGTTCCCGACATGGTGATCTCGCCGTTCACCATCACATAGCCGCGGTGGGCGAGGCGCAGCGCGTGAAAGGCGTTCTGCTCGACCAGCAACACGGTGAGGCCGGTGCGTTCGTTCAGATCGGCGATGATGTCGAAAATCTGCTTTACCACCAGTGGAGCAAGGCCAAGCGAAGGCTCATCGAGCAGGAGCAGGCGCGGACGCGACATCAGCGCGCGCGCGATCGCAAGCATCTGCTGCTCCCCGCCGGAGAGCGTGCCGCCGCGCTGGTTGATTCGTTCCCTGATGCGCGGAAACAGTTTGAAAACGCGTTCGAGGTCTTCGTCGAAATGCACATCGCCGAGGACCGCGGCGCCCATCTGCAGATTTTCCATAACCGTCATGCGCGAGAAGATGCGCCGGCCCTCAGGCGACTGCGCGATGTCCATGCGCGCGATCTCGTGCGTCGGCAGATGCGTGATGTCGCGGCCCTCGAAAAGGATCTGGCCTTCGCTCGCCCGCGGATTGCCGAAAATCGTCATCATCAGCGTGGACTTGCCGGCGCCGTTGGCGCCGATCAATGTCACGATCTCGCCGGCGTGGACGTCGAGATCGACGCCACGCAGCGCGACGATGTTGCCGTACATCGTGGTGACCCCGCGGATGGCGAGGAGGGGGGTGGCGGCGGATGCGGGTGCGGTCATGGCGCGCAGCTTCCTTTACCCTCCCCCTTGTGGGGAGGGTCGCCTGCCGAGCGAAGCGAGGCAGGCGGGGTGGGGGTAGCGGTTTGGCATTCAGGTGCCGCTGCGATCCGATCGCAACCACCCCCACCCCGATCTCCTTCGCTGTGCTCAGTCGATCGACCCTCCCCACAAGGGGGAGGGTAAAGGCTCAGGCTGTGGTGAGACGATACATTCACAGCCCCACCTCGGTCGCGACCTGCTCCACCTCTTCCTGCTCGACGCCGAGATAGGCCGCGATCACATTGGGATCGTTCTTCACCTCGTCGCAGGTTCCGTCGGAAATCTTCTCGCCGTAATCCAGCACGATCACGTGGTCGGAAATCTGCATTACTACCGACATGTCGTGCTCGATCAGCAGCACCGCGGTCTTGTGCCGGTCGCGGATCGACATCAGGAGCTCCGACAATTCCGCGCTCTCGCGCGGATTGAGGCCCGCGGCGGGTTCGTCGAGGCACAGCAGCACCGGATCGGTGCACATCGCGCGTGCGATTTCGAGACGGCGCTGGTCGCCATAGGGCAGGTCGCCGGCCGGATCGTCGGCGCGGTCGATCAGGTTGATGGTCTCGAGCCAGTGTGTGGCCGTGTCGATCGCGGCACGCTGCGCTTTACGGAACAGCGGGAGCCCGAAAATGCCGAAGATCGAATAGCCCGATGCGCGCATCAGCGGATTGTGCTGCGCGACCAGAAGATTTTCCAGCACTGTCATGCCGCGAAACAGCCGGATATTCTGGAAGGTGCGAGCTACCCGCGCGTGCCGGGCCACCGCGTGATCGGGCATCCGCTCCAGCAGGAAAAGCCCGCTGTCGCGGCGTACGCGGCTTTGCTGCGAGCCGGCCGTCAATTGGTCGAGCCGCTGCCACATTGACGGATCGCCGTATTGAAGCGCGATGCGGCCCTCGGTCGGCTGATAGAAGCCGGTAATGCAATTGAAGACGGTGGTCTTGCCGGCCCCGTTCGGTCCGATCAGAGCCGTGATCTCGCCGTGGCGCGCATTGAAGGACAGGTCGTGCACCGCGACCAGCCCACCGAACCGCATGGTGAGATGTTCGACGCGGAGCACATCATGCGCAGCGCTCATCCGCGGCCTTCCTTCACGAATTTCGCAGCGATGGTCTTTTTCTCATGCAGGAAGGCAGTGGGCTCGCGCGTGGAAATGAGACCGCGCGGTTTCCAGATCATGATCAGCACCATGCCGAGACCGAACAGCAGCATGCGGTACTGGGTCGGGTCAAACTGGCTGCCGAAGACGCTCTTCAGGAAGTCGAGTTCCCGCAAATATTCGGTGCCGCCGATCATGACAATGGCGGCGATCGCGACCCCGACCTGGCTGCCCATGCCGCCGAGCACGACGATTGCAAGAATCATCGCCGATTCGATGAATGTGAAGCTCTCCGGCGAGATGAAGCCCTGGCGCGCGGCGAAGAACGAGCCGGCAAAGCCGCCGAACATGGCGCCGGTGGCGAAGGCGGAAAGCTTGGTCTTGGTGGTGTCGATGCCGAGCGCGCGGCAGGCGATCTCGTCCTCCCGCAAGGCCTCCCATGCGCGCCCGAGCGGCAGCCGCCGCAGCCGCGTCGTCACGAAGGCGGTCAGCAGCACCAGGCACAGCACGACATAATAGAGAAAGATGGTCCGGTAGACCGGTGAGAATTCGAGCCCGAAGACCGCGGCGAAGCCGTCGTCGTTGGCGTTGAACGGAATGCCGAAAAAGGTCGGACGCGGGATCGAGGAGATGCCGGCATAGCCCGAGGTGAGGTCGACCCAGTTGATCAGGACGAGGCGGATGATTTCGCCGAAGGCGAGCGTAACGATCGCCAGATAGTCGCCGCGCAGCCGCAGCACCGGAAAGCCAAGCAGGATGCCCCAGAAGGCCGAGAGGATTCCGGCGAGCGGCAGCAGGACCCAGAACGAGAACCCGAAGGTCTTGGCCAGCAGCGCATAGGAATAGGCGCCGACCGCGTAGAAGGCGACATATCCGAGATCCAGCAGCCCCGCGAGCCCGACCACGATGTTCAGACCGAGGCCGAGCATGACGTAGATCAGGATCTGGATGCCGAAATTGTCGACCCACTTCACCGAGCCCTGCAGGCCGCCGAGCCCGACCACGATCACGGGAAACAGGAAGGCGAAGCCGAGCGCGAACGGGATCGCCACTTTCGCGAACTTTGCGCGCCGTTCGGCCGCGCGCAGGCTCGCACCGTCGGTGCGCGTCGCGGCGCGCCGCGCGACGAGCGGATGCACCACGAGCGACATCAGCAGGCTGATGGCGATCACGACCGCGACCATCACCGCAAGCAGCAGGGGCCGCGGATTGAGGATCAGCTCGTTGCACCATTTCACCGGCCGGCCGGTCTTGCGCGCAGCGTAAAGAATCGCGCCATATTCGGGGTAGGTCTGCGCCTTCATGCCGAAGCCTCCGCCG
>NZ_JBFWPA010000072.1:0-32650 GCF_050250235.1 Pseudorhodoplanes sp.
GCGATGCTTACGCGACGTTTGTGGCGGCTTTAGTTGACGAATGTCGCTCCGACAAACGCCTGATTTTCTTGCTTCTTTTAAGCTCCTCCTGCGACACAAACCGCTTGACACCTGCCTTCGGAGGGCAACGCTCTATCCAGCTGAGCTACGGGTGCCTGGACGTTACATAGCGAAGGGCCGGCGGTCCCGCAATGGCTCGATCTTCGCGGGTCAGCGCGCGATCCGCATCACCCGGCCGTCCAGCTCCGTCAGGTCGCGCGAGCCGAGGAAGGCGAGATTGCGGTGGATTTCGCTGCGCAGCAGATCGACCGCGCGGCGCACGCCGGGCTCCTGCCCGATTGCCGCGGCATACAGGAAGGGTCGGCCGACGAACACGAAATCGGCGCCGAGCGCGAGCGCCTTGATCACGTCGGTGCCGCGGCGAATGCCGCCGTCGAGCATGACGGCCATGCGCTGCGCGGTCTCTGCGATCCGCGGCAGCACCCGCAGCGGCGCCGCAGCCCCGTCGAGCTGCCGGCCGCCGTGATTGGAAACGATCACGCCGTCGCATCCGATTTGCCGGGCGATGTCCGCATCCGAGGGCGAGAGAATGCCTTTCACGATCAGCTTGCCCTGCCAGCGCTCGCGGATCCATTCCAGATCGTGCCACGACAGCGAGTCGCGCAGGAGCGTGCGGATCGCGTCATTCGAAAAAACCGCCACGCCTCGTTCCGCCGCCGAATTCTCGTAATGCGGCATGCCGTGATGCCGCAGCGTTCGCAGCGCATTGCCGAACAGCCAGCGCGGATGTGTCAGAGCGTCGAAGGCGAGCTTCGGGGTCGGGCGCAGCGGCGAAGTGTAGCCCGCCCGCACGAGGTTCTCGCGGTTGCCGCCGAGCGGGACGTCGGCGGTGACGACGAGATGGCGATAGCCGGCAGCCGTCACGCGATCGACCAGCGCGCCGATCGCATCGCGTTCCACCGGCAGATAGGCCTGGAACCAGGCACGCGGATTGGCTTTGGCCACGTCTTCCATCCGCACCAGCGATGAACCGCTCAGGATGAAGGGGACGTTTTCCGCAGCGGCGGCGGAGGCGAGCGCGAGATCGGCGCGATAGGCGGCAAGGCCGGCGCCGCCCATCGGCGCGATTCCGAATGGCGCGCTGTAGCTTTCGTCGAACAGCGACTTCGCGGTCGTCCGCATGGAGACGTCGATCAGGACGCGTGGATGGAAGTCGTATTCCGCGAACGCAGCCCGGTTATCGTGCCGCGACGCGTTGGTTTCTACTCCGCCGGAAACATAAGCGAAAATGCAATGCGGCAGGTGGCGCTCGGCTGCGGGCTCGAGGTCTTCGAGCGAGAGGATGTCGCGCAGCCGGCGCGTCAGCGCCGGTGGCCCGGCAACGGCCGGATTGCGTGTCGTGTCACGCATCGCAGAGCACCTTGTCGAACCGCTCGCGGAAGCGTGGCAGCACTTCGGGATTGAGCATGCGCTGCGGCTTGCCGCCGCGCAGGATGTCGATCAGCTGTTCCGCGGCCATCACAGCGAGCCGCCGCCGTGCCGCATGGGTCACGCCCGCGGTATGCGGGCTGGCGATCACGGTTTTCAGCGAGAGCAAAGGATGATCCGGGGGCGGCGGCTCCTGTTCCCAGACGTCGATGCCTGCGCCGGCGAGGTGGCCCGATGTCAGCGCCGCGTAGAGCGCCGCTTCGTCATGGATTCCGCCACGCGCCGCGGTCACGAAGAAGGCGCCCTTCTTCATCCGTGCGTATTCGCGTTCGCCGATCATGCGCCGCGTCTGCGCGGTGAGCGGACAATGGACGGAAACGAAATCCGATACGCGCAACAGCTCCGGCAATTCGACCTTGCGCGCGCCGCGCGCGGCGATGGCATCGGCGCCGACATACGGATCATGGGCGAGCACCGTCATCGCAAACAGGCCGCTGCATAATTCCGCCACCCGCGTGCCGGTATTGCCAAAGCCGATGACGCCCACGGTCTTGCCGTAGAGGTCGTCCCCCATATAGGCCACGCGATCGTCGATTCGCGCGATCCGCATCGCCCGGTCGGTCTCGGCGATGCGCTTGGTGAGCGACAGCATCATGCCGAGCGTGTGCTCGCCAACCGCTTCGCGATTGCCGCCGGCCTGGTTTACGGCGATGACACCCGCTTCGGTGCAGGCCTCGACATCGATTGCGTCGAAGCCGGCTCCGCTCGCGGACACGACCAGCACCTGCGGGCATTGCGCCAGCAATTCGCGCGACACCAGCAGATGGTCCGGGATGTCCGATCGCGCGGAATCGATCTGGATCGCGTGCGCCTGCGCCAGCGTGTCACGCAGCGCGCCGAGCGGCCTGCTCCGGTCGATCCGGGTGAGCGACAGATCGGCGCAGGCCGCGATCGTCCGATCGAAGGCCGCGTCGATATAATTGCCAATAAACGCTATTCGCTTCAGCATGTCCGCTCCCCGCTCCGGTGTAACAGGAGCGGGCACCGCGTCAATCGGGCCCGGCGCTTTGGCATTCGCCGTCATTCATTGTATGCATCGCGGGCAGGCTTCCGGGGGCCGCCAAGCGCATGTCAAAGATCGTCGAGCGGACGCTCGATTTCATCGAACTGTTTGCGGCCGAACGCCGTCCGCTGTCGCTGTCCGACATTTCGCGGCTGCTCGGCATTCCAGCCTCGAGCTGCCACGATGTGCTGCGGGCGCTGCTGGCGCGGGGCTATATCTACGAAGTCGGTCCGCGTGCGGGTTTTTTTCCGACCGTCCGCTTGTTCAATCTGGCGAAGATCATTGCGGAGCATGATCCCATCCTTGTGCGCGCGGAGATGCTGCTGCGCGAGGTGCGCGACACCATCGACGAGTCCGTCTCGCTCGCCAAGGCCGGCCGGTCCAACGCCACCTATCTGCTGATTTTCGAGCCGAGTCACCCGTTGCGTTTCATGGTGGAAGTCGGGTCCGAAGTGCGCAGCCTGCATGCGACCTCCGCCGGCAAGGCCTATCTCGGCAGCCTGAGCGCGGAACGATTCGAGGCCTATCTGAAGGCGGAAAGGCTCGCGCCGATGACCGCGAAGACCATCCGTTCCAAATCGGCGCTGCGCGAGGAGATCGAGCAGTCGAAGAAGCGCGGCTATTTTCTCAACCGCGAGGAAAGCGTCGAGGATGCGACCACGGTGTCGTCGCTGTTCCGCTGGAACGGCGCGGACTACATCGTCACCATCGCGGGACCGACGTCCCGGATGGCAGGCAAGCTCGATCAGGCCGCGAAACTCGCGATGGAGGCGTGCCGCGCGCTGGGCGAACCTGCGGGTCTGTAGCGCGCAGGGCTCACGTTTGACTCCCGGTCCGCAGCCTTTTAGATATTCGAGATAGCGTTGCATATTTCGTAATAGCGAATTTCGGAGGAGCTGGGTGGGAACGTCCGGAACACCCGAGCAGGCGATCCAGAAAGGTCCCGATGCCTCGACGGGCCCACTGTCGGGCATCCGCGTGATCGACCTGACCACGGTGGTGATGGGACCGTCGGCCACGCAGATTCTCGGCGATCTCGGCGCCGACGTGATCAAGGTCGAATCCGCCGGCGGCGATTCCATGCGCTGGGTCGGACCCAACCGCACCGAGGGCATGGGCCCGCTCTATCTCAACGCCAACCGCAACAAGCGCAGCGTCGTCCTCGACCTGAAGGACGCGCAGGATCGCGACGCGCTGCTCTCGCTCCTGCCCTCGGCGGACGTGTTCGTCTCCAACATGCGGCCGCAGGCGATGGCGCGGCTGGGGCTCGGCTACGACGCGATCCGCGCGGTGAAGCCCGACATCGTCTATTGCCTCGCGGTCGGCTACGGCTCGGACGGACCCAATGCCGGCCAGGCGGTGTATGACGATCTCACCCAGGCCGCGTCCGGCATCGCCGGCCTGTTCCAGGCGATCGACGGCGCGCCGCGCTATGCGCCGGTCAATATCTGCGACCGTGTGGTCGGGCTCTATCTCGCGATCTCCATCATCAGTGCGCTGCATCACCGCGCGATCACCGGCGAAGGCCAGCAGATCGAGGTGCCGATGCTGGAGACCATGGCGCAGTTCGTGCTCGCCGATCACATGGGCGGTGGCGCCTTTGTGCCGCCGCTCGGCAATATGGGCTACAAGCGGCTGATGTCGCGCGTGCGAGGACCGTATCCGACCAGGGACGGCCATCTCGCGCTGGTGGTCTATGCCGACAAGCAATGGCGCGCGTTTTCGGCGCTGGTCGGCGAGCCCGACCTGATGGACACCGATCCGCGCTTTCGGACGCAGGAAGCGCGCACCCAGCATTCCGAGGAGATGGGGCATTATCTGAAGGCGCGACTGCCGCAGAAGACCACCGCGGAATGGATCGCAGCCTTGCGCGCCGCCGATATACCGGCGCATGCCGTGAACCGGCTTGAGGATCTGTTCGACGATCCGCATCTGAAAGCGGTGCGGATGTTTTCCGAGATGGAGCACCCGACCGAAGGCGTGCTCAAGGTCGCGCGCTTCCCGGTGAAATTCTCCAGGACGCCGGCTTCGATCCGCCGTCTCGCCCCCAATCTCGGCGAGCACACCGACGAAGTCCTGCCGGAACGCGCGAAGAAGCGGGCCGTCATATCCGCATCCAAGTCCAAAGCAAGTGCCAAAACCGGTATCGGGAGCTGACGCAAGTGAAGACCTTCGACGCGCTGTGCAACACGCCGGAACGGCGCGAGATCCGCGACGCGATCCGCGCCATCTGCGACCGCTTCGACGATTCCTACTGGCTGGAGAAGGACAAGACGCATTCGTTCCCGTTCGAATTCGGGAAGGCCATCGCCGACGGCGGCTGGCTCGGCATTGCGATGCCGGAGGAATATGGCGGCGCGGGGCTTGGCGTCACCGAAGCCGCGATCATGATGCAGGAGGTGGCGCATTCGGCCGGCGCCTTCGCGGCCTGCTCGACCATCCACATCAACATTTTTGGACTGCATTCCATCGTCAAGCACGGCACCGACGCGCAGAAGAAGGCGTGGCTGCCCTCGATCATCGACGGATCGTCACGCACCTGCTTCGGCGTCACCGAGCCCGACGCCGGTCTCGATACCTCCAAGATCAAGACCCGCGCCGTGCTGAAGGGCGACCGCTACATCGTCAACGGCAAGAAAATATGGACCTCGACCGCGCAGCAGGCCGACAAGATCGTCCTCCTTGCGCGCACCATCCCGATCGAGGAATGCAGGAAGCCGACCGATGGCCTGACGCTGTTCTATACCGACTTCGACCGCACGAAGATCGAGGTGCGTGAAATCCTCAAGATGGGCCGGCACGCGGTCAATTCGAACCAGACCTTCTACGACAATTACGAAGTGCCGGTGGAGCATCGCATCGGCGAGGACGGCAAGGGCTTTCGCTACATTCTCGACAGCCTCAATCCGGAGCGTGTGCTGAATGCGGCCGAATGCGTCGGCATCGGACGGCGCTGCCTCGAGCGCGCGGTGAACTATGCCGGCGAGCGCGTGGTGTTCGGCCGCCCGATCGGACAGAACCAGTCGATCCAGCATCCGCTGGCGGAGAACTGGTCCGAATTGCTGGCGGCGGAATTGCTCACCCTGCATGCGGCCGAATTGTACGATTCCGGTCAGCCCTGCGGCGCGCAGGCCAACGCGGCGAAATATCTGGCCGCCGACGCTGCCTTCAAGGCCGCAGACCAGGCTGTGCGCACCCATGGCGGCATGGGCTATGCGGCCGAATTCCATGTCGAGCGCTATTTCCGCGAGGCCGTGGTGATGCGGCTGGCGCCAGTGTCGCGCGAGATGGTGCTGAACTTCATCGCCGAGCGCGAACTCGGCCTGCCGAAGTCGTATTGAGGCCAAGCGCGTGGCCGAAAAAGTCATCAATATCGGCGGCGCGTCGGGCGCCTGGGGCGACAGTCCCATGGCGATCCCGCAATTGCTGACGGCCGACGTCCATTACCTGATGATGGATTATCTCGCCGAGGTGACGATGTCGCTTCTGGCGCGCGCGCGCATGAAGGACGCCAATGCCGGCTTCCCGCCGGACTTCGTCGCCTATCTGAAACCTCATCTGGCCGAGATCGCCAGGCGCAGGATCAGGGTCGTCAGCAATGGCGGCGCGGTCAATCCGCAAGGCGCCAAGCGCGCGCTGGAAGCTTTGTGCGCCGAACTCGGCCTGTCGCTGAAGATCGCCGTCGTTGAAGGCGACGACGTGATGGCGCGGATCGATCAGCTTCGCGAGACCACGCGCGAAGCATCGACTGGCGAAAAGCTGCCGCCGAAGCTGCTCACCGCCAATGCCTATCTCGGCGCGCTGCCGATCGCGGCGGCACTCGATCGCGGCGCCGACATCGTCATCACCGGTCGCTGTGCGGATTCGGCGCTGGCGCTCGGTATTCTCATCCACGAATTCGGCTGGTCGGCCGATGACTATGACAAGCTCGCTGCGGGGAGTCTCGTCGGCCATATCCTGGAATGCGGGCCGCAATCGACCGGCGGCGTGCATACCGACTGGGACAAGGTGCCCGGCTGGGAGAATATCGGTTATCCGGTCGCCTCCTGCAGAATCGACGGCAGCTTCGTCTTGTGGAAGCCGGACAGCACCGGCGGCCTGATCGTGCCCGCCACCGTTGCGGAACAGGTGCTGTACGAGGTCGGCGATCCGGCAGCCTACATGCTTCCGGATGTTGTCGCGGACTTTACGCAAGTGAAGCTGGAACAGGTCGGCGATAACCGCGTGCGTGTGTCGGGCGCAAAAGGCCATCCGCCGACGTCGCAATACAAGGTCTCGGCGACATTTCAGGACGGCTGGCGCGGCGTTGCCGCCGTGCCGATCGTCGGGACGGATGCGGTCGCGAAGGCTGAACGGACGGCCGAGGCGCTGCTCGCGCGTGCGCGGATGCTGTTCCGCCAGCGCCAGCTTCCGGACTTCACCGCGACACACACGGAAGTGCTGGGTTCCGAATCCGCCTACGGCCCGAAGGCGAGGGCTCGGCACACCCGTGAAGTGCTGCTGCGTCTGGTGGTCGATCATGCCGATCGCGAGGCGATCGACATCTTTGCGCGCGAACTCGGCTCGGTGGGGATCAGCTTTGCGCAGGGCACCACGGGTATTTTCTCAGGGCGTCCGAAACCAACGCCTGTGGTGCGGCTGTTCACGTTCTTTGTCGACAAGGCGGTGCTTGGCGCGCCGAAAGTGCAGATCGGCGATGACGATCCGTTTATCGTCGGCGTGCCGATTCAGGGCGGCTATATCGCATCCGCTGAAACGGCCGCTGTGCCCGCGGCAGCGGCTCCCGATGGCCCGACCGTCGATGTCGACCTGCGATCACTGGCGGTGGCGCGCTCCGGGGACAAGGGCAATAGTTCCAACATCGCGATCATCGCCCGAGATCCGAAATACGTGCCGCTTCTTCGGCGTGAGGTGACGCCGGAGAAAATGGCGGCACATTTCGAGGGTCTCGTGCATGGCAGCGTCACGCGTTTCGAGGCACCGGGATTGCATGCCTTCAATTTCCTTCTGGAAGATGCGCTTGGCGGCGGCGGCATGGCGTCGCGGCGCATCGATCCGCAGGGCAAGGCTTTTGGCCAGATGGCGCTGGAGATGAAGATCAGGGTGCCGCGCGCGGTGGCGCAGGAACTGGAGCGCTAGCGTTGCGCATCTGCATTTACGGCGCTGGCGCCAGCGGCGGTCATTTTGCCGTAAGGCTTGCGCGCGCGGGCCATGACGTTTCGGTGATCGCGCGCGGACCGCATCTGGCGGCGATCCGGCAAAACGGCCTGCAACTCAAGTCCGGCCATGACGTGCTCTCCTCCGTGGTGGCCGCAAGCGACATGCCGAACGCGCTGGGTCCGCAGGACCTCGTGATCGTCGCCACCAAGGCCACCGCGCTACCGACCATTGCCCAGAATATTGCCCCGCTCGTCGGCGAGGATACGCTGGTGCTATTCCCGCAAAACGGCATGACCTGGTGGTATCCGGTCGGGCTGCCGGCGCGGCATCCGGCGCCGCCCGTGATTCCGATCTTCGGTCTGGCGAGGCCGTTCCTCGCGGCAATGCGGCCCGACCAGGTGCTCGGGGGGATCATCTATTCGGCTAACGAGGTCGAGGCGCCGGGGGTGATCAAGAATAATTCGCCCGCCCATAACCGGCTTGAGATCGCGGCTATCGACACCGTCTCCGCTGATTCCCGCGAAGGCGGGAATCCAGCGCAAGACTCTGGTTCCCCGCATTCGCGGGGACGAGCGGATGCACCGGAGCGGATCGCCGCCATCCGCAATGCCCTTGCGCAGGCCGGGATTCTCTCACCCGATCCAGGCGATATCCGCGCTGCGGTCTGGACCAAGCTCGTGAACAACATGAGCGGCTCGACCATCGGGCTCGCCACCCGCAGCACCTCGGATGGCGCCGGCAAGGATGTGGCCCTGTCCGAAATCTACCGCCGCCTCATGCGCGAGGGCCTGAGCATCGCCGCCGCGCACGGCTACCCGCTCGACCTCGATCCGGACCGCATGCTGGCGCGGCTGCTCAATCACAAGGCGTCGATCCTGCAGGATTATGAGCAGCGCCGGCCGATGGAGATCGCCGAAATCGTGCTGGCACCGCTCGCTTTCGCCCGCGCAGCCGGGCTCGCGACGCCGACGCTCGATACGGTAGCCGCGATTGTCACCAAGCTCGCAAAGGATCGCGGGCTGGTCAGCGCGGATGTGGAGGTTGCGCTGTAGCCCGCATGAGCGCGGTGACATGCGGCATCGCAATCCCGGATGTCGCGGAGTTTATCATCGGGCCGCGCTCCGCGCGGACCCGTTGGCTTGTCCGGCCTACGAGCCGCGCGGGATCGCGGGTTACTTCTGCGTCACCACGATGAAATCCGTGTACAGCCCGGTCTCGTAGCCGAGGCCGTGATCCGACACGATCATTGACGCGCCTGCCGCGACATATTCGGAGATGCGGTCGACCACATCCGGTGCGATCTCGATGCGGTCGAGTGCGGCCTTGGCGCTCAGGCTTGGCAGCGGCTCGGGCGACTTGCCCTGCGGCTTCACCGGCACTTCGATGCGACGCCCGCGCCGGTCGACCTCGATCCGGGTCTTGACCTTCTGTGCCTTCGGAAGTTCCGGGGGCAGCGTGACAGCGACCCAGCGCAATGGCTTGTCGCCGCCGTCCTGTTCAAGCGCGGTGAAGACATGGGTGCCGAAATTCGGCTTGTCGTCCTTGAATGTCACCGGCGCGCTGAACAGCGGGATGAAATGCTGGCGGACGTAAAGCTTCTTGTCCTTCTTGCTGATGAAGACCGTGATGGCGCCCTTCGGCGGCGCCTTCTTCTGCTTGGCTTCGAGAGATTGTGCGAAGCTCGCGAGGATCGGCTCCGGGATTTCGGCGGGCTGCGGGTAGATCGACGCGGTTACGTCCGGCTTGACCGGCTCGTCGGATGGCGCGGGTGCTGCCAATTGGGGCTTTGCGGCGTCTCCGGCGAGTGTCGGCGCCGGAACGCCGGATCGCGCGGCTTCCACCGAGGCGGACAGGTCGCGCATGGTCGGCTGATCGGGCTTCGCCGGCGCTTCTGCCGCCGCCGCAGGCTCCGCGGGCTGTCCGCTCTCGGACCCGCCGTCGGCGCGCGCCCCGGAGGCATCGGTGAAAATGACCGGCATGTCCGCCCTGAGCAGGCGCGCCGGCGTCGTGGTGTCGAAGGTCTTTCGCAGTTCCGGAATGGTCTCGACGGTCGCAGGTGCGGATTTCGGCTGGAACAGCAGGTCATGCGCCACGTCGAACGGCTCGACATCCTCGCGCGATACGATCACGCGGGTGTTCATCTTGATCGTGCGCCAGAGAAAGTTCGCGTATTGCTCCGGCAGGCGAATGCAACCGTGTGACGCCGGATAGCCGGGCAGCGCACCCTGATGCAGGGCGATGCCCGACCACGTGAGCCGCTGCATATAGGGCATCGGCGCACCGCTATAGATGTTCGAGCGATGGTGCCGGTTGCGCTGGATGATGCTGAACACGCCGTGCGGCGTCGGATGCGTGGCGGTGCCGGTCGAGACCGGCGACTGCGACACGAGCTTGCCCCCCGCATAAAACGACGCGCGCTGCGACTTGACGGATACGATCAGCATGTGCGGGCCGGGCGGGGGCGGCGCTTCCTTCACCGGCTTGGCAGTCTGCTGGACGGGTGCCCGGGTCGCCCTCCGGGGCGTCAGCCGGTTCCGCGGTTCCGTGCGCCGCGCCTCAAAGCGTCCCGGGGGTCCCTGGAACCGCTGAACCGGTGTTTCCCTCAGGAAAAAGCGATCCTGGGCCTCGGCCTGGGGCGATGCCAGGCCGACGACCATCAGCGCCAGCATACTCACGCCCGCGAGCTGCCCTGTCTTCTGCAGCCCCAAAACAACACGCTTGCTACGCACGGTTCGATTCCCTGCCCTCGAAAACCGCATCCTACCCCCCGAATCCGAACATAATATTAGTGGATGCAACTTTCACGGTCACCTCCGGGCCGCCTGGCCGGATCATTCGGTTCGCCAGTGTTGCATTTACGGTAAATATCTGACCGTTAGCAGGCAGAACGGCTCCACTAGGGAGAGCACCATGAGTCAGGCCGCAGAACAGCTGCAAGTCCAGCGCCCCGGGTCCATCAAGGACGCGCATTTCGACTGGGAAGACCCGCTCGATCTGGAGGGTGAACTCACCGAGGAAGAGCGCATGGTGCGCGATACCGCGCAAGGCTATGCACAAGATAAATTGATGCCGCGAATCATCGAGGCCTATCGCAGCGAAAGCGTCGACCGTGATCTTCTGCCGGAGATGGGTGCGCTCGGGCTTCTCGGCCCGACGATCCCCGAAGAATATGGCGGAGCCGGACTGGGCTACGTTGCCTATGGTCTGATCACCCGGGAGATCGAGCGCGTCGATTCGGGCTACCGCTCCACATTGTCGGTGCAATCCTCGCTGGTGATGTACCCGATCTATGCCTACGGCACCGAGGCGCAGAAGAAGAAATACCTGCCGAAGCTTGCCTCGGGCGAGATGGTCGGCTGCTTCGGTCTGACCGAGCCGGATCACGGGTCCGATCCGGGCTCGATGGTGACGCGGGCGGAGAAGGTGCCGAATGGCTACCGGCTGACCGGCGCCAAGATGTGGATCTCGAATTCGCCGATCGCCGATATCGCGATCGTCTGGGCGAAGCTCGACGGCAAGATCCGCGGCTTCGTGGTCGAGCGCGGGACCGAAGGCTTTTCCACGCCGAAGATCGAAGGCAAGCTTTCGCTGCGCGCGTCGGTCACCGGTGAAATCGTTCTGGATAGCGCCTTCGTGCCGGAGGATGCCCTGCTGCCGAACGTGTCGGGCCTGGCCGGTCCCTTCGGCTGCCTGAACAACGCGCGCTATGGCATCGCCTGGGGCTCGCTGGGCGCTGCCGAATTCTGCTGGCATGCCGCCCGCCAATACACGCTTGACCGCAAGCAGTTCGGACGGCCACTTGCCGCCAACCAGCTTGTCCAGAAAAAGCTCGCCGACATGCAGACCGAAATCACGCTCGGGTTGCACGGCGCGCTGCGCCTCGGCCGCCTCATCGAGGAAGGCCGCGCGGCGCCGCCGTCGATTTCGCTGATGAAGCGCAACAATTGCGGCAAGGCGCTCGACATTGCACGCGTCGCCCGCGACATGCATGGCGGCAACGGGATCGCCGACGAGTTCCATGTGATGCGCCATGTCGCCAATCTGGAAACGGTCAACACCTACGAGGGCACGCACGATATCCACGCGCTGATCCTCGGCCGCGCCCAGACCGGGATTCAGGCCTTCTTCTGATCCCCACGGTGGCGCGCATACCACGCCTGTGATGCCCGGCCTTGTGCCGGGCATCCACGTCTCTAAAGCAGTCTCACAGCAAAGACGCGAGCGGCCGGCGCAAGCGGGCCCTGACTTACATGGTTCGATGATCGATATCGCTACGGCTGCGTTACTGAGTGCCGCCGGACTTGCCGGCGGCACCATTGCGTCGCTTGCCGGCGGGGCGGCCATGATCACGTTTCCGGCGCTGCTGGCCGCGGGTCTGACGCCGATATCGGCGATCGCTTCCAATATGGCGGCCCTGATGCCGGGCAGCCTGGTCGCGGCGTTGTCCGACCGCAGTCAATTGCCGCCGCTCGACCGCGGCTTTGCCGGGCTGGTGCTCGCGTCCGTCATCGGGGCGGGAATCGGCGCTGCGCTGCTGATGATGACCTCAAACCACGTGTTCGAAATTCTGGTCCCGCTGCTGATCGGCTTTGCGACCGTTCTGTTCGCGTTCGGCGAACGGATCACCGCCACGCTGCGCCGGCGCTCGCTTGCCAGGCATGGCCGCGAGCCCGAGATCAAGCTGACCTCGATCCCGATGCTGCTGCCGGTGTCGGTCTATGGCGGCTATTTCGGCGCCGGTCTCGGCGTGCTGCTTGTCGCAGTCCTGCAACTCGCGACGTCGGGACAATACCGGCCGGCCAATGCCACCAAGAATCTGGTGGCCGCCCTGAATGGGTCGGTGGCCGTGACGGTGTTCGCCGTCAAGGGCAGCATCGACTGGCCGGCGACACTCGTCATGATGTCCGGCGCGCTGATCGGCTCCCTGATCGGCGCGCGCATCGCGCGCCATGCCCCGCGCGAGGTGATGCGCTGGGCGGTGACGCTGATCGGCGTTGCACTGACCCTCGTATATGCGCGTCTGTACTGGTTTTGACGGGCGGCTTCGCCTGCCTGGACAGACCGCCCGACTATTTGCCCGTCAGGTCGCACAATTCCACGAGCCGCGTGGTCATCGCGCTCATCGGATCGGCCAGTGGCGCCACCACATTGAAATGGTGCTTCCCGGGCACCGCTTCGTAACGCGTCTGCACGCCGGCGGCGCCCCACGTATCGGCCATGACCCGCGACAGCCGGATGAATTCCGGCAATTCGTCGCCGCCGACCACGATGTCGAGCACACGGCCGTCCGGGGCCGGCCAGAACAGCGGCGAGGCCGCTCGCGCCGAGGACTCATCGAGCCTGAAATCGACGTTCATGTCGGTGTCGACGAGGCCGGCAAGGTCGAACACGCCGGATATGGCATAGCCTGCCGGAACGAGGTCGGCGGGTGCGGTTACGTCGAGCGAGGGCCAGTCGGTCGCCATCATGCAGGCGGTCAGATGGCCTCCGGCGGAATGGCCGTAGACCATGATGCGCCGGCCGTAGCGCTTCCACAGGAACAGGACGGCGTTGCGCATCTCCTCGATGATCTGTGCGATCGAGACCTGCGGAGCAAGGTCGTATCCCGCGACCGCAACCGTGACCCCATGCGCGCTCAGTCCGCGCGCGAGATGGCTGTGCTCCTTCGGGCTCATCGCGCGCCAATAGCCGCCGTGAATGAACAGGGCGACCGGCGCCTGCGGGTCTTTCGCCTTGAACAGATCGACATATTGCCGCTCGGTCGGGCCGAAGCGCACGTCCAGTTCGGCGCGTCCCTGCTGCGCCATTGCCTCGCGATAGGCGGCGCCATCACGCTGCCATTGCGCAACGATGTCGGGGAAATCGGCGACGGCCGCGCGGTTGTTGTAGGCTGCGCTGTTGTCGGTCGCCATCGGATACTCCCGCCAGACAGCGCGCGATCCGCAAAAGTGGGCAGCGGTTTTGCGTCAGGATCGCGCGCCAGATTGTAGCCAAAAACCGGCGGGAGATTGCTTCAGCGAAGCGCCAAGTGCAAGCAATCAACGCCTGATTTGCGCCTTCAGCGTGGACTGCACCGCGCGGTCGAAGGAATCGCCGGTGCGTACCGGCTCTTTCTTCTGCCGGTCCGCGATGAAGGCGTCGCGTCTGGTGACGAGCTCCGTCATCCGCGCGGTCAGCGCCGTGCGCTCGGTTGCACGTTTCGTGACCATGATCTGCCGGGCCGCGGGCGGCAGTGCGCGCAGTTCATCCGGAAGCTCGTTTTCGTCGACAGCCGAAAGCGCCTTGCGGCCGGCGGCGACATCCGCGACGAGATCGCCATCACCGGTGATGGTCTCCCCGGCATTCGCCTTGCGGCTGCGCTTGTTGAGATAGCCGGCCATGTCGGCCGCCGACGACGGCGACGCCGCCGCGACGCTCGTCACCTGCCGGGTCTTCTGCTCGACGCTGGAGCGCCTGGTGCGCGGGCCATAGGGAATGACCGTCCCGTTCAGCTTTTCCTGCAGTTCGATGATCTCGATATCGAACGGCGTCTCGATCACGACGAGCTTGCCGCCGTCCTGCGGGATCGGGATGTAGTCGCCGCCGCCCATCTGGGCGATTTCACGCCAGGTCCGGGTGGTATCGCGCGCCTCGCCGGCCTGCACGGCGTTGACGACGATGTCGCGCTCGCGCGCAATTTTCATCACCTGCGGGTATTTCATGTCCTGCTTGTAGTCCATGTGCGGCGGGGCGTCGCCGACCAGGAACACGATACGGCTGATCTCCGGCCCCTGGGTCCAGGACAGCTTGGTGATGCCCTCATGCAACGCCTCGTTGACGCTTTCCGGCCAGTCGCCGCCGCCACGGGCCTTGAGTTCAAGCAGGCGTGCATACAGGTCCTGGATGTCGGCGGTGAGTTCGATCCGCTGCGTGACATATTCGTCGCCGATGTCGCGATAGGCGATCAGGCCCATGCGAATATCGGCGCCGGGATTTTCGTCGACGATCGTGGTCGCGATCGACCAGATCTTGCGCTTGGCGCCTTCGATCAGGGACGCCATCGAGCCCGTGGTATCGAGGACGAAGGCGACCTCCACGGCAGGCCTGGCATGGGCGGCGGAGGTCATCAGGCAGGACGCAACAACAAGAGCGGGCGCAAGCGCCCGCGCGAGCAAGCCATTCATGGCTTCACCTCTTGGTATGTGTAACGTCCCCGGCGGAACCTTGCCCAGCCATCGCGACGGCTTCGCGCCGCAATTGTGGCGGTGCACCGGCGGATTTCCGGCAGTCCTGCAAATTTGCTTCCGCTGTGCCGGGGAACGGGTTTATCTGTCGGCCATGAGGATCAACGGCACAGCGACACGCAGCGTCTGGCTCGAGCCGGACGGCTGGTCGGTCGGCATTCTCGACCAGACGCTGCTGCCCTGGCGCGTCGAACGGCTGCAACTGCGCAGCGCGGCCGATGCCGCGCATGCGATCGCCAGCATGCAGACGCGCGGTGCCCCGCTGATCGGCGCGGTCGCGGCCTACGGGCTTGCGCTGGCGCTGCGCGATGACGCCTCCGATGACAATCTTGCGCGCGCCTATGCGGCGTTGCTCGCTTCGCGGCCGACCGCGATCAACCTGAAATGGGCACTGGATGACGTTTCGGCGCAGGTTCGTGATCTTCCGCGCGCCGAGCGCGCGCAGGCGGCCTACCGGCGAGCCGCCGCGATCTGCGATGAGGATGTCGCGATCAACCAGGCGATCGGACGGCACGGCCTGAAGTTGATCGAGGCCATCGCCGCGCGCAAGAAGCCGGATGAGCCCGTCAACATCCTGACCCATTGCAATGCCGGATGGCTTGCGACCGTCGATCTCGGCACCGCGACGGCGCCGATCTACACCGCACATGACAGCGGCATGCCTGTGCACGTCTTCGTCGACGAAACCCGCCCGCGCAATCAGGGTGCCTCGCTTACTGCCTTCGAGCTCGGCCAGCACGGCGTGCCGCATACCGTGATCGCGGACAATGTCGGCGGCCATCTGATGCAGCACGGGCAGGTCGACATGGTGATCGTCGGCACCGACCGCACCACCGGGCAGGGCGACGTATGCAACAAGATCGGCACCTATCTGAAGGCGCTGGCTGCGCACGACAACGCGGTGCCGTTCTATGTCGGCCTGCCGTCGCCGACGATCGACTTCGGCGTAAGACACGGCGTTGCCGAAGTTCCCATCGAACAACGCGGCGCGGCCGAGGTTGCAACCATCACCGGGCGGACCGCAGACGGCCGTATCGAGACCGTGACCATCGTGCCGGACGGATCGGCGGTCGCAAATCCTGCCTTCGACGTGACGCCGGCGCGGCTCGTCACTGGTCTCATCACCGAGCGCGGCGTGATTGCTGCTTCGCGCGAGGCGCTGGAACGCACTTTTCCGGATCATCCGTCGCATCGGCGGCCGCAGGAGGCCGCCGAATGAGCGAACTGATCCGGCGCATTGCGGAAATGCCGGTCGACGGCCGGCAGTCGCAGACCGCGCTCACCGTCGCGCGCGGCACGATGCGGCTTCTGCTCTCGCACGGCTTCACCTGCGTCAGCGAATTGCCGCTGCCGTCGGGCCGGCGCGCCGACCTTGTCGGCATCGGGCGGAGCGGGGAAATCTGGATCGTGGAGATCAAGTCGTCGATTGCCGATTTCCGCGCCGACCAGAAATGGATGGATTACCGGATGCACTGCGACCGGCTGTTCTTCGCAACGACGGTCGAAGTGCCTTGCGAGATTTTCCCGAAGGATACCGGGCTGATCGTTGCCGACGGCTTCGGCGGTGACTTCGTGTGTGCGGCGCCCGAACACCGGTTGCCGCCTCCGACGCGCAAGGTGATGACATTGCGGATCGCGCAATGCGCATCGCTGCGGCTGCAGTCGCTGATCGATCCGGCCGGACCTTATGGAAATGAGATGGGGTAGCGCCGCGCGCGGTGCCCATGGCCGCAGGTGCGGTGCCAGTTATTGTGCCCTCTCCCCTCGAGGGAGAGGGCTACTCAATACTCGCTACGAGTCGTGATGGGTGAGGGGTCACGGTCCATCGGCAGACCGTAACCCCTCACCCATCAGAATGTGTTGAGATTTCGGCGCAGCCCTCTCCCGCAAGCGGAGAGGGCGCATATGCGAGCGCCGTGTTTGCGGCAAGAGCCCCGTGGGGCGTGGCATCTACCGCGGCGCGCGCTTCGCCAGGATACGCTGCAGGGTGCGGCGATGCATGTTGAGCTGACGCGCGGTCTCCGAAACGTTGCGGCCACACAATTCGTAGATACGCTGGATGTGCTCCCAGCGCACGCGGTCCGCCGACATCGGATTTTCCGGCGGCTCGGGCTTCCTGCCCTCGATCGACAGCAGCGCGTTGATCACGTCGTCCGCATCGGCAGGCTTTGCGAGATAATCCACCGCTCCGAGCTTCACCGCATTCACCGCGGTCGCGATATTCCCGTAGCCGGTCAGCACGATTCCGCGAGCGTCCGGACGTCTTCGCTTGAGGGCGGAAATCACGTCCAGCCCGTTGCCGTCGGCGAGACGCATATCGACCACGGCGAAGGCGGGCGCCGCACGCTCGACCTGCATGAGGCCCTCTGACACCGATTCGGCCGTGGTCACGGTAAAGCCGCGGCCCTCCATGGCGCGAGCGAGCCGCATCAGGAAGGACTTGTCGTCTTCGACGATCAGCAGCGAGCGTTCGCTCGGTATGGCCGGTGTCAGATTCATGGAACTCTCCGGGGCCGCCCTGTCCCCATACCTAAGCATTCGCGGCCTTCGGCTCAAGCTCGGCGACCGGGGCGAATTCGAACGCCTCCCGCGGCCAGCGGATCGCCACCACGGCGCCGCTCTCGGGCGCCGGTCTGTTGACGAAGGTCAATCTTGCGCCGGTACGCTCCAGCAGCGTTTTCGCAATGAAGAAGCCGAGCCCCATGCCGGTGTCGCCGGTCGCGTACATGCGCCGCAATCTGCGGCTGCGCACATAGGGCTCGCCGATCCGGCTGATGACCTCCGGCGCAAAGCCAGGTCCGTCATCGGCGATCACCACCGATACGGTATCGCCGGTCCAGTCCGCCGATATCTCCACGCGCTCGCGGGCGAAGTCGACCGCGTTCTCAACCAGATTGCCGAGCCCGTATAAAATCGCTGGATTGCGCGCGGCGAATGGTGGCGTCTGGCCGGACGGCATGTTCACCTCGATCGCGATGCCGAAATGGCGGTGCGGCTCGGCGACTTCCTGAAGCAGATTCGACAGCGGCAGGCGGCCGAACGGCTCGCCCTCGGCCGAGAGTTCGTTCAGCTTGGCCAGAATGTCGCGGCAGCGCTGGGCCTGCTCGCGCAACAGCCGGATGTCCTCGGCATGCGGCGATTTCGGGTCGATTTCGCGCTCGAGCTCGCGCGCGACCACCGAGATGGTCGAGAGCGGCGTGCCGAGCGCATGCGCGGCGGCTGCGGCCAGGCCGTCGATCTGCGTCAGATGCTGCTCGCGCGCCAGCACCAGTTCGGTTGCCGCCAGCGCATTGACGAGCTGGCGCGATTCCTCGCTGATCTGCCACGCATAGATGCTGATGAAGAAAATCGCGAGCGCGATCGAAAACCAGACGCCGAGCATGTAGACATTCGGCAGCACCGGCATCGGGCCGTATTCTTCCGACCATGGCAGCGGCTCGTGAAAGAAGATCAGCAGCGTCGTGCAGGCGATCGCGAACAGCCCGAGCAGCATGGTCATGCGCGCCGGCAATGCGGTGGCGGAGAGCAGCACCGGGCCGAGGAAGAAGAACGAGAACGGGTTGTCGAGCCCGCCGGTGAGATACATCAGGACCGCGAGCTGTCCGATGTCGAAGGCAAGCAACCAGGCCGCACGGCTCGGTTCCAGCCGGCGCGCCTGCTGGAAGCGGATCCGCAGCGCGATATTGAGCCAGGCCGACAGCACGATGACGGACAGGCAGGCGTAGATCGGCAGGTCGAATTCGAGGCCGAAATAGACCACCAGCACCGCCACCGTCTGGCCGATGATGGAGAGCCAGCGCAGCCGTACCAGCGTGTCCAGCCGCACGTTGCGGCGCGGCATGGGAAGGCGGTCGAGATCCATGGGCAGCATGCCTCACGTTCTAGTCAGGCGGCCCGTAGCACAAAACTGCGCCTTTGCGCGCAGCGTCAAACGGCCCACCAGGGCGGCCGGGGTTGCGCTTCCGGAAGCGGAGGCGCAAATCAGCGGATCAATCCGCCGGGACCGCCATGCCTGCTGCCGAACCCGCCATCGCGCTCGACCGCGCCGTCAAAATCTACAAGGGCGGCATGGCGGTGAACGGCATTTCCTTCGTGCTGGAGGCCGGATCGGTCACCGCGCTGCTGGGCGGGAACGGTGCCGGCAAGACGACCACCATCGCCATGATCATGGGGCTCGTGACCCCGACCTCCGGCCGCGTCGAGGTGCTCGGCGCGCAGATGCCGCGCCATCGCCATCGGGTGCTGCATCGGATGAATTTCGAAAGCCCCTACGTGGATATGCCGATGCGGCTGACGGTCCGGCAAAACCTCACGGTGTTCGGCCGGCTCTACGGCGTGCCCGATGTCGGCCAGCGCATCCGAGAGCTCGGCGCGCAATTCGATCTCAACGCGTTTCTCGACCGCCCCACTGGCAAGCTCTCGGCCGGCCAGAAGACGCGCGTATCGCTCGCCAAGGCGCTGCTCAACCATCCCGAAATCCTGTTGCTGGACGAGCCGACCGCTTCGCTCGATCCCGACACTGCCGACTGGGTGCGTGCCGAGCTCGAACGCTATCGCCGCGAACGCGCCGCCACCATCCTGCTCGCCTCGCACAACATGGCCGAGGTCGAGCGGCTGTGCGACCGCGTGATCATGATGAAGCGCGGCGAGATCGTCGACGACGCGCCGCCGGAGCGGCTGCTGGTGCGCTATGGACGGGAAAATCTCGAAGAGGTGTTTCTCGATATCGCGCGCGGCCGGCGGCAGGCGCAGGAGGCGGCATCGTGAACATGCAGCCGCGTCATTTCCCGCCCTGCGAGGCGGTGATGTTCTCGCCGGCCCGCATCTTGGCGATGGTGCTGCGCTATTGGTATCTGCTGCGCTCATCATGGCCCCGCCTGCTCGAACTGGTCTATTGGCCGGCCGTGCAGATGCTGATGTGGGGCTTCCTGCAGCTTTACGTGTCGGAGAATGCCGGGTTCTTCGCCAAGGCCGGCGGTACCTTCATCGGCGCGGTGCTGCTGTGGGACATCCTGTTCCGCGGCCAGCTCGGCTTCTCGATCTCGTTCCTGGAGGAGATGTGGGCGCGCAACATGGGCAACCTGATGATGAGCCCCTTACGTCCGGGCGAGTTCATCGGCGCGCTGATGATCATGAGCCTGGTGCGGCTTGCGATCGGCATGGTGCCGGTGACGATCATGGCGATCGCGTTCTTCGACTTCAACCTCTACAGCCTCGGCCTCGCGCTCGCGGTGTTCTTCATGAATCTCATCCTCACCAGCTGGGCCGTGGGGATCCTGGTCTCCGGAATCGTGCTGCGCAACGGCATGGGCGCCGAAAGCATGGCCTGGACCATCATGTTCCTGCTGCTGCCGCTGACCTGCGTCTATTACCCGGTTTCGGTGCTACCGGGCTGGCTGCAGCCGCTCGCCTGGGCCCTGCCGCCGACCTACGTATTCGAGGGCATGCGGGCATTGCTGATCGATCATAGCTTCCGCGCCGACCTGATGATCTGGGCCTTCGCCCTCAATGCTGCTTATTTTATCGCCGCCGTTATTGGGTTTCTTGCGCTTCTGCACTCCGCCCGGACCGCGGGATCGCTGATGCAGGCTGGCGAATGACCATTTCGTAATCAGTTGAGAATGTCATTCGCCTATATTGACGGCGTGAACAAAAGGCCGGATGTTGCGTTGCAACAGATTGCTGGAGCCCAGAGACCGCACGTAATGCCGGAAAAAAACATCGCCATCGGGGAATTTGGCGCCGCACCTGATCTTCCCGCCGAGGCGGGGCCCGTCCTGTCCACTGGCATGTACTGGTTTTACGAGTTGAGCCACGCGGCGCTCAATCCCGCGCGTGCGTTTTCCGATGTGACGCGTCTCTATCTCAAGAATCCGCTCAATCCCTGGTCCCATACGACCTTCGGCAAGACGGTCGCGGCATCCGCCGAAATGTTCGAGCGTTTCACGAGGCGCTACAGCAAGCCGGACTGGAATATTCACAGCACCGTTGTCGGCGGCGAACGCGTCGATGTGCATATCACCCCGGTCTGGGAGCGGCCGTTCTGCCGGCTGCTGCATTTCGAGCGCGTGCTGAAAAATCCGCCGCGCCGTCCGCAGCCCAAGGTCGTGATCGTGGCGCCGATGTCGGGCCATTACGCCACGCTGCTGCGCGGCACCGTCGAGGCGTTCCTGCCGAACCATGACGTCTACATCACCGAATGGGTCGATGCGCGCCTGGTGCCGCTGTCGGAGGGCCGCTTCGATCTCGACGACTATATCGATTACCTGATCTCGATCCTGCACGCGCTGGGCGGCGATTGTCATCTCATTGCGGTCTGTCAGCCCTCGGTACCGGTGCTGGCGGCGGTGGCGCGCATGGAAGCGGAGCGCGACCCCTATGTGCCGCATTCGATGGTGCTGATGGGCGGCCCGATCGACACCCGCGTCAATCCGACCGGCGTCAACCAGCTCGCCGAGAACCGCGGCGTCGACTGGTTCCGGCGCAATGTCATCACCAAGGTGCCGTTCCCGCATCCGGGCGTCATGCGCGATGTCTATCCGGGCTTCCTGCAGCTCAACGGCTTCGTCAGCATGAATCTCGACCGCCATCTCGACGCGCACAAGGAGCTGTTCTTCAATCTCGTCAAGGGCGACGGCGATTCCGCGCAGAAGCACCGCGAATTCTACGATGAATATCTCGCGGTCATGGACCTGACCGCCGAATTCTATCTGCAGACCGTCGACACCGTGTTCGTGAAGCATCTGCTGCCGAAGGGCGAGATGATGCATCGCGGGGTTCGGATCGATCCGTCCGCCATCCGCAATGTCGCGCTGCTCACCGTCGAGGGCGAGAAGGATGATATCTCCGGCCTCGGCCAGACCGAAGCCGCGCACAAGCTGTGCACCAACATTCCCCCGGACCGGAAGGCGCATTACGTGCAGCCCGGCGTCGGCCATTACGGCGTGTTCAACGGCTCGCGCTTCCGTTCCGAGATCGCGCCGCGCATCGCGGATTTCGTGCTGACGGCCCAGAGCGGTAAGGGGAAGGCGGCGGCCCGGCCGTATCCGCGGGTTGTCGCGCGCGCGGTGTCGTGAGCGCTTCTCAGGCCCGTGCGACCAGATAACGGAACAAGCCTATATTCTTCGTGCGAAATGGTGTCGCTCCTATTTTCGGGGATCGATGCGCGAAGGGGCGCCAACGAAGCAAAGGCACACGAAGCAGCCGCGGAGAGAATAATTCTTGGAATATTTTTCTTGAATTTCGTCGTCACGAGTGTTAGTGATGGGCGGGCCATCAGGAGTCTCCCATGCCCGACCGAACGCTGAATGAGACGCTCGAAGCGATTGGTGATGGCTCGCTGGATGAATTGGCCGAGATCGTCCGGGCGGGCCACGCCCGCTACTCGGGTTACGACGCTGCTATCCTACTGGAGTTGGACGTGCGCGCGCAGGCCGCTTGCACCTATTGCCATATGCACGCCGAGGCAGAGCGCCGCTTGCTTGATCGGGAGGGAGTTCGTCCCATCGATTATAGTGGTGGGTTGAAGCTTTGGCTCTACGAGAAGGCGAATGTCGTCGTGCGTCTGAAAAAAATGGATGAGGACGGCAGATCGAGCAATTATCCGACCAAGCAGGCCAGAGACTACGATGCACAACGAGAATTGCCTGGCTTACCATTGCCGCCGGTGAGGCTGACTGCTGGGTATTGGCTGGATCGTACCGGCCAAATCATCAATCGTGTCCAGATCGCCCGGCCGAATGGTCGACGTGTGCCGACATGGTGTGCGGCCATCGTCCCGCAGGAAGAACGCGTCGCCGGAGAACAAATCTGGATTGATGTTACTCGCCAGCGAGGCTTTGGCGGCGGCCTATAGGGAGGCCGCGATGGAAAAATTCAATCATCATATGCTCACGCTCGCGCGTGACTCGCGCGGGCTTACGCAGGTTGAATTGTCAATGCAACTCGGCATCATGCAGGGCACGCTTTCGAAGTATGAAACGGGCCTTCAAGAGCCGCCGGCCGAGGTTGTGAGGGCTCTGTCGGAAGCGCTCGGGTATCCCCAAGCGTTTTTCTATGAAATCGGACGTCCCTACGGACTGCCACCGTTTCACTACCGGCGACGAAAGAAGCTATCAGCCAAAGCCCTCGCTCGAATCGTGGCCGAGATGAACATTCGGCGGATGCATCTTGCGAAACTGCTTATTTCTTTTAGCTGGAAGACTAATGCATTTATTCCGGAGATCGATCCGGATGAATACCGAGGTCGCGGAAAGGGCGCACTTACGGTGGATGACGCGGCGCGATCTCTTCGCGAGATGTGGATGCTTCCATCTGGCCCGATCGACAACATGGTGCAGCTTATTGAGGATAATGGCGGCGTCGTTATACCATGTGACTTCGGAAGCGACCTGATTGACGCCATGAGTCAGCGGATCGAGGGACTTCCTGTCCTCTTCTTCGTCAACGTGAACGCGCCAACGGATCGCCTGCGGCTGACCTTGGCTCACGAACTTGGGCACATGGTGCTTCACACCATCACAGTTAAAAGCGATGAGGAAATGGAGGACGAGGCTGACGCGTTCGCAGGAGCGTTTTTGCTTCCCGCCGATGAAATTCGTCCGCAATTGCGCCGATTTGACCTACGGCAACTCGCGAATCTGAAGCGGTATTGGAAGGTCTCAATGGCTGCTCTTGCGGTGAGAGCAGATCGCCTGATGCTTATCACACCATATCAATCAAAGATGTTTTGGATCGAAATGGGAAAACTCGGCTACCGGAAGCGGGAGCCCAATGAGCCACCCAAGGAGCATCCGAATCTGCTTCGACAAATAATCTCTTTCCACCTAAAAAAACTCGGCTACAGCGTTCCGGAAATGGCCAAGCTATTGCATCTGAGGAGCGCTGAATTTCAGGAGATGTATCGTGCTGAAATTCTTGGCGACCCGTATCAGGGTTCGCAGCCGAAATTGCGACTTGTGAAGTGAAGCCAGCCGTCGCCAAGGCCCTTGACAATATTCCTATTAGTATTATAGTCCTATAACCTTGCTCACGGAGGGGCGCCGTCCGGAGGCGTTCTTGATGGCGGAGCGAAGGTGCGGCGCCTGCTGTCTGTCTCGCACGCAGACACCGGGAGGCCTCGGGACCCCGCTCTACGGGCACTACGACCCGTGCGCGAGGAGCCTCGCTGAACGGCCTGCGCCCGGTCGGCACAGGTACGCAAACGCGGCCCGGGGCCTGTATGCGGAGCAGCGCTTCGCAGAAAGAACGCCGCCTGGACGGTGCGCCGAGAGGCGGCTGTGTCCCGGCAGATGTTTGCGCAGACGGCGTGAACTGGTCTGCGTGGGATGCAGCTTTCAGGAACGGCCCTGCGTCTGTCGGCGCGCCGTCCGCCCCTCTCCTGCAGACCGGAGGTTTCCGGTTTGCGTCAGCCCCCGCCAACCCGGATGCTGAAAAGCATCGCGGCGCCGATGATTCGCGGCCGCATGAAAAAGTGAATTCGGGATCGGCCTTCGCCACGCTAAGAAATGAATATAAATCCACTCTTTCAATCAACATCTGGCGTCTGCGGCGTCGTCTCATACCTCAGCAAGCGTCTGTTTTATTTTTTGCCGGAGGGGATGTTTGGCAACCGGTCTATGGCACACTGGCAGGCCGAAGCAGTCGAGGGTGACATGACGCTCCGCGCGCTCCTGTACCGGCGGCCAACCGAACCGAAGGCGATTCAGGTCGTCCACGACAAGAATATCTATCTGGTGCGGGTGCGCCGTCACCGGCAGGCGCGCCGCTACACCCTGCGGATTCAGGCCGCCACCCGCGAGGTGGTGCTGACCATGCCGCCGCGCGGTTGTCTGAAGGAGGCGAAGGAATTCGCCCAGAAGCACGGCGGCTGGATCGCTTCGCGGCTGCACCGTCTGCCCAAGGCCGAGCCGTTCGCGCACAGCGCGATCGTTCCGCTGCGCGGGCAGCCGCACCGGATCGTGCATCGACAGGGCGCGCGCGGCACGGTGTGGACCGAGATCGCCGACGACGGCGAGCGCAGGCTCTGCGTCGCCGGCGAGGCGCCCCATGTCGACCGCCGGGTCGGCGATTTCCTGCGCCGCGAGGCCAAGAACGATCTCGAGCGCGCCAGCCGCGCCTTCGCCGAGCGGCTGGGGGTCGCGGTGAAGCATGTCTCGATCCGCGATCCGTCGAGCCGCTGGGGCTCCTGCTCGACCACGGGCGTGCTGTCCTATTCCTGGCGGCTCATTCTCGCGCCATCGTTCGTGCTGGATTATCTTGCCGCCCATGAGGTCGCCCATCTGGTCGAGATGAATCACTCGCCGCGGTTCTGGCGGCTGGTGGATCGCCTCTGCCCGAATGTGAGGCGTGCAAAAGCGTGGCTTGACATGTATGGCACCGAGCTTCACCGCTATGGCTTGCCGCGCGTCCGGATCGAGCCGGACGTTCCGGTGAGTGGAAGGCGCCGCGCACGGCGTTAGACGAGACGCCGCTCTCAGCCGATGTTGAAGCCCGATACGTTTGCGCTCACGGCGCTGCTTGCTGCATTGACCGCGCTCGCGCCGCTCTCCACCGATCTCTATCTGCCGACACTGCCCGATATTGGCCGCGCTTTCGGGGTCTCGCCATCGCAGGTGCAGCTCACGCTGTCGGCCTATCTCGTCGGCTTCGCGCTGGGACAGATCGGCTATGGCCCGATCTCGGACTGGTATGGTCGTCGATCCGGGCTCCTTGTGGCGCTGGCCTGCTATTGCCTCGGCAGCCTCATCTGCGCCGTTGCGCCCACGATCGAAGTGCTGATCGGCGCGCGCGTGCTGCAGGCTTTCGGCGGCTCGGGCGCGATCGTGCTGGCCCGCGCCGTGGTGCGCGACTTCTACAGCGGGGCGCGGGCCGGCAAGGAATTGTCGATGATGGGCCTCGTCATGGCGTTCGGTCCGGTTTCGGCGCCGCTGATCGGCGGCGGGCTGCACGCGCTGTTTGGCTGGCGCTCCGCCTTCGCCGCGCTGCTCGCCTTCGGGCTTGCGCTCACGGTGACGGTCGCGCGCAAGCTGCCCGAGACGCTCGCCGAAAAGCCGGACGAACGGATGTCGCTGTCGTCGATGCTCGCGGGATACCGCGACCTCGTCCGCATCCGGGATTTCAATCTGTATCTGATGATCGGCGCGGCGTCGTATACCGGACTGATCGCGTGGCTCGCGGCGATGCCGTTCATCTATCACAACCGCTTCGGCCTGACGCCGTTTTTGATGTCGCTGTCGATCTCTGCCAGTGCGGTCGGCTATCTGATCGGAACCATGATCGCAACCCGGATCGTGGTGCGCGCGGGCATCATCCGCACCATGGGCATGGGCGCCATGGTGATGCTGGCCGGAGCGCTCGCCATCTGCGGCGCGGTTGCGATGGACTTCGACACGGTGATCCCGGCAACGGTCGCGGTCGGCATCAATCTGGTCGGCTTTGGCCTGTTGTTTCCGCAGGCGATCGCGGGCGGGCTGTCCTGCGCGGCCGGGCGCGCCGGTGCCGCGTCATCGCTGCTCGGATTTGCGCCGCAGGTGAGCGCGGCAATTCTCAGCGCGTGGGTGGTGTCGAAGATCGCGTCGGGTGCATGGCCGGCCGCGCTCGCGGTGCTGGCGATGGCGCTGCTGGTGCTGCTGCTGTGGTTGCTGCTGCAGCGCGCCAGGCGATCGCCATCAGCTAGCTGCGTTTCCCCTTCTTGATCGCTTCGTCAAGTTCCTTTTCAAGCTCCTCCAGTTCCTCCAGTTCCTCTTCGAGCTCCTTCTGCATTTTCTCCAGCGTTTCAAGACGTTTGTTCTCGGCATCGGCTTCCGCCTTCGTCTTGCTGCAGAAGCCGATGACCTTGTCGCAACTGACGATGCCTTTGGCCGACAGGCACTTGGCGCGTGCCGCCTCGCGTGTGGCGCCGCTCCCCCAGCCCACCAGTCCGCTGTTCTTGCGGCCGGTGCCGGTGGCGATGAATCCGCAGCCGCCAAATTGCCAGTTGCTGACAATCCGGCAGGGAAAATTGCGAGGCTCGCCCTTCATGCAGGATTCCATCGCGTTCTTGCGCGCGATCTCGGGCGAGCTGCCGCCGCCTGTGCCGATGGACACATGGCTGGTGCTGCCGCGCTTCTGAATGCCGGCCGCCGCCGCGCCGTGCGTGGTTTGCGCGAGGGCGACGTGCGGAAGGAGGATGAAAGCAAGTGCGGCGATGCCGGAAAGCGGGCTGAGCATTGCGGTTCACGATTGGCTGTAGACTGGGACCGGATTGTCAAAGGCCGAGGGGTCTACATTCTTGCCGCAATCAATGCCGGTGACAATCTCCGGGCGGCCTCCGCCTCGATGGAAAAGGCCTCACCGGCGCCCCAGCAACCGGTCGAGCAGCCAGCTATCCATCCCGTCGCCGCGGCTCGCGGCTGCCGGCTGCGCGCGCCCCGGGATCGAACCGGGCGGCACCGGCGCGCCGATCGAACGGGGCGGTGCCGGATGCGAGAGCGGGGCGCCATGCCCATACGTTTCTGCCTGCATGCCGGGATAGGGCAGCGTGATGCCGCCATGCACGCCGGGCAGGCTCGCGACCGGCACATTGCGATGGGCATTCTTCATGAAGCGCGCCCAGATTTCGGTCGGCAGTCCGCCCCCGGTCATTTTTTTCGTCGGCGAGGAATCATCGTTGCCAAGCCATACCCCGGTTATGAGCTGCGCGGTGTAGCCGATGAACCAGCCGTCGCGGAAATCCTGGCTGGTGCCGGTCTTGCCGGCAGCCGGTCGGCCGCCAAGGTCGGCCTTGCGTCCGGTGCCGGTCGCAAGCGTCTCCTGCATCATCGCATTCATCATCGCGACGTATTGCGGCTCGACGACCTGGCCGAGGCTTTGCGGGCGGCGCTGATAGCGGACCTTGCCGTCCTTGCCGCGGATGCTTTCGACCACATGCGGCGTGATCGCCATGCCGTTATTGGCGAAGGTCGCGAATGCCGACACCATTTCGAGCACCGAGACCTCGGAGGTGCCGAGCGCGATCGAGGCATTGGGTTCGAGCTTGGAGGCGATGCCAAGGCGATGGGCCGTGCGGGTCACCGCGGTCGGGCCGAATTCGAGCGTCAGCCGCACCGACACCGTATTGAGCGACATTGCGAGCGCCTGAGTGAGCGTGACCGGGCCGTAATACTCGCGCGTGTAGTTTTCCGGTCTCCAGCCCTTGATGACGATCGGCCGATCCTCCCGCACCGTCTGCGGGTTCAGTCCACGTTCCAGCGCGGTAAGATAGACGAAAGGCTTGAACGCGGAGCCGGGCTGGCGCTTCGCCGCCACCGCGCGGTTGAACTGGCTTTCGGAATAGTCGCGACCGCCCACCATGGCGCGGACGGCCCCGTCAGGCGACAGCGCCACGATCGCGCCCTGCTCGACGCCAAGCTTGCCGCCGCGCATCGCAAGTTCTTCCGACAATGCCTGCTCGGCGAAAAGCTGAAGCGCCGGATCGATCGAAGTCTCGACCACGATATCGTCCTCGACCCGACCGATCAGGTCGTCCAGCACATCCATGATCCAGTCGGCGACGTAATTGATGGAGCCCGTCGTCCGCTGTTTCAGCGCATGCGCAGGCTGTGCGATCGCTGTCGCAGCCGCCTTGTCGCTGATGAATCCCGCATCCGACATCGCGGTGAGCACCACCTGTGCGCGCCGCTCGGCGCCATTCGGATTGCGGGTCGGCGCGAGCCGCGAGGGCGAGCGGACCAGGCCCGCAAGCATCGCCGCTTCGGACAAATTCATCTCGCGCGCATGCTTGCCGAAATAGCGCTGTGCGGCGGCCTCGACCCCGTAGGCGCCGGCGCCGAAATAGACGCGGTTCAGATAGAGTTCGAGAATCTCGTTCTTGGTGAATTTGCGTTCGAGCCACAATGCCAGCACAAGCTCCTGAATCTTGCGCGAGAAGGTTCGCTCCTGGGTCAGGAACAGGTTCTTGGCGAGCTGCTGTGTGATCGTGGAGCCGCCCTGCGACACGCCGCGATGCAGCAGGTTCGTGATTGCGGCGCGCGCGATGCCGATCGGGTCCACCCCGAAATGCCAATCGAACCGCCGGTCTTCGATCGCGATGAATGCCTGCGGCACGTGCTTCGGCAATTCCCGCAATTTGGCCGATACCCCGCTGTCGCCGCGGACCGCGAGGATGCGTCCGTCCGTGCCGGCGATCTGAATCGAAGGCGGCCGCTTGGGCACCTCCAGCGACTGGATCGCCGGCATATGAGCGCCAACCCAGGCGACCAGACCGACGCCGGCAATCACGGCCCAGAGCGCCAGCACGACGCTCCAATAGACCAGGCGTCCCAGCGCCGAACGGCGGCGGCCTTGCCGGCCGGAGCTCTTCTTGTGTGACGGTTGCGACTTTTGTGGAAGCGGCTTCGCGACGCGACGCTGCGTCGCGGGCTTCCTGCCGCGACGTTCGCAGTCCTCGCTTGCAGCAAGCCGTTCGTTCGGATCAGCGCGCAACTCGCGGTTGGGGACGCCGACGTCGAACTTTGGCTCGCGGCGTACGGACTTGCCCTTCCGCCCCACAGCGCTCCCCCCGCCGGATAGCCGCCGACGGTCGCCGCCGTGCGGATCGGCGATCGACGCTACGGGACCCGGTTTAAGGGTGGGTTAAGGGCTTGTTGCGCGCTTGCGACGCATCGGCGCAACGCGACCAAGCGCCGGGAAAACAGGGCTTTCCGCATTCTCAACCCGCATCTTTTGTGCATGATCCGCAGGCGACCGGGCTGACCGGTGGTTCAAACTCTGGGGAATTTCGATATGCGCAAAGGCGCTCTGCTGCTTGCTCTTGCTATCGCCGCCGCACCAACGGCCGCTCTCGCACAAAAGGCCAAGGCTCCAGCCGACCCGAACGCGGCCGGCAAGAAGTTCGTCTACAATCTGTCGATGCAGCCGTATTATGCGTGGCAGAGCATCTGGGTCGCGAAGCCCGCGCCCAAGAAGTAATCCGGACGCAGCCAATCTCTCACGGGCGCCGAAGCGGTTGTTTCGGCGCCCTTTTTCGTCCGGCGTCATCTCGCTGGCGGAATTCGGGTCCCCGGCGACCATCCTCAACGCGAGGCGGCTGCCTTGCCGGCCTCGGCCGAAGCGGGTTGGGAAAACAGCGCGAGCAGTGCACGCTTGATGGCGGCTTGCCGCGTGGGTGAGGCGATTTTCGCGCCGAGCAGGTCGGTGACATAGAACACGTCGACCACGCGCTCGCCGAAGGTCGCGACATGCGCCGACGTGATATTGAGCGAGAGTTTCGAGATGGTCGCGGTCACCTCATAGAGCAATCCCGGCCGGTCAAGGCCCGTGACCTCCACCACCGTGTAGCGATTTGACCATTCATTGTTGATATTGACCTCCGGCTCGAGCGCGAAGGCTTTCAGTCGGCCCTTCGGCGCGCGGCGCGCGACGATGTCCGGCAGCTTGATCTCGCCGCGCAGCGCCTTCTCGATGGTGTCGGCGATTCTGCCTGCGCGTCGTCCCTCATCCTCGTCATGCTCGAATTCACGCGTCAGCGAGATGGTGTCAAGCGCAAGCCCGTCGGTGGTGGTGTAGATCTGCGCGTCGACAATATTGCTGTGCGCGACCGCGCAGGCGCCGGCAATGATCGAAAGCAACCGCGGATGGTCGGGCGCGATCACGGTGAGTTCGGTTACGCCGCGCGCGGCATCGAACGAAACCTGGCTGGCAAGTGTGCGTCCGGCGCTCCAGGCATCGCGCAGGAAATGCGCGTGAGCGATCTTGCGTGGCAGGTCAACCTTGAGCCAATAGGCCGGGTAATGCCGCGCGATATAGCCGTCGATCTCCTGGACCGGCCAGTCCCGCATCGCTTCGCGGAACTCGGCCTGCGCTATGGCCACGCGCCGTTCCCGATTGACCTCCGAGAAACCGCCGGTCAGCACCGGTTCGGTCTCGTAATACAGCGTGCGCAGGAGTTGCGCCTTCCAGCCGTTCCATACGCCGGGCCCGACTGCGCGGATATCGGCCGTGGTGAGCACCAGCAGAAGTTTGAGGCGGTCGAGCGACTGCACGATCGCGGCGAAATTTTCGATGGTCTTGCGGTCCGACAGGTCTCGCGATTGCGCGACGGTGGACATGACAAGGTGATTCTCGATCAGCCAGGCGACGGTCTCGGTCTCGGCGTTGCTGAGCCCGAGGCGCGGACAAAACCGTCTCGCGACCCGCGCGCCGGCCACCGAATGATCCTCGACCCGCCCCTTGGCGATGTCGTGCAGAAACAAGGTGATGCGAAGCAGCGAACGCTGTCGCGGCGACAGCTTCTTCACGAGTTCGTTGGCAAGCCCGTATTCGTCGTTGGCGCCGGCCTCGATCTCGGAGATCACTCCCATGCAGCGGATCAGGTGTTCGTCGACCGTGTAATGATGATACATGTTGAACTGCATCATCGCGACCACGCGGCCGAAAGCGCGCACGAACGCGCCAAGCACGCCCGCCTCGTTCATGCGCCGCAGCACGGTTTCGACATCATGGTGCGAGGTCATGATCTCGAAGAACAGCCGGTTGGCTTCGGGTGTCTCGCGCAGCTCCTTGCTGACGAATGACAGCGACCGCGCGGCGGTTCGCATCGCATCCGGGTGGAACGCCAGATTGTGCTTCTGCGCGAGATAGAAAATCCGTATCAGATTGACCGGATCGCGCGCGAATACGTCCGGTTTGGCGATATTGATGCGGTTGTTGTCGACGATGAAATCGTCGGATTCGCTGAGCGCGCGGCGGCCGGCATTCGGACGCAAGCGCGTCATCATGCGCCCGAGCATTGGCGCAGGCTTGGTGTGATTGGCTTCCAGCGCCGCGCACAGGATGGCGGTGAGATCGCCGACATGCTTTGCGGTCAGGAAATAGTGCTTCATGAAACGCTCGACATCCCGCAAGCCGGGATGCTCGGTATAGCCCAGCCTGACCGCGATCTCGCGCTGGATGTCGAACGACAGGCGCTCCTCCGCACGGCCGGTAACGAAATGCATGTGGCAGCGCACCGACCACAGAAACTCCTCGCAGCGCCGGAACAGCTTCAACTCGTCGTGGTCGAACACCCCGTGATCGACGAGGTCTTCCACGTTGCGGGCGCGGTAGACGTATTTGCCGATCCAGAACAGGGTATGCAGGTCGCGCAGGCCGCCCTTGCCATCCTTGACATTGGGCTCGACCAGGTAGCGCGACTGGCCGGCCCGGCGCAGCCGCTCTTCGCGTTCCGCGAGCTTGGCCGCTACGAATTCAGCCGCGGTGCCCTGCACCACATTGCGGTCGAAGCGCGCCACCAGTTCGTCGAAAAGCGCGCGATCGCCGTTCAGAAAGCGGGATTCCAGAATTGCGGTGCGGATCGTCATGTCGGCCTTGGCCTGACGCACGCATTCGTCGACCGATCGCGTTGCGTGTCCGACCTTCAGCCCCATGTCCCAGAGGCAATACAGGATCGCTTCGGCGACCGATTCTCCCCACGCCGTCTGCTTGTAAGGCAGCACGAACAGGAGGTCGATGTCCGAGCCCGGCGCCAGCAGACCCCGGCCGTAGCCGCCGGTCGCGACCACCGCCATGCGTTCGGCCTCCGACGGGTTCTCGGAGGGGTAAAGCCACTTCCCGGCAAATTCGAACAGGACGCGGATCACCTCATCCTGCATCGCGCAAAGCCGTTCAGCGCAGCGGCGTCCATGCCGATCCTTTTGCAGGAGCTGCTCGGCCTTTTCGCGCCCGCGAGAAAGCTCGCCTTTCATGAACTGCGCCACCGCCGTGCGCATTTCGCTTTCGCGCCCGGACTAGGCCGCGG
>NZ_JBFWPA010000073.1:0-32160 GCF_050250235.1 Pseudorhodoplanes sp.
GGACCGCCCCTACGACTTTCGGGCGCCGCAGGCCGCACCCCTCGCCCACGACGCAGCCGCACCGGCTGAAACCCAGCACTAGTGTGGTGGTTCGGAAATCCGCGTCACACCTGCAACGCACTTCAAGCGGATTTCCGAACCAAACCACACTAGAATCATAGGTTTGCTAGTGTCTTTCGAATCCGAAGTCCGCTCACGGGCAAGCTGCAGAATGAAGCGGACTTCGGATTGGGGATGCTAGACGCCGGTTGACGACCGCCGCAGGCGGGCGATAGGCAATCGCCCGACACGTTTCCCCCTCCGCCCGAAAGGAGACCAGCGCCGATGCGTGCGCTTGCCCTGATCGCTGACCGCAAGCTCGACCTCGTCGATCTGCCTGCCCCGCCGGCACCCGGCCCTGGCGAGGTCCAGATCCGCGTCAAGGCGGTGGGTCTCAATCACCTCGACCTCTGGGGCTTTCGCGGCATGGCCTTCGCAAAACGCGCCTTCCCGGTGGTGGTCGGTGTCGAGGCCGCCGGTGAAGTGGTATCGGCCGGCGACGGCGTAACGAAATTCAAGGCCGGCGATCCGGTCGTGATGTATGGGGCGCTGACCTGCGGGACCTGCAAGGCATGCCGCGAGGGCCGCGACAACCTGTGCGAGAATGTCGGCGGCGTGATGGGTTTCCACGTCGACGGATTCGCGCGCGAATTGCTGAACATGCCGGAGCGGCTGGTGATCCCGGTACCGAAGGGCATCGCAATGCGCGATGCCGCCTGCGCGCCGGTGGCGTTCTCGACCGTGCAGCACATGCTGTTCGACAATGCGAGGCTGCAGCCCGGCGAGACGATTTTGGTCCATGCGGCAGGGTCGGGCATCGGTTCGACCGCGATCCTGATGGCGAAGGCGATCGGCTGCACCGTCATCACCACGGTCGGCGACAACGCCAAGGTGGAGAAGGCCAAGGCGCTCGGCGCCGACCACGTGATCAATTATCGCACGGACCGGTTCGAGACCATCACCCGCAAGCTGACCCAGAAGAAGGGTGTCGATGTGGTGTTCGAGCATGTCGGCGGCGAAGGCTTCAGCGGCTCCCTGCTGGTGCTCAAGCGCGGCGGCCGCCTCGTCACCTGTGGCTCCACCGCGGGCCCGACGGTACAGCTGAATCTGATGCAGCTGTTCCAGCAGCAATACAAGATTTTCGGATCATTCGGCGCGACCATGAAGAATATCGCCGAGAGCCTGCACAAGATGGCCGGCGGGATGACGCCGGTGATCGACATGGAGGTGCCGCTCGATCAGTTCGAGCGCGGACTCGAGCGACTGGAGACGCGACAGGTGTTCGGCAAGGTCATCGTTACACTCTGATGCGCATCCGCGTTCCGAATGCCGTCCGCGATGCCGTACTCGGCAATGCCGCGGTCGGTCTGATCAAGATGCTGCGGTGGACCGATCCGCACCGCATGTCGGATTTCGCGGGAAACCTGATGCGCAGGGTCGGCCCGAAACTGCGCGAGCACAAGATCGGCCGGGCCAATCTGAAGATGGCCTTTCCGGAAAAGTCGGATGCGGAGATCGAGGAGATCCTGTCCGGCGTGTGGGACAATCTCGGCCGGCTCGCGATCGAGTTCGCGCATCTCGACCGCATCTGGGATCACGACCCGGACAATCGCGACGGCAGCCATATCGATTTCGACCCCGCCTCGGAGGAGCGATTCATCCAGTTGCGGGACGACGGCAAGCCGGCACTGGTATTCGCCGCCCATCTTGCGAACTGGGAGATGCCCGCCCTGCCCGGTCCCGCGCATAACCTGCCGAGCGCTGCGGTCTATCGTGCACCCAATATCGGCAGGGTCGCCGACATGGTGATGGAGACACGCGGCGTGAATATGGGCCGGTTGATCCGCACCGGGATGGACGGCGCGCTCAAGGCGGCCGAAGCGCTGCAGCAGGGCCTGCATGTCGGGATGCTGGTCGACCAGTATTACGTGCGCGGCGTCCCGGTCACATTTTTCGGCCGCGAGACCATGGCGAACCCGCTGCTGGCGCGGCTCGCGCGACAGATCGAATGTCCGATCCACGGCGTGCGCGTCGTGCGCAAACCGGGCCACCGTTTTTTCGTGGAACTCACGCCGGAACTCCCGGCGGTGCGCGACGCCGAGGGCCGGATCGACGTTCAGGGCACGATGCAGGCCGTGACCGACGTGGTCGAGGGCTGGATTCGCGAATGCCCGGAGCAATGGCTCTGGCTGCACCGGCGGTGGCGGTGAGGCTGCCGCCTATCTGCCGGTCTTCACCCTGGTCCAGAGCCGGTTGATGATCCGCTGCGTCTTGGCGTCGCGCGCGGTGACGATGTAGAGCCGCTTCATCGTGTCCGCGTCCGGATAGATGGTCTTGTCGTTCAGGATCGCCGGATCGATCAGTTTCTGGCTCGCCAGATTGCCGTTCGGATAGCCGATGAAATTGGTGTTCCTGGCCGCCACTTCCGGACGCAGCATGTAATTGATGAATTCGTGCGCTTCGGCAACGTTCTTCGCATCCTTCGGGATCGCGAAATTGTCGAAGAACATCTGCGCACCCGATTTCGGGATGACATAGCCGACCTCCACATCGGTCTTGCCGCCGGCTTTGGCCTCCGCCGCGCGTTTCTGCGCCTGCTTGATATCGCCGGACCAGCCGACCACGAGGCAGATTTCGCCCGTGGCGAGCGCGGTCAGATATTCCGACGAATGAAACTTGCGCACGGACGGCCGCACCGAAGCGATCAGCGCGGCTGCCTTCTCGAGATCAGCCTGATTGGTCGAGTTCGGATCGAGCCCGAGATAGTGCAAAGCCGCCGGCATGATGTCGTCGGCGGAATCGAGCATCATCACGCCGCAATCCCTGAACTTCGCGAGGTTCTCCGGCTTGAACACGATGTCCCATGAATCGGGCAGCGCACCGCCCAGGATTTCCTTCGCCTTCTTGACGTTGAAGCCGATGCCGGTGGTACCCCACATGTAGTTGACGCCGAAATTGTTGCCGGGGTCGTAAGTCGAAAGCCGCTGCGCGATCTGCGGCCAGACATTGGTGAGGTTCGGCAGCCTGCCCTTGTCGAGCTTCTGGAACAGCCCCGCCTTGATCTGCCGTTCGAGGAAATAGGCGGTCGGCACGACGATGTCGTAGCCGGATTTTCCTGCGAGCAGCTTGGCCTCCAGCGTATCGTTGGAATCGAAGGTATCGTAACGCAGCTTGATGCCGGTCTCCTTTGTGAAATCCTGCAGCACCTGCGGGTCGACATAATCCGACCAGTTATAGACATTGAGCACGCGCTGCTTCTGCGCCGCGACAGGCAGCGCGGACACACACAATGCAACGGCGGCGAGCACCGCGAAAGCGCGGAAGTCCCGTAAAGCGAGCATGGTTCGGCCTATCCGGTTTTGGTCGGCAGCCCCGCCTGTTTCCAGGCGATGATGCCGCCTTCGAGATGGGAATCGTGCGGCAGGCCGGCGTCCTGCGCAGCGAGCGAAGCGGTGACCGATCGCTTTCCGGAGCGGCAGGCAAACACCACCTGCTTGAATCCGGGATCGGGAATGAGCGCCGGGTCGAATGCCGACAACGGCACCACCACGGCGTCGGGATAGGCTTCCACGGCAACCTCGTTCGGCTCGCGCACATCGACCAGCAGGACGCGGCCCTCGGCAATGCCGCGCGCCACATCCTCCGGCTTGAGGTCATGCACCACCGGCGGCTTGCGGCTGAACCAGCCCATCGGCTTCTCCCCGTGTGACGGCAGAGAGGAACCACTGTCCCGCCCTGTCGTCAACCTTCCAAAAACCTATGTGGTGTAATCAGAAACTGGAGCGGCCGATTGCAGGCCCCGGCGCCCGGGTCGATCGGCCTCAGTACGGGTATTCGGCGGGCATTTTTCTGATGCCGTCCCCTGATGCCGAGTCGCAACCCTGCTCCGCATTGCGAGCGGCATGACGCAGCGCCCCTTGCGCCGGAACCGTACCCGGCTATTGACGTTGTTTGAAAAAAATGAGGCAGGATACAGCAATGCGGCAGGTCGTTACGCTCGGCGTCATTTCGGTCCTATCGGTCGGTACCGCAGTTCTGTCACCGCTTCCTGCGCACGCCACTTCGGACACGACGAGTCCCGCCTCTACAAGTCCCGCCTCTACAAGTCCCGCCGCCGAAACTCCCGCTGCGAGCCCGACAGTCGACGAACCGATTGCTGCGAGCCCGACGGTCGATGAACCGGTTGCCGCGAGCCCCGCTCCCGAAACTCCCGCACCCGCTCTCGATCCTGCTACCACCACCCCTGCCGCCCAGGAGTCGATCGCCGCGAGCCCGGCGCCCACCGCAGACCAGATTTTGGCGGAGGCCATGCGCGAAACGCTCGGCGGCTCGCTCAAGGGACTCCTCGACCAGGTCAAGGATGTCGAAGCGCTGCGCGCATTCTATGCCGCGCGGAACAATGCGCCGGTTTTCGTCCGCCCAGATGGCGCAACCGAAAAAATGCAGGCGGCTATCGCGCGAATAAAGGATGCGGACCAGGATGGCCTGAACGCTGCCGATTATCCGATGCCCGCGATCGATGGCAATTCGCCGGATAAGCTGGTCCGCGCCGAGCTTTCGCTGATGGCGTCGGCCCTGAAATATGCGCGGCACGCGCAGGCCGGCCGGATCGATCCCTCCCGCATCAGCGTCAACATCGCTTTCACACCGCCAGTACCGGACTCGCTACAGGTGCTCAACACGATTTCCGATGCGGCCGATGTCGCGGCTGCACTGGACAGCTTCAATCCGCCGCATGCCGGGTTTCGCGAACTCCGCGCCCAGTTGCGTGAGCTGCGCGCCAAGGCTGAAAGCGCGAATCTCGATCCCGCCACGCCAGTCAGCGTCAAGCCCGTCAGCGCCAAGCCCGTCGGCGGCAAGCCTCATCGCCAAAAGCATAATCGCCAAAAGGCTGAGCGCCCGAAGCCTGACAGCGCGATCGAGACCGTCATCGCCAATATGGAACGCTGGCGCTGGCTGCCACGCGATCTTGGCGAGAACCATGTCATCGTGAATATCCCAGACTACACCCTAAGCGTCATTCGCGGCGGACAACGGACATTCCACACGCGCATTGTCGTCGGCAAGAAGGATACGCCCTCGCCGGTTTTCTCCGACGAAATCGAATCCGTTCAGGTCAATCCGACGTGGCATGTGCCGCCAGCCATCCTAGCCCGGAATCCGGGGCTGGTCGGCCGCGGCGATTTCGTGGTTTCCAGACGGGCTGACGGCTCGATCGGCGCGAGTCAGCGTCCGGGACCTCAGAATGCACTGGGGCAGATCAAGATCAACTTCCCCAATTCGTTCCTTGTCTATCTGCACGACACGCCGGACAAGAATCTGTTCAAGCTCGACAAGCGGGCCTACAGCTCCGGATGTATGCGGGTCGAAAATCCCGACCAGTTCGCTGCACAGGTGCTGTCGATTGGCGCTGCACAGGGCAACAATTACACGCCCGCCCAATTGACGAGCATGTACAACAAGGGCGAGCGCATGCTCTCGCTCGCGACCCGTGTTCCGATCTATCTGGTGTACATGAACGCCTATGTCGCGGACGGGAAGTTAGTGGTGAAGCCGGACCTCTATGACTACGACGCGCGCGTTCGGTCGGCCTTGAAGGGTCGCTACATCGTCGTCCGGGAACGCAGTCAGCGCGGCAGCACCGTCACCCGCGCGGCCCGCCCGGTGTCGCCGCCTCAGCACTACCGGATGGGACAATGGCCGGGCCAGAACGGACAAGGGCGAGGCTTTTTCGGGTTGTTCTGACGACCTGATCCGGAGCGCAGCTGCTAAACCATTCCCGGCATTTCGGACATAGCTCCGCAATGGGGCTAGCGCGGTTTATGATGTGACGAAATCGGTGCCGCATTGGCGGTCTGCTTCCTCTCCCCTGTGGGGAGAGGGCTGGGGTGGGGGAGATTTTCTGTTTCGATCTCCATAACCCCTCACCCGGATCGCCTTACGGCGATCCGACCTCTCCCAACGGGAGAGGTGATCCGACCGCGTTGCGATGCCTTTGCAAGCTGAACCGCTCCAGCAACCATGAGTAAGTCCCGCTCGATGGCGGGACCGCGCCGGGCGCGATCCCGCAGTCTCATGCGGGCTATTTCGCCAGCGGGTTCGGCCGCACCTGAATCTGCACCGCCATCGGCCGCGCGCCCTTGCCAAGTTCGTTCAGCCAGGGTGTGCGATCGCCACTCGCGCTCCACAACCCGCGGCCTTTCCAGCCGGCGTTCGGATCGTCGATCCGGGCATCGAGGCCCTTGGCGTAGAAACCCATCGGATACGGGACACGCATCAGGATCATCCGGCCGTCCTTGAGCCCGACGAAGCCGTCCTGCAGATTCGCGGTCGAGATCGGCACATTGTCGCCGAGCCCAACGGCATTATGCTGATCGACCCAGGTGTAGTAACTCGCTTCCGCACTGAATTCCTCGAAGCCATCGAAGCCCGGGCCCGGATAGCGGTGAAAGGCGAAGCCTTCCGGACAATGTTCGCCGGTCGCAGATGGTCCGTTCAGCGGCCCCTTGCACTTGCGGCGGTCGAAGCTGATCAGATGGCCGTTCGAGCCTGAGCCCCAGAGCACGCCATTCTTGTCGATATCGCCGCCGCGCACGCCGATCCCCAGTTTCGGAATCGCATAGAACTCACTCAGCTTGGTCTTCGGATCGAAACGCAGGAAGCCCGGGCGCCCGGCGAAGACGCCGACCGTGTACCAGACAGAGCCATCCGCCGGGTGCGGCATCACCGCATAGGGACCGGATCCCGGATTGTAGCGGATGTCCTTGCCCGCTTCGACCGGCTTTCCGGGTTCGGTCCACGCGTCGAGCGCGCCGTTGCCGCTGACATCGAGCACGAATGGCGCCCATCCCTGAGCCTTCTGCGCGTCTCCGGTCTGGTCCCATGTCTTCGTATTGACCCATCCCGCCACCTGCCCGGTGCCGGAGAACCACAGCGTGTTGTCGGCGTCGTAGCCGAATTGCGGATGATGTGTGCCGAAGCAGGTATCGACGAAGGAATATTTCATCGTCGCCGGATCGAGCATCGCGGCCTGCCGGCTCGACCGCTCCAGCGGAAATACTTTCGCCGATGGATGGTCCGAACCCTTCTTGCAGAAGTCCGGATTGTTCAGACCGCGCACGCTCGCAGCGAGCCAGAGCCGGCCCTTGTCGTCGAACATCGAATTATGATTGTTGGCGCGGGTGTCCCAGACCACCTCCTCGCCCCAATAGGCCGACGGAGTCGTCGGCGTGACCGCACCCGCATGGCCCGGCCCGAGTGAGACCGGCATGTTCGGCTCGGCGACCGGCAGCTTGAAATTGGTCACCGTGTGCGTCTTCGGATCGAGGATCGGCATCAGATCGGTGGAATATTCCGGCGCGCCGTACAGCTTGCCATAGGCGTTGACTGTCGGATTGCGGCGATCCGATGAAATCAGGTCGTGCATGTATTTGTTGGGCTGCGACCAGTCCCAGGTGGTGACGACGACATTGCGCTCGAGGCCCTGCGGGCGCTGCGGCTTGTGTTTCGGCAATTCGCCCCGCGCGACGCGATCGGTCCATTCGCCGAAATACCTGTAGGGAACGCCGCCGAGTTCGCCGGCGATACGGTTGGTCATGCTTTCGCCCGACTGGCCGGCGGCGATGCGGCGCATCCAGGCCTCCTCGCCGGATTCAAAATGCCCGAACTGCGCCGGAATGGTGCGGGTCGCGGCCTGTCCAAGCTGGTGGCAGCCGATACAGTCGACATTGCCCATGCGCTGGCGCCAGCGATCCTGCGTTATGTTTTCGGGAATATCCGTCGACCCGCCGAAGTCTTTCGCCGGCGGTATCTTCATCATCGTGTACCAGTAGATCGCAGGGTAGTAATGCGCCGCGGCGCGCGCATCCGGTGCAAGCACCGCGGCGTGGTTCAACACCTGGCCCGGCTTGGCGCGCATCCGCGGCGAATCCACCAGTCCGTAGCCGCGCACCCAGACCTGATAATTCGCAACAGGCAGATCGGGAATGACGTAGCGGCCCTGATCATCGGTCACGACGCTCTTGGTGTAGCGGGTCGGCAGATCGGTGGTTTCGGCGATCACCCAGACGCCGGCTTCCGGTCCGTTCGCCCCGGTGACCACGCCGCCGATGTCATCAGGGTCGATCGATAGGGCCGGCGACTGCTGGGCGCTCGGACCAGACAGGATCATCGCTTCGCAGGCGAGCGCAGCCACCGCAAGCGCGGACTGAAGAACACCACGCAATCCCATCGGCGAGTTCCTCCATGCCGGACCGTCACCTGACTAACAATCCAAGGAATGAAAAAAGTCGCGGAGGTGGGGAAAATTCGCCCTGGCACGATGCCGCACCGGGGATTTGGCACGGCGCTGCGGTCAGACCGTCACCTGGGTTCCGACCTCGACCACCCGGCCCGTAGGAATTTGGAAGAAGTCCGTGGCATCGCTTGCGCTCTTGGCAAGTCCGATGAACAGGCGGTCCTGCCAGGCCGGCATGCCGGAATTGGGCGAGGGTTTGAGCGACCGACGCGACAGAAAAAACGACGTCGACATGATGTCGAAGGTCCAGCCCTGCTTGCGCGCGATTGCAAGCGCGCGCGGGACATTCGGCTGCTCCATATAGCCGAAATTCAGGGTCACGGTGCTGAAATGCTCGCTGATCTGAGCCATGACAACGCGGTCTTCCTCGGGCACGCGAGGCGTGTCCGAGGTGACGATGGTAAGGATGACATTGTGCTCGTGCAGGATCTTGTTGTGCTTGAGATTGTGCATGAGCGCGGTCGGAGCCGACGTCGGATCGCTGGTCAGAAAAACCGCAGTGCCCGGCACATGGTGCGGCGGCTTCTTCTCGAGACTGCGGACAAGGGTTTCGAGCGGCACTTCGGTGCGTCGCGTCTTGTTGGCCAGGATGCGGGTGCCGCGTCGCCACGTCCACATCACCAGAACCATCAAGCCCGCGAACAGCAGCGGAACCCAGGCGCCATCGAACAGCTTCAGCAGGTTGGCGGCGAGAAACGTGCTGTCAATCAGCACGAACGGGATGATGAGCAGCGCCGCCTGCCACCACTTCCATTTCCACAGCGCCCAGATCACCAGAAAGCCGAGAATGCCGTCGACCACCATCGTGGTGGCGACCGCGATGCCATATGCGGACGCAAGCGCACTGGATGACCGGAACATGAGAACCAGCAGCACCACGCCGATCAGCAGGATCGCGTTGACCCGCGGCATGTAGATCTGGCCGTATTGATCTTCTGACGTGTGAACGATCGCAAGCCGCGGCACGAAACCAAGCTGGATCGCCTGCTGCACGAGCGAATAGGCGCCGGTGATGACGGCCTGGCTGGCAATCACGGTCGCGGCCGTCGCAAGCACGACCATCGGTATCAGCAACACCTCGGGCACCAGGCGATAGAATGAATTTTCGATTGCGACGGGATGCGCGAGAACCAGCGCGCCCTGACCGAAATAGTTGATCAGCAAGGCCGGCATCACGAGTCCGAACCAGGCGATGCGGATCGGCCTGCGGCCGAAATGGCCAAGGTCGGCGTACAGCGCCTCGCCGCCCGTCACCGCGAGAAAGACAAGGCCGAGCGTCACGAGCGCAACCGTCCCGTTGGTAAACAGGAAGTGCAAGGCATAATAGGGATTGATCGCATGCAGCACATGCGGGTCGTCGAAGATGTGCAGGGCACCGAAAATCGCTATCGCGACGAACCAGCTCACCGTGATCGGACCGAAAAACGCCGCGACGCGAGCCGTGCCGTGGCTTTGCACCGAGAACAGCGCCACCAGAATTACGATGGTGATCGGGATGACGTAGTCTTCGAGTGCCGGCGTGGCGAGCTTGAGCCCTTCCACCGCCGACAATACCGAAATCGCCGGCGTGATGAAGGAATCGCCAAGGAACATCGCGGCGCCGATCATCCCGAGCACGAATACCAGCGTCGTGCGACGCCCCAGCGCCCGCATGGCGAGCGCCGCGAGTGAGAGCGTGCCGCCCTCCCCGTTGTTGTCCGCACGCAACAGGATCAGCACATACTTGATCGTGACCACCAGAATCAGCGACCAGAGAATCATTGACAGGACGCCAAGCACGATCTCGCGCGTGAGTGGCCCACCATGCTGCGCGGCATGCACTGCCTCACGGAAAGCGTAGAGCGGACTGGTACCGATGTCGCCAAAGACGACACCGATGCTGCCGAGCGTCAGCGCCAGGATGTTGGCGCCGGTGCCCGGCCCCGCATGGCCGTCTCGACCTGATTCGGCGGCCTGGATGTCCCCAATCGGCTTTTTCATGGAACCGGGCTGCGACCCGCTCGTCTTTCCGCAAAACGCCGCGCGGCTTATCCCACCGGGGAGACCACCGCAATAGGCTCGGACCGTCGCAGGAAAAAGGTCGCGCCGCAATCAGGGCTTCAGGTTCGCCGGGAGCGGCGGGGCCTCGCGCATCAAGGTAATGGTCACCCGCCGGTTGGCGGCCATATACGGGTCGTCCGGAAACAGCGGCTGCGTATCGGCGCGCCCCGCGACCATGTAGAGATGGGATGATGGCACGCCGGATTCTTCCAGTATCTGACGGATCGCGTTCGCGCGATCGGCCGAAAGATCCCACGGACCGTAACCCGGACGCGGCGGCGTGCGAACCGCGGCGCTGTGACCCGAGATCGACAGCCGGTACGGCATGGCCTTGAATTGTCTGGCAAGAGTCTGCACCAGTCGTCGCGTCCGCTCGTAGGGATTCTTCGAGCCCTCCGGGAACATCGAGCGCCCATCCTGGTCGACGATCTCGATATTGAGACCCTCCTCGGTCTCTTCCATCATGATATTCTTGGATATCTCGGTGATTTCCGGCATTTCCTGCAGCGCCTGACGCAGCGAGGCGGAGGCCAGCGCAAAGGCTGAATCCTGTTTCAGGCGAGCGCCGAAGGACTTGCTGTGGTCTTTTTCGTCGGGTGACGGCGTCGCCGACGATTCCGACGGATTGATCTTGGCGACATTCTTGATCTTGGGGCGCGTCGGCAGCCCATCGACCTCGATGATGCCGGAATAGCGCACGTTCTGCTGCACGCCGAAGGCATCGCGCATCGAGCCTGCGACGATCTGCAGCTTCGCACTGTCCTGGGTCGAGAACGCGACCAGCATGACGAAAAAGGCAACCAGAAGTCCCATCAGGTCGGCGAAGGTCACGAACCAGCCGTGCCCGCCACCATGCGCATCGCCTCGCTTCTTTTTAGCCATTGGCGGGTTCTCGCGGTCAGGCCGCTAGTGGTCCGATTCCAACATTCGCATCGCTTTTCGGCTGCCTCTTTTGCGAATGTTGGAATCAAGGACCACTAGCAGGTATCGGATTCTAGTGGAGCTTTGGATTTGACATTCGCTTTGCGGACTCGCGGTTGGTGGGTAGCGAATGTCAAATCCGCTCCACTAGGCGGGCGCAAGCTCGACAAGCTCGCGATGCTTCTCGGGCAGATAGGTCAGCAGCATTTCGCGCACCAGCGCCGGGCTCTTGGATTCGCGCATCATCAGGACACCGTCGATGATCAGCGTCCGGTTGATCTCCTCGTCCAAAAGCTTGACATGCAACTTGTCGGCGATCGGCAGGCAGAACAGGTTCGCAACCGCGGCCCCGTAAAAGGTCGCGAGCAGCGCCACGGCCATGTAGGGGCCGAGCTTGGAGGGGTCGGTCATGTTGGCGAACATCTGCACCATGCCGATCAGCGTGCCGATCATCCCGAAGGCGGGCGCGCAGTCGCCGATCGATCGATACACCTTCGAACCCTCGTCGAGATGGGTCAGAAAGTTGTCGCGATCGCGCTCAAGGTTGTCGCGGATGAAATCGGCGTCATAGCCGTCGGCCACATAGCGCACGCCCTTGGCCAGGAAAGAGTCGGAAATCTCAACCTTTTCAAGGCCCATCGGGCCCTGTTTGCGCGCAATGTCCGAAAGGTTTGCAATCTCATCGACGAGATCGCGCGGGCCGATGCGCCGCACCGTGAACGCAAACTTCATCCCGATCGGGATGCCGTGAAAGATCGAGGATAGCGGGAAGCGGATCAGGGTCGCGGCGAAGGCGCCGCCGCCGATCACGATGAAGGCGTGCATGTCGAGAAACATGCCGAGGTCGCCGCCCATCAGGATCAGGGAGACGAGTACGATGGCTCCGGCAATCAGACCAAGGCCGGTTGCAATATCCATTACGCTACCCCACGCGGGCGCGTTCTGCGCCCTGAACTCCAGACCATCGCGACAATAGGCGGACCGCCATTAAGGTCGGGTAAAGGCTAACGGGTCGTGAGCCTCGGGACTTTGCAGGGTCTTCCCACTGCGCTATCTGAACGCCACGGCGAGGCCCAACCGGTCGCGCCCGCTTGGCCAGTGGAAAAAGACAAGCAAATTCAACGGGGGTACGACCATGCGCGAAATCGGCCACTTCATCGGCGGGAAGACCGTTGCCGGCAAATCGGGCCGCTTCAGCGACGTGTTCAACCCCAATACCGGCGAGGTGCAGGCCAAAGTCGCGCTCGCGAGCAAGGCCGAAGTCGAGGCCGCAATCGCCGACGCGCAGGCCGCCCAGCCCGCCTGGGCCGCCACCAACCCCCAGCGCCGGGCGCGGGTCATGTTCAAATTCCTGGACCTGATCGCAAAGGAAATGGATTCGCTCGCCGCCCTGCTCTCGTCCGAGCATGGCAAGACGCTTGCCGATGCCAAAGGCGATATCCAGCGCGGCGTCGAGGTGGTGGAGTTTGCCTGCGGCGTGCCGCATCTGATGAAAGGCGAATATACCGAAGGCGCCGGTCCCGGCATCGACCTCTATTCGATGCGTCAGCCGCTCGGCGTGGTCGCCGGCATCACGCCGTTCAATTTCCCGGCCATGATCCCGTTATGGAAGGCCGCACCGGCGATTGCCTGCGGCAATGCCTTCATCCTGAAGCCTTCCGAGCGCGATCCGTCGGTGCCGATGCGCATTGCCGAATTGTTCATGGAGGCCGGGTTGCCGGCCGGCATTCTCAACGTCGTCAATGGCGACAAGGAAGCCGTCGACACCATCCTGACCGATCCGCGCATCATGGCGGTCGGTTTCGTCGGCTCGACACCGATCGCGCAATACATCTACGCCACCGGCTGTGCACACGGAAAGCGCGTGCAATGCTTCGGCGGCGCCAAGAACCACATGATCGTGATGCCGGATGCCGACCTCGACCAGGCGGTCGATGCACTTGTCGGAGCGGGTTACGGCTCGGCGGGCGAGCGCTGCATGGCAATCTCGGTCGCGGTACCGGTTGGCGAGAAGACCGCCGACGCTCTCGTGAAAAAACTGATCCCGCGCGTCGAAAGCCTCAAGGTGGGCCCGTCGAACGACCCACAGGCCGATTACGGACCGCTGGTCACCAAGGCGCATCTCAACAAGGTGCGGGAATATGTGGAAACCGGCGTCAAGGAAGGTGCCAAACTGCTCGTCGATGGCCGCGGCTTCAAGCTGCAGGGCTATGAGAACGGCAACTTCATGGGCGGCTGTCTGTTCGACGGCGTGACTCCGGACATGACGATCTACAAGGAAGAAATATTCGGACCCGTGCTTTCGATCGTGCGCGCCAAGGACTATCAGGAAGCGGTGCGGCTCCCCTCGGACCACGACTACGGGAACGGCGTTTCAATCTTCACCCGCGACGGCGACACCGCGCGCGATTTCACCGACCGGGTGAATGTCGGCATGGTCGGGGTGAATTTCGCAATTCCCGTGCCGCTCGCCTACCACACCTTCGGCGGCTGGAAGAAGTCCGGCTTCGGCGACCTGAATCAGCACGGGCCCGACTCGATCCGCTTCTACACCAAGACCAAGACCGTGACGTCGCGCTGGCCGTCCGGAACCAAGGAAGGCGCGGAATTCGTCATTCCGACGATGCGATAACCATGCCCGAATATACGCTGCATTGCTTCGCTCAATCCGGCAATGCCTATCGGGTTGCGCTGATGCTGAACCTGATGGATGCCGACTGGAAACCGGCCTTCGTGGATTTCTTCGCGAAGGGTTTGCCTCGCACGCCGGAATGGCGGGCGGACGTGAACGAGATGGGCGAGGTACCGGTGCTCGATCACGGCAACAAGCGCCTGACCCAGTCCGGTGTGATCCTCACTTATCTTTCGGACCTCACCGGCAGTTTCCGGCCGCAGACGGAGGACGAGCGGCTGGAGGCGCTGCGCTGGATCATCTTCGACAATCAGAAACTCAATGGCTATCTCGGTCCGTACCGCTTCCTGCGAAATTTCGCAAAGCCTGCGGGCGACCCGGCGGCGATGGCGTTCCTGAAAGGACGCATCGACAACTCGCTCGGCATACTGGAGAAGCGCCTTGCGCGCTCGCCCTTTGTCCTTGGCGATCGTCCGACCATCGCCGACATTTCGCTGGTCGGCTATCTGTATTATCCGGCCGAAGAATTCGGCTTCGATGTCGCGGGCGCACATCCGAATATCGCAGCCTGGCTTGAGCGCATCAAGGCGCTGCCGGGCTGGGGGCATCCATACGACCTGATGCCGGGCCATCCGATTTCCTGACGGGGACACGCTCAGGCATCGCCGTATTTCGCGAGCAGTCCCTTCGCATCGGCAAGAAGCTTCTCGCCGCCGAACTTCTCCGAGGCCTTCAACCAGGCGTCGATGACCGGCTGCGTCGCCTTCTGCCAGCGCTCCGCTTCCGCCCTGTCGATTTGCGTGATCGTGTTTCCACGGCTCTTGACCGCGTCGGCGACGGTGACGGCGAGGTCGTCCCAGACCCTTCCGGCGGCCTGTGCCGCCGGCTGCCCGGAATTCCTGTCAATCACCGCCCGCAGGTCTTGCGGAAGCGCGCCGTATTTCTTGCGGTTCATCGCCAGAACGAAGGTCGCCGTATAAAGCGCCGGCGATGTCGCGAATTCGGCGTGAAATTTCGCAAAGTCGTCGACCTTGATTACCGGCACCACTTCCCACGGCACCAGGCATCCATCGATCACCTTCAGCGACAAGGCGTCTGTGACCTGCGTCACCGGCATCGCAATGCCGTTCGCGCCGAGCGCCTTCAGCGCTTCTGCCGACAACCGGGTGGGAGCGCGCAGCCGCAATCCCTTCATGTCGCCCATTGAACCGACCGGCTTCGTGCTGTGGATCACTCCCTGATCGTGCGCCCACAGGCAGATCGGATGCACCTCGCTGAATTCGTCGCGAAGCTGTGCCTCATACAGCGCCTGCACGGCTTGCGCATTCGCAACTGCATGTTTGTTCGCGACGAATGGCAGTTCGAACACTTCCACGCGCGGAAACCGCCCGGGCGTTAGACCCGGCAGCGTCCAGACGATGTCGGCGAGACCGTCGCGGGCCTGATCGTAGAGCTGCGCGGCAGTGCCGCCGAGCTGCATATTGGGAAACAGATCGATCCGGATGCGACCGCCCGATTCCTTCTCGACCTTGCGCGCCCATGGCGAGAGAAACCGCACATGCGCGTTTGCGGTCGGCGCAAGGAAATGGTGAAGCTTCAGCACGACGGCCGGCGTTTGCGCGCCCGCAACGGGTGACAGCGCGGGGGCCGCAAGCACGGCGCCCGCCGAGGCGAGGAAGCGACGCCGACTGTAACGGCTCATCGGCTCAGCCCCGGAAATGGCTGCGGCACCATCACCCCCCCGCTGCGAGCACATGATCGTAGGCGCCGCCCTCCGGCTCGAACGGAGCCTCCAGCCTGCGCGCGACAATGCCGAAGATGCCCAGCAGATCCTCCGCTCCCGCCGTCTGCAGGACGCGCAAATATCGCTCGTGAATTTCGACAGGAATATGATGATCGCCGAGAAACCAGGCCATGCGCGCGAGTGTCGCGCTGTCGGCCGAACGCATCTCCAACACTGCCTCCGGCCGGGCAACGATCGCCACCACGCCACCGTCGTCCAGGACGAGATGATCGTCGTGCTGCAGGCGAACTTCCTCCGGAAGCGCAATCTCGACGAGGGTTCCGCGCAGGCCGGTCGCCGTGCCACCGGGGGAGCGGCGCTCCGCGTAGGAAAGCAGCAGCGTATCGCGGACCACCTCGCCGCCGCCGGTCACCGCTACCGCTACCGCTCGCACCATCAAATCTCGTCCAGCACGGCCCGTAGCTAGTTCAGCCGGCTGGGGCGCTCTTCGTCCTCGGATTTTGCAAGACCGCCGTGAACCGGCGGCGTGCCCGGATGCAGCTGTGCGCTGGCATGAGTCGCCTTCGCCGCGGCAGCTTCCGCGTCCTTGCGCCTGTACTGGCGATAGGACAGCCAGCCGAACGGCAGGGACGCCACATAGAGAAGTGATCCGGCGGTCAGCACATGCCATGGATAGCTGACGAGAAGCGCCACGAACAGCACGACCAGCAGGAAAACCGGCAACACCATATTCGGCGCGACGCGGGTTCCCAGCTTCTTGCCTGACAGCACCGGAAGCGTTGATACCAGCAGCAGGGCTACGGCAAGCGTGTAGATGCAGGCAAGCGCCGTAAGCCGTGGCACGCCCAGCAGATTCACGTAGATCGGCAGCAGAACGATGATGGCTCCCGCCGGGGCGGGCACGCCGGTGAAGAAATTGCCGGCCCAGACCGGCCGGTTCGGGTCGTCAGCCATGACATTGAAGCGCGCCAGCCGCAAACTCATGCAGATCGCGAACACGAGTGCCGCAATCCAGCCGATGGCGCCAAGTTCATTCAGACCCCAGAAATAAAGAATTAGCCCTGGGACGACGCCGAAATTCACGAAATCCGCGAGGCTGTCCAGCTCGGCGCCGAACCGAGATTGTCCCTTCAGAAGCCGCGCCACGCGGCCATCGACCCCGTCAAGCACCGCTGCAAACACGATGGCACCGAGAGCCCATTCGATCCGTCCCTCCAGCGCAAGACGGATCGCGGTAAGCCCCGCGCAGAGCGACAGGAGCGTGATCATGTTCGGCAACAGCACACGCACCGGGATGGCGCGGAAGCGCCGCCGGCGTGGCTCACGGCCCTGATGCGGATCAACGGGTGAAAAGACCATGCGAGTCCCTTAGCAAATTGCGAGGCGTCTTGCCATGGGATCGCCGTTAACCGTTACCCGACCTTGAAATTGCGCGGGCCCTCGGAGCCCTTCAGGTCGGCGAGCACCGTCTCGCCCGCGATGGCGGTCTGGCCCTCCGCGACCAGAGGGCGGGCGCCCTCGGGCAGATACACATCGAGCCGGGACCCGAACCGGATCATCCCGAACCGGTCGCCGACGCCGATCGATTCACCCTCGCGCACGAAACAGAGGATGCGCCGCGCAACGAGGCCCGCGATCTGCACCACCCCCACGCGTCCGCCGGGGGTCGCGATCACGACTGAATTGCGCTCATTCTCCTCGCTCGCCTTGTCGAGATCGGCATTCAGAAAGGTGCCGGGGCGATAGACGATGCGTTCGATGCGGCCCGCAACAGGGGCGCGGTTCACGTGGCAATCGAACACACTCATGAAGACCGAAATACGCGGCAGGGGGCGCTCGCCGAGACCGAGTTCGGCTGGCGGCACGGCATTCACCACGAGGCTGACCCGGCCGTCGGCGGGCGACACCACGATCCCCTCGCGCACCGGCGTCACGCGCGCCGGATCGCGGAAGAAATAGGCGCACCACGCCGTCAAAATCGTGCCGATCCAACCGAGCGGAGACCAGAACCAGAACAGGACCAGACTTGCGAGCGCGAACGCTCCAATGAAAGGCATTCCCTGCGGGTGGATCGGTACAAGCTGCGAACTGATCGATCGAATGACCGACATCGATTACTCCATTGCATCCAAAGGCGCGCGCAGCGGTGATGCCCCTGCGGGTTCGGACATTTCATCCTCGACCGGCGGCGGATTGCGGTTGGGTGCCACGTCCTCTCCGGCCAGCGCAAGTTTTTCGCGCGCGGCGTCGGCCTCGCGCTGCCGGTTCCACATGCTGGCATAGAGGCCGCCGCGCGCCAGCAGCTGGTGATGCGTGCCGCGTTCGGCAATCCGCCCGGCCTCCAGCACAATGATCTCGTCGGCATTCACGATGGTCGATAGCCGGTGCGCGATCACGAGCGTGGTGCGGCCTTTCGACACCCGGTCGAGAGCGTTCTGTATTTCCCTTTCAGTATGGCTGTCGAGCGCGGACGTGGCCTCGTCAAGCACGAGTATCGGTGGGCCCTTCAGGATCGTACGCGCGATGGCGACCCGCTGCTTTTCGCCGCCCGACAGCTTCAGCCCCCGCTCGCCGACCTCGGTTTCGTAGCCTTTCGGACTCATGCGGATGAAGCCGTCGATCTGCGCGAGCTTCGCCGCCTCCTCGACCTCCGCGTCGGTCGCCTCCCACCGGCCATAGCGGATATTGTAGCGCAGAGTGTCGTTGAACAGCACGGTGTCTTGCGGAACCATGCCGATGGCCGAACGCAACGATACCTGGGTCACGTCGCTGATGTCCTGATCGTCGATCAGAATCCGCCCGCCGATGGTATCATAGAAGCGGAACAGCAGTCGCGAAATGGTCGACTTGCCGGCGCCGGACGGCCCGACGATCGCGACGGTATGCCCGGCCGGGACCTCGAAGCTGATACCCTTCAGGATCGGCCGTGCCGTTTCATAGGCGAAGCTGACATTGTCGAAGCGCATGGCACCCTTTCCGACATGCAGCGCCGGCGCGCCCGGCTTGTCCCTGATCTCGGGATCGCGAGCCAGTATCTGGAACATGGTGTCGATGTCGGTCACCGCCTGCTTGATCTCGCGGTAGACCATGCCCATGAAATTCAGCGGCTGATAGAGCTGGATCATCATGGCATTGACCATGACGAAATCCCCGACTGTGTTGGTGCCGGCCTGGATGCCGCGCGCGCACATCACCATGACTGCGGCAAGCCCTACCGCGAAAATCGTAGCCTGACCGGCATTCAGCACGGCGAGCGACGTGTAGGTCTGCACGCTCGCCTTTTCGTAGCGCTCCATCGAGCGGTCGTAGCGCTGGGCCTCGCGCTGCTCGGCGGTGAAATACTTGACGGTCTCGTAGTTGAGGAGCGAGTCGATCGCCTTGGTATTGGCCTCGGTGTCGCTTTCGTTCATCCGCTTGCGGATCGCGATCCGCCATTCCGTCGCATAATAAGTATAGACCATGTAGGCCGCGACGGTCGCGAGGATCACCGCGACGTATCGCCAGTCGAATTGCCAGAACAGAATGCCGACAATCAATGCCACCTCGATCACGGTCGGAACGAGTTGCAGGATGACCATCCGCACGATCGTCTCGATTCCGTTCCGTCCGCGCTCCAGGACGCGGGTCAGACCGCCGGTCTTGCGCTCCAGATGAAAGCGCAGGGACAATTGGTGCATGTGCTCGAAAGTGAGGATCGCAAGCCGCCGCACCGCGTGCATCGCGACCTTTGCGAACACGCCGTCGCGCATTTGCGTCAGCACCGCCATCAGAACGCGCATGCCGCCATAGGCGATCGTCATTGCGACCGGGGCGGCCACCACCCAGGTCAGCCAGGACGACGCAAAGACCGGCGCGCTCGGACTCCCGGCAAGCGCGTCGGTCGCCCATTTGAAGGTGAACGGGACCGCGACGGTGGCGAGCTTTGCGATCAGCAACAGCACCATCGCCCAGCCAACCCGCATCTTCAGGTCGGCGCGGTCGGCCGGCCAAATATAAGGCCAAAGCGCGATCAGGGTGCGGAACAGGCCCTGCTGCGCGGTGACGCGCGGTTTCTGGGCCTCGCCGGTGGGGGCGGTTGTTTCGGTCATCGGCGACGGGGAAAAAAGCACCTGTTCGGGTAGAGGACTGCCCGCAAGATATAGGTCCTCGCGGCCCGATTTGTTACCATGCTTGGAATAGCGGACGGACAGCCTACATCAGTTGCGACATGCGCGCCCTTTACCGCCTTTCTTCCCCAATGCAACAGTGAATGAATGAGCACGATTCGTAATATCTGCGTCTATTGTGGGTCCGGTCCCGGCACCGATCCGCGCTTCGCCAAGGCTGCGCATGCCTTCGGCGCACTCCTCGCGCAAAACGACATCGGGCTCGTCTATGGCGGCGGATCCGTCGGGCTGATGGGGGCGGTCGCGGCGGCGACGCTGGCGAGCGGCGGCCGGGTGACCGGCATCATCCCGGAATTCCTGTCCAACCGGGAGCGACCGTTTTCGGGCGCCCAGGAGCTGATCGTCACCCGGGACATGCACGAGCGCAAGCGCATCATGTTCGAGCGTTCCGACGCCTTCGTGGCGCTGCCCGGCGGGGTCGGCACCCTGGAAGAGCTGGTCGAGCAGCTCACCTGGGCGCAACTCGGCCGGCACAAGAAGCCGATCCTTGCCGCCAATATCGGCGGCTTCTGGGACCCGCTCTGCGCGCTGCTCGATCATATGCGGGCGCTCGCCTTCATTCGCAGCGGGCTCTCGGTCAGTCTGCTGGTGGCGGACCGGGTCGAGGATATCCTGCCCAGGCTGCAGGAGGCTGCCCGCCCGATTGCCGAAGCCGAGAAGCTGATGGAAGCCGGCACTGCGGAACGGCTTTGAGCTGCCGTCACGCCACGAACGTCACCGCCTCGATCCGATTGCCGTCCGGGTCACGGATGAAGGCCGCGTAATAGCCATCGCCGTGCTGCGGTCGAAGCCCTGGCGGCCCGTCGGATGCACCGCCATGCTGGAGCGCGGCGGCGTGAAAGGCATCGACCATTTCGCGGCTCGCAGCGCGCAGCGCAACATGGGCGCCGCTGCTCTCGGCGCCATGCTGCATCCCCGCCCGGTGGTTGAGCCAGAATTCGGAATAGCGCCTGCCGAAGGCGATCGTCGCCGGCCGTGTTTCCAGCTTCGCATAGCCGAGCATCCCGAGGACCGCTTCGTAGAAGCGCGATGCTCGCTCCAGATCGCTGACCGCAATCGAGACGTGATCGATCACGCCTTTGCGCCCGATCGCACCAGCTTGTAGACGATCGAATCCATCAGCGCCTGGAATGAGGCATCGATGATGTTCGGCGACACACCCACCGTCACCCAGCGCTCCCCTGCTTCGTCCTCGCTCTCGATCAGAACGCGGGTCACGGCCTCGGTTCCGGCATTGAGAATCCGCACGCGATAATCGGTGAGCTTCAGTCCGTCGATGTGTTTCTGATACTTGCCGAGATCCTTTCGCAGCGCGACGTCGAGCGCATTGACCGGACCGTTGCCCTCTCCGGCCGAGATCAGCGTCTCACCGTCGAGCTTCACCTTCACCACCGCCATTGCGACTGTGACCCGCTTGCCGAGCGCGTTGTAGCGTTGCTCGACATTCACATCGAACTGCTCGACGTCGAAATAGTCAGGCACCGTCCCCAGGATGCGGCGCGCGAGAAGTTCGAACGACGCATCCGCACCCTCATAGGCATAGCCGAGCGCCTCGCGTTCCTTCACCTCATCGAGCAGGCGAGCCACGCGCGGATCGTTCTTGTCGACAGCCATGCCGATCCGCTCCAGCTCGGAAAGCAGGTTGGATCGACCACCCTGATCGGAGACCAGCACCCGGCGCCGATTGCCCACCGTTTCCGGCGGCACATGCTCGTAAGTCGCGGGCTCCTTGAGAAGCGCGGAAGCATGAATGCCCGCCTTGGTCGCAAACGCGGAATCGCCGACATAGGGAGCGTGCCGGTTCGGCGCACGGTTCAGCATGTCATCGAGCTTGCGCGAAGCACCAGCCAGCGCCTTGAGTTGCGCGTCCGAAACATTGATGTCGAACCTGTCGGCGAATTCCCTTTTCAGCTTCAGGGTCGGGATGATCGAGACCAGATTGGCATTGCCGCAACGCTCGCCGATGCCGTTCAGGGTCCCCTGGATTTGACGTGCGCCCGCGCGCACCGCCGCCAGCGAATTCGCCACCGCCTGCTCGGTGTCATTATGGGCGTGAATACCGACATGGTCGCCGGGGATGACCTTCACCACCTCGCCGACGATCGTCTCGATCTCGTGCGGCAGGGTTCCGCCATTGGTGTCGCACAGCACCACCCAGCGTGCGCCGGATTCGTAGGCGGTCCTGGCGCAGGCCAGCGCATAATCCGGGTTGGCCTTGTAGCCGTCGAAAAAATGCTCGCAATCGACCAGCACTTCGCGGCCCTTCGCCTTCGCGGCGGTCACGCTGTCGCGGATGGAGGCGAGATTTTCCTCGTTGCTGGTCTCGAGCGCGACCTTGACATGATAGTCCCAGCTCTTTGCGACAAAGCAGATCGCATCGGCCCTGGCATCGAGCAAGGCGGCGAGGCCGGGATCGTTCGAAGCAGAGCGGCCGGGCCGCCGCGTCATGCCGAAGGCGGTGAAGGTGGTGTTGAGCCCGCGCTCCTTCGCAAACAGGTCGGTGTCGGTCGGATTGGCGCCCGGATAGCCGCCTTCGATATAGTCGACACCGAGTCCGTCGAGCAGGTGTGCGATTGCAACCTTGTCGTCGAGCGTGAAGTCGACGCCGTTGGTCTGCGCGCCGTCGCGCAAAGTGGTATCGAATAGATAGAGCCTTTCGCGCGCCATGATCCGACCCAGGCTCACCAGAGATAATAGTTCGAGGCAAGCGCGAAGGCGACGAGGATGGCAATCACGCCGACGATGATATGGTGCTTCTGAAGGTTCATTGCAGTGTCGCCCCCGCAGCGGCCGCGTCGCCGCCAAACGATTTTTCCATGGTGGTGTTGGCGAGCCATTCGTCGCCGCGCAGAACTGTGTTGCGGCTCTTCGCCGTGTAGCCGCGCCGCCGGAAGAAATCATGCGCGGTATCGCTCGCCTCGACAGTGAGCTTCTTCGCGCCGCGCGCGGCTGCGAGCTTTTCCAGCGCATCGATCAGCGTCGTCGCCGCACCCTGCCCGACCGCCGCGGGGTGCACGTACAGCATGTCAATCACGTCGGCACCTTTCAGCGAGGCGAAGCCCACCGGCGCGCCGTCATGCGTTGCGATCAGGGTAAGCTGCCCGGACAGGCGCTTGCCGAAAGCATCCAGATCGTTTGCGGTTTCGGTCCAGGCCTCAATCTGCCCGTCCGAATAATCCTCGACCGCAAGCTCCTCGACGCTGGCGCGGAAAATCTCGGCCAGCAGCGGGATATCGTCCGGCAGCATCGGGCGCAGCGCGAGATTCGGGCCGGCTCTTGGAGTCATGGCGAGCCTCCGGCCCTCTCTCCCCTTGTGGGAGAGGGGTGCCCGCGCATAGCGCGGGCGGGGTGAGGGGTCGCTTGCTGAATCGCATCGCGAAGCGCGCGCGCCTTCAACGCGCCCTCACCCGCCTCGCGGCTTCGCCGCTCGGCACCCTCTCCCGCGAGGGGAGAAGGAGACGGAGTTCGCGGCGCCGTCATCGCGCGACCTCCCAGGTGGTGCCGTCCTTGGAATCGGTGAGCTTGATCCCCATCGCGGCGAGTTCATCGCGGATGCGATCGGACTCCGCCCAGTTCTTGACGGCGCGCGCGGCGTTGCGCGCGGAGATGCGGCTTTCGATCTCCGCAGGCTCAACCGAAAGCGTCGGAGCATGGTCATATTGCCATGCTTTCAACTCCGATTCGCGGAATCCGAAAAACGCCAGCGTGCCGGCAAGCGCCTTGCGACCGGCGGCCTGCTTGAGGGCGTGCATTTCGGCAATCGCCTTTGGCGTATTGAGATCGTCGAGCAACGCCTCAAATACACCCGGAGCGGGTCGCGGCTCAGCATCGTGAGCAGCGACATCAAAAAAACCCGCCAGCGCTTTCTCCGCTTCCTGCAAGCCCTTCACGGTCCAGTTGATCGGCTGGCGATATTGCGTCGCAAGCATCGCGAGCCGCACCACATCGCCCGGCCAGTCATTCAAGACCTCCCGGATCGTGACGAAATTGCCGAGGCTCTTCGACATTTTCTCGCCTTCGACCTGGAGAAAGCCGTTATGCATCCAGACATTTGCCATGACCGGCGTATGGAAGGCGCAGCGCGACTGCGCGATCTCGTTCTCATGATGCGGGAAGACAAGATCAATGCCGCCGCCATGGATGTCGAAGGTTTCGCCGAGATGCTTCCACGACATCGCCGAGCATTCGATATGCCAGCCGGGACGCCCGGGCGTTGATATGCCGCAAGGCGACGGCCAGCCGGGCTCGCCCTGCTTCGAGGGCTTCCACAAGACGAAATCCTGGTCGTGCCGCTTGTAGGGCGCCACATCGACCCGCGCGCCAGCGATCATCTCATCGAGCGGACGCTTCGAGAGCTTGCCGTAATCGGGCATCGACGGCACCGAGAACAGCACATGCTCCTCGGCAACATAGGCATGCCCCGAAGCGACCAGACGCTCGATCAGCGTCTTCATCTCTTCGATATGCTCGGTTGCCCTCGGCTCGACGTCGGGCGGCAGGCAGCCGAGCGCGGCCACATCGGCCTTGAAATTGGCGGAGGTCGATTCGGTCAGGTCGCGGATCGAGATGCCCTGTTCCGCCGCCCGCGCGTTGATCTTGTCATCCACGTCGGTGATGTTGCGGACATAGGTGACGTGGTCGGCGCCATAGATGTGTCGCAGCAGCCGGTACAGCACGTCGAACACGATCACCGGCCGCGCATTGCCGATATGGGCGAAGTCATAGACCGTCGGCCCGCACACATACATGCGCACGTGGGCCGGATCGAGCGGCCGGAACACCCGCTTTTCGCGCGAAAGCGTATCGTAGAGCTTGAGCTCCATCGTCAATCGGTCCTCAGGCCCCTGCCGGCCCGGGCGTTCTGTTCATCGCGATGGACAAAAAGACAGCCGCAGCCAGCGTTCGGGCGCTAGCGAATAATCTCCCGGCAAATGCCGAAAATTGCGTTGCGGACGGTCATTCGCCGGAAAATGTGGGAAAACCTGCGCCCCGTCAAGAGGATAGCGCGAAACAAATTTCGGTTAACAGAACCTTAGGATTTGTGGCGCAAATTGAGGTTTAGCCGAAGATGTAGCGAGCGCACATGCGATCCTGGCTGGCCGTCACCTTTACCGTCCTGCTCCTGCCCGCCTGCATCTCACCGGTGCTGGCCGAAAGGCGCATCTTCATCATCGCCAACAGCCCGGACGGCTATGGGGTCGACCGCTGCCTTGCAAGCGGCGCAACTTGCGGCGCCGCTGCCGCTGCGGCCTATTGCCAATCCCGGCAATTCTCGGCCGCAGCCTCGTATCGCAAGATCGACCGCGACGAGATCACCGGAGCGGTGCCAACGAGCGGCGCATGCGGGCACCAGGGGTGCGACGAGTTCGTTGCCATCGAGTGCAGGCGCTGAGCGCGTCTCCCGGCAATCACGAAGTTCCCGCTGCATAGCTGCGCTGAAGTGCCGATTCGCTGTGCTTGGAAAGGCGGGATACGACCGGTAGGATAAGTGCGTCATCCCGCCCGCGCCCTCGCTCCCGGTTCCATGATCGCAGTCCCCAACTCACCGACGAGCGCCGCGAAGGACGAGCAAACAGCACAAAAAGAATTGACGTCCGCCTTGCGGCCGCTGCGGCTCCTTGTGGCGGCTTCGATCCTCCTGCCGATCGCGATTTTCGGATTTGCGGCCTACATATCCTATCATCAACATCTCGCCGAGGCGCGCGATCGCGTTCAGCGAAATCTCAATACCGTCTACGAACACGCCTTGAAGGTCTTTGAAACCTTCGAACTTAGCGCGCGGTACCTCGACGAACTGACGGAAAACACAAGCGAAGCGGATATCCGCGGGCGCGAAGCCGAGATCAGCTCCCGTCTGAAGTCTCTCACCGATACGCTGCCGCAATTGCGCGACCTGTGGGTGATTGGACCTTCCGGCGCGCCGCTCGTATCCGGCACCGTCTTTCCGATGCCCAAGATCGACCTGTCGGACCGTGACTATTTCCGGGTCCACAAGGACAGTCCTGATTCCGGCACCTATGTCAGCGAGGTGCTGAAGGCACGCGCCGCCGACACCACATTCTTCACGATGAGCCGCCGCACGCGCGGACCCAACAACACCTTCGGCGGCGTCACCACCGTCTCGATCGCGCCGGAATACTTTATCCAGTTTTACGCCAAGCTGCCCCCACCCGGCGTGTTCGCACTGATCCGCGACGACGGCGCGATCCTTGCGCGGTATCCCGACCTGTCGAAGAGGCTGGAGCGACTGTCGCCGGAATCGACGGTCATGCGCAGCATCAAGGTGCATCCCACGGAGGGCTTTGTCACCGGCACATCGTCGTTCGACGGCCATTCGCGTCTGTTCGCCTATCGCAAGATGCCGCGATACAACATCTATGTCGTCTCCGGCATCGAAAGCGACGTGGTGCTGCGCGACTGGCTGACGAACATGGGCAGTCACCTGATATTCGGGCTGCCTGCGACCATTGCAATGATCGGGCTCGGCATCATGGCGCTCCGCCGCACGCGCCGGGAGGCGATCGCGCACACCCAGTTGCAGCAGGAAGTGGCGCGGCGCGAGCGAACCGAACTCGCATTGCAACAGGCATTGAAGATGGAAGCCGTCGGCCGGCTTACCGGCGGAGTCGCGCATGATTTCAACAATCTGCTCACCGCCATTCTCGGCAATGTCGATCTGGCCTTGCGCCGCGTCCCCGAGGGAGATGACCGGCTGCGCCGTTCGCTCAACTCCGCGCGCCAGGCCTCGGAGCGCGCGGCGAGCCTGGTGCAGCGCCTGCTTGCCTTCTCGCGCCAGCACCCGCTTGAGGAAAAGGCAGTCGATGTAAACCGCCTCGTGCAGGGGATGTCGGAATTGCTGCGCCGAACCATCGGCGAGACCATCACGGTCGAGACCGTACTGGCCGGCGGCCTGTGGAAGACGGCGGTCGACCCGAACCAGCTCGAAAACGCCCTTCTCAACCTGGCGGTCAATGCACGCGATGCCATGCCTGAGGGCGGGCGCCTGACCATCGAGACCGCCAACACCTATCTCGACGAGGCCTATGTCGCGGCGAACGCGACCGAAGCGCCGCATGGCCAATACGTGCTGGTGGCGGTGAGCGACACCGGCACCGGAATGACCAGGGACGTGATCGACCGCGCCTTCGAGCCGTTCTTCACCACGAAGCCAACCGGCGCCGGCACCGGCCTTGGCCTCAGCATGGTCTACGGCTTCGTCAAACAATCGCGCGGACACATCAAGATCTACAGCGAGGCCGGCGAGGGAACGTCGATCAAGATCTACCTACCCCGGCTCATGGATGAGAGCGCGATCGAGCCATGGCTTCCCAGCGAAGCGGCTCACGAAGCCGAGGCGGCGGTCCGGCGGCCGGAGCAAATCCTTCTGGTCGAGGATGATGAGGAGGTGAACCGCTTCTCTAGCGAAGTCTTGCGTGACGAGGGCTATCACGTGATCTCCACCCACGAGGGCGCAAGCGGGCTGCGCCTGCTTGATGCGAATCCCGGGGTGCAATTGCTGTTTACCGACGTCGTCCTGCCCGGCGGCATGAATGGGCGCCAACTCGCCGACGAGGCGTTGCGCCGCCGGCCGAACCTCAAGGTGCTGTTCACCACCGGCTATACCCGAAACGCCATCATCCATCACGGCCGGCTCGATGCCGATGTCGAGTTGCTCACCAAGCCATTCACGTCGGATGCGCTTGTGAAGAAGGTGCGGCAGATACTCGACCTCGATGCCAAGGACCCGGTTACCCGCGTCAGCGCGGTCCTCGACAACATCAAGGAAAAGCCCCGGGACTGAGCGCGCAAATCAGCCCGCCGGCGTGGACTGCCTCGCAAGCGCAATCGCTTCACGCAGCACCTCGATGTCACCGATATGGTTGGCGAGGATCAGCACCAGCCTCGCATCGAGGCCGGATGCCTCGCGTTCGGACAATCCGCGACGCGCCTCGACCAGCATCACAAAAGCACGGTCCGGATCGTCAAAACGCGGGGCGGTCATGAGTGGCATCTTGGTGACTCCGCATGGGTCGGCCGCCAGTCGCACGGAACCTTTGCTGAAAATCAGACTGGTCTGGAACCCGGGTCGACTCGGAACTTAACGCGTCTGCCGGTGTTGTGGGGCCACGCGCGCATTCAAAAGGAATCCGGTCATGTCCGCCGTTGCCGTACGAACCATGTTCCGCTCGCATCCCGAGCGGCCGAGCAATGCCGACGCCATCAGCCACTGCATCGAGGCCTGCTTCGCATGCGTGGAGACCTGCACGGCCTGCGCAGACGCGTGCCTGGCCGAGAAGGGTGTTGCGTCGCTGATTGTCTGCATCCGTCTCAACCATGATTGCGCTGCGGTCTGTGCCGCGACCGGAAGCATTCTGTCGCGCGCCAACAAGGTCGGGCACCGGCAATTGCTCGAAGCCCAGCTTACGACATGCATCGCCTTCGCGCGCACCTGCGCTGCCGAGTGCCAGCGCCATGCGGACATGCACAAGCATTGCGAAATCTGCGCCAAGGCCTGTCAGCATTGCGTTGAATCCTGCACAGAAATGCTGACCTCCATGCGCATGCCTGCGTGAGCAGTCAATGCGCAAGCGCCCGGGCGCGGGCGGCAGAAATCTTGCTCGCCGTCGGATGCCGCCAGCGCGCGCATAAGTGTTGATCGGGCCGCAGCAGATAGCCCGTCCCGGGTTGGGCATCGAAGCGCGCCTGGAAATCTCCGCGCAGGTCGACAAGATCCCGGCCGATTACCGTGAGTTTGATACCGTCAGGCAGTTCCGGCACCGCGCCGCCTGCGACAAGCAGGAGTTCGAACCGGTCGGACAGCCGTTCGACCAGATGACAGAGCTTGCCGTCCGCACCCGTCATCGGAGCATCCACCGCCGGACCGCCGAGCCGCGCGGAGCCGCCGAAGCAGTCTTCATCCGGGGTCGATAGCGGCGTGTCATAAATGCTCGCGACCGAAAGCCTCCCGGAATTGACCATGCGGCGCGCAAATTCCGCATGCGGCGCGAGAGACAGCACGGCATTGCGCAGGGTGCGTTCGGCCGGCGAACGCGGCGCGATGAAATCGGTCGAGCGGGTCGAATGTCCGATATTCTCGTCGGCGGCCTGCATGCGTTCGAGATCATAGCTGTCGATCAGCCCTTCCCCGGCGTCGCCGCACAACACCGCCGCAAGCTTCCAGGCGAGGTTCTCGGAATCCTCGATACCCGAATTGGCGCCGCGCGCACCGAATGGCGACACCTGATGTGCCGCATCACCCACGAACACCACGCGCCCGTGCACGAAACGCTCGATACGGCGGCAATTGAACCGGTAGATCGACACCCAGTCGACATGGAAGTCACGATCGCCCAGCATCTTGCGAATGCGCGGCGTGTAGTTCTCAGCCTTCAGTTCGTGGTCGATATCGGCGTCCGGCCCAAGTTGCAGATCGACCCGCCACGATTCGTCGGGCTGCCGGTGCATCAACGCCGACTGCCCGGAATGGAATGGCGGATCGAACCAGAACCTCCGCTCGGTCGGGATGTCGTCCGCGGGCATGCGAAGGTCGGCAATCAGGAATTTTTCCTCGAAGGTATGCCCCTTGAACTCGAGGCCAAGGAGATCGCGCATGGTCGAACGCGCGCCATCGGCGGCGATCACCCAGGCCGCATCCATGCGATACGATCCATCCGGCGTTTCGACTGTTACCGTCGCCCCATCGTTTCGCTTTTCGATGCCCGTGACGCGATTGCGCCAGCGCAGGTCGATCTTTGGTAATTCCTGCACGCGGTCGACCAGGGCCTTTTCGAGATAGAACTGCTGCAAGTTGATGAAGGCCGGCATCTTGTGACCGTCCTCCGGAAGAAGATCGAAGGCATAGACCATGCGGTCGCCGAGAAAGACCTTGCCGAGCTTCCAGGTCACGCCCATTTCGACGAGCTTCTCCCCGACGCCAAGCCGGTCGAGGATTTCGAGCGTCCGTTTTGAGTAGCATAAGCCGCGCGAACCCTCACCAATACGGTCCGCGTCGTCGAGAAGAACCGAAGGCACGCCGCGCTGCGCGAGGTCGATCGCCATCGACAGGCCGACCGGGCCGGCGCCGACGATCACCACCGTGTGGCGGACGGGCGCCGGGGCATCCTGATCCGGTGAACGGCGGTAGGCGAAATGAAACAGCGATTTCCGTTCGTTGGCGGCCACGGCTGGCTCCTTCCACGCTATCCCTGCAGCGAAGCCCACATCTCGCGGTCGCGTTCGGCGGTCCAGATCACCGGATGCGCAATGCCGTTGGCCTCATCGTAGGCGCGGGCGACGTTGAACGGCATGCAATGCTCGTAGATGGCATAGCTGGAAAATTTCGGATCCATGGCCTCGCGCGCGGCCGCAAACGCGTCCTTGAGCGAAAGTCCATTCGCTGCGCTTTTCTGTGCCGACCCGTAAAGCGTCGCGAGAAAGTCGCGCGTGCCATCAATGCCGGCCTGCACCTTGTCCGGCGTCGCGAGGGCGGCCCCGCGGCCGGGTACCAATGCATTGGCCTTGAATTGTGCGAGACGGTCGAGCGTCTTCGGCCAGTCGGCGAGGTGCGCATCGCCACAATAACAGGCCGAATGATATTCGACGAGGTCGCCGGAGAAGACGACATTGGCGTCCGGCACCCAGGCGATGACGTCGCCGGCGGTATGCCCGCGTCCGATATGCATGATCCGCACTTCGCGCTTGCCGAGCCAGACCGACATCTGCTGCGGGAAGGTGATGGTCGGCCAGGTCAATCCCTCGATCGACTCGACGGCACGGAACAGCCTCGGGAAGCGGCCGATCTCGGAATCCTTGTCCTGCTGGCCGCGCTCGACGATCAGCTCGCGCGTCGCGTCGGACGCGAGAATCTCGGCATCCGTGTACGCCGATGCGCCAAGCACCCGCACCGCATGATAATGGCTGAGCAGCACGTACCTGATCGGCTTGTCGGTGACTTTGCGAACCCGCTCGATCACCTCCAGCGCCATCACGGGCGTCGCCTGCGCGTCCACGACCATCACGCCATCGTCGCCCACGATGATCCCGGAATTGGGGTCGCCCTCCGCGGTGAAGGCGTAAAGTCCGCGCCCGATCTCATCGAACGAAATGGTCTTTTCCGCCGTGTCGCCGGTCGAGGCAAAGCCCTTCGCCATGGTCCACCCAGTTTCTCGCCCACGCTGCCGCGGGTCTGTCGTTATTTCGGAGGTGTGTAACGTACCACTTCCTGTTCGATCGCGCCGAAAATCGAGCGACCGTCCTTATCATTCATTTCAATGCGAGCGGTATCACCGAATCTGAGGAATGGCGTTGTCGGCTTGCCATGCAGGATCGTTTCGACCGTGCGCAATTCCGCGATGCAGGAATAGCCCAGCCCACCCTCCGAGATCGGCTTGCCCGGGCCACCGGCGGGGTCGCGATTCGATACCGTGCCGGCGCCCAGGATGGTACCTGCGCCGAGCGGGCGCGTCTTCGCAGCATGCGCGATCAGCGTCGGGAAGTCGAAGGTCATGTCGACGGAGCACATCGGCTTTCCAAACGGTTTGCCGTTGATGAAGGACAGCAGCGGCAGATCGACCTTGGCGCCGTCCCATGCCCTGCCAAGTTCGTCCGGCGTGACGGCGACCGGCGTATAGGCGGACGGCGGCTTCGACTGAAGGAACCCGAAGCCTTTGGCGAGTTCGGGCGCGGTGATGTTACGGAGCGTCACGTCATTGACGAGCATGATCAGCCGGATTGCATTCGCGGCCTGCTCTGGTGTCGCGCCCATCGGCAAGTCGCCGAGCACGACTACCACTTCTGCCTCAATGTCGGCACCATAAGACTCGTCGGCCAGCGGGATCGGGTCGCGCGGCCCCATCACGATGTCGGAGATGCCCTGATACATCAGCGGATCGGTCCAGAACGACGCCGACACCTCTACGCCCCTCGCCTGCCGCACCAAGGCGACGTGGTTCACATAGGCCGAGCCGTCCAGCCACTGATAGGCTCGCGGGAGCGGTGACGCGCATTTGGCCGGATCGAAAGGCAGATGCGCGATGCGGTTTGCCTCGATCGAGTCGGCGATCTCGGTCAGCCGCGGGACCACCGCGTCCCAGTCGTCGAGCGCGGCCTGCAAGGTCGGCGCCACCGCGGACGCATCGGCGCAACGCGACAGGTCGCGCGACACGACGACAAGGCGGCCGTCGCGGCCGCTCTTCAGGGAAGCCAGTTTCATGTCAGCGCGGCTCGCGACGATTGGGATCGAAGTGCTTCTTCAGACCCTTCCAGCCGTCGATAGAGTCATCCTGCCGAGTGTCATGGTCCGCTGCATAGTTGGTGACGCGCT
>NZ_JBFWPA010000074.1:0-32159 GCF_050250235.1 Pseudorhodoplanes sp.
CTGCGGCAAGTCGCATCTGCACAATCTCGAACCCGAAGATCTGGTGGCGCTGACGGTGGAGGCGGCGGCGATGGCGCGGGTGCCGCTCGCCGGCACCGACTGGATTCCGGGACAGCAACGATATTGAAGTCTTTCTCGAGCGTGATCTTGTCCGAAAACCGGTACCCACTTTTCGGGATCACGCTCTAAACGCCGGGGGAAACGGGGGCGTCATGGCAAGCTGGTCCGAAACGGCGAAGAAAAGCGGCATCAAGTATTTCCTGGTCTCGTTTGTCGATCTGTTCGGGGTGATGCGCGCGAAGCTCGTCCCCGCGGTGGCGATGGACGGCGTCGCGAAATCAGGCGCAGGCTTCGCAGGCTTCGCGGCCTGGTTCGACATGACACCGGCCGATCCCGACGTGCTGGTATTTCCCGACCAATCGACCCTGATCCAGCTGCCGTGGAAGCCGGACGTCGGCTGGGTCACCGGCGACCTCGTGATGGACGGCAAGGATGTCACGCAGAACCCGCGCCAGGTTCTGAAGCGCGTGATCGAAAAGGCCGCCGCGCAGGGCTTCGAGATGAAGACCGGCGTCGAATGCGAGTATTTCCTCATCAGCCCGGATGGCAATGCGATTTCCGACGGCGCCGATCACCAGGCGAAGCCCTGTTACGACCAGCAGGCGCTGATGCGCCGCTACGAGGTGGTCGCGGAAATCTGCGATGCGATGATCGCACTCGGCTGGAAGCCGTATCAGAACGACCATGAGGACGCCAACGGCCAGTTCGAGATGAACTGGGACTATGACTCGGCGCTGAGCACCGCCGACAAGCACGCCTTCTTCAAGTTCATGGTGAAATCGATCGCGGAGAAGCACGGTCTGCGCGCGACCTTCATGCCGAAGCCGTTCGCGAATCTGACCGGCAACGGGTGCCACGTCCATGTCTCGGCGTGGTCGAAGAGCGGCGACAACGTTTTCGCGGACGAAACGGGTGAGCTTGGAATATCGGCCCTCGGCTATCACTTCATGGGGGGCATTCTGAATGCCGCAGCGTCGCTCTGCGCAATCACCAATCCGACGGTGAACTCCTACAAGCGGATCAACGCGCCGCGCACCTTGTCGGGTGCGACCTGGTCGCCCAACACCATCAGCTATGGCGGCAACAACCGCACCCACATGATCCGCATTCCGGATTCAGGGCGGTTCGAACTGCGGCTCGCCGACGGCGCCGCCAATCCGTATCTGTTGCAGGCAGCGGTTCTCGCGGCAGGGCTCGACGGCATCGCGGGCAAGCGTGATGCCGGCAAGCGGCTCGACATCAACATGTATACGCATGGCCACACCGTCGAGGGCGTGAAGAAGCTGCCGCTGAACCTGCTTGATGCGCTGCGCAATCTCGAAGGCGCTTCACTGTTCGGCGATGCCTTTGGCAAGGACGTGGTCGCCTCGTATGTTGCGCTGAAGAAAGCGGAATGGGACGAATATTGCCGCCATCTGACCGACTGGGAGCGCCAGCAGACGCTGGATTGCTGAGGTGCCGTCATTCCGGGACGTCGCGTAGCGACGAACCCGGAATCCAGATCGGCAACCAGTGAGCAAGCGGCTCTGGATTCCCGGGCTCGCGCCTGACGGCGTGCCCCGGAATGACAATCACCTTGGATAAATGATGATCGACAGATAGGTCATCGGTGCGTCGATGAGCTCCTCCGGTCCGTGCCGGGCTGCTGCATCGAAGAACAGCGCGTCTCCCGGCTCCAGAACATAGGTCTTGTCGGCGTGGCGATAACGGACCTTGCCGGTCAGCATATAGATGAACTCAACCCCGCTGTGCCGGAAGTCGGTATAGGGCTTGGCGTTGCTCTTGAGCGTGATCAGATAGGGCTCGACCGCGATGTCCCCGGCAAGGCTGTGCCCGAGCAGGTCATAGAGATGTCCGGCCTTGGTGCCCCGCCGCTCGATTCGCACGCCGCTGCCCGCCTTGACGAAGGAGCAGTCGCGACGCTCCTCGGTCTCGGCAAACAGACGGGCGATCGGCACGTTGAGCGCCTTCGCAAGCGCCTCAAGGGTGCCGAGCGAGGGCGAGATCGTTCCATTCTCGATTTTCGAGAGCATTCCGGCTGAAATGCCGGCTGCCGCACCGAGATCGGCAACCGTCAGGTCGAGATCCTTGCGCAGCTTGCGGACCTCGATGCCGATGGTGGATTCGAGGGTCCGGGGGATATCCTGCGGCGCTCGCGATCCCGTCAGCAGGTCGTCCTTGCCTGAAGCCGGTGTCCGGCGCCGGACGCTCTTTGCTGGCCCCGATGTTTTCAAACCACAGCCTCATGCGCTCGGAGTGCGGCCGCCAGGCGACCACGGGCGCCATGTTCCCATACGACGATCCGATCCGCCAGCAAACCTGCGAAACCGCCGGTCTGGCGACCCGCGGCGGAAGCCCGCAGCCATGCCATGACGTCCGCCATGGCATACGCCACTGTCGCGGCTTTCGTGACGATCACGCCGTCGGGGGAATCCTGCGGTGCCAGTCGGTGACGCCCTGGAACGCATCAGCGATCTTCAGCAGGGTTGCCTCGCCGAACGGGCGGCCGATCAGCTGGAAGGCGCAGGGCATGCCGTTGTCCGTGAAGCCTGCAGGCACCACGATGGCCGGGAGACCGAGATAGTTGATCCCGCGCGTACAATGGGTAAGCGCACCAAGTCGCTGCGCGACTTTCGCCGGATCATCGGTCGTCGTCTCCGCAATCGAGGGGACCGCGATCGGGATCGCGGGCGTCATCGCGACATCGGCATCGCCGAAGGTCGTATCGAGATAGTCCCGGGTGATCGTCGCGCGCATCGACAGCGCCTCGCAATAGCGGGTCGCCGGAATGAACAGGCCCGGCTCGATGCGGCTGCGTACCACATCGGCATAATCGTCCCGCCGCGTCGTGAGCCACTTGCGGTGAACGGTTGCCGCCTCGACCGCCATGACCGCCTGCGCAAGACCATTCACCAGCGCCATGTCGGTGCAGCCGGTTTCCCTCGTCACCGCCCCGAGATCGCGCAGCACGGCAGCGGCGTTTGCAACGATCTCCGCGACCTCGCCGGTCACGACCTCGTCGTAATAGCCGCGGGGTATCGCAACCGAAATCCCGCGAATGTCGCCGGTCAGCGCTTCCTCATAGCGCTCGACCGGCTCGCGCGAGGAAGTTGAGTCCTGGTCATCAGGCCCGGCAATCACCGCAAGAAGCCGGGCGCAATCCCGCGCGGTCCGCGCAAGCGGACTGACGCAATCGAGCGAAAACGACAATGGCCCGACTCCCGAGCGGCTGACGCGGGTCTGCGTCGGCTTGAGACCGGTTACGCCGCACAGCGCCGCCGGATGCCGCGCCGATCCTCCCGAATCCGTCCCAAGCGCTCCATAGACCAGCCGGCCTGCGACGGCTGCTCCCGAACCGCTGGATGATCCGCCGGGCACATGATCGATATTCCAGGGATTGCGGCAATGCCCGAAATGCCGGTTGTAGCCGGTCGGGCTGTAGGCGAATTCCGACATTTGCAGCGTGCCGGCATCGATCGCGCCCGCGGCATCGAGACGCTCCAGCACCGTTGCCGTCGATCGCGCGATCTCGTCCTTGTGAATCGGAGAGCCGAGCGTGACACGCCTCCCGGAGCGGTAGAACAGGTCCTTGTGGGCGAGCGGGACGCCATGCAGAAGTCCGGTGGGGACACCCTTGCCGCGCGCCTCGTCCAGGCGGCGGGCGCGATCGAGGGCGCGCTCCGTCTCGATCGTCATGGTACAGTTATAGACCGGGCCGAGCCGGTTCAGCCGCTCGAGCGCGTGCTCGGTCACCGCGACCGACGTCACATCGCCGCGACGCAGCGCATCGGCAACCTCGACAAGCGACAGTCGTTCCAAATTCTCGCTCACGGCTTCGGCCTCAGGATCAGGCGCTCGTAATCGGCCGGCTCGTCGTCGATCGCGAGCCTGTCATTGGCGGCTTTCATGATCAGGCCGTTCAGCCCTTTGATCATTGCCGCATAGCCTTCCAGCGAAGCGGCGTCGATCGCATCATTCGCCTGATACACGGCGCTGTATTCCGACAGTTTCATCTTTGTTGCTTTCCCTCAGAGACCGGCGACGCTGCGGCGCGGTGCGCCGATTTCGGCGGTGTAGAACCACCACCAGTCTTCGGCGGAGGCTTCGGCAGCCAAAACCGCAGCGGGATCGGTTGGCATCGCCCGGGGTTCGCCGAAACGCCCTGCGGTATGGTCCATCGCCAGGAACGCCTCGCGCTGGATCGAATCGACCAGCGCCTGCTCGAGCGTCGCACCCACAAAGTCGGTGCCGTGACAGGCCTCGTGCAGGATCGGACCCTTGTCGAGAAGATCGAGGGCGGTCCGCCTTACATCGGCGTCGACCATCAGGTCGCAGCGCGGATAGACCGGCATGTCCGCGGTCCCGACTTTCAGGCCGGTGCGGCAGATGGCGTCGGGTCGCCGCCCCGACAATGCGTAGATGCGGCCATAAAGATCGTGGGTATGCACGATGGCCTCGACGTCGCGACGCTCATCGAGAATCTGCGCGTGGAACCATTTGAAGCCCGGCGGCTTCGGCCCGTTGAGCCAGTTCGCCCTGTAGTCGAGAACGCACATGTCCTCGGGGCCGATCTCGCCGAAATGCTTGGCCGCGCTGACGATCAGGCGGTCCGACTCGGGCAGCCGATGGCTCACATGTTCGAGAAAGGCGACCAGCGTGTCGCGTTCCCACAGCGCCTTGCAACTGATCGCGACCGCGCGCTTGATCGCCTCGCTGTCCTGCGCGCGCCCGTCGCAATCGGCGGCGGGATGCGGCAGCGGACCCGGATCGAGCGCGTGGAAAAACTCGACATAGTGATCCCAGCCCGCGAACTGACGCCAAAGCTTCCGGGAATCCTCCGGCTCGCACAGCTTGCCGGCCGGCAGCGCCGCGCCGACCAGATTGGCCTGCGCCAGATATTCCAGATGATACATGTTCATCAGTGCGCGCACGATATCCGCACCTGCGGTCCAGCAACCGATGCCTGGCTGATCGACCGCGGTCGCATTCGCGATCGCGGTGGCAAGCTCCGCTGCCGGCTGCGCATCGTCGGCCAGCCGCTCCGATATCCATGAGGACATTCCGTAAGCGATTTCGGCTTCCATATGGGTCAGCGGCTGGAGCCGGTATCGCGCGATGGCGGCCGCCATCGCCGTCGGCGGACTCGCAAAGATGCAGGCACCGGCTTCCTTGCTTTCCCGGTAAAGCGCGACATCGACCGCAAACTGACGCGGCAACTCGCCCCTGCCTTCGACAATCGTGCCCGACATGTCGGTCACCAGCATGTCTTCGGCGCGGATGCTTCGCGGCAGACACGCCTTGCCGAACCGCGGGGTGACGAGGATCACATCGCTTCTCGGCACCCGGATGCTCGCATGGCCCCACAGATCGATCAGCCTGTGCCGCGCCAGAACACGGCAAGCCATCGCAATATCTTCGCGGATATCGTGTCCGATCATATCGCCCGCCGCAAATTTCGCTCGCCGACCTGCTCGCTGAGGCCGCGCAGCGCGGCCGCGGAGAACGCGAAAATCTCGTCGGCGATGCTCGATATTTCCGCGCGCGAGGTGCGGTTGCGCTTCTCCGCATAGGCAAGAATCTTGCGGCCGTAACGATAATACACGCACTGGCCGAGAATGCTGATGCTGGCCGCGCGGATCTTTCGCTTCGACAACGCACCGTCGACCCAGTCGCCGACGATCCTGTCCAGCACCTTCAATTGCCGCCCGGGCAGCCGCGCCACCATTTTCTTGAATTCGCGTGTCGGATCGATCGCTTCCCACAGCATGATCTGCGACAGCAGGGTGGTCTGCTGCTCGTTCAGCAACTGCTCCATCATCACCGTGATGAACCGGCGCAAGCGCTCTTCCGGCGACAGCGGAAGCCAGCCCTCTTCGTCGATCGGAGCCGCACCCTCGCGCTGCTTCAGGCATTGGTCGATGACGGAGCGATACAGCTCGGCCTTGTCGCCGAAGTGATAATTGACCGCGGCGCCGTTGACGCGCGCTTCGCGTGCCACATCCTTCAGTGCAACCGCGCGATAGCCTTGCCTGGCAAACAGGCTGGTCGCAGCCTTCACGATGCGTTCCGGGGTATCGACGTTGTATCTGACGCGGCTCACACTTCGATTCTCAATTTGAAATTAGAATTTGACTTTCGTCAGCGGCAATTCATAGACTACCCTCTTGAGATTGCCAAGACGGCCGGCCTTGGCTTCGCACCGTAAGACAGATCGCAGTTTCGATGTTGAAGTCCCGATCCGAGATGGCAACGTCGAGTCGAAGAGGAGTTGCGCGATGACACGCCGGATGATGGTCCTCCTGTTGGCGCTGGCTCTGCCGGCCATATCGGCGGCACAGGCGCAGGAAAAATGGCCGACCCGCGCGGTGACGCTGCTGGTGCCGTTCCCGCCGGGCGGCATGGCCGACCAGAGTGCCCGCCCGCTTGCCAGTGCGCTGGAGAAGCAGCTCAAGCAGTCCGTCGTGGTGCTGAATCGCCCCGGCGCATCGGGCGCGGTCGGCATCCAGGCGGCGGCGGCGTCCAAGCCGGACGGCTATACGATCCTCGTCACGCTGGTATCCTTCAGCACCATTCCGATGGTCGACGCGATCTTCGGGCGAACGCCGGCCTATTCGGTCGATCAGTTCGAGCCGATCGCCCTGCTCGCCGCCGATCCTCCGGTGCTCGCGGTGTCGGCTTCATCGCCCTGGAAATCGGTGAAGGAACTGGTCGATGACGCCAAGAAGCGTCCGGGCGAAATCACCTATTCGCATTCCGGTCTTTACGGTCCCTCGCATGTGCCGATGGAGATTTTCCTCAATGCCGCGGGCGTCAAGATGCGGCAGGTCCCGGCGGTCGGCGGCGGGCCGGCCATGACCATGGTGCTGGGCGGCAATGCCGGCATGTGGGCGTCGCCGCCCTCCATGGCAGTCCCGCATGTGAAGTCGGACAAGCTGCGGGTACTCGCGAGCTGGGGCACCAAGCGCCATCCCGCCTTCCCGGATGCGCCGACGCTGAAGGAACTCGGCTACGATGCCGAATTCTACGTCTGGTCGGGGGTGTTCGTGCCGAAGGGCGTGCCGGACGACACCAGAAAGCAGATATCGAGCGCGATCCGCGCCGCGGTCGCATCCGACGACTTCCAGAACGCGCTGAAGAATCTCCAGGTCCCGGTCGATTTCCGCGAGGGCGAGGACTTCCGCAAGTTCATCGCGGCCGACAGCAAGATGCTGGAAAACGCGATCCGGCAGATCGGCAAGGTCGACGGAAAGTGACCGGCATACCTGCCGCGTGCCATCGCGCCGCTCAACCGGCGGCGCCGTGCCGGACCGCATGATCGGCCGGCTCACCTCGATCAGCAGCGACCGGCTGTCCGGCGCGCTGCTGTTCGCGCTGGCGCTGTTCGTCCTGTGGCAGAACCGCGCCTACCCGATCGGCAGCGTGACCGAACCCGGCGCGGGCTTCCTGCCACTCCTGCTGGCGACTGCGTTCTTGGTGGTGACCGCCCTGATCACGCTGTTCGGCGGACAGGCCGCGCGGCTGAACGATCTCGGCTGGGGCGAGGCACCACGCGCCCTGGTCATTCTCGGCGCCTGCGCCATGGCTGCCCTGATGTTCGAGCGGCTCGGTTACCGGCTCACGCTCGCGGCGCTGCTGGTATTCCTGCTGGGCGTGATCGAACGCCGGCCGATCACCGGCGTATTGCTGACCGCGGCCGGCTTTCCGCTGGTCTCCTATTTCATCTTCTTCGATCTGCTCGAGGTGCAATTGCCGCGCAGCGTCTGGGGTTTTTGATCGCCCATGCCGGACGCGCTGCAGAATCTGGCGATGGGCTTTTCGGTCGGGCTGACGCCGTCGGTCCTGATCTATGCCTTCGCCGGCTGTGTCATCGGTACGCTGGTCGGCATGCTGCCCGGCGTGGGCCCGCTCGCCGGCATCAGCCTGCTTCTACCCGTCACCTTCGGCCTCAACCCGATCGTCGGGATCATTCTGCTGTCGGGGGTCTATTACGGCGCGATGTATGGCGGGTCGACCACCTCGATCCTGATGCGCATTCCCGGCGAAGCCGCTTCGGTCATGACCTGCGTCGACGGCTACGCGATGACGCAGCAGGGCCGCGCCGGTCCCGCGCTCGCGATCGCGGCAATCGGCTCTTTCATCGCCGGCACGCTCGGCATCATCGGACTGATGTTTCTCGCGCCGATCCTGTCGGAATTCGCGCTGCGCTTCGGGCCGCCGGAATTCGCGGCACTGCTGTTGCTCGGAATTTTCCTGCTCGCCTATATGAGCACGAATTCGATGCTGAAGATGCTGGCAATGGCGATCCTGGGTCTGCTGCTCGGCATGATCGGGATCGATGCGATGACCGGCCATACCCGCTTCACCTTCGGCATCGTCGCGCTCGGCGACGGCGTCGGAATCGTCCCGGTGGCGGTGGGCCTGTTCGGACTGTCGGAAATCCTGATCACGTCCACGAAAAGCGCCGATCAAAAGCCGCGCGCGCCGAAATTCCGCGAATTGATGCCGAGCAGAAGCGACCTGCGGCAAAGTGCCGGGCCGATCGCGCGCGGCAGCGTGCTCGGTTTCCTGATCGGCATCATCCCGGGATCGGCGCATGTGATTTCGTCGTTCCTGTCCTATGGAATGGAGAAGCGGCTGTCGCGACATCCGGAGCGGTTCGGGCATGGCGCCATCGAGGGCGTCGCCGGACCGGAATCGGCCAACAATGCCGCCGCCACCGGTGCCTTCGTCCCGATGCTCGCGCTCGGGCTTCCAACCAGTCCGATCACCGCAGTGATGCTCGCGGCGCTGATCATCCATGGCATCGTGCCGGGCCCCAACCTCATTCAGGAGCAGCCGCAATTGTTCTGGGGGGTGATCGCCAGCATGTATATCGGCAATGTCGTCTTGCTGATTCTGAACCTTCCGATGATCAGCCTGTTCGTCAACCTGCTGCGCATCCCCTATGCGTATCTTTATCCCTGCATCATCTGCCTGTGCCTGGTCGGGGTCTATTGCGTGCAGAACAACATCGTCGATGTATGGGTGACGATCATTGCGGGCGCTGTCGGATACGTCCTGCGCAAGTTCGATTATGACGTGGCGCCGGTCGCCCTCGGACTGGTGCTCGCCCCGATGCTCGAATTGTCGGTCCGGCAATCGCTCGCGATGTCCGGCGGCTCCTATCAGATTTTTCTGGACCGGCCGTTCGCGCTGACCCTGTTCGGCGTGCTGCTCGTGCTGGTGGTGATGGCCTTGCTGCCCCAGCGTTTCAAGCCCTGGCAGAAAGCCGAGGACGCTGCGGGCGAAGCCGTATCGAACTGAAAGCGCCGGCCGTCTGGGCCATTCATCCTCAGGAGACGGCTACGACGCTGACGCAAACCGCATCGCGACGGACATGTCCGGTTGCCGATCCAGCGTGTCGATCTGTGCAAGCAATTGATCGGCGCGATCGGCACCCAGAACCTCGCCGGCCAGCGCCCGGAATTTGCCCTGAAGTCGCGCTCTCTGAACGCCGAGATCGGTTTCCGGCTTGCCGGAATCATGCTCGGCTTCGATCGCGCGACCGTCGGTCGCGATCAGCCGGATGCCGGTGCGGGTGATCGGGCGGATATCCGCCAGTTCGACCTCGATTTTCTCGCGCGCCCTCGCGATGTCCGGTTCACCAGCCGCGCCATCGGTAAAGCTCGACAATGCGCTGGTGTCACGCCCCAGCATCGCCAGCGCCGCAACCGTCCGCAGACTGAACTTCATGCCGAGCCCGGTATCCGGATCGGCGATGTTGCAGACACTGTTCAGCGACTGGTCGGCGGTGACCACGATGCGCTCGACCGCATCGGGCGACAGCGCATGGGAGTTCATGGTCTGCGCGATCGCGTTCGCTGCCGCATGCGTCATGTAGCAGGCGGCGTGATACTTGAAGAGATTCTGCCGCAGGAAGAAGCCGCCCGGCGGCGACGCGAAGGCTTCGGCTCCGTCGCGGGCACCGGCATGGGTCGCGGCGAATCCGTTGGCGCATTCGACCGATCCGGTCGCTGAGGTGAAACCGCGCGCTGCCAGCAGCGCCGCGAACAGCCCGTTGAAGGCGCCCTTGCCGGCATGCAGCGGCTTGCAATCGGTGCCGAACATCGACCGGATGCCGGCCGCCTGCGCCGCCGCGATGCCGATCGCGCGTTCGGTCCGGTCGGCATCGAGCCGCATCAGGTGCGAGCAGGCCGCGGCAGCCGCGAAAGTTCCGATCGTGCCGGTGCCGTGGAAGCCGCTGTCGTAATGGGTCGGCGCCATATACATGCCGATGCGGGCTCCCGCTTCATAGCCGGCGACGAAGGATTCGAGAACCTGGAGGCCGGATGATTTCCGTTTCTCGGCGAGCGCAAGCAAGGCCGGCAGAATGACGACGCTGGCATGCGCCGACATCGGCAGGCTGACGTCGTCATAGTCGAGCGCGTGCGCGGCCATGCCGTTGATCAGGGCCGCATCGAGTGCCGACGCCCGCTGGGCAAGGCCGATCAGCGTGACCGGCCCGACGCCATCGCGCCCGTCTAGCAGCTCTTCCGCAACGGCCTGCGCACCGCTTTCGCGCGTGCCGGCCAGCGTGACCGCAATGAAGTCGATGACGCATTGCTTCGCCAGTTCGACGATATCGGCGGGATATTGCTCGATCCGGCGCGCGGCCAGTTCATCGACGACAGCGCGCGTCACCGCGTCCGGGACGCCGCCCTGCGCCTGCTTCACAACCTGCAACATCTGCCTCTCCGACACGTGTCAAATGGACCCGCTGGTCCAGGTGCTAACCACAAGCGGGACTGCGCTCCCTCTCCCTAGGGAGAGGGTTGGGACGGGAGTTTAAGGCCTCTCGATCGTCCGCAACCCCTCACCCGGATCGCGCTTGCGCGCGATCCGACCACTCCCAACGGGAGAGGTGAAGTGAGTCCGTCGCGACACGCCATAACCGCACCCCTCCAGTTTCCTACATCCCGAACAATTCGGCGCGCTCCAGCGTATTCTTCAGAATGCGCAGCGAGGCGATATCGACCATCTGGCCGTCGATCTGCGCGGCGCCAAGCCCCCTGGCTTCGGCCTCCAGAAACGCATCGCGCAGCTTGCGCGCCCGCGCCACGTCTTCCGGCTTCGGCGAGAAAATCTCAAGCGCCGGCTCGATCTGCGCCGGATGGATCGCCCATTTGCCGACGAAGCCGAGCGCCAGCGCTTCGATCGCCTCGCGCTTGTAGCCCTCGATATCCTTGAAGTTCGGAAAGGGACCGTCGATCGCATCGATCTTCGCGCCACGAGCGGCCATGCAGAGCCGCGCCCGCGCATAATGCCAGATGTCGCCGGGATAGGGATTGGCGGCGCTGCCGACAAAGCCGAGATCGATCCCCATCGCGGCGGACAGGTCGCCCATGCCGAGGATCAGCGATTCCACCCGCGGGCTCGCCTGCGCGATCGCCTCGACATTCTGCACGCCCTCGACCTCCTCGATCAGCACCTCGATGCCGATCTCGCGCTCGAGCCCGATGGTGCGTTCGATCTGGCTGAGCAGCGTCGCGGCAAACTGAATGTCGAACGCCGACGTGACCTTGGTCATCATGATGGTATCGAGATGGGAGCCTGCGCCCTCCACCACCTCGATGATGTCGCGATAGGCGTATTTGGTGGTGAGATCGTTGATCCGCACGCAGCGGGTCTTGCCGGTCCAGTCAAGCTCCTTCAGCGCCAGGACGATTTGTTTGCGAGCGGCTTCCTTCGCGCTCGGTGCGACCGCGTCCTCCAGATCGAGAAACACATGGTCGGCGCGGCTCGCCGCCGCCTTGGCCATCATCTTGTCGCTTGAACCAGGCACCGAAAGCTGGACGCGGCGCGGGCGACGGGGACGCTTGGTCTGCATCGTCATGCTTCCTACTGAACGATCTTGCGGCGGCGCAGGTCCGCGATCTCGTCGGTCGCGAACCCGGCCGCGCACAGCACCTCGTCGGTATGCTGGCCGGGCAGCGCCGGACCGGACCAGACCCGGCCCGGCGTTTCCGTGAACTTGATCGGCACGCCCGCGAGCCGCACCGGCGCGGCGGTGGTCGGGTCGGTGGTTTCCACGATCATCTCGCGCATGGCGAAATGCGGATCCTGCACGATATCGGCGATGTCGTAGACCGGACCGAAGGGAATCCTGCCGCCGAATATCTCCAGCAATTCCTTCTTTGTGCGGGTGCGCGTGAAGTCCTCGACAATGGCGATGACGCGTTCGCGATTTGTCGTGCGCGATGCGTTGGTGGCGAGCGTTTCATCGGCGAGGAGATCGTCGCGGCCGATCAGCCGGCAGATCTTCTGCCACCATTCGTCGGTCGGCGCGCCGATGCTGACGAAACCGTCGGACGCCGGGAACACGCCGAACGGCGTCAGGATCGGATGCTGGTTGCCTTCCGGACCCGACACCACGCCAGCATAGCTGTTCTGGTGCACGATGCGTTCGCAGACCGACAGCACCACATCCACCATGCAGATGTCGACGAACTGTCCCTTGCCGGTCATCTTCGCGCGCAGCAAAGCGGCCAGGATGCCGGTCGCCGCAAAGGCGCCGGGGATGATGTCGCCCAGCCCCGGCCCGACCTTGATCGGCGTTTTCGCATCGGGGCCGGTGATCCCCATCAGCCCGCCCATCGCCTGCGCCACCACGTCGAAGGCCGGCCAGTCGACATACGGGCTTTCTCCAGTACGCGGATCGCCGAAGCCGCGGATCGCCGCATAGACCAGAGCCGGATGGTCCTCGGACAGCGATTCATAGGACAGGCCGAGCCGGTCCATGACGCGTGCCCGGTAGTTCTCCACGACCACATCGGCGCTGCGAACGAGGCGGCGCAGCAGCGCACGGCCTTCCTCCGCCTTCAGGTCGATGACGATGCTTTTCTTGTTGCGGTTGACCGAGGCGTGATAGCCGCCGATCCGTCGCGTCTCGTCGTCGGCGCGGAAGGGTCCGAGTCCTCGCGACGAGTCGCCCTGCGGCGGCTCGACCTTGATGACGTCGGCGCCGTGGTCCGCGAGCATCTGGGTGCAGAACGGGCCGGCCAGCATCTGGGTCAGGTCGATGATCCGGATGCCTTCCAGGGCGCCCCCTCTCCGCTCGGTCATTGGTCCCATGCCCCTATGCTGGGCGCCGCACTGGCTGCACACCCATCACCGAACCGTCGACCGGTCAAGAGAATTGTACGTACATTTGCGCACAAAGCCGTTGCGTTGCGGCGTATTGCATGCGAACAAATGTTCGGACATTCAGGAACCGGTTCGGTTCGCCGGGGCAGCAGGCATGTCGTCGCCAACCCTTTATCAGCAGATACGCCGCACTTTAACTGACGAAATCATGTCAGGACGCTACGCGGCGGGGGACAAGTTCCCTCCCGAAAATGAGTTGTGCGATCGGTTCGGCGTGAGTCGCCAGACCGTGCGCGAGGCCATCCGGGAATTGCAGTCGCGCGGCCTTCTCAAGCGGCGACGCGGCGCCGGCACCATTGTCTGCGGCCGTCAGGACCCGACCCTGTTCGTCCAGGAAATCGACACCCTCGGCCGCCTGTTCGATGCGGCGCAGGACACACGGCTGGACCGCAAGTCCGAAGGTTTGATTGTGGTGCGCGAAGGACTCGCCGACCTGCTTGGCTGCAAGTCCGGCGAAAGCTGGCTGCGCTTCGCGGGCTTGCGCTGGCATGTCAAACGCAACATCAAGCTGTGCTGGACCGAGATTTTCGTTGCAAGGAAATATGCCGACGTGCGCAGGCACGTGACCGAGCAGACCTCCGGGATATTCACGCTGCTGGAGAAACATTTCGGCGTGATGCCGACGCGGCTCGAACAGGAAATCAGCGCGGTTGCGATCGACGCCAAGCATGCCGCCGAACTGGATTGCGACGCCGGCAGTCCGGGGCTGTTCGTGCTGCGCCGCTATTTCGATCCGGCCGATGAACTGTATCAGATCGCGATCAGCCTCTATCCGGCCGACCGCTTCACCATGAAGACGCAGTTGCTGCGGCAGGCGGGCGCATGAACGGCGCAGGAGGCGATGCGGAGGCGCTGCGCGCGCGAGCCGTGCTTTGGCGCAAGGGGCATTCGTTCGAGGAATTCACGCGCGGCCGCGTCTTCGTGCATCACTGGGGCCGAACCATCACGCACGCCGACAACACGATTTTCACGACGCTGACGCTGCATTACAACCCGCGCTATTTCAATGCGGAATTCGCCCGCGCCGAGGGGCACCCGGATGTCGTGGTCTGTCCGATGCTGGTGTTCAACACGGTGTTCGGATTGAGCGTACAGGACCTGAGCGAGGCCGGAGGCATGTTCCTCGGTATCGAGGATCTGACCTTCTACGAGCCTGTCTATCCCGGCGACACGCTGACCGCGTCGAGCGAAGTGGTGGATTGCCGGGAAAGCAAGAGCGACGAGCGCCACGGCATCGTCACCTGGCATACCCGCGGATTCAACCAGCGCAAGGCGCAGGTGGTGGATTTCAGGCGGACGAATCTGGTGCGGAAAGAACGGTTTAGATGACCTACCTGACGGAAGAACGAAGGCTCATCATGGACAGCGCGCGCGAATTCGCGATGCGCGAGGTGATGCCGGTCGCCAACCGGCTCGATCCCGAGAAGGGCGACATCCCGATGGAGCTGCGGGAGAAGATGGCGGAAATGGGTTATTTCGGCATCCTGATTCCGGAGGAATATGGCGGATTGGGTCTCGGCTGCTTTGAATATTGTATTGTCGCCGAAGAGCTTTCGAAGGCGTGGATGAGTGTCGCCAGCATTATGGCGCGTGCCAACGGCCTGATCGGCATGCCGGTGATGACCGAGGAACAGCGGCGCAATTATCTTCCGCGCATGGCGCGCGGCGATTTCATCGGCTGCGTCTCAATCTCCGAACCCGATGTCGGGTCTGACGTCTCCGGCATCGCCTGCCGCGCCCGCCGCGACGGCGAGAGCTGGGTCATCAACGGCAACAAATACTGGTGCACCTTCGCCGACGGCGCCGATTTCATGATCCTGATGGCGCGTACCTCCGAGCCTTCCAATCCGAAGCGGCGTCACGAAGGCATTTCCTGCTTCATGTTCGAGAAGCCGCGCGGCCGCTTTCCGAAAGGGATGCAAGGCAATGCCATCCCGAAAATCGGCTATTTCGGCATGAAGACTTTCGAACTCGCCTTCGACGACTTCCGCATTCCTGTCGATTCCCTGATGGGCAAGGAAGGCAAGGGCTTCTATCTGATCTCGAGCGAACTCGAAAAGGCGCGCGCGCATACCGCGGCGCGCGCAATTGGCTGCGCTTCCGGCGCGCTCGATACCGCCGTCGCATACGCAAAGGAGCGCGTACAGTTCGGCAAGCCGGTCTCCGACTTCCAGGGAATCCGCTTCAAGCTTGCGAAGATGGCAACCGAAATCGAGGCCGCGCGCCAGCTCATGTATTATGTCTGCGACTGCGTCGATACCGGCCGCCGCAGCGACAAGGAAGCTTCGATGGTGAAATACCTCGCCAGCGAGATGGCGGAGCGCGTCACGTCCGATGCGTTGCAGGTGCTTGGAGGCGCCGGCTATACGCAGCTTCATCCGGTCGAGCGGTTCTGGCGCGACGCGCGGCTGACCAAGATTTTCGAGGGCACCTCGGAGATTCAGCTCCGTATTATCTCCGACCGCCTGCTCGCCTGATCCTCACCATGACCGACGCAGCCCTGACCGGATCGCACAATTACTTCGAGGATTTCACGCCCGGCCTCGTGATCCGTCACAGCCGCGGCAAAACCGTGGAGGCTCTCGAAAACCAGTTCATCACCAACCTCGTGATGAATACAGCCGATGGCCATTTCAACGAACATCTGATGAAGCAGACGCCGTTCGGCACGCGTATCGTGTTCGGCGGCGTTACCGCCTCGATCGTGATCGGTCTGGCGGCGCAGGACACCGCGGAAAACGCGATCGCAGAATTGTCGATCACCCGCCTGCGGCTGAAGCATCCGGTGGTCCACGGAGATACGCTCTACGCATTCAGCGAAGTACTGGACCGGCAGGATAGCGGCCGCCAGGATGCCGGGATCGTGCGATTCCGCCATACCGGTCTCAATCAGGATGACAAAGTGGTATTCGAGGCCGAACGGCGCGTGCTGATGAAGCGCCGCCCGGCCTAGCTCCGCGGCAGCACGACACTTTTGCCGAGGACATTGCGGTTTGTCATGTCGCGCAGCGCATCGGGCGCATGCTCCAGCGCGTAGGACTTTCCCGGCAACGGCTTCAGCAGGCCCTCGCGATAGAGGTCTAGCGCTTCGTTCAGCACCGCCCTCCCGAGTGCCGGATCGCGCTCCAACTCCGCGCCCCAGAGCGAACTCATGACCGCGATGTTCTTCACCAGGATGAGGTTCGCCGGTATCTGCTGCCAGGTGCCAGACGCGAAGCCGACGATCAGCATGCGTGCCCGCCAGCCAGCCGCGCGCATCGCTTGCATGAAGGCGTCGCCGCCGACCGGGTCGAACACCACGTCGACGCCCCTGTCGCCGGTGAACGTCATCGCCGCATCGCGTACGCTCTCCATCGTGTAATTGATGCAGCAATCGGCGCCGTGGGATGCCGCCAGCGCGATCTTGTCTGGCGTCGACGCACAGGCAATGACTCGAGCGCCCAGCGCCTTGCCGGCCTGGATCGCGGCGATCCCGACGCCGCCGGCAGCCCCGTTGATTAGCAGCGTTTCGCCTGCTTGCAATGCGCCGCGATGTTTCAGCGCAAACCATGCGGTGCCATGACCGATAATGAAGCCCGCCGCCGCCTCGAAGCTCATGTTGTTGGGAATACGATAGACCTTGTCGGCCGGCGCGACATATTCCTCGGCGAAGCCGCCACCCTGCCGCGCCGAGGCCATCACGCGGTCGCCGACCGCGCATTGGATTACGCCCTTTCCAATTTCAACCACGATACCCGCGAGTTCATGACCCGGAATGTGGGGAAGCTTCGGCTTGAATTGATACTTGCCGGCAACGATCAGCGTATCGGTGAAGTTGACCGCGCTCGCCTCGACGCGGATGCGGACTTCACCCGGTCCGGGCGCACGCGCATCGATGTCCTCGACGGCAAGAACTTCGGGTCCGCCCCATCGGTGACATCGAACCGCTTTCATGCGTCAATCCAGCCGGGAGGCGTTTGGCGATGCAGGCCGCGTTCCGATCACATTGTCCCGCGCAAGCTCTTCGATTGCATCCGACGACAGCCCGAGAATGTCTCGCAAGACCACATCGGTATGCTGTCCGAGGTCAGGCGCCGCGCACGCGACCGCGACGGGGCGCTGCGGAAAGTGGAGCGGAAAGCCCTTGACGATGTCGCCGGAGGGGGAATATGCGAGCGGACAGATCGCACCGCCCGCAATCTCACGCGCAAGATGCAGAGCTGCCTTCCCATCAAGAACCCTTTCGGCGGCAATTCTATTTTCACGCAGGACTTTGCAGACTGCATCTGCGGTCCGGCTGGACATCCATTCGCTCAGCGCTCGCTTGCTGTCGTTGATGTCTTGCCGATTGGTGCCCGCCAGGGGATGACCCGAAATATCAAGAGCACGCGACAGCCGCGATCCATCCGGAATAGTGACGGCCACCCAGCCGTCCTTCGACTGAAACACATCCTGAAGGAGAATGTGCGGCGACGCATTGCCGAAACTGCCGACGGCTCCGCTGCTGCGATCCGCCGCCATGATCTCCTCGCCGAGAAGATAGGTCGCGAGTTCGCGCTGCGAGATATCGAGGTGCGCGCCTGTCCCTGTCTTGTGCGCCGCGCGCAACGCAGCAACAATTGCCGCGGCGGCAAAGACCGAGCCCACCTGATCGGGATAATTCAAATGCATCCCGGTGACAAGCGGCACACCATCCTCATAGGCGGTCATGGCCGCAAGACCGGAGGTTGCCTCCAGCGTCGATCCAAACGAGATATTCCCGGCATCAGGACCGCTCTCACCCTGGCTCGATACCGATGCGAGAATGATGCTGCCATTCGCAGCGCGCAAATTGTAATAGCCAAGCCCAAGCTTCTGCATCACTCCGCGTCTGAAATTCTCGACCACGACATCGGACTGCGCGGCAAGCCGAAGGAAAATCTCGCGGCCTTTCGCAGATTTCAAGTCGAGGCAGATGCCGCGCTTGTTTCGGTTGGTGCTTTTGAACGCATCGGAATTGTTCCACCATCCTTCGGCGCGGCTCGTGCCCGGTGTACCGCGAAACGGATCGAGATAGGTGGGTGACTCGACCTTGATGACGTCGGCGCCGAGGTCGGCGAGGATCGCCGAGGTGCTGGCACCCGCGGTCAGTATGCCCAGATCAATCACGCGAATGCCGGCGAGCGGACCAGCACCTCGCATCGCGGCTCGGCGTGATGGAACCATGGCCGCGCCGCCCTGCGCAGTGGCGATAACCGGCAGCCGCGGGCGAACCGCCGCGCCCGTCCCGTCGCTTTCCGCTGAAACAAAGAAGTTGCGCGCTTGATACTGAGGATCCGTCACCAATTCCGCTGGAGTCCACACCGCACCCATCGCCAGACCGTACGATTTCGATGCGGCTGCGACTTCTGCGCGCGTATGGTCGAGCGTCCAGGCTTCGAGCCGCCGTTCTAGTTCCGCAAGTTTGGCGCGATCGGTCCAGCCGCGGCCCGCTGCGACAGTCTGAATTGCCAGGTCGCCCGTCATCTTGCCGATCACCGGCCAGTCGCGGTCGAAATATACCAACGCCACATGTCCGTCGGCACAGGGCGCGGTGCGCCACTTGCCGCTTTCAGCCGAGCGACGCGGAACCGGCCGACCCTGCGCTGCCGCTGCAAGCGACTTCCAATTGGTCCACAGCGCGGTCCCGAGCGCCGAGACTTCAGCCCGGTCCAGATCGTCGCTGCGCAGCAGCGCGACCGCGGCGAGGAATCCGGAAAGGCCGGTGGCGTATGAAATCTGGTGACCCCCAAGCTTCAGCGGTCGCGCATCCGAGCGCCCGACGATATCCAGCAACCCGCTCCTCGCTGCGATGGTGAATTCGCTGGCCGGATTTTGCGATTTGCCCTGACCGGCAACGTCCCCCGCGAACGCGACCGCCTTGCCCGACATTGCGACCGGTTGGGCATCCGCAAACCTGCTCACCTCGTCGGCATCGCCATCGTAACACAGCCGTACATGGATGCGGTGCGGAGGATCGCGTTCGGCGATGCGTTCGCGAGTGGCAAGGTCGATATGCTCCTTCCCGTGGCATAAAAAGCCACGGAGCGCGCGCAGATGCGACGCATGATTCTTGCGGTCTGATTCGGAATCCGTGGCCGCCAGCGGATCGCCATCGCACAGCCGGACGACGCGTGCACCGAAATCCGCCGCAAGTCGCCCCGTGAGACCGATCGCCAGCACCGCCCAAAAGGGCATCGCGGACGTGATCTCCTCGGTTACGATCACGTCATTGAGTGCGTCTGCAACGTGATCCACTTACGACCGGTCCACCCGTTCGCACCACCGCACAACCCCGCGCCGGGCCATTGTCCACTCCGCAGCGCGCCTACTTATTGCGGCGTGATGCCTGCGACTTCGATGGCGCCCTTCCAGAACTTGATATCGGCCTGGACTCGCTTGTCGAATTCCGCTGCGGTTCCGGTCATGGGGACGACGCCGATGCGATCGAGCTTCTGCTGCACGGACGGTATAGCCAGCACCTTGTTCAAGGCCGCGTTGAGCCGATCGACGATCGGCTTCGGCGTGCCGCCGGTCGTGAACACACCGAGCCACGACGTGACCTCGACTCCCGGCACCACCTCGTTGATCGTCCCCGCGTTCGGCATCGACTTGATACGCGCCGGCTCGACCAGTGCGATCAGCTTCATCTGCTTGGATTCCAGATATGGCACAACGCCAGCCAGCGTCGAATAGCTCATGGTGATGTGGCCGCCCAGCAGACTCTGCAGCGCAGGGCCGGCACCCTGGAACGGCACCGGCGTGATGTTGATCCCGGCCTTCTTGTTGAGCAGCGCACCCGCGATGTTGTGCGCCGAGCCCGGGCCGATATGCGCATAGGTCAGTTCACCCGGCTTGGCCTTCGCTGCCGCGATGATGTCCTGAACCGTATTGAAAGGAGAATTCGCCTGTACGACCAGGCCGATATAGGTCTCACCCACCATGCCGACGCCAGCGAGATCCTTGGTCGGATCTATCGGGTAATTCTTGAAGGTGTGCGGGTTCATCACGACCGTCGCATTCGGAACCATCAGCAGGGTGTGGCCGTCCGGTTGCGCGCGCGCAACCATGTTGGTCCCGAGATTGCCGCCGCTGCCGCCCTTGTTCTCGATCACGACCGGCTGGCCGAGTTCCTTGGCCAGATCGGCTTCGATGATACGCGCGGTGGTGTCGATCACGCCGCCGGGTGGAAACGGCACGATGAATGTGATGGGGCGGGTCGGAAAATTTTGCGCAGCAGCAGCAGCAGTCAGACCGACAATCACGGACGAGACTACGGCCGCCGACCGCATAGCGCGCAAAAACAACTTCATCACATCCCTCCCTGTTCCCATATTTGCGTCGTTGCGCATCGGGTGAGCAAACCTTAAATGACCGGACAATTTCCGACAAGGGCGTCGCCGGGTTCAATTTTGGGGGGAATGACCGGACATTTGTTCGAATTGACCAGGCTCATCCTGCTTAATATATCTTCCTAAGATCATACCCTTCCGACCGCGAGGAGGCAATACTTTGAGCCGGCAGCAAGCCGAACCGCCTGCCTCGCTCCGCCACCTGCTGTCACGGCGGCGATTTTTCGACGTGCCCGGCGTCTATGACGGGATCACGGCCCTGGCCGCCCGGCAGGCCGGGTTCGAAGCCATCTACCTCACCGGCTACGGGCTGCACGCTACCTTGGGCCTCCCGGATATGGGCCTCGCCACCGCGTCCGAATTCGTCGACCGCATTACCATCATACGGCGCTGCACGTCGCTCCCGCTGATCGCCGATGCCGATTCCGGCTTCGGAAGTCTCGGCAATCTCCGGCGTGCGGTGATGGACTATGAACGCGCCGGCGCATCCGCCATGCAGATCGACGATCAGGAAGCGCCGCGCCGCTGCGGTCACACCCAGGGCAAGCAGGTGGCGCCGATCGCGGACATGACGCAGCGGATCAGGGTCGCGGTCGATCATCGCAATGCGGACGGCATGATGATCGTCGCGCGCACCGACGCGATCGCGCCGGAAGGCTTCGACGCGGCGTTGCGTCGGTGCGACGCCTACGCCAAGGCCGGCGCCGACATCCTGTTCGTCGATGCGCCAGAAACCGAAGCGCAACTCGCGCGGCTCGGCCGACACGCGGACATTCCGATGATGGTGAATGTCGTGCCCGGCGGGAAGACCCCGTTGCTGCCCGCGGCGGTGCTCGCGGACATGGGCTTCGCCTTCGCGATCTATCCGAGCATCGCCTGGCTCGCGTCGGCAGGTGCGATTCAAGCCGTATTCAAAGGCCTTCGCAGCGGTTCGGTGTCGGCCTCGCTCTCCGGGCCGCCGCTCGCTACCGACGCCGGACACACGCTGACAGGCTTTCCCGAGATGTGGGCATTCGAACGCCGCTACGCCCTGCCGGGCGACACGAGCCGCGAATGACGCATCAGCCGCAGACATTGCTCGACAAGCTCTGGTCGCAGCACGTGGTCAAACCGCTCTCGGCCGCGGAAGACCTGATCCATGTCGACCGCTTCTTCCTGCACGACCTGAGTGGCACCATCGCGATCCCCGATCTGCGCAGGCGCGGCCTGACCATGCTGTCGCCTGCGCTGAACTTCGCCGTCACGGATCATGCGGTCTCGACCGCGAGCGGGCGCGAGCATCATGTCGACGCAAAAAGCCGCACCTATGTGTTCGAGATGCGCGACCTGATGCGTGAAGCGGGCATTCGGCATTTCGACATCGGCGATTCCGACCAGGGCATCGTGCATGTGATCGGCCCGGAGCTCGGGCTCACGCTGCCGGGCACCACCTTCCTGTGCACCGACAGCCACACCTGCACGCACGGCGCGCTTGGCGCGCTGGCCTGGGGCGTCGGCCAGACCGACGCGCTTCATATCCTTGCGACCCAGACCATCGTGCAGGCCAAACCGAAGTCGATGCGCATCCGGCTCGACGGCGCGCTGCCGGATGCGGTGTTCGCAAAGGATGTGATCCTGGCAGTGATTGGCAGGTTCGGCGCCGGCGCCGGTGCCGGATATGCAGTGGAATTCTGTGGTTCGGCCGTTCAGGCCATGCTCATAGAAGCCCGGCTGACGCTGTGCAATATGGCGGTCGAGCTGGGTTCTCGGACCGGGATCATCGCACCCGATACCGTTACCACCGATTATCTGTGCGGCCGGCCCTATGCACCGTCCGGTGCGCTGTGGGACGACGCGGTGGCGGCCTGGCGCGAATTGCGCAGCGACGACGATGCGAGTTTCGACCGCGACCTGTCGATGGACCTTTCCGAATTGAGTCCGCAGGTGACCTGGGGCACCAGCGTCGATCAGGTTCTGCCGATCGACGGGCGCGTCCCCGATCCCGATAGGGCCACCGAAGCGAAGACGCGCGCGGCGATGGCAGACACGCTGGATTACATGGGCCTCGAACCCAATCAGCCGCTCGACGGTCTGCCGGTGCAGCACGTCTTCATCGGCTCCTGCACCAACGGGCGCCTCAGCGATCTGAAGATCGCCGCCGATATCGTGCGCGGCCGCAAGGTCGCGGAAGGCGTGCGCGCCTGGGTCGTGCCCGGCTCGACCGCGGTCAAGCGCATCGCCGAACGCGACGGCCTCGACCGCGTGTTCAAGGACGCCGGCTTCGCGTGGCGGGAATCCGGCTGCTCGATGTGCTCGGCGGTGAATGGCGACACGGTCGCACGCGGCGAGCGCTCGATCTCCACCACCAACCGCAACTTCGTCGGGCGGCAGGGGCCCGGCAGTCGCACCCATCTCGCCAGCCCCGCGGTTGCGGCGGCCAGCGCGCTTACCGGCGCGATCACCGATCCGCGCAAGCTCACGCCATGAATCGCAAACCATGACCCGCAAGTTCACCATGGTCACCGGGCCGGCGGCGCCGCTGCTGCTGGACGACGTCAACACCGATCTCATCATCCCGATCGAGCATTGCGTCTCCACGCCTCGCGCGAAGTTCGGCAGCATTGCCTTCGAGGCGATCCGCTTCCGGCCTGACGGCAGCGAAAACCCGGACTTCGTACTCAACCGCAAACCGTATCGCGGCAGCCCGATCCTGATCGCCGGCAGCAATTTCGGCTGCGGCTCCTCGCGCGAGCCCGCCGTCGTGGCGCTCGACCAGATGGGCATCCGCGCCATCATCGCGAGAAGCTTCGGAGAAATCTTTTTCGCCAATTGTCTGCGCAACGGGTTGCTGCCGATCGCGCTGCCGCCTGTGCCCTATGACAACCTAATCGCGCTGCTGCGTGGCGAGCAGCCGGTCATCCTCACGGTCGATCTGGAACGTTGCGCGATCGTGGCGCCGGACGGCGCGACCATCCCGTTCGAGATCGATCCGTCGCGGCGTCAGGCGCTGCTGGAAGGTCTCGACCAACTCGGCCAGACGCTGCTGTCGCTTGACGACATTGCCGCGTTCCAGCAGCAGGATCGCATCAAGCGGCCGTGGGTGTGGGAGGCGGTATTCGAGCGGCAGAGCAACGATCCGCTCGTCCCCGCGAAGTCGCGGACCCGGCGCGAAGAGCCTGGATTCCCGCTTTCGCGAGAATGAGTGGGCATACACGATCTCGCAGGAACGCGGACGCTCTACCCCTCCACCAGCCGCATCATCACCGCGCCCGAAACCCGCACATGCTGCTGCATCTCGGCGCGCGCCCTGTCTTCATCGCCGGCAAAGATCGCATCGACGATGCGGCGATGGCCGTTCGCTGCGGTCTTCAGTTCGCCGTCGTTCAGCAGCATGCTGAGCTGCAACTGGTAGATCGGCACGGTGAGTTCGGACGCCATTTCCAGCAGCCGCGGATTGTTGGCGAGCGCCAGGATGGTTTGATGGAACGCCGCATTGGTCGACCGGTAGCCAACGACATCGCCGGTCGCGGCGGCCTTGTCCGCCTTCTTGAACGCATCCATCAGGGTCTGACGCGCCTTCATGCCCTGCAGATTGCGGGCCGCGAGCGCCGCCGCCTGTCCCTCCAGCGCTTCACGAAGCTCGAAAATCTGTCGCACATCGTCGCGCGACAGCGGCCTGATCTGCGCGCCGCGATTGGGCAACAATTCGATCAGTCCGGCGCCGTCCAGCAGGCTGAGCGCTTCACGCACCACACCGAGGCTCACTTCAAGATCGGCGGCGAGTTCCGAGGCGACGAGCCGCTGGCCGGGCGCCAACTTTCCCGCCCGGATGCCGTTCTTGATGTAGTCGGCGACGGTGTTGACGGCCAGTCCCGGAGCCGAGCGGGCGAGCGGCGCCATGTCTCACAACTCCTGCATCACTGCACAGGCGCGGGCGGCTTGAGCGCGATTGAAAAATGCTTCTTCAGGATGTGGTCGATCTGCTCATAGGCGATGCCGACCCGCACCACCGTATAATCGCGGAAGTCGATGATGGTGGAGGACTTGCCGTAGGCGTTCCACAGCACTGGGCCATAGTCGATCTCGATATCGGCCATGGCGCGAATCTCCGGCTCGACATCCTCCAGCCGAAACTTGGTCCCCTTGGTTGACAGATTGGCGGACGAGCCGAACATCGCGACATTATGTTTCAAACTGAGATGCGCGATGTTATCGGCCAGCGCGCCGCCATTGATGAGTGTCAGCATCGTGCCGTCGCGGCGGCTCTGCGCGAGGATGTCGTCGTGCACATCGCGGAAGATCGGATGGTCGAGCCGCACCGGCGCGATCACCCCAAGCGGCAGCCGGAAAAACCGGGTGATGCTGTCGATCACGCGGCGCGGCTCGTCGTCAACGACCTGTACCGCCTCGAACACTTCCATGCTTCCGCACAAGGCGGTGACCTTGGTCGGCGCACGCCGCTTGTTGTTGAAGATGCCCATTACCGATTCGCGGCTCGATCCAAGCAACGCGTAGCCCGTGGTCACCGGCATGATCGCGGTACCGCCATTGGCCACGACGTCGAAGACGCGTCGTGCGTCGCCTTCGTAATCGATCAGCGCGGGGACCCCCGGCTCCGGCTTCAGCATGCTCTTGGCACTCAGTTCAGGAAGCGGCGTCAAGTCCGCCATAAGACATCTTATGAAGATTTGCCCGTGCGGTGCCGCGATGTCAACGCGGGAATGAACCGCCCCATCCACAAGTCCACGACTGTTGCGCGACGGCGCAAGGCCCCGGACCGGCGTTACGTGCGGTCCCCGCTCCGCCGCAGCTCATCGTAGATTCGCACGGCCTTCTGCACCGCCGGGCGCTCCCCGATCGCTTCATGCCAGCGCGCAAGCGCAGGGCGGGCTCCAATGGCCTGCTTCGTGGTGTGCACCCACGAGCGGATCCAGGGCCAGGTGCAGATATCGGCAATGGAATACTCACTGCTGGCCAGAAATTCCGACGAACGCAGCCGGGCTTCCACCACATCAAGCAGACGTTCGCCCTCCTTGCGATAACGTTCAATCGCATATTCGTTTCCGGACGGCGCCGTTGCCTGAAAATGATGAAGCTGGCCGATCACGGGACCGACATGGCCCATCTGGAACATGATCCATTGCAGGGCGGCCAGCCGCTCCAGCGGATCGCCGGGCAGGAAACGGCCGTGCTTCTCGGCCAGATAGATCAGGATCGCGCCCGATTCCGCGAGCGTGACGATCCGTCCGCCGGGACCATGAGGATCGACGATCGCCGGAATTTTTCCGTTCGGGCTGATCCTGACGAATTCGGGATTGCGCTGCTCGCCGCGTGCGAGATTGACCGGCACGAGGCGATACCGCAGATCAAGCTCCTCGAGGATGATATGCAGCTTGTTGCCGTTCGGCGTCCCCCACGAATACAGCGTGATCACCTGCGACCTACCACCCGCTCGGTTTCACCCGGCTCCGGCCGCTGGCCCGAAATTTCCCAACTCGGCCGCGCCTTCATCCGCTCCATGAATTTTCCGATATTCGGAAGACGGGTGTAAAGATCGGGCACGCCGACCACCGGGAACATGTCGACACGGGGCGCCAGCGCGATATCAGCGAGCGTGAATTGCTCGCCGCACAGCCAGGTGCGTCCGTCGGACAGCTGATCCTCCATCTGCGCCATCTTTTCCATCAGCAAGAGCTGGCGTTCTGCGACCAGTTCGTCGTCCTTCGGCGTGGTCAGCACCCTGGTGGCGAACCGTATATAGGCTTCGTTGCTGGTCCGCTTCGAAATCTCCTCGCGCAGCTTTTCCGGGGTGAGACCGGTGCTCTGCAGCCGCTGCTTGCCCATGGTCTCGTAGACTGCGTCGCGGAACGGCTTTGCAAAGTCGTTCTCGAACGCGAACCACATCCGCATGCGTGCCTGGCCATAGGCATCCTTCGGCACCAGCGGCGGATTCGGAAAGACGGCATCCAGATATTCATTGATGACGTTGGATTCGTAGACCGCCTTGCCCTCATGCACGAGCGTCGGCACCAGGCCGGTCGGGTTGAGCTTCAGATAGCCCGGCGCCTTCTGATCCATCAGGCCGAGATTCATCCACTTGATGGTGAACGGCAATCCCTTTTCGAGCAGGCAAATCTTAACGCGGCGGGGGCTCGGTACGCCCGCGCCGTCATACAATACGAGCTCGCTCATCTCTGAATCTCCCGTCGGTTCCTACGCTGCCGATTTGTCCTTGCCGGCGGCCGGGTGGCCATATCCCGAAATCAGGTCATCCACGATCTTTCCAAACCCGTCCCAATCGGTCTCGCGGTACGAATGATTGCGCACGATGAAAGACGCACCCGCGTAGAACTTCTCGTATTGCTGGTGGCGGCCGGCGAATTCCGAACCGACCATGTCCCAGGCAAGCTTGAACAGCTTCATCCGCGTAATCGCGTCGGTCTGTGGCGTCTGCCAGTAGGTCTGGAATTGTCGCGCCAGTTCGGGGTCGTTCATCACCGAAATATTGGCCGGCATCTGGAACACGCCTCCGCCGCACAATTCGCGCAGATCGTCGACGAACCTGCTGTTGTTCTGGGTGCACCATTCGAGTGCGGCATACATCATCCGGCGATTGAAGGCGACGTATCCCTCCGGTCCGCCCGGCCAGGTCTCGTAGGCATTGATCTGGCCGTTTACCATTCCCGCGATCATCGCTTCCTGGGCGGAGATGCGGCCAAGCGTCTCCTTCACCGCCGGCACCTGATCGGCGCCCGTGGCATGCGCGATCTTCGCGCATAGCCCCACCATGAGGCGCATTTTCGACCAGTAGCGCACATTCGACTGGTGATTGCCGAAGCAATGGCTCGGCGTCAGAAAATAGATGTTGCGCGACAGCAGCGCGTCGTCATGGATGAAGACCCGCTCCCAGGGTACCTTCACCTCGTCGCAAAGAAGCATGCTGTCGCTTTCGTCGTAGCGAAACGCGAGCGGAGCATCGAATTCCGAGCTGCAGTCCTGCTCCATGGGCTTGCGCGACCAGAACTGCAGTCCGGGCGCGTTGCAGGGAATCGCGCAGGTAATCGCCTCCTTCTTCTGGTCGGGTGCGAGCGGCAGCACATTGCCGATCCAGACCTCGTTGGCGAAGACCGCGCCGGTCGCCAGCATCTTCATGCCGGAGATGACGACGCCGTCATCGTCCTCGCGCACCACCCGCAGGGTCGGCACCGGAATGTTCTGCCGCTGGTAGAATTCCGGGTTTCGCGCGGCCTGCGGCGGCAGCACGGCATAGACCGTGTAGAGGTCGGCGTCCCGGGCGTATTTGTAATATTTCAGGAGATTGTCCGGATGCCCGAAGGGTGGCTTCAGCTCGTCGAGCTTCATCGCCATGCCCGTGACGAATGAGGCGACATGATCCGGCGAGCGGCCGAACATGCCATAGGTGAAGTCCGCGATCATGCGGTGGCAATTCATGCGGCGCTGCAGATCGTCGCGCGAGCGCGCCCGCAGGAAATACAGCGAATGCCGCCCGCCGTCCTCCTCATAGGTCATGGTCTCGCGATGGGCGGGGTCAGCCTTCATGTCATAGAGCGCGGCGACCGTATGCGCCGCATTGCGGAACGCGGGATGGCGGGTGACGTCGTCGACACGCTCCGAGCCGACATAAATGACGCGGCCGTCGCGCAGCGATTCCAGATGCTCGTTTCCGGTCCGGAGCATGTCACTCTCCCTGCTGATCGGCGAAGCGCAAGGCGGCCGCCGTCGTCGCCATGAATTTTCGGTTGAAGCGGGCCAGCGCGCGAAACTCCTCCGCCGTCACGCCCTCGAACAGAATGTCATTGACGCGCTGGATGAACGGAAATGTCCGCACCAGCCGCCGCTTGCCTTCGCGCGACAGGCGAACCAGCACGCCGCGCGCATCATGGGGATTGACCGTCTTGCGCACCAGTTCCATCTCCGCGAGCTTGCGCACTTCGCCGGTGACATGCGGACCGGTGACTTCCAGATGCTCGGCAAGGTCGCCGATGGAAATGCCCGAAGCATTCTGCAGGTGCAGGATCGCCATCATCATGGTGTATTGCGGCGCGCTCACTCCGACGCGGGCGGCGATCGCCTTGCGGATATCGACCAGCCGCGATTGGGTGATGATCATCCGGTAGATCAATTGCCGGAATTCGCGGTCGCCGCCGTCGGCAAGCATCGCGGGCAGCGAGACGCTGAGCGGCAGGCTCATATCGCCTGGCCGAACCGCGGCCGTTTCGCCGTTTCGTCCGCCACGCCGCTCATTGAGCATATTGCGACCCCGATCTCCCCATTATCATCAGTCTGTTATATAACTGACTTATCTGTCAAGCCGCTGCGACTGACTGCCTGACTGGGCGCCGATGTCCGGCGCTTGGCAATGGCTCTTCGGGAAGCCGCCCCTGCGACGGTGCCGGATGCGCGGTATTCGGGACGTGCCGACGGCATGCCGCCACCGCCACCACGCATTGGAAACGACAGCCTGGAATTCGAGAGTTAGGCGCGGGTGTCCGTCCGGTCGCCGCGCCGCAGGACACACCGGAACCCGACGTGGCTCGTCGAGGTATCCACCGGCTCCGGATGACGCGCGGCCGGACGATAGCGCCTGCAATAATTCGGCGCGCAAAGATGGGAGCCGCCTTTCAACACTTTGCGCGGAATTCTCACGTCCGGCTGGCAAGGATCGTAGCTTGCGTCCTCGCGTGGGCCGCGGGGATTTTCGGGAACGCAGCAGGCCTTCGCGCTGTCGGCTTCATGCCGCGGCGCAAACCAGTCCGACGTCCATTCCCAGGTATTTCCAATCATGTCGTAGATGCCGAAGCCGTTCGACGGAAAGGCCTTGACCGGCGAGGTGCGGGCGAAACCGTCTCGCGCCAGATTCTCGTACGGGAAATTCCCCTGCCAGGTATTGGCCCGATGCTCGCCGCCCGGAGTCAGTTCGTCGCCCCAGGCATATTCTGCGCCATCGAGGCCACCCCGGGAGGCATATTCCCATTCCGCTTCGGTCGGAAGGTCCTTCCCGGCCCAGCGCGCATAGGCCAGCGCGTCGGGATAGGCGACGTGCACGACGGGATGATTGTCCAGCCCGTTGATATTGGTCTTCGGTCCGTAGGGGTGCCGCCAGTCCGCGCCCTTCAGAAACTGCCACCACTGACTCCAGTCCTTGAGATTCACCGGATGCGCAGGCGGCGAGAAGACAAGGGAACCGGCATAAAGCATGTGCGGCAGCGCGCCGGGATAATGCTTCGGATCAGGCGGTATTTCGGCGAAGGTGACATGCCCGGTCGCCTTCACAAAATCCTTGAATTGCCGGTTGGTGACGGGTGTTGCATCGATCCAGAAATCGTCGACCGCAGCCCGGTGCACCGGCGCTTCTTCGGGATAATGCCGGTCGGAGCCCATGCGAAAAGTGCCGCCGGGGACAAAAACCATGCCTGGCGGACTGGAAAGATCCGAACGATCCGGCGCGGTGGTGACGGAATCCATGAACGTCCAGCCTGTGTGCCGGTGCGACCACGTCCACGCTACCGCACCCGGCGCGCCGCAATCAACCCGCGGCGCGGCGTGCCGCCTTTTGCCAGAGACGGGACGAGGCGATTTCGGCACCCTGCGTCAGCGCCTTGAGCTTGGCCCAGGCCACGTCGGGGTGGACTTCGTCGCCGGCCCTGGCGGAGGCAAAGCCGCAATCGGTACCGGCGATCACCCGCTCGCGCCCTACCACGCCGGCGAACTTCTCGATCCGCTCGGCAACGATTTCCGGATGCTCGACCTGATAGACGCAATGCGACACCACGCCCGGAATCAGGATTTTATGGTCGGGGAGCTTCATCTCCTTCCAAATCTGCCATTCGTGCTCATGCCGCGGGTTGGCCGCCTCGATCGAATAGGCTTGTGCCCTCACCTTCAGCATCAGGTCGGCATAATGCTTCAGTTCCAGGTCATGGACCCTGGGAGCGACATTGATGCTGTAGCAGGTGTGAAAGCGAACCCGATCTTCCGGGATACCCTGCAGCGAATGATTGAGAACCTCGACGCGCAGCTCCATGAACTTGCGATTGTCCTCAAGGCTCAGATCGGGAATGCGATTGTAGTGCGTGATCAGTCGCGGGTCATCGATCTGCAGGATGAAGCCCGCATCGACCACGGCCTTGTATTCCTCGCGCATCGCGTCCGCGAGCGCATAGAGATATTCCTCCTCCGTCTTGTAGTAGCGATTCTCGAAATACATTTCGAGATTGGTCGGCGATATCCCGGTGACGAAGGCCTCCTCGACGTTGCGGCCCTTGATCGCCGCTTTCAGGTAGTCGATATCCGCCTTCACCTGATCGTGGCCGACATACTTGATCGGGCCGGTACAAACGAGAGACACCGCGTCTTCCGGGCGACCGGTCAGCGCGCGGCGCGCGCCGAACATCTTGCGCATTTCCTCGTAGACGGCCGGAAACTCGAGCGAGTCGCGGGTCGGCCGCGCGATATGCTTGGGCGGATGCATTTCGCGCTCGAGGCCGCCGATGCGGGTATTGGCGTAGGTGGCAAAGCTCGCCCGGCCATGTTCGCCGTCATTGACGATATCGATGCCGCAGGCGATCTGGCGGCTGACCACGGCCTCAATCGCTGCGGCAATTTGCTGTTCCAGTTTCGCAGCGTCGTAGGGTTCTCCCGAATCGCGAGCGTGCAGCGGGAGAAGGAGTTCGCGCGGACGTGGGAGGCTGCCGGTGTGAGTCGTCAGAATGCGGTTTTGGCTGGTCTTCATACGCGGCAATGCTCCTCAGTGTGCTCGGGACGACGAACCCGGCACCGCTCGGTTCCCAATGAGTCTCACAACGCCCGGTTTCCGGGCGTCACGGTCGGCGCCGCATCATCGCCGCGCCGCAACGGCGCCGAGGCGCGCAATCAGCGCGCGCCTCGGACGGGCTGGTCTTACTTCTTCAGGAGCGGGCATTCGCTCTCCGAAACCGGCAGGGCGGCGTCTTCCGCTGGAATCACCGCGACCTGCTTGAGCAGATCCCAGGCTCCCTTCGACTCCGACGGCTTCTTCACCTCGAACACATACATGTCGCGCATGACATGCCCGTCTGCGCGGATTTTCCCGTTCTTGGTCATGAAGTCGTTGATCGGGATCTCCCGCATCTTGGCGATTACTGCCTTTGTCTCGTCGGTGCCCGCCGCCTTCACTGCCTTCAGGTAATGGTTCACGGCGCTATAGGTGCCGGCGTGATACATGGTGGGTGGACGCTTCATGTCGGCTTCCCAGCGCTTGGAGAAGGCCCGGGTTTCGTCATTCTGGTCCCAGTAGAAGGCTTCAACCGTGTTGATGCCCTGCGCGACGTCGAGGCCCGCGCCATGCACGTCGGTGATCAGGAACAAGAGCGCTCCAAGCTTCTGCTTGCCGTCGCGGCCGATGCCGAACTCACGCGCCTGCTTCAGCGAGTTGACGGTATCGATGCCGGCATTGGCGAGCCCGATCACCTTCGCGCCGGAACCCCGCGCCTGCAGCAGGAACGACGACAGGTCCGGCGTGAAGGCCGGATGCAGCACGCGGCCGACTACCTTGCCTCCGGTCTGCTCGACCACCTTGCGCGCGTCGGA
>NZ_JBFWPA010000075.1:0-31780 GCF_050250235.1 Pseudorhodoplanes sp.
CGCGATACCGGCGTCGGCATGAGCGAGAAGGACATCGAGACCGCACTGCAGCCGTTCCGCCAGCTCACGACCTCGCCGCGGACCGACGCCAACGGCACCGGGCTCGGCCTGCCGCTGACCAATGCACTGGTCGAAGCGAACCGCGCGCGCTTCTCGATCAAAAGCGCCGTCAACGCGGGGACGCTGGTCGAGATCGTGTTCCCTGCCGGGCGCGTTCTTCCCGAATAGCGGTATGGTCGCGGGCGGCGCGCGGCGAGACCCGGCCAGCCTGCATATCCGGCATTCCGGTTCGGGACCTCGGTCTCGCTTCGGCTGACTTCCGCCACAGACATTGCTAGGGTTGATTTCGGGCGCAGCGAGCGATCGCTCCGTCGGGAGTGCGTCAATGGCGATGCTGCGCGTCTTTTTGACCGTGCTGACGCTGATTTCGTCAGCGCTGCCCGCGCGCGCCGCGGAAATGGTCGACCTGCTCCTGGTGCTGGCCGCCGATGTGTCACGCAGTGTCGATCATCCGAAGTTTCAGCTTCAGCGTGACGGCTATGCGGCCGCCATCACCGATCCGCGCGTGATCAACGCAATCATGTCGGGCGCAAACCGCAAGATCGCGGTCTGCTTCGTCGAATGGTCCGGTGCCGGCGCGCAGAAAATCGTCATCGACTGGACTCTGATCGACGGCCTGGAAGCCGCGCGCAAGTTTTCCGATTCACTCGTCGAGGCACCGCGCTCCTTCGCGGACCGCACCTCGATCTCCGGCGCGATCGATTTCTCCATGCAGATGCTGGCGCGGGCGCCGTTCGAGGCGCCCCGGCGCACCATCGACGTATCGGGCGACGGCACGCACAATTCCGGGCGCGGTCTGCTTGCCGCGCGGGAGGATGCACTCGCGCAAGGCGTCACCATCAACGGGCTCGTCATCCTGAGCGACAAGCCGCTTCCCTGGAACCCGGAACACACCAATCCGCCGGGCGGTCTTGCCCGATACTTCCAGGACAACGTGATCGGCGGACCGGGTGCATTCGTCACCGTGGCAGAAGGCTTCAAGTCCTTCGGACAGGCCCTGATCTCGAAGCTGATCGCCGAAATCGCGTCGTCTCCGCCGCCCGCGACGACCGGCCTTGCCGCGCATCCGTGAGGCATTTGGCTGCAGCCCCGCAGCCGTTCGCACCGAGATTTTCGGGACCGCCAAAGGCTCAATCCCTTCAAGCGTCAAACGCCTTGTTTCGATCGATTCCAGACTGCTGCACTCTGGAATCATTCCAACCTATTGATCTAACATTGGAATTTGGCTTGACGCTGTGTGTTCCCTGACCATTAGCTCTGCGAAAATCCAACCGGGAGAGCACCGATGTCAAAGACCCGCATGTTGGCCGTGGCGGCCGCAAGCGCGATTGCAATTGGACTGCCAAGTCTGGCTGCAGCCCAGGGAGAAGTGAACGTCTACACCTATCGCGAGCAGAAGCTCATTCAGCCGCTGTTCGACGCCTTCACCAAGGACACCGGCATCAAGGTCAATGCGATCTCGGCTTCGTCCGGCCTCGATCAGCGGATCAAGACCGAAGGCGCCAACAGCCCCGCCGACGTGCTGCTCACCGTCGATATCGGCCGGCTGGAAGATGCCGTCCAGGCGGGCATTACGCAGCCGATCAAGTCGGACGTCATCGACAAGGCGGTTCCGCCGCAATATCGCGATCCGGAAGGTCACTGGGCCGGCATCTCGATGCGCGCGCGCGTGATCTACGCCTCGAAGGATCGCGTGAAGCAGGATGCGATCACCTATGAAGAGCTCGCCGACCCGAAATGGAAAGGCAAGATCTGCATCCGTCCCGGCAAGCACATCTACAACAATGCGCTGATCGCCGCGGTCATCGCCAAGCACGGCGAGGCGAAGGCCGAAGAATGGCTGAAGGGCCTGAAGGCCAATCTGGCGCAGAAGCCTTCCGGCGGCGACCGCGATCAGGCGCGCGACGTCGCAGCCGGCAAATGCGATCTGGGAATCGGCAACACCTATTACTGGGCGCTCATGACCAAGGATCCCAAGCAGAAGGGCTGGACCGAGGCCACCAAGGTGATCCTGCCGACCTTTGCCGGCGGCGGCACCCATGTGAACCTGTCCGGCGTCGTGCTCGCCAAACACGCTCCGAACAAGGCCAACGCGATGAAGCTGATCGAGTGGCTCGCCGGGGACAAGGCCCAGCACATGTACGCCGACAGCGTTTACGAATATCCGGTCAAGGCCGGCATCGAGATCAATCCGATCATCGCAGGCTACGGCAAGCTGAACGCGGATCCCATGCCCATCTCCAAGATTGCCGAATTCAAGAAGGCGGCCGCCAATCTGGTCGACAAGGTCGGATTCGATAACTGACACGCCCGCTCGGCCGATTTCTCGCCGTACCCGCGTCAAGCGGCCGGGCGGCCAAATGAAGATGCCTGAGTGATGCTCGCAACAGGCAGCGAAGCAATCCGGGCGCCGCGATTCCTTTCGCGGCGCTCGCATCTTTTTGCGATGCTGCTGGTCGCCCTGCCCGCCGTTGCGGTGCTCGCACCGCTGCTCAGTCTCGCCGTCATTGCCCTCGGAGGTGACGCGGAAATCTGGCCACATCTTGCGGCCTATGTGCTGCCGACCGCGATCTATCAGACAACGTTGCTGCTCGCAGGCGTTGCGGTCATCGCGGCAATCGTCGGGATCGGCACGGCCTGGGCCGTCACCGCCTATCAGTTTCCGGGGCGCGATGCCCTGTGCTGGCTGCTGCCGCTGCCGCTGGCGTTCCCGACCTATATCGTCGCCTATGTCTATGTCGACATTTTCGATCCGATCGGCCCGGTACAGCAGTTGTATCGTGCCATGTTCGGATACCAGACCGCCGCGGAATACTGGTTTCCGTCGATCCGTTCGCTGCCCGGCGCGATTTTCGTCATCGGCATCGTGCTCTATCCTTACGTCTTCCTCGCGGCACGGGCGATGTTCCTGACCCAGAGTGCGTCGCTGATCGAGGTTGCGCGTACGCTCGGCGCTTCGCGCCTGGGGCTGGTGCGGCACGTGGCGCTGCCATTGGCGCGTCCGGCGCTCGCTGTCGGGCTGTCGCTTGCCCTGCTGGAAACACTGAACGACATCGGTGCCAGCGAATATCTCGGCGTCCAGACACTGACGCTGTCGATCTACAACACCTGGATCAATCGTTCGAGCCTGCCCGGCGCCGCGCAGATCGCCTGCGTGATGCTGATCGCCGTGATCGCACTCATGGCGCTGGAGCGGCATGGACGGCGCCACCGGCGCTTCATCGTATCGAGCCGCAACGGGCGTATCGTTTCGCGCATCCGTCTCACGGGCCGCACCGCATGGTTCACGCTTGCGCTGTGCCTTCTGCCGGTGCTGCTGGGCTTTCTGCTGCCGGCCGCGCGCCTCACTCACGAGGTGATCGGCCGCGGCCTGATCTATGGCTTCGATTCCGACCTGATCGGCCATACCGCGACGACGGTGATGCTGTCGGCGGCGGCGACCGTGATCGCGATTGCACTCGGCCTCTCCGCCGCCATCGCCGTGCGAATGGTGCGCTCGCGCATCGCCAGCGGCACGATCGTGGTAGCGGGGCTCGGCTATGCAGTCCCGGGCACCGTGCTTGCGCTCGGATTGCTGACCCCACTGGTCGGCATCGACAATCTGATCAACGCTGCCTCCCGCCTGTTCGGCGGTCCGCCGCTCGGTCTGATATTTGCCGGATCGAGCGCGGCACTCATCGTCGCCTATGTGATCCGCTTTCTTGCCATCTCGACCGGCTCGGCCCAGGCGGGACTTGCCCGCATCCCGCACGAGATCGACGACGTCGCGCGCACGCTCGGCACAAGGCCACCGGGGATCGCCTGGCTGATCCATCTCCCGCTGGCGCGACCGGCACTCGGCGGCGCGGCGCTGCTGGTCTTCGTCGATTGCCTGAAGGAACTGCCGGCGACGCTGCTGCTGCGACCGCTCAATGTCGAGACGCTGTCGACCTACATCTATCAGTTCGCCACGCGCGGCAATTTCGAGGAGGGCGCGCTGGCCGCGTTGCTGATTGTTGCGGTCGGAATCCTGCCGGTGATCCACCTCACCCGCTTTTCCGAGATTGCGCCGGCGCCGATCGCGTCTTCTTCGCGCTGAGCCATTGGTCCAGGCATTTTGTTTTCGAGAGCCGGCGTCGGCTTCGCTCGAAAACGCGCCGATGGTCAGTTGCCGAACAGCTTCCAGGCGAAGGTATAGGTCAGGCCGAGCTTCGCTGTGTACTGGTTGGCATCGCCGACCTGCACGATCGGCGAGTCGGCGGCGTCACCGATCAGTTTCTCGTAGATGAACTCGCCGCGGACCGCCCATTGCGGAGCGAACTCGTAGCGCGCGTTGAATTCGGCGCCGACGCTCTTGAAGCCGCCACCGGGCGAGAAGGCTGCGAGCGTACCGGACAATGCCGATTCGGCCGGCGTCACCCCGAAATAGGTTTCCATGTAATCGCGATTGGCGAAGGTCGCGCGCGGACCGACCGACCAGCGGAAGACCTCCGTCGGCCGGAAGATGAAGTCGAGGCCGGTTTCGCCGACGATGCCGCTATGGCCGCCGAGCCCGTAGCGGACGGCGACCCAGGGACGGACCCAGTCGAACGTGTAGCCGACCTTGGCGCCGAGTTCGAAGGTCATGTCGACGTCGTTCAGGCCGAACAGTTCCGGATAGTCGGACGCCTTTCGTTCGGACTGCAGGTTGAAGGACGGGCCAAAGGACCAGCCCTGCTCGCTGGTTCGGGCATTCTTCACCACGCCGAAGCCGGGCAGCTGGAGATAATGCAGGGTGACGAAGCCGGTCGGCCAGACCTCGTAATTCTTGGCGCCCGGATAGTCGGGCCGCACCTGCGCGCCGGCACCGAGCTCGATGATGATGTCGTAGGGCTGCTCGACAACCACCGGCGCGCGCGCGGGGGCTGGCGGAATGTCGGCCGCCGTCGCGGGCGAGCCGACCAGAATCAGGACGCCTGCGAGGGCCGTGGACGCAAGGATCGCGAGCGAATGGCGGGGCGAGCGTGAGGATTCCATGCTGGCTGCTTAACAGCTCCTCCATTAAGATTTGGGTAAAATCGTACACTGCGGCAAAATTTGCGCGAACTGTGCTCTGGGCGCGTCACCCGAGGCCGTCAGAGCCGCCAACAGGCGCCCCAGCCAAGGCTGCCAGACCGAGGGGACGAGCGCCCGGATACCTTCTCCCGCCGCCGGTCCTGTGCAGCGGCGATCCGCATCAGGCCATTGCGGATTATCAGTCCGGACGTGCGAACCAAGCCCTTGATGGGTTAGCCTTCCTGCCGCACTCTCACGTCCCGCCTTGGAGCAACAATGGCCGAAGAGAAGACCGTCCGCCGGATCCTGCATTTCAAGTTCACGCTGCCGTCGGCGGACAATGCGCATTTCCTCGCCATGCTGAAGTCGGCGAAGCCCTATGCCACGATCTTCGGCGAGGTGAAGGTGCGCTATCTGCAGAATGCCGACGACCGCGCGAAAATCCTCCAGATCATGGAATACGACGCGCCGAAATCGATCGAGGCCAACCGGCAGTCGCTCGCGTCCGACCCCCGGGTGCAGGCCTATCTGCAGGTCTGGCGCTCGATGGCGCCGAATGTGGAAATGGACGTGTATCAGGAGCTTGAGGGCTAGCGAGGCTGCGTAGGGTGAGCCAAGGCGTGCCCGCACCGCAATCTGCGAATCGTCGGCGAACTTCCTCACCCAGTCGTGCAATTGCGATGGGTCCAAACCGAGGTCATACGAAGCCCGCACCTGGTGTCCCGAATCCGAAGTTCGCATGATTTTGCCGCACCTCCTTTTGCGAACTTCGGATTCGCAGGACACCGAAGCGCGCTGATTCTATTCTGGTTTGGATCGGAAGTTCGCTTGACCAAGTTGCATCGATAATGAAGCGGACTTCCGATCCACCACACTGGGTCACACCCGATCCTTGATCAGGCGTCCGCGACAAGCTCGAACTCGCGTATAAACTTCCCCATGACCAGCCTCCGGTCCCATCAAAACGCCTAACCCGGCGTCCTCCGCGTGCGGACCATATTTGCCGGATGGTATCAATGGGTGGTATGAAGTGCTGTAGTGGCCTTATCCGGGCCGCGCGAATGGAAATCCGGCCGCGTGAGTGGAAACAAGAGGATAGCCATGCTGCGGATTTTCGGAATTGCTCTTTTCGGGATCGCGCTATTTGCCACTGATGCAGATGCGGATCGCTACGATGATTGCCAGAACGAAGACGATATGGCTGTGGTCATTCGCGGCTGTACTGAAATTATTCAACGCGACCGGACAACAAAGGCGCGGATATTTGCTTACACCAACCGCGGAAACGCCTATTCCATTCAAGGTCGTCACGACGAAGCTGTTGCTGATCTCACGAAAGCAGTCGAGCTGGCCCCAAAAGACCCAAACCGCTTTTACAACCGCGGAGATGCTTATCGCGACAAGGGTGACAACGAACGCGCCATTGCCGACTACACATCTGCGATCAAGTTGCGTAGCGACTTCAGGTACTTCACGAATCGAGGCCTGGTGTACGCAAAGCAGGAGAAACTTGACTTGGCGTTGGCCGACTTCAGTCAAACGATCCGCATGTCTCCCACATCTGCGGGAGCGTATATGCGACGCGCCGAAATCCAGTCCAGGCGAGGCGATTTGGACGCGGCGATCCGGGACCAAACAAAGGCTGTAGAACTAACAAAGGAGCGCCTTTGGAAACGGTTGGCCGAGGCCGACCTGCGTCTGTTTCAATCGCGCGAGGCAGATGCGATAGCCATCTTGCGCGAGGTGTTGGCGGATAAGGGAACTGACGAGACGGATACAAGCGCAAAAGAGGAAGCGAAAGAAAAGCTGGAGAAGCTCACGGCTGCATCCGGCGGGGCAGCAAATGAGCAGGAGCCAGGCAAGCAGGAGCCAAGCAAGCAGGAGTTAAGCAAGCAGGAGCCAAGTAGTAAGCAGGGTTCAAATGAGCCGGACAGGATCGAAGTCGGGCGCGTTTACAATTTAGAGCTTGCGGCCGAACCCGCCCATTTTGAAACCCTGTTTTTCCAGGGATTGGAGCAAGCTGGCGGCATGCGCGCGACCATTTCCGTGGTGAGTCTTGGAAGCCACCCGACTTACTTGCCCAAACTCACTGTCGCAGTGGCGTCCACTCCAGAGGACATTCAGGGGAAATCGACAATTTACACGAGATGGGTTTTGGCGCTTCGGGGTAAAAGTCCAATGTCCGTCGAGGCGATGAAATTCCAGGGGGACAGGCGCGCCGACAAAGGACAGGATCACCATCACCGCGTTTTCAATAGAAAACTGCGCGCCGATCAAAGCATTAATATCGATGTTTCCTGGGCCACCGCCGGTAAGATCGTTTTCACAATCGACGGCAGCGAGAAGCATGAGATTCCGCTTTCGGAGTCCGTGAAATACCTCCTCCTCGCCCCAAGCACTGGCACGTTCAAACTCGACGACATGATCTTTCGAAAGGGGCGTTAGCACTTAGAAAGCTGGCAGTTTCGGCAACCGCTTTGGAGTTCGGCCGACCTCACTGTGGGTCAAAAGCGGTCCCATTCACCGGTCAAGAGTTTTTAGTGTGCCGTTATCCAAGCCGCTTGAGTCGTAATTGGAGGATGGAAATGCTGCGGATTTTTGGAATTGTATTTTTCGGGATCGCGCTGGTTGCAACTGATGCAGATGCGGATCGCTACGATGATTGCCGAAACGAAGATAATACGGCCGTTGTCATTCGTGGCTGTACCGAAATTATTCAACGCGGCGCCCGAGAATCAGTGACGATACGGGCATCTGCTTACAACCTCCGCGGAAACGCCCATTTCAGCCAAGGTCGTGGTGACGAAGCTATTGCTGATTACACGAAAGCAATCGAGCTGGCCCCAAAAAACCCTGCCCATTTTTCCAGGCGCGCAAATGCTTTTTTCGAAAAGGGTGACAATGAACGCGCGATTGCCGACTACACATCGGCGATCAAGTTCGGTAGCAGACAGGGTTACTTCATGCGTCGAGGCCAAGCGTACGCAAAGCAGGAGAAGCTTGATTTGGCGGCTGCCGACTTCACTCAAGCAATCAAAATGTCGCCATGGTCGTTACCATATGCGCTACGCGCCGAAATCGAGTTCCGGCGAGGCGATGTGGACGCGGCGATCCGAGACCAAACAACGGCTGTAGGACTTATGCGGGAGCGCCTTTGGAAACGGGTGGAAGAGGCAAATTTGCTTCTGTATCAATCGCGCAAAGCAGAGGCGATAGACATCTTGCGCGAGGTTTTGGCGGATAAGGGAACAGACGAGCCGGAAACAAGCGCAAAAGAGGAAGCGAAAGGAAAGTTGGAGAAGCTCATGGCTGCGTCCAGCCGGGAGCCAAGCAAGCCGGAGCCGAGCAAATCAGAGCCAACCAAGCAGGAGGCAAGTAAGCAGGAGGCAAGCAAGCAGGAGCCAATTGAGGCGGACAGGATCGAGTTCGGGCGCGTTTACAGCTTAGAGCTTGCAGCCGATCCCGCCTATAGTGAAGTTCTATATCTTCAAGGACTCGATGAAGCCGCCGGCATGCGCACGACCATTTCCGTGGTGAGTCTCGGACGCCATCCGGTCTGGTTGCCCAGGTTGCTTATTCGCGTGGCGTCCACTCCTGAGGCCATTCAGGAGAAAGGAAATACTTTCACGACCTGGAATTTCGCGATTTCGGGTCAGAGTCCAATGACTGTCGATGCTGAGAAATGGCAGGTCGTCGGCGTGGGCAAGACGCTGAATCATCGCGTTTTCAAAAGAAAGCTGCGCGCCGACCAAAGTATTAATGTCGACATTTCCTGGGCCACCGCCGGGAAGATCGTTTTCACAATTGATGGCAGCGAGAAGCATGAGATTCCGCTTTCGGAGCCCGTTAAATATCTCGCCATCGCGCGGAGCACCGGAACGTTCAAGATCGACGATATGATCTTTCGAAAGAGGCGTTAGCACCTCGAAAGCCGGCAAGCTTTAGCATCGTCTGGAGCGCGGCCAAGACGCAGGCCGAGGGACAGCGTGCGCCTAACTCCGCAATTCCGCCAGCCCCTCATACAGCTTGAGCGCCTCGGGGTTCGCGAGCGCCTCGGTATTCTTCACCGGACGGCCATGCACGACGTCGCGCACGGCGAGTTCGGTGATCTTGCCCGACTTGGTGCGCGGGATATCGGCGATCTGGATGACCTTGGCCGGCACGTGCCGCGGCGAGGCGCCGGTGCGGATTTTCTTTTTGATCGTGTCGCGCAGGGCATCGTCGAGCGTGATGCCCTCCCTGCAGCGCACGAACAGCACCACCCGTACGTCGTTGTCGAAGTCCTGGCCGATCGCGATCGCTTCCAGCACCTCCGGAATCTGCTCCACCTGTGCATAGATTTCGGCGGTGCCGATCCGCACGCCGCCGGGATTGAGCGTCGCATCGGATCGGCCATGGATGATCAGCCCGCCATGCTTGGTCCATTCGGCGAAATCGCCATGGCACCAGACATTCGGGAAGCGGTCGAAATACGCGGCGTGGTACTTCTTCCCGTCCGGATCGTTCCAGAACATCACCGGCATCGAGGTGAAGGGTCTGGTGCACACCAGTTCGCCCTTCTCCTGCTCGACATGCTTGCCGTCGTCGGACCACACATCGACGGCCATGCCGAGACCGGCGGCCTGGATTTCGCCGCGATACACGCGCGCCGTCGGATCGCCGAGAACGAAGCAGGACACGATGTCGGTGCCGCCCGAGATCGAGGCCAGGTGCAGGTCGCGCTTGATGTCGTCATAGACGTAATCGAAGCTTTCGGCCGCAAGCGGTGAGCCGGTGGAGGTCATCACCCGCACCGACGACAGGTCGTGCGTCTTCGCCGGATGCACATCGGCTTTCTTCAACGCATCGATATATTTCGCCGAGGTGCCGAACAGCGTGATCTTCTCGTCCTGTGCATAGTCGAACAGCACATCCGGCTTCGGTGCGAAGGGTGAACCGTCCCACAGGATCAGGGTGGCACCGGCGCCGATGCCGGACACCAGCCAGTTCCACATCATCCAGCCGAGCGTGGTGAAATAGAACACGCGGTCGCCGTCACGCACGTCGCTCTGCAGCCGGTGCTCCTTGAGATGCTGCAGCAAGGTGCCGCCGCCGCCATGCACGATGCATTTCGGCACGCCGGTCGTGCCGGACGAATACAGGATGTAGACGGGATGATTGAAGGGCAAGCGCGTGAAGGTCACCGGCTTCGCCGCGAAGCCCTTCAGGAATGCATCGATCGTGATCGCGCGCGGAACCTTGGCGGCGACCGCGTCTGCGGTCTTGAGGTAGGAAACGATGACCACTTTCTGGGCGGTCGGAAGCTGCCCAGCGATGGCGGTGAGCCGTTCCGTCAGGTCGATCGCCTTGCCGTTGTACCAATAGCCGTCGACCGCGATGAAAATCTTGGGCTCGATCTGGCCGAAGCGGTCGAGCACGCCGCGCTCGCCGAAATCGGGCGAGCAGGACGACCAGATCGCTCCAAGCGACGTGACCGCGAGCATCAGGGCGACCGATTCGGGCAGATTCGGCAGCATGGCGGCGACGCGATCGCCCTTGCCGATTCCGGCCGCGGCCAGAGCCTGTTGTGCGCGCGAGACGAAGGCATGCAGGTCGTCCCACGACCAGCGGTAGGAGACCTTGTCCTCGCCGCGGAACACCATGGCGTCGCCGGGACCGGTCTTGCGCAGGAGGTTCTCGGCGAAATTGATCTGGGCATCCGGGAAGAACGTCGCGCCCGGCATTCTGCCGCCATCGACCAGAAGACGGCCGCCCTTCTCGCCGATCACACCGCAATAATCCCAGATTCGGTCCCAGAACAGGTCCGGATGCGCCACCGACCACGCGTGCAAGTCCTTGTAATTTCTCAGGGCGAGGCCGTGCCGGGCATTGACCTGCCGCATGAAATCCATGACCTGGCTCGCGTTCGCGCGCTCAGGGCTTGGCGTCCAAAGCGGTGTGTCGTTCATTGCAGTCCCCCTCCGGCCGAATGAGTGTACCCGGCCCCCATACATCAGAAAAATAGCGCAGATCGGCGCGCCGCGGCAGGCCACGAAAGCGTCACAGAGGGATGGTGTCTTGGGCATGCGCAAGGTTGCGCCGTGCGTCCCATGGCCCCTATAGTTCGGCCGCCTCGAAACCGGAAAACATGACGTTGTCAGCGGTCACTGGCCTCAAACGCCTGGCTCTCGCGGTTGTCGCCCTGATTTTGGGCGTATTTGCCGCACTGGCAACAGTATCATTCCTGATCCCCAAGGATCACGTACGTGAGGCTGTGAAATCCGAAATTCGGGCTGCGACGGGCCTCGACCCGCTTCTGCGCGGGGACGTGTCGGTTTCACTATTCCCCTATGGCCAGGTGACGCTCTCGGACGTGTCGCTCGGTGACGGCCCGGGCGAGCCGCCGTTGCAGGCGACCCGTCTGGTGGCACGGCTCAGTTTTCTGCCGCTCTTGATGGGGCGAATCGACATTGCCGATATCACCTTGGGAGAGCCGCGCATTCTGGTGACGGTTGACGGCAATGGCCGCTCAAACTGGGGACGACTCCTGTCCTCGCACGGGCGCAATGTCGACTCCGAAACGCCGTCCTTCTCCGAAATCCGCATCAACCGCGGCACGGTGGTGGTGCGCGACGACTACCGCAAGATCTACGAGTATGTCTCGGAGGCCGATCTTTCGCTGGCGTGGCCGGCAATCTCGCGCAGCTTCGCCGTCACCGGCAACGTCCGGTACCGCGGCGAGCCGCTTGAAATCGGTGTTACGCTCGCCAATTTTTCCAGCGCGCTGCAGGGTGAGCGCTCGGCGCTGAAACTTCGCGTCGCAGGCGTCCCGTTCAAGTTCGCCTTTGACGGCGCGATGGCAACGCGACCGACCCTGAAAATCGAAGGCACTACCTCGGCCGATTCGCCCTCGCTGCGGCGCGCGATGCTCTGGCTCGGCAAGAGGCCGCTGCCCGGCGGCGGCTTCGAGCGGCTCTCGCTCAAGGCGCAGACCAACATCGTCGGGGGCACCATCGCGCTCTCGCAGGTCAATCTTGAACTCGACGGCAATGTGGCCGAGGGTGTGCTGACCTTCGCCGCTGACGGCCGCCAGACCCTGCAGGGAACGCTTGCGGTCGACCATCTCGACCTCACCCCGTATCTGTCGACCGTGCGGCTCTTGACGGCCGCAGAGCGTGATTGGAACCGCGCGCGACTCGATCTCGAAGGCCTGGCGACCGCCGATCTCGACTTGCGGCTGTCGGCCGGCAAAGTGACCATCGGCTCCTCCAGCCTCGGGCGCACCGCGGTCGCCACCAATCTTCGCGCCGGCAAGCTTGGCGTGACGATCGGAGAATCGCGTGGCTTCGGCGGCGTGATCCGCGGCAGCATCGGTCTTGCCAGAGGCGAGCAAGGCGCGACCTTTGCCGCGCAGGTCCAGTTCGACGGCGTCAATCTGGAACGCTGCATCGGCGAATTGTTCGGCGTCCGGAGGATCGACGGCAAGGGGAACCTGACGCTGTCGCTTGAGGGTACCGGTTCGAGCGTCTATGCGCTGACGCGAACCCTCGACGGCGAAGCCACCCTGTCCATGAACAAGGGTGCGCTGACCGGACTGAATGTGGAGCAATTGCTGCGGCGGCTAGAACGACGCCCGCTCTCCGGCGGCAGCGAATTCCGGACCGGCCGCACGCCCTTCCAGTCGCTTTCGGTGCGCATGAAGATTGCCAAGGGCAACGTGACGGTCGAAGACATGGACCTGCGCGGCACGGCGGTGCGGCTTGCGCTTGCCGGCGAGGCATCGATCCCCGCCCGCGATCTTGACCTGAAGGGCGTCGCCACCCTGATCGCGGCAAACGCCAATACCAAGCCGTTCGAATTGCCTTTCGCGGTTCAAGGCTTGTGGGACGACCCGCTGTTGTTGCCAGATGCGCAGATCCTGATCCAGCGGTCGGGCGCCGCCGCCCCGTTGCTCGAAGCCCTGCGCGCACGGCGGGATGCGGCGCGCGTACCGTCCGCAACGCCTGCCACGCAGCCCGGTTCACCCGAAACAAATGCAGCGGTGCCGTCGCCGCTATCGCTGCCACTGACGAAGCAAGGCTCGACGCTCCCGCCCGCACCTGCAATGCCCGCGCCGGCCGTCGGCTCTGCCGTATCCAGCACGCCCGCTTCGGCGCCAGCGGAGGCAAGGCCGCAAACGCCCCCGGCTACCCGCAGCGCTACCGCTAGCTCCGAGACGGAGGCCGCGGCACCGGTCGACACTGGCGCTGCTCCGGAGCGTGACGTCACACCTGCCGGCCCCGTCAGTTCCGATCCTGCGTTGGCGCCGGCCGAAAAAGCCGAATAAACTCAAGGCCTCTCCAGGCCGCCTACGCCATCCATGGCAGCGACCGCGCATTCGACTATGATTCGCCGAACGCGAATCAGAGACCGCGGATGCTGTTTTCCTCGCTGCGCACGCTGGTGAAGGTCGCCGTCGCCTCCCTCATCGTCGGCACCATTCTTTCGCATTTCGGCATCACCGCCGAAGCGCTGCTGCGCGAAGCCGGTGTGACGCCCGAGCGCGTAACGGAATACGGACAGCGCGCCTGGGACTGGGCTGCACCGAACCTCATGCTTGGCGCGCTTGTGATCCTGCCGGTCTGGTTTCTGATCTTCCTGTTCCGCCCACCGGGCGCAAAGAGCGAGTGAGCCTGCCGCGTCTACTTGCGCTCGATTATCAGCAGCACGCATTCATTGTTGCCCGTATTCGTGACCTGATGCACGCTCGCGGTGTTGAACCCGACCGTCCCCTTCTTGCGGACAAGCTCTCCGCCCTTGCCGTCCGGCGCCACACCCTTCAGCTGACATTCCGTCAACGTGTAGTTGGTGAGATCACCGGCGTGGCTATGCATGGCGTCGCTCTGGCCGGGTTTCCAGGTCGCGAGGATGACCCGGAAATTCTTATCTTCGCCGATCACCTTGTACAGGTCCGGTGATGCTTCAAAGGACTGCAAGTACGACTTCAGATTTCGGGAATTTACGGGGTCTGCGGCAGTCTGCGCCGACAGCCCGGTCGGCGCAGCCGCGAGCAAAGCGATCGTCATAAGAGGAAGCATACGAGGCAAATGCAGCATTGCAGTCTCCGATGCAGTGTTGATTTCGACAAATGGCAGATTGGCGGAAGGTCACGCGGCCTCCTCGCCCTCATCCTTGATCGGCGTGACCGCATCACTGCGCGCGCCCAAGATTGCCGGCGCATCGGCCCCGCCTCGGGTCATTTCGCTGCCGGTCCGGCGCTTCGACACGACGCGGTCGCCTGGGGTCTTGTCGAGCAGGAGGCGGGTCACGTCCGGCCGCGCATAATGCCCGGCCGGATCGGCCGCGGCCTTGGCAAGCGCGATCATGCCGAGATCGATATCCGCGTAGACCAGCCCTTCCTCGGTTTCCGGCAGTGGCGCATGCATCAGCTGGCCATCCGGTGCATAGATGGTCGCAAAGCCGCCGCCCTGCAGCAGGAGTTGCTTCTTCATGTCGTCGGTGCAGAGCATGTCGACGATCTCTTTGGAGACGACCGCACAGGGCGCAATCGCGAAACAGCCGCCCTCGACCGCATAGATGCGCGTAGCCGCGTTGTTGACCTCGGGGCCGAGCGCGTAGGCGCCGCCGCGATAGAGTGAGAAGCTCGGCCAGGACGCGATATGTACCTGCTCATTTTGCGCATACATCGCGTATTTCGAAAGCGGCTGCAGATGCTCCCAGCAGCACAACGCGCCGACGCGGCCGAGTGGCGTCTCGAACACCGACAGGTCGGAACCGTCGCCCTCTCCGAACACGGTGCGCTCGACATGGGTTGGTTTCAGCTTGCGCCGCATCGCGATGGTCTCGCCGTCGGCGCCGATGATCCATTGCCCCATATAGAGACTGCCGCCGTGCTTCTCGCTGTGGCCCATGACCACCATGATGTTGTTGTCTCTTGCGGCCTTGGCGAGTCGTTCGGCCTGCGGCGAGCCATAGACCAGCGAATTATCGTGGTAGCGCTGGATGAACTGCATGCCCCAGGCCGGGGAATCCAGCCAGATGAAGAACGGATAGCCGGGAATGAAGGTCTCGGGGAACGCGATCAGCGAGGCTCCGTTGCCGGCAGCCTCCTTGATCAGCGCGATCGACTTGTCGACCGTCTTGTCGAGATCGAGAAATGCCGGCGCGGCCTGCACGGCGGCGGCCTTGAATTTCGGATGATTGACGGACATCGAAAACTCCTCCGCTGGGACGGCGTTGGGCCGTTGAGCCCGGATGTCCGAACCGTACGGCGAAGCCGACGGCCTTGCTTGTTTCTGGCTCGCGCCGGACTTGACTGAGCGACGCACCGGTACGTCTGCCTGCTTTTTCACGTGGACAGGGCAGTTGCGCACGCTACGCTTGGAACATGCACAGGCTTTGGTCCACAGACTCTGTGGAAGTACGCGACCGGCTCTCCTACTGGATCGAGGCGGTCTGCAACACCTATGTGCAGCTCGACTGCGATACGCCCGCGCGAAACCGCGCATTCCAAGGCACCATCGAAGCGAACCAGCTGGCAACGCTTGGACTTTCGCTCGTGACGTCTTCGCCGCAATGCGTCCGGCGGACACCGCAGAAGATCTCGCGCGCGACCGAGGATTACTTCCTGGTCAGCATTCAGACAAAGGGCAGCGGCAAGATCGTGCAGGACGGCCGCACAGCAGCGCTGACGCCCGGCGATTTCGCACTCTACGATTCAACCCGTCCCTACGAACTGATTTTCGACGAGCCGTTCCAGCAACATGTGCTGCAATTGCCGGGCGCCATTCTGCGCGGACGATTGCGCGACACCGAGACGCTGACCGCGCGCAGGGTTTGCGGTGACCGCGGCGCCGGTCATCTGATGATCGGCATGATCAACACGCTTGCTGCCGACATCGACACGCTGGAAGCAGGCTCGGTCGCCGCCATCGCCGAAAGCGTGGAAAACATCCTGGTCGCGGGGCTGTGCTCGCTGCCGGGCGCAGCGGATCCTGTGGTGTCGCAGCTCACCGCCCATCACCGCGACCAGATCAAGGCCTATGCGCTGCGGCATCTGCGCGATCCGCAATTGTCGGTGAACGCCATTGCCGCGCATCTGCGGCTTTCGCCCAGCACGATCTACCGCGCCTTTTCCGGCGAGCCGATTTCGCTCAATGTCTGGATCTGGAACCAGCGCCTCGACGGCGCCAAGCGCGACATCTGCGACCCGGCCCTTGCCGGCCGCACCATCACCGAGATCGCATTCGGCTGGGGATTCAACGACGCGGCGCATTTCAGCCGCATCTTCCGCGGGCGCTTCGGATGTTCGGCACGGGAATTGAGGGGGGAGTGTCTGCGCAAAGCTTGACCGCTACGACGGCTCGCGCCTCGCCTCACCCCGCTCAGTCGCGGCATAGCGCTTCGTCAGCAGCGAGGCGGCAACCACCACGATAGCGACGAACGCGATCATGAGCGTCGAGATGGCGTTGATCTCCGGTTTCACACCCAGCCGTACTTCCGAATATATCCGGATCGGAAGCGTGGTGGCGCCGGGACCGGTGGTGAAGCTCGCAATTACCAGGTCATCCAGCGACAGTGTGAATGCCAGCATGAAGCCCGCCAATACTGCAGGCAGGATGAGCGGCAGCGTCACGGTCAGAAAAGCGCGAAACGGTGGGCAACCGAGATCCATCGCCGCCTCTTCGAGGCTCCAGTCGAAGGCCAGCAGCCGCGACTGAACGATCACGGTAACGAAGCACATCGTCAGCGTGGTATGCGCGAGCGTGGTGGTGATCATGCCGCGCTCGATATCGATGGCGACGAACAGAAGTAGAAGCGCGAGCCCGATGATCACTTCCGGCATCACCATCGGTGCATAGACCATCGCGGAGAAGGGCAGCCGGCCGCGGAAGCGCCCCATGCGCACAAGCGCAAGCGCGGCAAGGGTGCCGAGCATAGTCGCGAGGCAGGCGGTCATGAAGGCAATGCGAACGCTGACCCAGGCTGCCTGAAGGATCGCCGAATCGTCCAGCAGCGCGCGATACCAGCGCAGCGACCAGCCACCCCAGACCGCGACAAGCTTGGAGTCGTTGAATGAATAAATGACCAGGATCGCAATCGGCACGTAGAGAAAGACAAGACCAAGCACGACCGACACGATGTTGAAGGCAGAGGTTCGGCGGTGCATCATCACCTCCGCTCCAGCGCGCGCATCTGCACCGCCTGATAGAACACGATCGGCACCAGCAGGATCGCGAGCAATACGGTTGCCAGCGCCGACGCCACCGGCCAGTCCTTGTTGGAGAAGAATTCCGTCCACAAGGTTTGTCCAATGAACAGCGCATCGGAACCGCCGAGCAGATCGGGGATCACGAACTCGCCGACGACCGGAATGAAGCAAAGAAGCGAGCCGGCGATCACGCCGGGCAAAGCGAGCGGCAAGGTCACGAGCCAGAACGCCTTCCATCGCGGACAGCCGAGATCGGCGGCAGCCTCGAGCAGGGTCTCATCCATCTTCTCGAAAGAGGCGTAGAGCGGCAGCACCATGAACGGCAGATACGAATAGACGATGCCGATGAAGATCGCAGTGTCGGTCGCAAGCCACGTCAGCGGAGCTGAAATAACCCCGAGCGCGATCAGCGCGTCGTTCAGCAGGCCGTCGCGCTGCAGGATCGTGATCCAGGCATAGATGCGGATCAGGAACGCGGTCCAGAACGGCAGGATAACCGCGACCACCAGAACCGGTTGAAGGTTTCGCGGAGCACGCGCCATGCCATAGGCGATCGGAATGCCGATCGCGAGCAGGATCAGGGTCGAGACCGCCGCGAATGTCAGGCTGCGCAGGTAGGATGAGACATACAGCCAGTCTCCCAACAACAACTCGAAGTTGGCGAGGGACAGCGCACCGACGAAATCCTTCAAGCCCTGCCAGCCGGCCGAAACATCGAACACCGGACTATACGGTGGCTGCGCCAGCTCGGTCTGGGAGACAGAAATGCGCAGCACGATCAGGAACGGCAGCAGCAGAAACAGCAGCAGCCACACATAGGGGATACCGATCACGGTGCGGCGATACCAGCGATCGAATTTTGCAGACCTCGCCATGGCATCAATCCCGGAGCAGGACGCCGGCCTCGGGAGGAAAAGTCAGCCACGCGTCATCCCCGCGATGCAACAGGCTCGACGAGCGCCGGTCCTTGTTGGCGGCAGAGGCTTTCAGAATCATGCCGTGCTGGTCGCGCAGGTTGTAGACCGAAACATCGCCGAGATAGGCGATATCGAGGACCTGGCCATGGAGCATATTCAGGGCGTTCGGCACAGGTTCGCGCGCGATCTCGATCTTCTCAGGACGGACGGCGACGGTCACGCGCGCGCCGTCTTCGATGCCGTCCTTGCGCGCCAGCACAAGCCGCCCCGCTTTGGTATCGACGGAGGCCAGTCCACCGTGATGACCGGAAATCGTCCCGTCGAACAGGTTCACTTCGCCGATGAATTCGGCAACCCAGCGGCTCTTCGGCTCTTCATAGATTTCGGCCGGCGTGCCGACCTGCACGAGCCGGCCCTCATGCATTACGCCGATACGTCCCGCCATGGTCATCGCCTCCTCCTGGTCGTGGGTGACGATGATGAAGGTGAGCCCGAGCCGCTGTTGCAGCCCCATCAGCTCGAACTGGGTTTCATCGCGCAGCTTCTTGTCGAGCGCGCCGAGCGGTTCGTCGAGCAAAAACGCCTTCGGCGACTTTGCCAGCGCCCGCGCCAGCGCAACCCGCTGACGCTGGCCGCCGGACAATTGATGCGGCTTGCGATGGCCGAAGGTTTCGAGCTTCACCAGCGCAAGCATTTCGGCGACGCGGGCCGCAATTGCCGATTTCGTCCAGCCCTCCTGACGCAGCCCGAAACCGACATTTCCCGCGACCGTCAGATGCGGAAACAGCGCATAGCTCTGGAACATCATGTTCACCGGCCGCTCATGAGGCGGGACATTGACCAGGTTCTGCCCGTCGAGCAGCACCTGCCCCTGATCGGGGACCTCGAATCCGGCAAGCATGCGCAAGAGCGTGGTCTTGCCGCATCCGGACGGACCCAGCAGCGCGAAGAACTCGCCACGCGCGACGTCGAGAGAAACGTTGTCGACCGCGGTGAAGGTGCCGAAGCGCCTGGTCACGCCGGAAAAGCGCACCATTGGTGTCGTGATCGAAGGCCGATCCGAAGCTTCGGCCGGGTGGTCGGGCATGACGAATTCCGAGAACCGTGACGGCGATTCCGCTCGGTTGCGGAGGCTAGTCGGCTTGTTCGGGAGGCTCAAGATTTCCTTGACCGCAGGGAGCAGGGCCGGTTGCGGGGAAGCGGTTCACCGGACTTCGCCGAGTCCGCCGATGCGACGAGACCGGAAAGCGGGAGGGGGCTGGTGGTCCGATTCTAACATTCGCATCCCTTATCGGCAGGCTCTTTTGCGAATGTTAGAATCAAAGGACCACTAGCAAGTATTGGATTCTAGTGGAGCTTTGGATTTGACATTCGCTTTGCGAGCCCGCGGCCGAGTGGGTAGCGAATGTCAAATCTGTTCCACTAGGTCAGCCAGGCTGGCTCGCCGGGATCGGCGAATCCCTCGATCTTTGCCGCGACCTTGCGCGGCGCGGGGCCATAATAATCGCCGATCCGCACCATCTCACGTGGCTTGAGCCGGATGGCCACGATGCGCTCGAAGATCGCCTTGGCGGAAACCGGCTTGCAGAGAAACTCGTTGACCCCAAGGCGCACCGATTCGATCACCTTCTCTCGCTCGACATGGCCGGTCAGCATCACGACCGGGACCGCCGGCACCGGAAAGGTCAAAGGCGAGCGAACGATGCGCATGAATTCGGCGCCATTGATGTCCGGCATGTCCCAGTCAAGGATCACCACGTCCGGATTGAGCGTGATGATGGATTCGAGTCCCGTCAGCCCGTCCGCCGCATCGTAGAAGGTCTTGATTCCGTTCGCCTGGAGCAGGCTGCGGATCACCTTGCGCATGTAATAGTCGTCGTCGACCACGAGTACGCGCGTGGACTGCACAAGTTCCTGAATGTTTCTCGAAGTCACCGGACCAAGATTCATCGCGTCTTCGCCATTTTGCCTCGTATTAAGAGAGCATTTGCGGGTTTCAACCGGCTGAAGTCGCGAGCTACAATTTGAACGATCGCAGCCGCCTCAGGATCCGTCTGGTCAACGCCGGGTTAAGGTGCGACTGACCGCGTCGCGCCAGCCCTGCCATTTGCGATCACGTGTCGCGGAATCCATGCGTGGCTCGAAGCGTCGTTCGCTCCGCCAGCTTGCGGCGAAGTCGTCGAAATCCGGGCAGAGCCCCGCCGACAGACCTGCCAGATACGCCGCGCCCATCGCCGTCGTTTCCATGATTCTTGGGCGATCGACCGGCGCGTTCAAAATATCTGCCAGAAACTGCATGGCCATGTCGCTGGCCGCCATGCCGCCGTCGACCCGCAGCACCGTGCCGGCGGCGCCCGGCCAGTCGGCATGCATGGCCTCGATCAGGTCGCGGGTCTGGTAGCCGACCGCCTCCAGCGCGGCGCGGGCGAATTCGGCGGCTCCGGAATTGCGGGTCAGCCCGAACATGGCGCCGCGCGCCTGCGCATCCCAATAGGGCGCCCCGAGCCCGACAAAGGCCGGCACCAGATAGACCTGCTCCGCCGGATCGGCGCGCGCGGCAAGCGCATCGGTTTCGGAAGCCGAAGCCATCAGATTCAATCCATCGCGCAGCCATTGTACCGCGGCGCCGGCGACGAAAATCGCGCCTTCCAGCGCATAGCTTCGCCTGCCTCCGATCTGATAGGCGATCGTGGTCAGCAGCCGGTTGCGCGAAGCCACCGGGCTTGCGCCGGTGTTGAGCAGCGCGAAACAGCCGGTGCCGTAGGTCGATTTCATCATGCCCGGCGTGAAACAGCCCTGCCCGACCGTCGCCGCCTGCTGGTCGCCGGCAACGCCGCGAATCGCGATTGCACCGCCGAACATCGCGGTCATCCCGTAATCGGCGCTACAATCCCTCACGTCCGGCAGCAGCGCGAGCGGAACGCGGAACAGCTCGGCAAGCTCCGGGTCCCATTGTCCGGTGCGGATATCGAGCAACAGGGTGCGCGCGGCATTGGTGGCGTCGGTGGCGTGCACGCGCCCACCGGTCATGCGCCACATCAGGTAGCTGTCGACGGTCCCGAACGCCAGTTGTCCGGCTTCCGCAGCCTCCCGCGCACCCGCGACATGATCGAGCAGCCAGGCGATCTTGGTCGCCGAAAAATAGGGATCGAGCACCAGCCCGGTCTTCGCCGCGACGGCCGGTTCCAGGCCGCTGTCGCGCAAGTCCGCGCAGATGGTCTCGGTGCGCCGGTCCTGCCAGACGATGGCGTTGTGGATCGGCTTGCCGGTGACCCGGTCCCAGACCAGTGTGGTCTCGCGCTGGTTGGTGATACCGATCGCGGCGATATCGGCGGCCCCGAGTCCGGCACGCGCCAGCGCTTCCCTCGCCGTGGCCTCGACCCCGGCCCAGATTTCATCCGGATCGTGTTCGACCTGTCCGGGCGCTGGATAAATCTGGCGGAATTCCTGCTGCGCGGTCGCCAGTGGACGCAGCGCCGCGTCGAACACGATGGCCCGCGTCGAGGTCGTGCCCTGGTCGATCGCGAGAATGGCCATCTAGTGGTCCGATGCTAACATTCGCATCCGTTCTCGGCAGGCTCTATGGCGAATGTTAGCATCAAAGGACCACTAGCAAGTATTGGATTCCAGTGGAGCTTTGGATTTGACATTCGCTTTACGAGCCCGCAACCGGGTGGGTAGCGAATGTCAAATCCGCTCCACTATGTCACAAGTCTCAGCGCGGGCAGCGGCGCCATGAAGCGTTGCAACGCCGCCCGTTCGACCTCCGAGAATTGCAGGCCGAGCTTGCTGCGGCGCCACAGCACGTCATCGGCCTCGAGGGCCCATTCCCTGGCCATCAGATAGCGGACCTCGGCCTCGGTGAGATCGGCGCCAAAGCGGATGCCGAGCGCTGCGTAGCTGTCGGCTTCACCAAGGACATCGCCGATCCGCGTACCATAGGCGCGCACCAGCCGCACGGCGTGCTTTTCCTCCAGAAACGGCCAGGAGCGGCGGGCCTGGGCGACCTGTGCGTCGACACCGTTATAGGGAAAATTGCCCCCCGGCAGCGGAACGCGCGCGGTCCAGGGCCGGTTCGGCGCGAACACATTTCCGAACAGTTTCATCGCCGCCTCGGCGAGCCTTCGATAGGTGGTGATCTTGCCGCCATAGACCGAGAGCAGCGGAGCCTGCCCGAAGCCCTTGTCGAAGGCGAGATGATAGTCGCGGGTCACGTCTTCCGGTCTTTTCGAGCCGTCGTCATAGAGCGCCCGTACACCGGCAAAGGCATACACGATATCGCTCGGCGCGACCGTGCCGCGAAAATAGCGCGAGGCGGTGTCGCACAGATAGGCGATTTCAGCGCCGGACGGAGCAACCCCGGCCGGATCGCCCTGATAATTCTCGTCGGTGGTCCCGATCAGCGTGTAGTCGCCCTCATAAGGCAGCGCGAACACCACGCGGCGATCCGGATTCTGGAAAATGTATCCGGTATCGTGATCGAACAGCCGCTTCACCACGATGTGGCTGCCCTTGACCAGGCGCACGCGGGCAGGCTCCGGCATCCGGATCACCGTTTCGGCGACAAGCCCGACCCAGGGGCCGGTTGCGTTCACCAATGCCCGCGCGGTAACCACGTCCCGCCGGCCGCTCGTATTCAGGATCAGTCGCCATTCCTCGGAACGTTCCGCCCGCACGCATTTGGTGCGTGTGCGAATGGTGGCACCTCGTTCGGCGGCATCGAGCGCGTTGAGGATCACCAGACGCGCGTCGTCTACCCAGCAATCCGAATAAAGGAATCCGAACTTGTAGGTCCGCTTCAACGGTGTGCCGAGGACGTTGTGGGTCAGATCGACGGTGCGTGTGGGCGGCAGAATCTTGCGTCCGCCGAGATGGTCGTAGATGAACAGGCCAAGCCGCAGCAGCACCGGCGATCGCATCTGCGGCAACGGGGGAAGCAGAAAGCGCAGCGGCCGGATGATGTGCGGCGCATTGCGCAGAAGGATTTCGCGTTCCTTCAGGGCTTCGCGCACCAGAAGAAAGGCGCCGTGTTCCAGATAGCGCAGACCGCCATGGATCAGCTTGGTGGACGCCGAGGAGGTGCCCGAGGCGAGATCGCCCTGTTCAACGAGCAGGACCCGCAAGCCGCGACCGGCCGCGTCGCGGGCGAGGCCCGCGCCATTGATGCCACCACCGATAATGGCAAGATCGAAGTCCGCCACCGGTCTGTTTCCTCCCCACCCGCCAGAATGACGCGCAGAACCGCACGCGCCAAGCATCACTCTCGCAAAATGGCCGCAAATCCCTATATAAATGAACGGCCTGCCCCCAGGCAGGCGGCCCGACGGATTTGCAATGCCTGCCCCCCGCCTGCTCGTGATCGAGGGAAACACCGCCGACGGACGCAGCCTTCTCAAGGCGGCCGGCGGCGAGGCGCCGAGCGAGGGTTATGCGGGACTTCTGCGCGAATTCCTGCCGCAGGCCGCGGTGGACATCTGCTACCCTGCCGACCCCGGAGCCAATCTGCCGGACAGCGCCGGCCTCGAATCCTATGACGGCGTCGTGATTACGGGCTCTGCCCTGCACGTCTATGACCGCGGCCCGCATATCGACCCGCAGATCGAACTGGCACGGGCGGTGTTCGATTCATCGACACCCCTGTTCGGGAGCTGCTGGGGCCTGCAGGTCATCACCACCGCGGCGGGCGGCAGCGTTCGGCGCAATCCGAAGGGGCGCGAAATCGGCTTCGGGCGCCGCATCCGCCTCACCGCCCCGGGGCGCGGTCATCCGGTCTTTGCCGGCAAGGATGAGGTGTTCGACGCCGTGACGATCCATCTCGATGAGGTCGAGACGCTCGCGCCGAACATGCAGGTGCTGGCGCTGAACGCGTTTTCAGCCGTGCAGGCGGCGGAAGTGAAGGTCAATGGCTGCACCGCCTGGGGCGTGCAATATCATCCGGAATATTCGCTGGCCGACATCGCCGCGAGCTTCCGCCGCCACGGCAAGCGGCTGATCGAGGAAAGATTCTTCAACGACCATGACGAGTTGAACAGCTACGCGGAGACCGTCGCCGTGCTGCACGAAAAGCCGACCGACAAACCGCGCGCCTGGCGGCTCGGCCTCGACGCAACCGTTCTCGACAAGAGTATCCGCACCCGCGAGGTGCGAAACTGGATTCATCATCAGGTGCTGCCGACCCGCAGCCAGCGCGGCCGGGAGTAGCGCTTGGATTTCCGGGACCGTCATGTGGTTGTGACCGGCGGGACCGGAGCGCTCGGAACGGCGGTGACCGCAGCCTTGCTGGATCGGGGTGCTTTCTGTCACATCCCCTGTCATTCGAAGGACAGCATCAACGCCTTTCCCTATCGCGGTGACGACCGGGTCAAGCTTTATCCCGCCATCGAACTGGCCGACCAGGATCAGACCGATTCGCTCTATTCCGGATTGGGCCGGATCTGGGCTTCGATCCATCTGGCCGGGGGCTTCGCGGCGGCGAAGCTCGGGAACACCGGCAAGTCCGGCCTGATGGACCAGTTGGACACCAATCTCGTGAGCTGCTTCCTGTGCTGCCGGGCCGCGCTGAAGGCCATGGGCGCGGACGGTGGCCGCATCGTCAATGTCGCCGCGCGCCCGGCGCTGGAACCGCGATTGGGCGCCGGCATGACCGCCTATACAATCGCCAAATCCGGCGTGGCCGCGCTCACCATGGCGCTCGCGGAAGAAGTCGCGCGGGACGGGGTTCTCGTGAATGCGGTCGCCCCTTCGATCATGGACACGCCCGCAAACCGCAAATCAATGCCGAAAGCCGATCATGCCCTTTGGCCCAAAGTCGAGCAGGTGGCGCAGACCATCCTGTTCCTTGCATCACCTGAAAACACGGTCACGCGAGGGGCTATCGTTCCCGTCTACGGACGCTCGTAACCGCAGGACCGGGCCAGTATGATCCGGCATCAGTTTCCCAACACCGCGCCGTGGAATTGCCGCGGAGCGATCTAAATCCCCTGGAGAGTTTGTATGAACGTGCTGACCTTCATTTCGCGCACCGCGATGGTGTCCTGCGTGTCCGCGGCCGTTGCGATGACGGTCGCTCTCGCGCAACCGGCTCAGAAGCCGTTCGAGCCGACGGTCGGTCAGGACGGCAAGGATGTGATCTGGGTGCCGACACCGCAGGCGCTGGTCGACAAGATGCTCGACATGGCCAAGGTGACGGCGGCCGACACAGTCGTCGATCTTGGTTCGGGCGACGGACGCACCGTCATCACCGCCGCGAAGCGCGGCGCAACCGCCCGCGGCATCGAGTTCAATCCGAAAATGGTCGAGCTGTCGAAATTCAATGCCGAGAAGGAAGGCGTGGCGGACAAGGCCACCTTCGAGAATGCCGATATCTTCAAGACCGATTTCTCGAATGCCGACGTCGTCACGATGTTCCTGCTCACCAGGCTGAACGCGCAATTGCGGCCGACCATCCTGGACATGAAACCCGGCACCCGCGTGGTTTCCAACAGCTTCGACATGGGCGACTGGAAGGCCGATGAGGAAGCGGTCGTATCCGAGGGATGCAGTTCGTTCTGCAAGGCCTTTTTCTGGATCGTGCCGGCCAAGGTGGACGGTGCCTGGACCATGGACAACGGCGAACTCACGTTCAAGCAAAGCTTCCAGAATTTCACCGGCACCCTCAAGAACGGCAATGTGATCACGCCGATCGCGAACGGCAAGCTGAAGGGAGACGAAATCACCTTCACCGCCGCGGGCAAGGCATATACCGGAAAGGTCAACGGCTCGACGATCGAGGGCACGACCGCAACCGGCGACAAGTGGCAGGCCAAGCGCGGCGCCTGACCGCAAGAAAAGGGAAGCATCAAATGAAGCTCACGACGCATGCCGCGCGCCTCGCGGCAATCTCATCGCTTGCGGTTGCAATCGCGCTGAATGCCGCCGTCTCGCAGCCGGCGGAAAAACCTTTCGAGCCGACCGTCGGTCAGCAGGGCAAGGACGTGGTGTGGGTGCCCACGCCGCAGGCCCTGGTCGACAGAATGCTCGATATGGCGAAGCTCGCGCCGAACGAGATTCACTTTGATCTCGGCTCCGGCGACGGCCGCACCGTGATCACGGCGGCAAAGCGCGGGGCCACCGCATTCGGTGTCGAATTCAATCCGAAGATGGTCGAATTGTCGCGCGCCAATGCCGCGAAGGAGGGTGTCGGCGACAAGGCGACCTTCATCGAGGGCGACATTTTCCAGACCGACTTTTCCAAGGCCAACGTAATCACGCTGTTCCTGCTGCCGAACCTCAACGAAAAGCTGCGCCCGACCATCCTCGACATGAAGCCGGGAACGCGCGTGGTTTCGAACTCGTTCTCGATGGGCGACTGGCAACCGGACGAGCGGGCCGAGGTGACCGAGAATTGCACGGGTTATTGCCGTGCGTTGCTCTGGATCGTACCGGCCAAGGTCGACGGTACCTGGACGATCGAACGCGGCGCAAATTCCAGCGCCCTGACGCTCAAGCAGCAATACCAGAGCTTCACCGGCACGATCGCTGACGGCAATGTCATCACACCGGTCACCGGCGGGAACCTGAAGGGAGACCAGATCACCTTCACCGCCGCCGGTATTGAGTATACCGGCAAGGTCGATGGCGAGACCATCGCCGGGACAACCAAGTCCGGCGATACGTGGCAGGCCAAGCGCGGCGCGGTCGCACAAGCTCCTGCTGCACAAGCTCCCGCCGCGCAACCTGCACCGCCGGCGCCCGCTGCAGAGAAACCTGCCCCGAAAGCGGCCACCCCGGAAGCGCCGAAGACGCCGGCGGCCGACGCGGCGCCCGCGGCGCCGAACGACAAGGCGGCAAGCGCCGAAAAGCCGCCCTTCGAGCCACAGGTCAGCCAGGACGGCAAGGACGTCGTCTGGTGGCCGACCGCAAATGCGCTGGTCAACAAGATGCTCGATCTCGCCAAGCTTACGCCCAAGGATCGGCTCATCGACCTCGGCTCCGGTGATGGCCGCACGGTCATCACGGCGGCGCAACGCGGCGCCACCGCGCTCGGCATCGAATACAATCCGAAAATGGTCGAACTGTCGCAATTCAACGCCAAGAAGGCCGGTGTCGCCAACAAGGCGACTTTCCGCCGCGCCGATATCTTCAAGACCAACTTCTCGAATGCCGACGTGCTGACGCTGTTCCTGCTTCCGGAACTGAACGAGCGACTGCGTCCGACCATCCTGCGGATGAAGCCCGGAACGCGGGTGGTGTCCAACACCTTCGAGATGGGCGACTGGGAGCCCGACCAAGTGGCCGAAGTCGAGGACAATTGCCAGTCCTATTGCAAGGCGCTGCTCTGGATCGTGCCGGCAAGGGTCGAAGGACGATGGCGAATGGGCCGCGACGTGATCACGTTCAAGCAGAAATTCCAGACCTTCACCGGCACCATGCGGCGCGGCAAGGTGGTCACGCCGATCACCGACGGAAAACTGAACGGCAACGAGATCACCTTCACGGCGGGCGGCACCGAATATACCGGCACGGTGAATGGCCGCAGGATCAATGGCGCCACAAAGTCCGGCGGTACCTGGAACGCGAGGCGCGGGTGAGCGTGAAGCTGCCCGGCGCCGTAGGTGTCGTGGCGGCGGCATGCCTGGCCGCATGCATCACGCTTTGTCCGGTTCAGGCTCAGCCGGCGCAGAAGCCGGCCAGGCCGCTGGTCGGCCAGCCGGGCAAGGACGCGATCTGGGTGCCGACACCGGGCGCCCTGATCGAGATGATGCTCGACCTCGCGAAGGTCACCGCAAGCGACAGGGTGGTCGATCTCGGCTCCGGCGACGGGCGCGCCGTGATCGCCGCGGCGAAACGTGGCGCGCTGGCGCGCGGCATCGAATATGACGCCAACCTGGTGGCGATTTCGAAAGCGAGCGCCGAGAAGGAAGGCGTGGGCGGCAGGGCTGTGTTCGAGCGTGCGGACATGTTCGCCACCGACTTCTCGGACGCGACCGTCGTGGTCCTGTTCCTGCTCCCCGATCTCAATATCAAGCTGCGTCCGTCCATCCTCAATATGAAACCGGGCACCCGCGTGGTCTCGAACACCTTCGAGATGGGCGGCTGGCTGCCGGACGAGGTGAAGTCGCTTCGGGAGGAGTGCGACTTTTTCTTCTGCAGGGCGTTGCTGTGGATCGTGCCCGCGAAGGTCGACGGCGAGTGGACGATCACCGCGGACGGGGTCGCCGGCAGGATGTCCCTGAAGCAGCAATTCCAGACCTTCGCCGGCTCGATCACGAGCGGCGTTGCCGTAACACCGGTCAGCGATGGACGGCTTGCGGCGGACGAACTGACATTCGTCGCGGACGGCGTTGCCTATTCCGGCAGGGTGCGCGGCGACATCATTGAAGGCACCACCAAATCCGGTGCACCATGGCAGGCCAGACGCGGCAATTGACCGCGATGAAGGAGACGGCAATGCACGCGTTGAACCATTCCATCCGGCTGGTTTCGGGCTCCTGCGTCTCGCTGGCGCTGGCGGTTAGTTGCGCGGTCGCACAGCCCGCGCCGGCATTCGAACCGAAGGTCGGGCAGAGCGGCAAGGACGTCGTCTGGGTTCCGACCAACCAGCGGCTGGTCGACAGGATGCTCGACATGGCCAAGGTGACGGCGGCCGATTACGTCATCGATCTGGGGTCGGGCGATGGCCGAACCGTCATCACCGCGGCAAAGCGCGGCGCCACCGCCCACGGCATCGAATACAACCCGAACATGGTCGAATTATCGAAAAAGAACGCCGAGAAGGAAGGCGTGGCGGCGAAGGCGACGTTCGAAAAGGCGGACATTTTCGAGAGCGACTTCTCCAGGGCCACCGTCATCACGATGTTTCTGCTGCCGTCCCTCAACGTCAAGCTCCGCCCCAAATTGCTGGACATGAAGCCGGGCACCCGCGTTGTCTCCAACTCGTTCGACATGGGCGACTGGCGCGCGGACGAGACCGTTTCGCTGAACGGCAACGGCGGCTGCACCTCGCATTGCACCGCTTATTTCTGGATCGTGCCGGCCAAGGTGCAGGGCAAGTGGAAGACGCCGGAGGGCGAGCTGACGCTCGAACAGACCTATCAGGACGTCAAGGGCACTCTGAAGAACGGCAACGTGATCGCGCCGATCACCGACGGCAAGCTGACCGGCGATCAGATCGCCTTCACCGCCGGCGGCACCCGCTACACCGGCACGGTCACCGACAAGGCGATCACCGGCAAGGCCAATACCGGCGGCAAGGAAACCGAGTGGACCGCAACCGCGATGGCGCTGCGTCCTTCTGTCCCGGGCGCGGCGCAGCCGGAAAGCGCGCCGAAATGAGCCGATGCAGCGCCGCGAAAAGACGCATGCAAGGTCTCCGATCTGCAGCGCATCGTCTTGCGATGCGCTGCTCCCGGGACACGAAACGGAAGCTCAATTCTTGAGCCTGTAGCCAGTGCGGAAAATCCACCACACCGTGATCAGGCACATGACGAGAAACACCACCGTCATCGACAGGCTGATCGCGACGCTGACGTCGGAGATTTCGAAGAAGCTCCAGCGAAAGCCGCTGATCAGGTAGACCACCGGGTTGAAAAGGCTGACGGTCTGCCAGAACGGCGGCAGCACGTCGATCGAGTAGAAGCTGCCTCCGAGAAAGGTGAGCGGCGTGATAATGAGCAGCGGCACCACCTGCAGCTTTTCGAAGCCGTCGGCCCAGATGCCGATGATGAAGCCGAGCAGACTGAACGTCACCGCCGTCAGCACCAGGAACGATACCATCCAGAGCGGGTGCGCGACCTGCAGCGGGACGAAGAAGCCCGCCGTGAGCAGCACGATGACGCCGAGCATGATCGACTTGGTGGCTGCCGCGCCGACATAGCCGACCACGATCTCGACAAACGACACCGGTGCCGACAGGATTTCATAGATCGTGCCGACAAAGCGCGGGAAATAGATTCCGAAGGACGCGTTCATCACGCTCTGCGTCAGCAGCATCATCATGATCAGGCCGGGCACGATGAACGCGCCATAATCGACGCCGTTGACTTCCTGGATGCGCGAACCGATGGCGGCGCCGAACACCACGAAATACAGCGAGGTCGAGATCACCGGCGAGAGAATGCTGCCGAGCGGAGTCCGCCAGGTGCGCGCCATTTCGAACTTGTAGATTGCGAGAATCGCCCGCCAGTTCATTTGCGCTCCACCAGTCCGACGAAAATGTCCTCGAGCGAGGATTGCTCGGTCTGCAGATCCCGAAACCGGATATTCGCGGCGTTGAGGTCCGATAGCAAAGCGGTAATCCCGGTGCGCTCGCCCTTGGTGTCGTAGGCATAGACCAGTTCGGTGCCGTCATTCATCAGCGCCAGCCCGTATTTCGCGAGGTCGGCCGGCACCGCATCGAGCGGCCTTTGCAGCTGAACCGTCAGCTTCTTCTTGCCGAGCTTGCGCATCAGTTCGGCTTTGTCCTCCACCAGCACGATCTCGCCCTTGGAGATCACGCCGACGCGGTCGGCCATGTCTTCGGCCTCCTCGATATAGTGGGTCGTGAGGATGATGGTGACTCCGGAGGAACGCAGATCGCGCACCACCTGCCACATGTCCTTGCGCAGCGCGACATCGACGCCCGCGGTCGGCTCGTCGAGAAACAGGATGCGCGGCTCGTGCGACAGCGCCTTCGCGATCATGACGCGGCGCTTCATGCCGCCGGACAAGGTCATGATCTTTGCGTCCTTCTTGTCCCACAGCGACAGCGACCTGAGGATCGTCTCGATATGGGCCGGGTTTTTCGGCTTGCCGAACAGCCCGCGGCTGAAGCTGACCGTGGCCCAGACCGTCTCGAAGGAATCGGTGTGCAACTCCTGCGGAACCAGGCCGATCAACGCGCGCGCCGCGCGGAAATCCTCGACGATATCATGGCCTCCGACCGTGACCTTGCCTTCGCTGGCGTTGACGATACCGCAGACGATGCCGATCAGCGTGGTCTTGCCGGCGCCGTTCGGACCGAGCAGCGCGAAAATCTCGCCTGCATAGATGTCGAGCGATATGCGTTTCAGCGCCTGGAAGCCCGTGGCGTAGGTCTTGGACAGATTCTGGATCGAGATCACGGGGAGCATGTGGGGGGCCGGTTCGAGCGGGCGGACGGTCTGGCGGAACGGATTTGACATTCGCTACCCGCCTGGCGGCGGCTCGCAAAGCGAATGTCAAATCCGAAGCTCCACTAGAATCCAATACTTGTCTTGGTCCTTTGATTCCAACATTCGCAAAAGAGCCTGCCGAGGAGGGATGCGGATGTCAGAATTGGACCACTAGCAGAATTGCGCAGCCGCAGGCATCTAGTCAGTGCATGGGAGGCCCGCAACAGGGTTGCCGGTCGATCCGCCGGCACCGACGTGGCCGGGACCCGCAATCTGCAATCCACGGTGGCTGTCATGGATGAGGCGTGCGAGCCCCCCGCACGCGCGCCGGAGCGACCGACCCGACTATTCCATCAGACGCGCAAGGTCCCTGGCGCCTTCGGACGCGCTCCTTTTGTCCATGACGGCGTCGGTGTCCGCGATCAGTTTCTCGACCACTCGGGTGCGGACGGCGATCGGATTGCGCTCATAACCGAGACGCTGGAAGAAGT
>NZ_JBFWPA010000076.1:0-31563 GCF_050250235.1 Pseudorhodoplanes sp.
GCAGAAGGCATGCTCCTGGTTCATCGGCGCGACATAGTCGAGCCGGTCGAAATACGGGATCGCCTGCAGATAGGTCTTCTGCTCGATCAGTTTCTCGGTGCCGCGGTGCAAGAGCCCGATATGCGGATCGACGCGTTCGACGATTTCGCCGTCCAGCTCGAGCACCAGCCGCAGCACGCCGTGCGCCGCCGGATGCTGCGGCCCGAAGTTGATCGTGAAGTTTCTTTCGCCGCTAGACATGCGCAATCCATAAGGCGCCCTGGTGAGCGCGAATAGCGAATAGCGAATAGCGAATAGAACGTTCAACTCTTGTCATTGGCCTGTCTGCGCTGAATCGATCGGATCAAAGATCGCATCATCCTTCCCAGTTCATCGCAGCGCTGACGCAGCGGAGCGACGTCGTCGGATTTCGCCAAGCCAACCCGTTCAGACAGCAGTAGGTGAGTTTCAAGTTCTTTCACCGAGCCCTGCGCTATACGCAGGAATTGAATGAAGCTGCCGCTGTTCTCCCGGCCGTGGCCTTCGGCGATATTCGCCGCGATGGACACCGCCGACCGACGGATTTGGCTTGTCATGCCGTAGACCTCGTCTTTCGGAAAGCGCGACGTGAGACAATAGGTCTGCTCCGCCAGCGTCATCGCTTCCTGCCAAACTTTCAAGTCACGGTATGAACTGATCCCGATTTTCGCATCCTCCTTCTATTCGCTATTCGCTACTCACTATTCGCAGAATCGCCCGGAGCAAACTGCGCAAACACTTCGGCGCCCGTCATGTTGTGCGTCTTGTTGGCGAAGTCGTAATAGGCAGGCTTCTCGTCGATGAAGATCTGGCTGGTGAAGGCATAGTCCTTCAGATCGTCGAAGGCTTCGGCCGACACGAAATGCAGGTCCTTGTCGATCAGCCGGTAATAGAGCGGCGTGCCGCACGTCTTGCAGAAGCCACGCTCCGCCCATTCCGACGAGCGATAGACGCCGAGACTTGCCTTGTCCTCGATCTTCAGGGAGGTCCCGCAGTCGCGTACCAGGAACGGACCCGCCGACCAGCGCCGGCACATGCTGCAATGGCACGCGCCGACATCGCGATCCGCCGGCGTCGCGGTGAAGCGGACCGCACCGCACAGACAACCTCCGGACTGCTGCTGCGCCGATGCCATCAGGCCGCCCTCGCCTTCAGCGCCTTGTCGGCCACACGCGCATTGAACTTGTCATAGTTGACCACGGCGCGCTCGTGACGACCTTCGCCGATCACGTCGACGCCGTCATGACCACGCACGAAGAAGCTGACTTTCTTGCCTTCAACGCCTGTGACTTCGCATTCGACGGTCACCGTCATGCCGGGCGGCGTTGCGGCCAGATGGCTGAAATCGACATGCACGCCGAGCGAGCCCTCGCCCGGGTCGAGGTGCATGTTGAGGAGCTCGGTACAGCACCACTCGAACAGCCCGACCATGCAGCCGGTCGCGAACACCCGCGGCATCGCGCGGAAGAGCGGCGATTGTGGATAAAATTCAGGCACCGTCTGCTGATCACCGATCGTAAAGGCAAGACTGTGCTTCAGACCGGGCTTCAGTGTCCCCTTCATGACGGCACCTTCTTGTCCGGTTCGCCGGTCAGCTTGTTGCCTTGCGCGCTGGCCTTCTCGTCGCCCGGCAGCCGATACTCCGTGCCTTCCCACGGAGACAGAAAGTCGAAATTGCGGAATTCCTGGTTGAGCCGCACCGGCTCGTTGACCACGCGCTTCTGCGCATCGTCGTAGCGCACCTCGACAAAGCCGGTGAGCGGAAAGTCCTTGCGCAAAGGATGGCCTTCGAAGCCGTAATCCGTGAGGATTCGGCGCATATCGGGATGACCGGTGAACAGCACGCCATACAGATCGTAGGTTTCGCGCTCGAACCAGTCGGCGCCGGGAAATTCGCCGATGATGGACGGCACTGGTGTCGTCTCATCGGTCGCAACCTTCAGGCGGACGCGCGCATTCTGCCTCGGCGACAGAAAATGATAGACCACATCGAAGCGCTGCTCGCGCTGCGGATAGTCGACCGCGGTAACGTCGATGAAATTCCAGAACTCACAGCGCGGATCGTCGCGGAGGAATCGGACGATCCTGACGATATCGGCAGCGGTCCCGCGCAGGTTCAGCTCGCCGAAGGCGATGTCGTAGCCGGTCACGGCGCCCGGCAGTCCCGCGCTGATCGCCTCGCCGATGGCCTGCAGCTTTTCACTCATGCTCAGCGCTCGATCGTTCCGACCCGGCGGATCTTCTTCTGCAGCAGCAACACGCCATAGAGCAGCGCTTCCGCGGTCGGCGGGCAGCCCGGCACATAGATGTCCACCGGCACGATGCGGTCGCAGCCGCGCACCACCGAATAGGAATAGTGGTAATAGCCGCCGCCATTGGCGCAGCTGCCCATCGAGATCACGTAGCGCGGCTCCGGCATCTGGTCGTAGACCTTGCGGAGCGCGGGCGCCATCTTGTTGGTCAGCGTGCCGGCGACGATCATCACGTCCGATTGCCGCGGCGACGCACGCGGCGCGAAGCCGAATCGCTCCGCGTCATAGCGCGGCATCGACATCTGCATCATCTCGACCGCGCAGCAGGCCAGCCCGAACGTCATCCACATCAGCGAGCCGGTGCGCGCCCAGGTGACGAGATCGTCGGCGGTGGTGACGAGAAAGCCCTTGTCGGCCAGCTCGGCGCTGATGCCGGTGAAAAACTGGTCGTCCGCGCCGATCGGCTTGCCGGTGCGCGGATCGAGAATGCCGGTGGCGGCAGGAGATATGACGGCGGTCATGTTTGGCTCATCCCATGCAGGCGAGCGTGACAGCACCCGAAAACCGCTTTGCATCCCGGATCACGTCCGGGACACGCCTTCTCGGCATCGCGCTCTAGTCCCATTCGAGCGCCCCCTTCTTCCATTCATAGATAAACCCGATGGTCAGGACCGCCAGGAAAACCATCATCGACCAGAAGCCGAAGGCGCCGAGCTGGCCGAAGGCCACCGCCCAGGGGAACAGAAAGGCGACTTCTAGATCGAATATGATGAAGAGTATGGCGACCAGATAAAACCGCACGTCGAATTTCATGCGCGCATCGTCGAAAGCGTTGAACCCGCACTCGTAGGCCGAAAGCTTTTCCGGATCCGGATTGCGGTAGGCGACCAGGAACGGCGCGATCAGAAGCGCAAGGCTGAGCCCCAGCGCAACGGCGATGAACACGACGAGCGGGAGATAGTCCTGAAGCAGGTCGCTCATGTCTCTCCTCGCAGGACCGAACGGCCGGCCAAGCCGGCCAAACCCCGTCCATTGACCACCCGGTGGCGGAACCGCCGGATCGCCCCCCTCATGCCCCAGCTCGGACTCGTTCCAAGAAGGAAGTCGCGGCAGGCTTAGCGCAGGCTTTTTGCCCCCGCAAGCGCGCGAAAAGTCTGACATAAGCCATCTCCCCCGCCGAATCCGCCGTGGCAAAGCGCAGGCCTGCAGCGGGATTTGTAGGCCGGCTCACGCGAGGGTAGTTTCAGCCGCCTGACCGAACGGATCGTCGACATGCACAGACCGGAAGCAATTTGGCAGGGCGCCATCTCGGGCGTGGAACATTGGACCCGCAAGCCGGACGGCGCCCGGCTGTTCCTGTGGAACAAATGCGCCGGCGATCCGGCGGCGACCCGCGGCACGCTGCTGTTTGTTCACGGGTCCTCGATGGCTTCCCAGCCGACCTTCGATTTGCAGGTTGCCGGCCGACCGGAATCCTCGGCCATGGACTATTTCGCCGCCCGCGGCTTTGACACGTGGTGCGTCGACATGGAGGGCTATGGACGCTCCGAAAAGAGCCGCGACAACAATGCGCCGATCGCCCAGGGCGCCGACGACTGCAAGGCCGCCGCAGACTATATCGCCAGCCTTCGTGGCCCTCGCCGTCTGCTGGTCTACGGAATCTCGTCCGGTGCGCTGCGTGCGGCGCTGTTTGCACAGCTGCATCCAGAACGGGTTGGGCGGCTTGCCCTCGACGCCATGGTGTGGACCGGCGCGGATTCGCCGACACTGACCGAGCGAAGAAAGAGGCTTGCCGAATTCCGGACGAAAAACCGCCGTCCGATGGACAAGGCCTTCGTCTATTCCATCTTCAACCGCGATCATCCTGGCACCGCGGAGGATCGCGTCATCGAGGCCTTTGCCGATGCGATCCTGTCGCTTGATGATTCGGTCCCGACCGGAACCTATGTCGATATGTGCGCAAACCTGCCGCTGGTGGAACCGGAGCGGATTGCGGCGCCAACCATCATCATGCGCGGGCAGTGGGACGGGATCGCGAGCTTCGACGATCTGATCGCCTTCTTTGGCCGCCTCCCCAACCCCGACAAGCAATTTGCCGTGATGCCGGGCATCTCACATGCGAGCTTTCAGCAAAAAAATTACATGCTGGTGTATCATATCCTGCATGGATTTTTCTCGCAGCCGGAGCCGGTATATCGCGGATGATTCGGACATTCGTTGCGTGAAACCACCGCCACACTGTGTGAATCCTGCGAAATGCGGCATGCCGACGAATTGCTTCCGTTGATCGCTTGCGACAAGATCGATTCGATGCGTGTAGCCGGAAACAGGATTCGATTCGCGATCGTCATTGTCGCCGCTGCAGCGATGAACTGCGCCGGTGCGGCAACCGGATGGGCCGCGCAATCTGCGCTCGCCGCGGGCCCGGATACCGCCGTTTCCGCGCAGAGCAAGAAAAAGCCGGCGAAGAAAAAGGCCAGGACCGCCCCGAAGGCGGCTCCTGCCGCCGGTCAGGCCGGGCCAATTCCCCGCATCCCGTTCGCCGCCGCCGATCAGCAAGCCGCCGCGATTCCCAACATGCCCGACGCCCGTTTCTGGGCCGATTCGGAGAGCGAATATTTGCGTGCGCTGCCGACCGAGCGCGGGCCCTGGCTCATTCTCTCCACCGGCGGCGAGGACGGCGCCTATGGGGCGGGCCTGCTCGGAGGCTGGACCAAGACGGGAACCCGCCCGGAATTCGCGCTGGTCACCGGCGTGAGCACCGGCGCGCTGATCGCCCCGTTTGCCTTTCTCGGTCCGACATACGATGAGCAATTGCGCGATTCCTACACCACCATCAGCGCGACCGACATTTTCGAGATCGGCGGCAAGGGCGAGAGCTTCCTCGACACCTGGCCGCTGCACGATCTGATCAAGAAGCGCGTGACGCCGGAACTGCTGAAGGCGATCGCCGAGCAGCATGCGCGCGGACGGCGTCTGCTGATCCTCACCACCAATCTCGATGCCGGACGGCCGGTCGCATGGGACATCGGCGCAATCGCCACGCATGGCGGCGACGCTGCACTCGATCTGGTGCGCCGGATCATGGTCGCGGCGATCAGCATCCCGGGCGCCTTCCCCCCTGCGCTGATCCCGGTCGAAGGCAACGGCCGGAAGTTCGAGGAGATGCATGTCGATGGCGGGCTGGCCGGGCAGTTCTATGTCGCACCCGATTCCATGCTGCTGAGCACCGCAACCTCGAAGCTGCCGGCATCCGACCTCTACATCATCGCCAACATGAAGCTGAACTCGGACTTCCAGCTCACCGAACGCACGACCCTCAGCATCCTCGGCCGGACCGTGAGCGCCGCGATCAAGTTCGTCACCCGCAACGCGATCGACCGCGCCTATGCAACCGCCTTGCGCAGCGGCATCGGCTTTCACGTCGCCTATGTCGATCCGGGCTTCTCCGCGCCCGCCCGCGGCGCTTTCGATCCTGACTACATGAAGGCACTCTACGAGGTCGGATTTGCCAAGGGCCAGAATCCCGACGCATTCTCCAGCCGACCACCCGACTTTTCCGATCAGCCTAGAAAAGTGGCCCGCTGAAACAGGGACACACGAGGGGAAACGGATGATGATTGCTCGATTGGCGCTTGCGGGATTGCTGGTCCTCGCGCCGCTCGCGGATGCCGCCGCCGCGTCCAAGCGCGCCAAGCGGCCAGGACACGCCACCAGCAGCTTCGACGGCCTGTGGAGCGTCCTCATCATCACCGAAAAGGGCTCCTGCGATCGAGGCTATCGTTACGCCGTGCGCATCAAGGGCGGCCGCGTCGGCCATGCCGACCCGTCCAGTTCGAGCTTCCGGATTTCCGGCAGCGTCGGCGGCGGTGGTGCGACCCGCGTCAATGTGGCCCGCGGCACTCAGAGCGCCAGCGGCACCGGGCGGCTGACGCGCACCGGCGGCTCCGGTCGCTGGCAGTCGGCCCGCGGCGAATGTTCCGGCGTTTGGCAGGCCGAGCGGCGCGGCGGCTGATCGCTCTTCCCGCGGGAATCCGGAAAGGGCGGGGCTCGGCTTTCGCGGCGGCGAACGAAACACTATCTGTCGCTGGTTGCGCGAATACCGCGCCATGCTGGTCCGCACAAACGCGATGGCGAACGTCGTTTCCAATCTGGTCGAGCAGGCCCGCCTCACCTCGCAGGCGCTGATCGAATTCGGCCACAGCCTGTTCGAGCCGACCATCCGTCTTGGCGTGACCGGTCTGTCGCGCGCCGGCAAGACCGTCTTCATCACGGCGCTGGTTCACGGATTGCTGCGCGGCGGCCGTTTTCCGGTGTTCGAAGCCATGGCGTCGGGCCGCATTGTTCGCGCACGGCTTTCGCCGCAGCCCGACGACACTGTCCCGCGCTTCGCCTATGAAGCCCATCTCGAGCACTTGCTGGCCGAGCGGCACTGGCCGGAATCGACCCGACAGATCAGCGAATTGCGGCTGATCATCGAATACCAGTCGCAAAACGGCGCGATGCGCGAATTGACGCTCGACATCGTCGACTATCCCGGCGAATGGCTGCTCGATTTGCCGCTGCTGCGCCAGACCTACGAAGACTGGTCTTCCGAGACGATCCGGCTGTCGCGGCAGGGTGACCGTGCCCATCTCGCGGCGGAGTGGCATTCCGATCTTGCTCATCTCGATCCCCAGGCCGGCGCCGAAGATCTCGTTGCGCAGGCCGCCGCGCGGCATTTCACCGATTATTTGCGGAACTGCCGCAATGAGCGTTTCGCGCTCAGCCTGCTGCCGCCCGGCCGCTTTCTGATGCCGGGCGAACTGGCCGACTCGCCGGCCCTTACTTTCGCGCCGCTCGACCGCCTGGAGGGTTCTCCGCGATCAGGATCGCTGTGGGCGATGATGCGGCGGCGCTACGAATCCTACAAGGACGCGGTGGTGCGGCCGTTCTACCGCAATCATATCGCCCGGCTCGACCGCCAGATCGTGCTCGTCGATACCCTCACCGCGCTGAATGCGGGTCCGGACGCGGTCCATGATCTCGAACGCGCGCTCGCCGCCATTCTCGACAGCTTCAATATCGGTCGCAATTCCATCATCTCCGCATTGTTCGCCCCTCGCATCGACCGCATCCTGTTCGCCGCAACCAAGGCGGACCTGCTGCATCATTCGTCGCATGACCGGCTGGAACGCATCCTGGCGCGCCTCGTATCCGACGCTGTAGAGCGGGCCGATTTTTCCGGAGCGCGGGTCGATGCGATCGCGCTGGCGTCGGTGCGCGCGACGACCGAGGCGCATGTCGGCGGTGCCCACGGCGCCCTGCCGGCGATCATGGGCGTCCCGGTTGCGGGAGAGCGCGCAGGCGGGCGCAGCTTCGATGGCCGCGCCGAGATCGTCATTTATCCCGGCGATCTGCCTGACGATCCCGACGTCATCTTTGCCACCGGAGCGAGCGGTTTTCGCGGACTGTCTTCGGCGTCATCCGAGGACTCCGATTACAGATTCCTGCGCTTCCGGCCGCCGGCCCTGGAGCGGACCGATGCCGGCGTGCCCGCCCTGCCACATATCCGTCTCGATCGCGCGCTCGAATTCCTGATCGGAGACCGCCTGAAATGAGCGTGCGTCCGCGCAAGCCCGCGATCTTTTCACCGGACGATCCGAATGTGGTCGTGACCGCGGCCAAGGACGACCCGCTGGTCGAAATCCTGCGGGAGGCCGATGCCGCCGACTCGCAGCTTCCCGCGGTGGCGTCGGCGACGGCCCCGCGCCGTCGCTTCCCCTGGCGAAAGCTCCTGTTCGGCGCAGTCGGCGGCCTCGTTTCGCTTGGGATCGGCCTTGCGGTGACGAAGCTGATCGAGGATCTGTTCGCGCGCTTCGAGGCGCTCGGCTGGTTCGCCCTCACACTTGCAGGTCTTGCATTGCTGGCACTTCTTGCAATTGCCTGGCGCGAGTTTGCCGGGCTGTCGCGGCTTGCGAAGATCGACCATATCCGCGAACGGGCCGCGCAAACGCTGGCCACGGACAACCGCGCCGAGGGTCAGGCGATCCTGCGTGACCTGCTCGCGGTCGAAAGTCAGTTGCCGCATCTGGCGCGCAGCCGCGCGAAGCTTCAGGCGCATTTCTCCGAGATCATCGACGGCGCCGACCTGATCCGCCTCGCCGAACGCGAATTGATGGCGCCGCTCGACCGCGAGGCGCGCCAGCTCGTCAGCAATGCCGCAAAGCGCGTGTCGATCGTAACCGCGGTGTCACCGCGGGCCGCGATCGACATCTTCTTCGTGCTGATCACGACGCTCGGGCTCGCGCGCAAGCTTGCGCTGCTCTATGGCGGGCGACCCGGTACGCTCGGGTTGTTTCGGCTGTTGCGTCATGTGATCACCCATCTGACCATCACCGGCGGAATGGCAGCAGGCGACAGCCTGATCCAGCAGGTGATCGGCCACGGCCTTGCAGCAAAACTGTCGGCGCGGCTCGGCGAAGGCGTGCTGAACGGGCTTCTGACGGCGCGGCTCGGGATCGCCGCGATCGAGGTGACGCGACCGCTGCCGTTCTCGGCGCTGCCGCGCCCGACTCTCACCGAAGTTGCCGGCGGCGTGGTGCGGAGCGCGGAGAAGGCGGAAGGGAAATAGGCGAAGCTGCTACCGGCGGCGCTATTCGCAGGAATCGATAACGTCGGGTGGGCCACACAGGCCAGCCGAAAAACGAAGCGAAGAAGTTGAACCGGCGATATGGCGGACGCCAACCTTCCGTTCATCGGGCTCCTTCGAGGCTAGTTTGTCGCCTGGACCAGACCTCGCGAACGCGCAACCGGACTGAGGAGAGATGGTGCCCCTGGCGACAGCGCCATGATCGGCTGCCACCTGGCATTCCAGCGCGTCATCGACGTGCGGTCGCCGTCATAAACAAGGTCGAGGAAAGCCAAGGCAAGTTCGGCCGTTGCCGCCTTCACCTTTGGATTCAGATCCCGGCCGCCGGTCGCGGCACGGTCGGTGAACATGCTGTGCGATCCGCCTTGAAACACGGCTATCGCTTTTCGCGGAGTCGAAATGGCGTTGTAGATCGCAAGTCGGTCGGCCGCCGGCGAGTAATATCCGGGAATCCTGATGATGTCTTCGGTGGCCGTTACATGCAGGCTTGGCACCGTGACCCCTTCCAGCACCGAAGCAAGGTGCGGCTCCCCGTAGAACGGTGGTGACGAAATCAGGATCGCCGCCGAGAAGCGCGGGTCCTTGGCTTCGATCCGCCTGCCTTCGCGCATCACACCGGCGCCGACAGCAACCAATGCCGTATTCGCACCATAGGAGTGGCCGGCCGCAATGATCCGCTGGCGGTCGATCCGCGCCCCATAGGGGCCGGCATCGTTCGACAGGACACGGTCCAGTGCGAATCGCACATCCAGACCGCGCGCCAGTGCTTCGCTCTCATGGGCCGCCGAATGCAATCGCTGGACAAGGGTAAAGGGATTTCCGGTCCAGACCGATCGGTCGCTGCCCACATGCTGTACGTGCAGACTGGCGACGCCACGTTCCGCCCAATACCGCGCGAGATATGAATAGCCGCGGCGAGACCCGCCCATGCCATGGGAGAACACGATCAGCGGAACGCGCGCCTTCGATGCCGGATCTCTGGCCGCGATCTCGTTGGGCCAATGCAGCCGGGCCGGAACCGGCCGCGACCGCGCAGCGTCGACCCAGTCGAAATCGACGATGCGAAAGCCGGGCTCATTTGACAGCGATTGCGTGCGCGCGGGCCCGATCAGGGTTATCGCCGTCAGCACGAAAGCGAGCAGCGCCACGACGAAGGGCCGTCGGATCATGTTCGTTAGCAACGCTTGCCTCAAGTCATACGGCGCCGCCATGGTTCTCCCGATGGTCACGCGCGGAGGCAAGTCGCTTTCCGCGACATTTGCACCGCTCGATCCGGTTTTCATCGGTATCATTCCTTGACAAAGGCCGCATCTCGTCACGCAGGTGAGCGGGCCATTTTGTCCCCACCGCTTACGGCACCAGAAAAGCGGCTTAATAAAGCCCGCCGTCTCGGCAGGCCCGAATATTCAAGGGGACCGCCTCGACTAGAATCCCTGGATGACACCGCTGTCGACCAGCAGCCGGTTGAAGCGCCGCGCCTCGGCGCCGTCCCTGCAACGGTAGAACATTCCCTTGCAGCGCTCCAGAATGCGCTTCTGTTCGGCGAAGGTGGAATCGAGCGGAAGTCCCGCCGCCTCCTGAATCATCAGCGGCAGATATGGTGCATCGAGCGCATCCCGCGCCGACGACAGATCAACGGGCGTGAAGTTGATCGCATCGATTGCGTAATAGGCGGTGAAAAAACGCGGGTCACGCTCCATGATGCCTCGGGCGATCTGCGCATCGGTCATGCCGGGTTCGATAAGCCGCGGTGCGATCGCGGGCGGATGGTCGCCGAACCGCACGATCAGGAACGAATCGTCGGGATAGGTGCGCTTCAGTGTCGCGACAAACGCAGCATAGTCCTGCGCGCTCATGGTTTGGCGGCGGACATACTCGTCGGTCTCCGGGTCCGCGTTCAGCGCCTTCCAGTGCGGCGTCCGTTGCGGAAGATAGGCCGTATTCCACGGAAAATGGTTCGCCACCGTGTAGACGAACATGAAGAGCGGTTGTTCTCCGCGCTCCCTGGCGAACAGCCGCAAAGCCTTCTTGTAATAGAAGCGGTCCGGTTCGACGTCACCCGCGCCCATCTCGCGCGCGTCGATCAGGCGATCGATACCGGCGCTCTTCTGGAAGCGGCGGGCGCTGAGGAAGGCGCCATAGGCGGGATACAGCGTGAAGGTTCTGTAGCCGCAGCGGCGCAAGGCCTGCGGCAATCCGCGCTTGATGCGCCCGGCAGCCAGCCGCGTGACATGGAAACTCATGCGGCCGAACGAGCGCGTCGAAAGCCCGGTGAGGACGTTGAATTCGGTGTACCAGGTCGGGCCGCCGGCGGCTTCGGTGATCAGCGATCGCGACCTGCCGTCCGACGACGCGAAGTGGTGCCCGTAGCCGTCCGGCACGGCTACTCCCGGTGCGCGGCGGATGTCGAAGCTCGACTCGTCCAGCACCATGATGATGTGCGGACGCTTGCCTTGCGGCTTGCAATCGTCATCCGCGGGCGACAGCTTCATCCGGCTCGCCACGGCCCGGTCGATCTCGAGCCAGCCGCTATCCGCAAGCTCGGACAGCGAGACCACGGTCGAGCGCGTGAAATTCGAGACATGATTCACGCCCTGGAACGGCTCGTGCGGCGCTTCGGGTACCGCGTTCGAAAGTCCGACAATGGCGGCAAGCGAGATGGCCCCCGCGAGCGCCGATCCGGCGCGCCAGATCCGGGTGCGGTCCAGCTTCCACAGCAAGACCAGCAGAACAATGCCGACCAGTGCAATTGCTCCGGCCGCAAGACGCAGACCCGGGACCACGGAAAACAGAAAAGCGAGGCTGTCTGGATCAATCACCATGACGTCGAGAAAGGTTGCCGTCATCCAGGTGATCTTGAACTTGAACTGCGAAAGCAGAATCAGAAGTTCCATCAGCCCGAGCGAGATGGCGGCCGCGACGGCAGCCCGACGCACCAGCAAGACGACGATGCAATTCAAAAGTATCCAGGTAAGGACGCATAAACTTTGGCCGAAAAGCCCAAATTCGGTCTGAGCGATGCGAAGGAAAGCGAAAATCTGGATGCCGAGGGTCAGAAAAACGCCCGGCCATACCCCGTCGGTAAACCGCGACATCGCGGGAAATGAGCGCAAACGGAATCGGAAACCGGAAATCGACATGAATGCTGCAAACCCGTGTCCGGACGGCGGCCACGCCTCGGATTGTCATCATTCTGTAATGAAACTGTCATGACAAGCGTCGCTGCTGCCGCAGGTCGCCGCTTCGGCTGACGATTTTTGGGCTGGGCCCGCTGGCGCTCATCGCTGTTTGTGCCTAGATTGATGCGGTTCCTGGTGAGGGAACGCCCGTATTTCTTCACCCAGGAGCCGTCCCATGGACGCAGGCGCAAGCGCTCTCCAGCAATCCATCACATTGAAGCAGGCCAAGAAGCTCGTTCAGTGCATGGCGCACGAGCAGAGTTTCCTGCTGTTGTCGCCGCCCGGCGTCGGCAAGTCCGAGATGGTGTATCAGGCGGCCGCTGAAGCCGGGCTGCCCTGCCGTTCGCTGCTCGGGACGCAGATCGCGCCGGAAGACGTCAGCGGCGTGCCAAAAATCGTCGGCGAGCGTTCCGTGTTCTGCCCGCCCCGGATTCTTCTGCCCGAAATTCCCCAGACCTTCTGCCTGTTTCTGGATGAATTGCCGGCCTGTGCGCCGGATGTCCAGAAAGCGTTCTACTCGCTGCTGCTGGAGCGCCGGCTCGGCGAACATGCCCTGCCCGCCGGCACCTGGGTGATCGCCGCCGGCAACCGCCAGCAGGATCGCGCGCTGGTTCGCGCCATGAGTTCCGCGCTCGTGAACCGCGTCACGATTCTCAATCTGCGGGTCGATGCCGACGAATGGCAGGACTGGGCGCGGAAAGCCGGCATCCGCGCCGATATCCGCAACTACATCTCGTTCATGCCGGACGCGCTGATGCGCGAGGTCCCGCATGACCCGCAGCCGTTCTCGACACCGCGCGCCTGGGCCGAGCTGTCGCAGGCGCTCGACATGGCGGAAGCCGCCGGGATCCTCAGCCGGGACACCCGACGCGCGCTCGCCTTCGGCCGGTTGTCGGCAGAGGATGCCGCGGTGTTCTGCGCGCTGGCCGAAGAGACCGTCGGCACGCTTGCGCCGGTCGAGGGCTATATCGAACATCCCGACACACTGCCGAAGGGCGAGACCGCACGCTGGTTCATCCTGAACGCGATCCGTCAGAATGTTGCGGCCGGCCGCCTCGGCAAGGTCAAGCCGCGCGCCGTCGCGCGATTCCTGCGCGGCCTGCCGACCGAAGCGCAGCTCACGCTGCTCACCGACCTGGTGGAGCAGTGGGGCGCGCTTGGCGCCGACAAGGCGATGCTCGCGCTGCTTCGCACGGTGACGAAGCAATGAGCGTCGTCGTCGCCGCGGCACCCGACCGAAACGCCGAAAGCGCGATCCTCCGGCGCATCGAGGACGGGCTGCGCATGGTCACGGTGCCGCTGCCGCACCTTGCCGGGCTCGCGGCCGCCGTGCGCGTCAATCTCGACTGGCGCGTTCCCACCATGGGCATCTTTGCATCGGGCCGCATGGTGGCAAACCCGGGCTTTACAGCCCGGCTCAAGGACAACGAACTGGTCTTTGTGCTGGCACATGAGCTGCTTCATCTAGCACTTCGCACCCATGACCGCGCCCGCGGCTCCGGACGGCTCGAGTTCAACTACGCTCACGACTACATCATCAACGACATCCTGCGCAGCGAACTGGGCTTCACGACCATACCCGCCGGCGGCCTGGACATGCCGGACGCGCGCCAGCGTTCGGCAGAGGACATCGTGCTGGAAATGCGCCGGAACGCCGAACTGATGCGTTCACGCACGCAGGTCTGGGAGGGCCAGGAAGTCAGCGTCCGGCAGGCGCTCGGAAAGGGCCAAGGCGACGGAAAGGAAAACCGAACACAGGACAGCGAAGACGCGGGCGACGTGCTCGCCGACAAGACCGAACGCGAGATGTTTCCGGCCGAGGCGCAGGATCAGGCGCAGTGCAAGGCCGCAATCGACGCGGTCATCGCACGCGGACAGGCACTGGCGGCGGCAATCGGCAAGCAGAAGGCCCGCGGCACCATCGGTGGCGGAATGAGCGCGCAGGTTTCCGCGCTGCGCGGGCGCCTGCGGCCCTCCTGGCAGCAGGCCCTGCAGCGCTGGATCGAGGCATCGAGCGCGGGAGAACGCAGCTTCGCGCGGCCTTCGCGGCGCGGTGCAGAGCGCAGCGACCTGGTGATGCCGGGACGCCGGCGCACGTCCTGGATGCTCAACGTGGTGCTCGACACCTCCGGCTCGATGACCGAGGAAATCCCACTCGCCCTCGGTGCGATCGCCGACTTCTGCGACGGCGCCGGTGTCGATCTTGTCCGTGTCGTGCAATGCGACACCGACGTCACGGCCGACGAAACCGTGTCTCCCGATGATCTATCAAGCTACGCGGTGCGCGGGTTCGGCGGCAGCGATCTTTCGCCCGCCATGCTGATGCTCGCGGACGACCCGCTGGTGCGCTCCACGGTGATCGTGACCGACGGCGACATCGCCTTCCCGGCCCATACGATGCCCTATGACGTGCTGTGGGTGCTGCCGCAGGCGACCAAGTTCAATCCGCCCTATGGGCGCGTCATCGCAATGGACGGGAGCAGGCCATGAAGGTGGTACAGGAACTGGTCGCCTATTTCGACCGGCGTGGTCAATTGTCGAAGAAGCAGGTCCGCCAATTGCTGGACAAGGGCTATCTTGCCGCTGACGCCCCGCCGCACATGCTCGAACTCGGGAGCAGCATCGGGACCAGCTATTATTTTCGCGTGCGCGGGGAGACCGAAGGCCCACTCTGGGGCACGGACATCTATACCGGCGATTCCGCGCTTGCCGTCGCGGCCGTGCATGCCGGTCTCGTCAAGCCGGGCGAGAGCGCGGTGGTCAAGGTCACGGTGATGGCGCCGCTGGCGCAGTATCAAGGCTGCGTGCGTAACGGCGTTACCAGCCACGATTTCGGCCGCTACGGCAGTGCATATTGCCTCGGCGCGATCTGAAGCGGACGTATGCCAAGTGGGCTGGCCCCTTTTTTCGGAGGTGAGCGGCAAAAGCGGTCCGGCCGCGCTTGACTCGGCGTGGGGTGAGATTTAAGTCCGCCGCACTCCCGAAACGGGGGCGTAGCTCAGTTGGTTAGAGCGCCGGCCTGTCACGCCGGAGGCCGCGGGTTCGAGTCCCGTCGCTCCCGCCATTTTCCGCCTTGCCGGTCAATGGCTTAGAAAACTGGCCCAAAACCTGATTCGACTCCTTCGCCAGCCAGATTCGACTCAGGTTGCCGTTTTGGCCTCCCCGGCTACCGGCGGCGCGGCCGCATGACCGCGCGCACCTTCAACCTCGTCACGCGATTCCGCGCGTTGGGCACTATCGCAAGGGCAGCAGTTCCCGGCTGGCGACGAAGCCCAGGGTGCGACCTTCCCGGGCAACAAGCGTCCAGCCGCGCTCCGCGGACAGGATACTGACGGGCGTCTCGGCCGCCAGTCGCCGCAACCGCCGCGCTTCCGGCGATGGCTGAACTCGCACATCTGCTTCCACGCCAAGCTTGTGAGTCGCATTTCGAACCGCTGCACTTCGCGGCTCCTCATCGGCAAGCACGGACCCAGCGGCCGCCAAAGTAAAGTTCGAGGAAGTGATTCGGACCTGGGGTCTCTGTCTTTGTCCGAATACCCTGTCGCTCAGCGTTGCGACGTTGACATGGACATAGATGGCCAGTTCGCCGATGTCGATTTTCCCGTCAGCATCGCTGTCCGCATGTCCAAGCCCTTCAAGGACGCTGTAGGTGAAGAGGCCGTGCCCGCGATAACCCTCGAGCGCGTCGGCGTCGCCGCTCGACGCGGTCATGATCGTCCGTCCGATGGCCTGAACGAGCCGGGCGGAAGCGGCCGTTCGTCCAAGCGCCTGGGTATCCGTAGCGTCGTCGGTGAGTGTTCCGCTTTCGCAGGTGTCGAACATCAGCAGACTCCGGCGGGCAGGAATGGATGCGAACCATCGTTGCCACTGATCCTGACCAATGCCGTGGCGGATGACCGATTCCATGCCGTCGAGCTTCATGTCCTGAGGGATGAAGAAATAGCGACCGTCGATTGTCTTCCCATGTCCGGCGATGAAAAAAACGAAAACGTCGGTCGGCCGAATTCGATTCGACAGATCGGCAAACGCTGCAGCCAACCCCTGGTCGCGGACATCGGCATCCTTGAGCACCGTCACGTTCACTTCGGAATAAATCCCGGAACCCGTCTTTTTCAGCGCCGCAGCCAAGGCATCTGCGTCCGATACGGCATTTCTGAGTGTCAGCTTGGGATCGGCATAGGCGTTCAAGCCGGCGGCCAACACGAAGAGACGGGACGGAATGCTGCTGGATCCGACACCGGCAATCCGCAGCCGTGCAGGCCGAGACGCCACCAAGTTTGCATGGTTGTATGCGACGATCTCGATTTCGTTTTCGCCCTGCTCGATCGGAAGTGTTCTGCTCAACCGGCGCGGCGCAGCGTTCGCAGAACCCTGACGCGTCTGCGTCGACAGGTCGTCTATTCCGACCGTGACACCGTTCAGACGCCACTCCACCCGGCCAAGCCCCCCGCTCCGGGGATGAATATCGGCATGGATAACCGCACTTTCTTTCCCGAACTGCTCCCCCTCACGCGGTGTCACAACCGTTATCAACGGCACCTCGCCGCTCGCCAATAGTCTGTTCAAATCAAGACGCGATGCAGCCTGCCTGACCAATCCGCGCGGGTCTCCAGCCAGCTTTTCGCGGACAAGATCGGGTCGGTACAGCGATTGATAGAATTGCTCGGTTGACCAGACACTCAGACCTTGCACGACACTGACGAGACCCGCACCCCTCTCGGAAGCGTTGAAAAACCCCTCAGGGGTCATCACCAGCCACTCATCATCACCTTTGCCAACAAAGGTTGCGAGCAACTCACCCGTCGCGGCGTTCCATATTCTCGCGGTTCCATCCCAACTGGCCGACAGGATTCGCCGGCCGTCCGGAGACAGCCCCACTCCGGAAACCCAGCCCTTGTGCCCTTCGAACGTCCGAAGCAATCGGCCGCTGGTGGAGTCCCAGAGCTTGACCGAGGAATCCATGCCTCCCGTCACGGTTCGGTCGCCGTTCGCGGAGAGCGCGACCGAAAAGACGGAATCGCGGTGACCGGTGAACGTGTGCAGCAATCTGCCCGTGCTTGCGTCCCACAGATAGGCCAGCCCGTTGGAATTCCCCGAGACGATGCGCTTGCCGTCGTTCGAGAAGGCGATGCTCCAAATGCCCGTCTGATGGCCCGAAAAAGCGCGGACCAGCCGACCGGTTGCAAAATCCCAAAGCTCCAATTTGCCTCTCGGAGGTGGTGGCTTCGGCCCGTTCAGGGGTGCGCCGAATGGCGGCAGCGGATTGGTCGCTGAGAGGACGAACTTGCCGTCACGCGACATCGCAATCGATTCAAAGTCTTCTTTGCTTGCAGTGACGTTGCGCACGAGCCGGCCACTGGCCGCATCCCAGAAGCTGAGTGCCTTGCCGCCCGCAATGCTGGCGATGCGCCTGCCATCCGCCGAGATTGCAAGCCCGCCAACGTAGTTCGAACCGGTTAGCGATCTAACGAGCCCGCCCGTCGTGACGTCAAATATTTTGAACAGCTTCTGCCCGTCCGCGGCATCATCGCCGACCACGTGCGGCCCGGAGCCGGCATAGGACATGTGTCGATACGAGTGGCCGACGATCTGCTCCAGCTGTCCGGAAGCTGCATCCCACCTTCGAATCCTGTCGTCCGTCGCTCCGGTGGTAAACGTAAGCCCGTCGTCGCTGAAGCGTGCCGCCTCCAGAGATTTTGCAACGGTCCGCTCGCTCTTGATCGCGCCGGACACCAAGTCGAACGAGATCAACGACGAAAGGTAGTTCATTGCAAAACCGGTCCCGCCTTCACGCGCCACCGCCAGCCTGGCAACGTTCGGGATTTTGAATTCGCGCAGCAATGTGCCGCTTGCCGTGTCCCATACCGCAATCTGCCTGTCGTCTGAGGTAAACGCAGTTCTGCCGTCGAACGAGAGTGCGACGCCCAGGGACCAGCCACCTCGATGCGGAACGGTGTGCACGGGTCGCCCCGTCCTGCCGTCCCAGATAATCATGGTATTGTCTTCGCTCGCAGACACGATCACGGCCATGTCGGCGGAAGACGTCACGGAGGTGATGCGTTTGCTGTGCTGACGAAATTCGCGAACCACAGAGCCCGCGGACACATCCCACAGCCTTATCGCGAAGTCCTCCTGGCCGAAATATCCGCTGCTGGTGAGCACACGTTCGCCATCTGGAGATATTGTGACTTCTTGCAATGGCTGACGCCGGTATTCACGAAAGATCCGATGCATGGCGAGATGCTTCGTGTCGACGGATTTGATCATTCGTCCGGAAGCGACATCCCAGACACGGATACTGTCATCCAGGCTCGCCGATACCAGCCGCGATCCATCGCTGGAGAACGCCATGGCATATTTGTTCAGGCTTACGGCCCCATGTCCGATAAAGGTCGTGATCACGCGCGCAGTCGCGGCATCCCAAAGCTTGATTGCCCCATCGCTTCCGGCGGTCAGTATGCGCTTGCCATCTGGGGCAAAGCCAACGCCTCGGACCTCACTGCCGTGGTCGAACGATCGGATGAGTTGACCCGAGCGGGCCAGCCATAAATTCGCAGTCTTGTCGTCGGAGCCGGTAAGGACCAGTTGTCCGTCCTGCGACAGCACAAGACAATTGACGTCCTTTCCGTGAGGGACAATGGGGACAACTTCAACCGGCCCATTTCCGGGGACCTGTGCAGGGCACGCGCCCGGAACAAGCATTGCAACGGTCAGTATTGCAAGGAACCCGGCCCTGAAGCCGATCCTTCGAACCTGCGTCATCAGATGCATCTCGCCAACCGGTCCTGCGGATGAAGCCCGTGTAATCTCATCGCGGCGGTCGTTCCGCGTCCATTCATTGCAGATGCTTCCACAAGGCAGCGGGCCGCTTCAAGCTTCACCCTCGAAAGTCACCAGAGAGGGGCGCCCTCGAATCCTCACGCGTTTCCGACACTTTGCATACTCAGCCCATTTCTCTCATGATTTCAATTGCTTGACAGAGCAGAGCCGCCAGCCCCCTCGGCTGCCTTGCCGCTGCCAGCCACGAAACCCCTTGCGGGATGGGCCTTCCCCCATTGCATCGCCACCTCAAAAATGCTCTGGACCCCCATAAACAAGGCGTTTCCGGCGAGTCCCGAATCGTCTAAACGCCACAATCAGTGGTTTTTCGTTACGGCGCCGATGAAAAGGAGGGCCACCCATGGCTGACAAGAAGCCAGCGACAGCTCCGACCATTACCCTGAAGCATCTCGCGGCTCAGTTGGCCGAGGAGCACCAATTGTCCAAGAAGCAGAGCGAAGCGATGCTGGGCGATCTGGTGACCACGATCACGAAGCACTTGAAGAAGGGCGACCGCATCCGCATTGGCGGCCTCGGCATCCTTCAGGTTCGCAAGCGTGCCGCGCGCATGGGCCGCAATCCCGCGACCGGAGAGGCGATCCAGATCAAGGCGTCGAAGAAAGTGGCCTTTCGTGCCGCGAAGGAATTGAAAGACGCGATCTGAATTCATCTTCCGATTTCGAGTTTGAAGCATGCGCATCGGCAAGGCCGGTGCGCATTTTTTTTTTGCCAATGAAGAGGCCAGGCTCGCCATCATGTCAGAATGCCGAGCGCACCGGGAATGCCTCGCGCTTGCGCCCGATGCAGCCATACCGTCGCTTCCGCTCGATCGACCGCTCCGCCGAGGCCCTGCGCGAGCACGCATCCATAGGCGAACAGATCGCGTGCCTCGCCGGCTTCGGCGGCGCACCGCAATGCCTCTCGCGCGAGACCTTGCAGAGCGGGATGCTCCCGTGCCAACAGATGCGCTGCCAGATCGCGGCAGAAATGCACCGGCGCTGCCGCGATCGAGCGGCGATACCAGCACTCGGCCTCGCTCGACCTGCCCCGCTCGAACAGAAGGCGCGCAAGATGCGCGGCGCCTCGAAAGCAGCCGCGTTCTGCCGCCCGCCGGGACCAGCGTTCCGAAGATGCAAGATCGACGCGGCAGGTCCAGCCGAACTCGCGAAAGCGCCCGATCATGTTCATCGCCTTGGCGTTGCCCTGCCGCGCCGAGCGCACGAACAAGGTGAGCGCTATTGCGGCGTCGCCGAGATGGCCGCGATCGTGCATCAGCATCATGCCCAGATTGAATTGGGCCCAGGCATGCGATTTGGCCGCGGCCTTGCGGAACAGGTTCATCGCTCTGGCTCGATCGACCGCCCCGCCCCAGCCATTCTCGAAACAGCGGCCAAGCATGTTGATCCCGTCCGGATCGCCGGCAGCGGCGGCAATCCCGAACCAGCGCGAGGCCGCTTCCGGATCGCGCCGCATGCCGTGGCCATCGAGCAGCATTTGCCCGAGCGTGACCTGCGCGGCGCTGCTGCCGCCGGCCGCAGCCGCGTAGACGATGCATCCCACATCCTCGGCGCTCGCCGACAATCGCTCGCGCAACTGGGCGTCCGAAAGCTTTCGCAGGCGCGTATAGTAGATCGGATCGTCGTTCGTATTCGAAGCCGCCGGCATTGCGCCTACAACTCGGCCCAGCGGCGCAGCAGGTTGTGGTAATGGCTGGCGAGCGCGACCGACGCGCGCTCGTGATCTCCGAGCCGCTGCCGCACCTCCATGATTGCGGTATCGAGATCGTAAAGCAGCGTGCGTTTGCCATCGTCGCGGATCAGGGACTGAACCCAGAAAAACGACGCCCAGCGGCTGCCGCGGGTGATTGGCGTGACATTGTGCAGGCTGGTGGCGGGATAGACGACGATATCGCCGGCCGGCAGTTTCACGCTGTGGGTGCCGTAGGTATCTTCGACGACGAGGTCGCCGCCATCGTAGTCCGCTGGATCGGTCAGAAACAGCGTCGATGAAATGTCGGCTCGCATCTGCTCGCCCGAGCCCGGCAGCGTGCGGATCGCTCCGTCGACATGCGCGTCAAAACGCATGCCGGCGTCGTAACGGTTGAACAGCGGTGGCAGCACGAGGCGGGGCAGCGTGGCTGATCGGAAGGCCGGGTTGCGCGCAAGCGCACGCAGCACGATTCCGCCGGCCTTCGCCGCGGTTTCCGAACTGACAGGAATCTGCAGGTTGAACTTTGCCTGCGCCGCCTGCTCGCCAGCCGTGCCGCGTCCGTCGACCCATTGCGAGGATTCCAGAATCGCGCGGCACTCCGCAACCTCGGGCGGAGGCAGAAGTCCCGGAATGTGCACCATCATGCGGCCTGCTCCCAAAATGCCGCCGCCCGCCGCGGGCGTCCACGGCGGGCGGAAAATGTCCGGGCGTGCCTACCAGCGCACGCGCCAGGACAGCGATGCATAGCGGCCCGGCGCCGGCACGGCGTGACCGCCGTAATACTGCGCGTAGTAGAGTTCGTCGGTGATGTTGTTCAGATTGACCTGCAACGTGTTATGCTTGTCGATCTTGAACGCCATCATCGCGTCGAACTTCCAGAAATCCGGCACGAAGATCGTATTCGCCGTATTGACGAATGCGATCGACTGCCATTGCGCGCCGCCGCCGATCGTCCATTGCGGTGTGATGTCGTAGGTAGTCCACAGCGTGAAACTGTTGAGGGGCGTATTCGGCAACCGGTGGCCAAGGTCGGCCATGTTGGTGGTCTTGGCGATTTCGGTCGTGTTGTAAACATAGCCGGTCGTGATCTGCCACTGGTCCGTGATGCGTCCGACGAGGCCGAATTCGACACCTTCCGACACTGCCAGCCCGTCAAGCACCAGCGGCGAGGTGGCATTCGTCGGATCGGTCGGGATCCGCAGATTGGTCTTTTCGATCTTGAACCAGGCAGCGCTCAGCGTGAGCTTTTCAGGAATGAGATCGGCCTTGGCGCCGAACTCAAGCACTTCGTTCTTTTCCGGCGCCAGCAGAACACTGTTGGTGGCGTTCGCCGCCGCCGAGAGCGTTCCGAGTTCCGCCGATGGATTGTAGGAAATGCCATAGGCTCCGTAGATGCTCGAATATTTGGTCGGATGGAAGACGGCGCCGTAGCGATAGCTCAGCATGTTGTCTTCGCGATGCTGGTAGACGCGGTTCGGGTTGGCCTGACCCTGGTCTGCGTAATCGACGACATACACGTCGTTGCGGACCGAACCCATGATGTCCCAGTATTCGTTGAGCTTGATCGAATCGGAGGCGTACCAGGCAACGGTCGTCGCATTGGTGGCCTGTCCGGGCGCCCAGCCCAGGAATTCGCCGCCGAAGCCGGTCGGGATCGGGAACGCCACGTTGGTGCGGCAGCCGGGATCGGCGGCATCGCAAAGATTGGTGCCGATGGTTCCGTTCGCCTGACGGCCATAGGCGCGCCGGTTGAAGCGCCGCTCGTCGTCATATTCCATCCCGAGCACGAGACTGTGCACCCATGAGCCGGTATGCACCTTGCCGGTGATTTCGGTCTGGTTGACGAACAGGCTGTTGTTCGTCTCGGTCCAGAAATGTTGCCGGCCGATGGTCATTGCATCGACGGGATAATATGCATCGCCCGGAAACGCGAAGTTGGTATTGTTGGCCCGCTGCAGACTGCGCGGCGCGGTCGGCCGCGACCAGCGATCGACCGTGATGTATCGCGTCGTGTTCGACAATTTGAGTTCCCTGGTCAGATCGTATTCGAAGCGGCCAGTCCAGACATTGGTGTCTGACTCGGTACGATCGGCCAGCGGGCCGGCGACGACACCGAACCAGTTGCTGCGATTGATCGGAACTGGGCTCGTCGGGGACCCGTTGCCGTAATAGCCAGGGTTGGTGAAGCTGCCATTGATGGTGCTGCGCGCCGGAGCCGGCAAATACGGATGGCCGTAATCCGGCACGCCCTCCTCGCCCTGGTAGATATAGTTCAGCTTGATCCGTGCCTGCTCGGTGAGATTGATATTCATCGAAGGCGCGACGCCCCAGCGCTTGGTCCAGACATTGTCGCGATCAGGGGTATCGATGTCCTGCCACACCGCAGCGATCCGGGCATCGATGTTGCCGACTGACCCGGATGCGTCCAGTTCGGTGCGCACACCGAATGGCGTGGAGCCCGTCACCGTGCCCTCGACGAATTTCGCGCCGGTCGCCTGCTTCGAGGTGATGTTGATCGCGCCGCCCGTGGATCCACGTCCGAAGGCAAAAGCCGACGGTCCCTTGAACACTTCGACCGAGTCGCTCGAGAACAGGTCGCGCGTGTACCAGCCCGGATCGCGGATGCCGTCGCGGAACATGTCGGTGCGGGCCTGAAAGCCGCGGATGAACGGCGCATCGCCCTGCATGCCGCCCTCGCCTGCCTGGAATGTGATTCCCGGAACATTGCGCAACGCGTCTTCCATGGTACGCGCAGCCTGCTCGCGGATTACCTGAGGCGTAACCACGTTGATGGTTTGTGGGGTATCGCGGAGCGGAGTTGGAATACGCGACAGTCCGATTCCCGTCGCACGATACGCGGTCGGATCTTCACTGGTCGCACCGCCACGGTTTCGGGCGTCGTATCCGCCGGTGTTCAGCCGAGGGCGTGCGTGTGACGGCCCGCCCAGTTCCACCACCGCGCTGCACGTCGATTGTCGGCAGCGTCTGCTGCGCCGTCGCATTGGTCGCAATGAATGCGGAAGCCAGCCCGATAGCCGCATGCATCGCGGGCATGTGTGCGCCCGAACGGATTCTCACCGAACCGGCGCGATGTTTTCTCGACGCGATCGAGCCACTCGCAAGCATCTTGCAAACGTCATCCAGAGGCTCGTGGCCCCTTGAAGCACCCATCATTTCTCACCCCCAACGCCACCACTTAGAACAAGTCAAAACTTGCTGTGATTTCAGTACGTTAGCTAAGGACATCGCGAGCGGCCGCGCAATTCCATTTGCGAATAGCTGCTCATCTGCAGCTTGGACAAATTCGGTTCTGTGTTTGGAACGAGTAAAAACTATCGCGGTTGATTTATTTCTGTGTTTTGCGATTGAACACCTTCACGACGATGTCCGCGGCGTTGCCACACACGCCGCTCCGACATGAAGCGCGTCCCAGAACGCCGCGCGAAGGACACGAGACATGACTCTTCTTTCCAGATCGCTCGCAGCGGTAACGGTGTCGTTGCTCTCGCTTGCGTTGGGTTCGGCTGCATTCGCACAGGCCCAGCCAGCGCCGCCATCCACGCCTGCACCCGTTCCGCCGGTCTCCACGACACCCGGCGGCGTGACGACGCCACCGGCACCATCCGCGACGAGCGCACCCGCTGAAGCAACCTCTCCTGACAGAGCACCGGCTCCCGCAGCGCCCGCCGCAGTCCAACCTGAAGCGACCGTAACTCCGGTCGACAGGCCATCTTCGACCGAGAACAATCCGGGCGTTTCCGTGCCGGATGCAGGCGACGTGGCTCAGCCAGCCGGAACGATCCCGGCGCACATGTTGCCGCGCGACCTCACACCCTGGCAGATGTTTCTCGACGCGGACATCGTCGTGAAGGCGGTGATGGTGGGGCTGGCTTTCGCTTCGTTCCTCACGTGGACGGTGTGGTTCGCAAAGAGCGTGGAGTTGCGGTTCGAGAAGCGCCGCGCACGGCGCAAGAACCGGTGGCTGGAACATGCCAAGTCGCTCGGCGAAGCTGAGCGTGAGTTCGCCCGGGAAAAGGATCCGGTGGCGCGTCTCGTGCGTGCGGCCGCGCATGAGGTGGAGCTGTCGCAGACGCTGCCGAAGGAAGGCGTCAAGGAGCGTATCGTCTGGCAACTGGAGCGGGTGGAGGCGACCGCGAGCCGCCGCATCGGCAATGGCATGGGGGTGCTCGCGACCATCGGCGCCACCGCCCCGTTCGTCGGCCTGTTCGGCACGGTATGGGGGATCATGAACAGCTTCATCGGCATTTCGAAAGCCCACACGACGAGCCTTGCGGTGGTAGCGCCCGGCATCGCCGAGGCCCTGCTCGCGACGGCGATCGGACTGGTCGCCGCAATTCCGGCGGTGGTGATCTACAACGTGTTCACGCGCTCGATCGGCGGCTATCGTCTGATCCTCGGCAACGCTTCGGCCAATGTCCTGCGCCTGGCATCGCGCGATCTCGATCGCAGTGGCGCGCGGCTACGCCAAGCGGCGGAGTGAAGCATGGCGGTTCACTTCTCGAAGGACGACGAAGATGTCGAAACGCATGACATCAATGTCACGCCATTCATCGACGTCATTCTGGTTCTCCTGATCATCTTCATGGTTGCAGCGCCGCTCGCGACCGTCGACATCCCTGTCGAGCTTCCGACTTCGAACGCCGAGCCGCAGCGGCGGCCGGACAAGCCGGTCTTCCTCACCATCCGGGCGGACCGCTCGCTTGCGGTGGGCGAGGACATGATCGCGCACGAGAGCCTGCCTTCTGCGCTTGAGGCCGCGACCAAGGGCAACCGTGAGGAGCGGATTTTTGTGCGCGCCGACCGGGCGGTGAATTATGGCGACGTCATGGAAGTGATGAACGCGCTGCGTTCGATCGGCTATCTGAAAATCGGGCTGGTCGGACTGGAAGCGCGGGAAGAGAAGAGATGAATGCGGTCACATGGATCGCGGGACTCGACGAGGACGAGGAGCTGCATCCCTGGCGGTGGCTCTGCGCGGTCCTGTTCGTCGTGGCCGCCCATGCGGCGTTTGTCGCGGTCTACCTGTATGTCAAGCCGGAGACCGGAATAACCGGAGCCGACGTCCCGGCGGTGATGATCGAATTCGCGCCCGAGGCGGCCGCTCCGGAAACCGAGGCCGATCTCGCTCCCGGCCCGGAAACCATCGACTCGCAACCGACGCTGCAGCCGGAGGTCACGCCGCAGGCGGCCGAGGAACCGGTCATCGAAGTGCCACCTGCGCCGGCACTGGATCCGGACATCGTGGTCCCGCCGAAGAAGGAAGTCGTCGAGGAAAAGAAGCAGCAGGTGCCGCAGCCCAAGCCGCCGGAGCCGGTCGAACAGCCAGTGCAGCAGCAAGTACAGTCGGTCCGGCAGCCGACGTCGAATCCGAATGTGGAGAAGCGCGCGAACAAGCCGGTATCGCCCTCGGCGGGCACCACGGCGGCCAAGCGAGCGATGGTGACCTACGCGCATTTGCTCAGCGCTCACCTTCAGCGCTTCAAGCGTCCGGCAAAGGGACGCGGCACCGCGGTCGTAAGCTTTACGGTCAATCGCAGTGGGCGCGTGGTGGCGCGCCGCATCGTCCGGTCGTCAGGCTCATCGGCGGTCGACGACGAAGCCATGGCGATGATCGCGCGCGCGCAGCCGATGCCGCCGTTTCCGGCCGCGGTACCACAATCCGAAGAGACCTTTATCCAGGCGATCCGTTTCCGCTGACGCGCAGGACGGACCACCCTTCATGGTGGCTATGGTGCCCAGCGGACCGGCGAAGGTGGAGAATCATCGGCAACAGGCGTCGCGACGGTTGCGGGCCCTGGCTCCGGTCGCGACCCATTGCCGAAAAACATTTCCCAGAATGGCTTTGGGTTCTGGTTCGGCAGTTGTTCGACAACAGGGTGCAGCGCCTCCTGCGGATCGGTCTGCAACCGGCTGACGGTGTCGGCGAAGCCGCTTCTGATCTGCTGCTCAAGCGCGCCATCGCGGGTTTCGAGATAGGATTTGAGCCGCGAGATTTCACCGGACAGCGTGTCGAGGCGGATGGCGTCGATCTGACGCCTGATTTCCTGAAATTGCTGATTGACCAGTGAAGCGAGCCGATCCAGTGCCTGGCCGGCATCGATGCCGGGGTCACTTCGCGGTTCGCCCCGGATGATCTGTGCCGCTGGCGAATCGGACGGCAGGCGATCGAGCGCGTTCAGCAGATCGTCCACCGACACCTCCTGCTCGCGCTTTCGCGCCAGGTCCTGGGCAAGTGTCACGATCGTCTTGAACTCCGCCGACAGGCTCGGAAGCGCGCCGTTGACCGGGCTGCCCCGTTCTACATCCATCAGCGCGAGCATCGCGGCGCGGAAGGCCTTGTCGACATCCACCTTGCCATCAAACTGGCGGCTCGCATTCGGGATCAGGGTCATGGCGAGAACCAGATGGGCCGCGGATACGGTGCCGTGATTGAGTTCCCGTGCGAGCTTCGTGGTCTTGTGCAGGCAATCCGATGCCGTTTTCGTGCAACCGTTGATCTTGGCCTCGGTCTGCGACGTGATCAGCGGATGTGTCTGCTGACCCTCCCGCTCGGTCTCCGCGCCTTCGGCACCGAGCACCTGGCCTTCGACATAAGGCGACTGATAGGTATTCATGACCGGCTCCCAACCTTGGCCTCATCGCATTCGAATCGTGCCTCACGCGGCGCGTTCGGCCTGCGGTGGCGCTGTGCCACCTCGCTCGTCGGGCGCAGCGGCCGTGTATGCCTCCCGTGCGGGGGGCGGGATCGACTGCGCCATGAGTTGGGCGACACTGTCCGCGAGCGAGGGGACGGGCGCCGACGCCTCCGTTTGCTCCTCCGCTTCCGTCGCAAGCTGTCGCGCATCGTCGACAGGGCCGTGCGGCGTCTCCGCTTCAGACATGCCGTCCCCGGTCGGGATTGCCGCCGCAAACGGCTCGGCGGCAGCTGCGAACTCGACCGCTTCAGTCTGGCGCAGCTCGATCGTGGGCGCCGTCTCGAGCAAAGCAGCCGCCGACGTGTCCGATTGATCGTCCGCGAGGGCTTCGGCTTCATCGTGGTTCTGTTGCGGGCCGGTCTTTTCCGCCGCTCCGTGCAGCAGGGCCAACACCTCCGACAATTCCGGCATCATTCGTTCGATCGTACGCAGCGCACGATATTCCCGCGTGTCTTCGAGCTGACGCTGCGTGTGGTCGCGGATGTCAGCCAGCGAGCTGGTGAAATCCACCAGGCCCGCAAATTCCGCCATCGTCTGCTCGATTGCTTTCAGCGCACGAAAGCGGTCGAGCTCCGCGATCTGCCGCTCCACATCCTCACGAACCAATCGAAGCGACGACAGAATTTCCGAACGCTGAACCGTCATGACCACTCTCCTGCAACCAGAGACAGTCACAGGCTAGCAATATGTCCTAAAGGTTGCAATACCAAGAAAGACATCTGGAGATTGTCTTCTTTATCCCGGCGTCGGCTCCGCGACGCCCGCGACGAATTGTTGGATTGGATGGCCGTTTCGGAGAAAATGGTGGGCGGTGACGGGATCGAACCGCCGACCCTCTCGGTGTAAACGAGATGCTCTGCCAGCTGAGCTAACCGCCCGTGCGGCCGAACCGAACCAGCCGCCTGAGACGACGCGGCCATGTGCCCGCCGCTCGACGGGATCAAATACGCCGCGCCCCGCCGAAAATCAAACGGCGGCGCACATGCGCCGCCGTTTGCGTTCGTTTCAGGCTCGTCAGTTCAATGCGCGGTCAGCGCCGAGGCCTCGTCGTCGGCCACCTTTTCGGCTGCGGTCTTCGCCGCAGGCTCTTCCCACTGGATCGGCTCGGGCTTTCGCACCAGCGCGCGCGCCAGAACCTCGTCCATGCGGGAGACCGGGACGATCTCAAGCCCGCTCTTCACGTTCTGTGCGATATCCGCGAGGTCCTTGGCATTCTCCTCGGGGATCAGCACGGTCTTGATGCCGCCGCGCAAGGCGGCGAGCAGCTTCTCCTTGAGCCCGCCGATCGGCAGGACGCGCCCGCGCAGCGTGATCTCGCCGGTCATCGCGACATCGCGGCGGACCGGGATGCCGGTCATCACCGAGACGATCGCCGTGACCATGGCGACGCCCGCGGACGGACCATCCTTCGGCGTCGCGCCCTCCGGCACGTGGACGTGGATGTCGCGCCGGTCAAACAGCGGCGGCTCGATACCGAAGGCGATCGAACGCGAGCGGGCGTAGGATGCCGCCGCCGAGATCGACTCCTTCATGACGTCACGCAGATTGCCGGTGACGGTCATCTTGCCCTTGCCGGGCATCATCGCACCTTCGATGGTCAGCAGCTCACCGCCAACGTCGGTCCATGCGAGACCGGTGACCACGCCGATCTGGTCCTCGTCCTCCACCTCGCCGTAGCGATATTTGGGTACGCCGAGATAGTCACCCAGTTCCTTGGCGGTGACGGCAACCGACTTCTTCTTTGAAAGCGTCAGCTCCTTGACCGCCTTGCGGATCAGAGTCGAGATTTCACGCTCGAGATTTCTCACGCCTGCTTCCCGCGTATAGCGGCGGATGACGGTCAGCAGAGCCTCATCGTCGATCGTCCATTCGTTCGCGGTCAACCCGTGCTTGGAGATCGCAGCCGGGATCAGGTGCTTGCGCGCGATCTCGAGCTTCTCGTCCTCTGTATAGCCCGCAATCCGGATGATTTCCATGCGATCCATCAGGGGCGGCGGGATATTGAGCGTGTTCGCCGTGGTCACGAACATCACGCTGGAGAGGTCATAATCGACCTCCAGGTAATGGTCGCTGAACGTCGAATTCTGCTCCGGATCCAGCACCTCGAGCAAAGCCGACGACGGATCGCCGCGGAAATCCGCGCCCATCTTGTCGATCTCGTCCAGCAGGAACAGCGGATTGGACGATTTCGCCTTGCGCATCGACTGGATGATCTTGCCCGGCATCGAGCCGATGTAAGTCCGGCGGTGACCGCGGATCTCGGCTTCGTCACGCACGCCGCCGAGCGACACGCGCACGAATTCGCGGCCGGTCGCCTTGGCGATCGACTTGCCGAGCGAGGTCTTGCCGACGCCGGGAGGGCCGACCAGGCACAGGATCGGACCGGTCAGCTTGTTGGCCCGTTGCTGCACGGCGAGATATTCGACGATGCGATCCTTGACCTTCTCCAGGCCATAGTGATCCGCGTCGAGGATATCCTGCGCAGCCTTGAGGTCCTTCTTGACCTTTGTCTTCTTCTGCCACGGGATCGACAGCATCCAGTCGAGATAGTTGCGCACGACGGTAGCCTCGGCGGACATCGGTGACATCTGCCGGAGCTTCTTGAGCTCGTGCTGCGCCTTCTCGCGGGCTTCCTTGGAGAGCTTCGTCTTCTTGATCTTGTCTTCGAGTTCGGCGAGTTCGTCCTTGCCGTCCTCGTCGCCCAGCTCCTTCTGGATCGCCTTCATCTGCTCGTTGAGATAATATTCGCGCTGCGTCTTCTCCATCTGACGCTTCACGCGCGTGCGGATGCGCTTCTCGACCTGCAGCACGGAGATTTCGCTCTCCATCAGGCCGAGCACCTTTTCAAGCCGCTGCGGAACACTCGCTGTCTCGAGCAGCGCCTGCTTGTCGGCGATCTTGACCTGCAGATGCGAGCCGACGGTGTCGGCGAGCTTGGCATGATCGTCGATCTGCTGAACCACCCCCACCACTTCCGGTGAGACCTTCTTGTTCAGCTTCACGTAATTCTCGAATTCGTTGACCACCGAGCGCGCCAGCGCCTCGGCCTCCACGTGCTCGCCAAGATGATCGTCGAGCACAACGGCGTCGGCTTCGAAATACTCGGAGCGGTCGGTATATTTAAGAACCTTGGCGCGCTGCGCGCCCTCGACCAGCACCTTCACGGTGCCGTCCGGCAGTTTCAGCAATTGCAGGACGCTGGCGAGCGTGCCGACCTCGAAAATGTCGGTGGTCGCCGGATCGTCATCCGAAGCGTTCTTCTGCGTGGCAAGGAGAATGAACGTGTCCGAACGCATTACCTCTTCCAGCGCCTTGATCGACTTTTCGCGGCCGACAAAGAGCGGGACGATCATGTGCGGGAACACGACGATGTCGCGCAGCGGAAGCACCGGATAGGCCCGGGTTTCGCCAGCGATCAGAGGTGGACGCGGCTTGTTTGTGGTCGTCATGGCCGTCATTCCTTTGTTCTTGTGCCCCTCCCGAAGGTCCGCATCATGCGCAACCGACAGGAGTGCCGAGGGAGCCCGGGAGGGAGCATGGCGCTCAAGGCACTTTGGCCATGCACGAGGGCGAAGTACGAACCCTGCCCAGAGTGAAGTAAGTCTTTCGTACGCGATCCGTTCGCCTGCGATAGGTGGCGTTGCAGCAGGAGGGTGTCAAGGGAACCGGTTCGCGGTTCCCCGCATCAGACTAGCAAGAACGAAGCCAGCCTGCGAGTGCGGCCGGCCCAGGCGCCAAACCCAAGGCAGTCTAGTGTAAGCGATTCTTCCGGCCCTGTCGCAGCGGGGCGCAAACCCAATCGAGGGATCAGGCCGAGGCCGAGCTTTCCGCGGTACGGTCCGACCGATCCGCGTAGATGTAGAGCGGGCGGGCGGTACCCTCAACCACCTCGCGGGAGATCACCACCTCCTCGACGCCCTCCAGGCTTGGCAGGTCGAACATGGTATCGAGCAGGATGCTTTCCATGATCGATCGCAGGCCGCGGGCGCCGGTCTTGCGCTCGATCGCCTTGCGGGAAATGGCGCCCAGCGCTTCCTCGGCAAGCGTGAGGTCGATGTTTTCCATCTCGAACAGCCGCTGATACTGCTTGACCAAGGCGTTCTTGGGTTCGACCAGGATCTTCTTGAGCGAGGCCTCGTCGAGATCCTCAAGCGTGGCGACCACCGGGAGGCGACCGACGAATTCCGGGATCAAGCCATATTTCAGGAGATCTTCAGGCTCGACCTCGCGGAAGATTT
>NZ_JBFWPA010000077.1:0-31299 GCF_050250235.1 Pseudorhodoplanes sp.
ACGCGGATCGCGGAGGTGCGGTCATCGAGCAGCCGCTGCTCGTGCGGCTGGCGGCCGCGGCGCTGCAGGCGGCCGACGTCGTAATCGGCGACGATGCAGGTGCGCACGTCGTTCGCCCGGTTGAGGACATGCAGATCGAAATGCGCCGACAGCGCCTCGCACAGCCGCAGGCCCCGCGCCGAATTGCCGTGCTCATCCAGAAGCGGAGAATAGGTGCCAAGCCCGATCTGCGAGGGGAGTGCGGCGATGATGCCGCCGCCGACGCCGCTCTTCGCGGGCATGCCGACCCGGTAGACCCATTCGCCGGCATAGTCGTACATCCCCGACGAGGTCATGACCGACAGCGTGCGCGCGACCGCGAGCGGGGAGAGCACCTGCTCGCCGGTCACCGGATTGACCCCGCCATTCGCCAGCGTCGCCGCCATCACCGCAAGATCGCGCGCGGTGACCAGGATCGCGCATTGCCGGAAATAGACGTCAAGCACGGCGTCGACATTGTCTTTCACGATGCCGTAATTGCGCAGCATCCAGCCGATCGCGCGGTTACGGTCGCCGGTCGCGGTCTCGGACTGGTACACGGCTTCGTCGACGTCCAGATCGCGCCCGGCGAAGCGGCCATGCATCATGCGGATGAACTCGAAGGCGCCATCGCCCTTGGCCTGGTAGACGAGGCCGGAACAGGCGATGGCGCCGGCATTCACCATCGGGTTGAAGGGCTGGTTCTGGGCATTCAGCCGGATCGAGTTGAAGGCCTCGCCGCTCGGCTCGACGCCCACGAAGGATTCAACGCGGTCCGCGCCCAGGAGATCGAGCGCAAGCCCGAACACGAAGGCCTTGGAGACCGACTGGATGGTGAAAGGGAAGGCAGAATCGCCGACCTCGTAGACATGGCCGTCGATGGTCGCAATCGCGACGCCGAATTTGGCCGGGTCCGCCTTGCTCAGCTCCGGGATGTAATTGGCGACCGCGCCGGAAGAATCGTCGCGAAAGCGCGCGTGCGCCTGTTCGAGGAAGGCGAGGAGCGGCGGCTTTGCGGAAGCCTGCGGATCGGCATGGACGGTGTCGATCGGGACGGCGACATTCATGGGCGGGGTGCTTGGGGCGGGGTACCTGAGCGGAGGTCGACGGCAGGCACATGCAAGCGGGATGCCTGCCGTCGCATTCTAGTCATGCCGGCGGCGGCGAGGAAAGGCATTTGCGCCGAGGCGCGCCCGCGTGGCCGGGCTTGACCCGCGCGGCGCCCCTGCGGGAGTGTCCGTGAATGACAAATGTCCTGAGCCGTAGCGCGCCAGCAATTCTCCGGATGCCACGGCGGCGCATTGCCGGACCGACGGCGGGTGCGATGAGAATGCGCTATTGGCTTGTGTTTGCCCTCGCTTCTGCCCTTGCCCTCGTCTCCGGCGGTGCATCGGCGCAAGACGCCTATCCGTCGCGACCGGTGACTCTGATTGTGCCGTTTGCCGCTGGCGGGTCGACCGACGTGATCGCACGCGTGGTGGCGGACGCGATGCGCGGTCCGCTCGGACGGTCTCTGGTGATCGACAACCGCGGCGGCGCCGGCGGCTCGATCGGTACCGGCGCGGTCGCAAAGGCGGCGCCGGATGGATACACCATCGGGATGGGCACCGCATCCACGCTGGCGATCAATCCGGCGGCCTACAAGTCCTTGCCTTATGATGTCGTCACCGGCCTTGAGCCGGTCGGACTGATCGCGCAGGTGCCGAATGTCATCACCGTCAACCCGAAGCTTGCCGCCAGGACGGTGGCAGATCTGGTGGCGCTCGCGAAAGCCGATCCCGGCACGCTGACCTATGGCTCGGCCGGCAACGGTTCGGTCAGCCATCTGATGGGCGAGCAGTTCAAGCTCGCGACCGGTACCGACATCATTCATGTCCCGTATCGCGGGGTGGGACCCGCCCTGAATGATGCGGTCGGCGGACAGATCCAGATCATGTTCGACAACCTGCCGACCTCGCTGCCGCTGATCCAGGACGGCAAGCTGCGAGCGCTCGCGGTTTCGTCGCCGCGGCGGCTTGCCGTGCTGCCGGACGTGCCGACATTTGCCGAACTCGGCCTCACCGATCTCGACTGGATGGCGTTTTTCGGCCTGATCGCGCCGGCCGGGACGCCGAAGCCGGTTGTCGAGCGCCTCAACGCCGCGCTCGGCGCCGCGCTGGCAATGCCGCAGGTGCAGGGGACGCTGGCAAAGCAGCAGGCGCAGCCGCAACCGGGCACGCCGGAAGCATTCGGCGCGCTGATCGCGCAAGAATTGCAGCGCATGAAGCGCGCCGTGACTGCGGCGAAGATCGAGGTGAACTGACCTATGGTGCCCCGCGCGGCAGCATGACCTGCGCGCGGATTCCATGCGGCTGCCGGTTGCTCAATGTGATTGTGCCGCCCTGCGCCTCGACCACGGTCCGGGCGATCGCAAGCCCCAGGCCCACACCGCCGGTATCGCGGCTGCGCGATTCCTCGACCCGGTAGAACGGTTCGAACACGCGGCTCAACTCTTCTTCCGGAATGCCGGGGCCGTCATCTTCGATCGCGATCTCGATGGATTGCGGCGCGGTGGTCAGCGAAACGCGCGCGCGGCGACCATATTTGACCGCGTTCTCGATCAGGTTCGTGAGCGCGCGCTTCAACGCCGCCGGCTGGCACCGGATCGAGACCGGAATTGCCGGCGTCGTGATTGCGACGTCGATACCGGCATCCGCCATGTCATCGACCACGCTCTGGACCAGGGCGGTCACATCGGTGGTCCGGAGCGGCTCATCGGCGGCCTGCTCGCGGGCATATTGCAGGGTCGCGCCGATCATCGTGTCCATCTCCGCGATGGTGGACAGCATCTTGTCGCGCTCCTCCGTGTTCTCGACATTCTCCGCGCGCAGCCGCAGCAGCGTCAGCGGCGTGCGCAGGTCGTGCGAGAGCGCCGCGAGCATGCGGGTGCGGTTCTCGATCAGGGCGCGCAGTTTCGTCTGCATGGCGTTGAAGGCCTGCGCGGCCTGCCGCATCTCGACGGTGCCGGACTCGGGCAAAGGCGGCGCATTCACGTCGCGCCCGAGCCGGTCCGAGGCATGCGCAACGGTAGCAAGCGGCGCGGTCATGCGGCGTACCGCCCAGATCGAGATGACGATTATGAACACCGCCATCACCAGCATCGAGACCAGATATTGATACGAAAAGCCTGGATTGCCGGACGGCAGGTTGGCGGCGAAGAACAGCCATTGCCCGTCGTTGAGCGGGACGGCGACCTCCAGTCCGAGCGCGCGCATCAGCGGACGCCGCTCGCGGTCGCGGCCGCGCCCACGCCTGTCATCGTCATCATGTTCGCGCATCATGCGCCCGCGCCCCATGCCGAACTCGGCATGATGCGGCGGACGCCCATAGCGTCGGCCAGGCGGCGGCCCCTCGGCCTCGTCGACCGACACCAGCGGTTCGCGTTCGGCAGGCAGTTGCAGCTGGCGAACCAGATAATCGCGGATCACATCGGCGACGGGACCGGCGTCGCTTGTGGTCAGCGGCGGGCGGTCGGTGAGTACGACCTGCAGGCTGCGGTCGGAAAGCCCGGCAACCAGCCGCTCGCGCCAGTCGGCCGGCATCTCCGCGACCAGTTGCGACACATTGGCGATGCGCTGCGCCGTCGCCAGGCCTCCGACCGCACGCACCGCGCTTTCGCGATCCAGCGAATAGATGAAGGAGCCGATCGCGTGCGACACGATCAGCCCCGCCAGCAGCAGGAGCAGGGTCTGGCCGAACAGGCTGTTTGGCAGGAACCGTTTCATTCCGCGGTCACGGCCGCCGTGAAGGTATAGCCGCCGCCCCAGACGGTCTTGATGATTTTCGGGTCGGCCGGCTCGTGCTCGATCTTCTTGCGCAGACGGCTCACCTGGGTGTCGATGGCGCGGTCGAAATTGGCGGCAGCCCGGCCCCGCGCCAGATCGAGCAGTTGCTCCCGGCTCAGCACCCGTTGCGGGCGCTCGACGAATGCGATCAGCAGATCGTATTCGCCGGTGGAGAGCGCCACGGTAACGCCGTCGCTGCGCACCAGCTCGCGGGACGCGGTGTCGAGCCGCCAGCGGTCGAAGCGGTATTGCGCGGGCCTGTGCGGCGGCGGCTCGCTCTGGCGATTGCGGCGCAAGACCGCGCGAATGCGCGCAATCAATTCGCGGCTGCCGAACGGCTTCGGCAGGTAATCGTCGGCGCCCATCTCCAGACCGATGACCCGGTCGATCTCGTCGCCCTTGGCGGTGAGCATGATGATCGGAATGTCGGACTTTGCCCTGAGCGAGCGGCACAGCGACAACCCGTCCTCGCCCGGCAGCATCAGATCGAGCAGGATGAGGTCGATGCGTCCGTCCGCCAGCATCCTGTGCATCGCGCGCCCGTCCGCGGCCGCGCTCACGCGAAAACCCTCCTTGACGAGCGCACGGCCGACCAGTTCGCGGATCTCGCGATGGTCGTCGACGATGAGGATATGCGGCGCACCGGACATGCCGGCACTATAGGAAAGACCGCGGGTTAATTTTCGGAAATATTGCAACCGGATTTGTCGGCTGGAGTTGCCGACACACTTTGTCACACACTTGGCCGTGTCTGAAAAACTTCGGTCAAACCGGCCATCCATGGTCCGGGCATGCAACGCTTCGGTTGCGGCAATCCGGGAGACAAACGATGAAACGCAGATGGGTGATCCCCGCCATTCTGGTGACGGGACTCGCAGGCCTCGGCGGCATGACGGCAGCGGCTTCAGCCCAGGATGGCGACTGGCGCGGCGGTCCTGGCCAGATGCGCGACGAGCGCGGCGGCGATTACGGCCCGAGCGGTCCACGCTGGCGCGACGACGATCGCCGTGGCGATGACAATCGCGGCTCTCGCTGGCGCGACGATCACGATGACGACCGCGACTCGCGCTGGCGCGACGACGACCGGCGCGGCTATGGCTCGCGGGAAGGCCGCCGCGACAACGATTGCGGCCCCCGAGGCCGTGGATGGGGTCGCGGAGGGCACGGCTTCGAACACCACGGGCGCGGTTATGGCCGGCACGATGGCTATGGCCGCGGTCGCGAGGACACGGATCGCGGCTACCATCGGCGTGATTCCGATCGCGGCTATGGCCGGCACGGCTGCTATCATGGCAACTATCACGGCCGCTATCATGGCCGTCATGACGGTCGCGGCGGGCCGCGCCGGTTCGGGGCATTCGATCCCGCCCGGCTCGACAGCGCCAAGAAAGAGATCGGCGTGACCGCTGCGCAGGAGCAGGTGTGGACCAGATATGCGGCCACGCTAAAAGACGTAGCCGACGCCCGCAGGACGCGCCGCGAAAATATCGACCGCGCTGCGATCATGAAAATGTCGCCGGACGAGCATCGCAGGTTCCGCGACAGCATGATCGAGCAGCGCCGCAAGGAACAGGACAGCGTGAATGCCGCCGTTGACGAACTGGTCAAGTCGCTCGACGAGAAGCAGGTGGCAATCGCGAAGGAGGTGCTGCCCGGCTATGCCTTCGGCCCGTGGATGCGCGGCGCCGGCATGGGATGGGGCGGCGGTGGCAATCGCTGATAGCCGGCTGCTCGCACTGCGTGTGTGATGGGCCAGGGCCGGCGGTGCGAACCGCCGGCCTTGCGTCGTAGCCGCGCGCAATCTTCGCCGGATGCCGTGAGCGCCCCAGCCGACAGGATCGCGGCGCAGATAAACGAGGCCCGCTATTTCAGTTGCGACTTCGCGGTTTCGACCCGCGACTCGCGCAGGAATTCGACGAAGTCGGTGCCGCCGGTGCCGGTCGTGCCGGGGCCGACATGGATGTTCGCCTGCTTGACGATGTATTGCGACGTCAGGCCGATATGCTTGCGGCGAAATTCGTCGGCGGCCGCGATGCAAGCATTGTACGCATCGCGCAAGACCGGAGCCCCGCTGCCAGCACGGGTGCGGATGCTGCTTCTCTCTCTCAGCGCCGCGACGAACGCGCGGTGGAGCGGCGGCATGTATTGCAGCATGGCGTCGAGGAAGTCGCGGGTATGGGCGTGTTCGTGCCGGATGCCGAGGCCGGCGTCGATCGATTGCAGGAGCGCGCTTTGCGCCGCGCTGCCGCCCGCGAGGACCTGCGGCGGCGTGCCGGTGCCGGCATAGGTGAGGCCGGGCGCCGGCCACCCGGCAAGGAACGGCCGGATGCGGTGATAGAAGATGTACGGATCGCAGCTTTGGGTCATGGGCATCAGTGCCGCGGTCATGAGCCGGATGCCGGTTTCCACATGTGCGAGTTCGTCGCCGAGCGCTGAATCGTCCGCATCCTGCGAAGCATTCACCGCGGCGGTCAGCGCCGCGATGGCGGGTGCTCCCGCGAGCTCGACGCCCAGCGTGGCGAGATAGAACCATTTCTCGTCGAACGAGCCGGTGAAGGTGAACTGGGTATCGAGATTGTCCAGTGCCGGCGGCCGGGACAAATCGAGCCGGCGCCAGTTGTTCAGGACGAGTGTCGCGTGCATCACGATTGGCGGTCGTCCAAGCCGCCGCGACAGCGTCATCAGCGGCACTGCGATGTTGCGGGGCAGGGTGAAATCCGGTTCCGGACCGCCCCAGACATGGGCCATGGTCAGCGCCGACAGGATGATCATCGCGCGCTCGGCCTCGGCGTCGGTCGTCAGCGCCGCGGTATCGAGTTCGGGGAGAGCGGCGAGGAAGCGCCGCACCTCCCGGTTCATGACGAGCGCCGGTATAATCGGCGCCAGTTGGTCCAGCGGACCGAAGGGCTCCGGCAAGGCGTTCAGCGGATCGTGCTCCGGCACGAAGCCGCGTTGGGCGCTGACGCCGAAGGCGGAGAGGTCGATGGATCGCGGCGCGGTCATGACCGTGACTGGATGGACCGGCGGCTGGCGGTTTGCAAGACCGCTTCACGCCCGCGCGCATGGCTGAACCATCCGCTCCCCCGCAAGCGGGGGAGCGACAAGGAAGACCTCAGTTCTTCCTGGCCTTGTTGTAATAGCCGAGGTCGTAATATCTGGACGGATCGGTCAGCGTCTTGCCGGTATAGCCGCTGCGAAGCTGCAATACCGTCTGCACGCCTTTCACGTCGAGCGAGGCGTCCCGCGAGAAGCCCTTCGTGGGATGCACCAAAATGTCGTAGGAGCGCGTGGCGGCTTCTTCCGACATGTCCGGCACATGCTTGCGCAGGATGGCGATCGCTTCCGACTTGTTGGCGGGATCGAACAGCCACTGCAGCGCGCTCAGGTAACCGGTGATGTAGCCGACCAGTTCCTTCTCGTGCTGCTTCGCCCAGGACCGGCGCGCCGCGCCGACTACGCCCTGATAATGCCCCAGCGCCTCATCGGCATTGGCGAGCCGGTTGAAGCCCTTGGCCTCCGCCACCACGTCGAACGGCGAGATCAGCAGCGTCGCTGCGTGCTTCTTCTCCAGCAGCGCGGTGAAGCGTTCGCGGCCGCCGCCGGCGCTGACGAACTGGATATCTTCGTGCCTCAGGCCGCCATTTTCGAGCAGCTTGCGCAGCACGAACGCATAGCCGGTGGTCAGCGCATCGACCGATACCTGCTTGCCCTTGAGGTCGGCGATGGTCTTGACCTCGGGCACGGCGACGAGCCGCAGAAAGCCCGCGTCGACACCCATGAACGCGAAGATGTCCGGCTCGACCTCGGTCTTGGCAGCGCCCTGGCCCTCGCTATAGGCGATGACGTTGTCCATCGCGGTCATCGCGATATCGAACTTGCCTTCGATCAGCCCCTTGAGCTGGAATTGCGAATTGGGCGTCGGCGTCACTTTCACCGTAACGCCGTTCTTTTCGAAGAAGCCCTTGTCCTGGCCGACGAAGATCGTCCAGTTGAAGCCGCCGGGGAAGACAATGACCTCCAGTGTCTTCGCCCCTTGCGCGGACGCAGTCATTGCCCCCGCAGACATCGTGCCGAATGTCATGACCAAAGCTGCGAAGAGCTTCGTCAAACCAAGCTTCGTCATCGTCTCCACCCTTGAGTGTTGTCGTTGAACAAACGAAAGTTGCTAGGCGATCTCCATATGAAGTTCGCCGACGCCTTCGGCGGTCGCGACCACCCTGTCGCCCGGATGCAGAAACTCGCCGCGCGGCAGGCCGACACCGGCGGGCGAGCCGGTCAGGATCACGTCGCCGGGTTCGAGCGTCACGAACTGGCTGATGGCGGCGATCTGCTCGTCGATCCGGTAGATCATGCCGGCAGTCGATGCGTCCTGCTTGGTCACGCCGTTGACCGACAGCGTGATCCGCAAGTCGTGCGGATCGCGGATAAAGGCTGCGGGCGTAATCACCGGACCGAGCGGGGTGGTTCCGTCCTGGCCCTTGCCCAGCAGGAAGTCCGCCTTGAAGAAATAGTCCTTGGGAAAGAAATAGTCGCGCGCCGTGTAGTCGACGGAAACCGAGTAGCCGGCGATTCCGGCCATGGCATCCGCGCGTGCGACCTTGCGCATCCGGGTTCCGACAATCACCGCGAGTTCGACCTCCCAGTCGAACTGCGCGCAGCCGTCCGGAATGTGAACCTTGCCGGGCCCGGTCATCGCGGTAGTCGGCGGCTTGATGAACATCACCGGCCGCTCGCCCTTGGGGATCACGGCGTTCATCTCGCGCAGGTGATCCTCGTAGTTGGCGCCGACCGCAATCAGCTTGTTCGGAAACTGGATCGGCAGGGCGAGATCGGCCTTTGCCGCCGGGATCGCGAAGGAACTCGGCAGCCGTCCGTTGGCGGCGGCCGTCGCGAAATCCCGCAGAACAGGAAAGGCGACGGCCCAGTTGACGAAGACACCCTTGATGTCGGTATCAAGTCCGGCAATGCCTGCCTGGGCAGCGGCGGCGAGGGGCCAGTAATCGCTTCCGACGCCGATCGCCGGAATCGGCACCGCGCCGAGCCGCAAGGTGGCAAGCGTGAATTTCGTCATGCGGGAGGTCCGATCGCGCTACATCATCACTTCCGGGATCGGCGAGCGGTTCCACTCGTCGGCGGAATACGGATCGGTGACCGGCCAGGCGCGCGGAACATAGGTCGCGTCGTTGAGGATGACCTCTTCTTCGGCAGAATATTCGATGATCGATCCGGTATAGTCGTTGAAGTAATAGGCGATGTTGTGGCCCGGGCCGTGGCGCACGGGACCCCACAGAAGTTTCACCTGCCGGCCCTGTTTCATGCGTTCGTAGGCGGCATGGATGGATTGCGGATTTTTCAGGGTGAACTGAACGTGATGCAGCCCGTCATATTGCGAGCGCGCCACCGCATAGCAGTGAAACAGGGTGTGCGAGCGGAAGAAGCCGAGCACCGGGATGCCGTCCGGCGCCACGATGCGCGCGGATTCCTTCAGGCCCATCACCCTGGAAGCGAATTCATAGCCGCCGCGGACGTCGGTCGCGCGCACCACCACATGATCGAAACAGATCGGGGCCGGTGCCGATTGCGGTGCCGAGACGGTCGCGCCCATCGGGACCGGGGTGTTGACACCGGTTGTCAGTTCGATGGTCTGGCCGCTGGGGTTACGAAAGCGCAACGCCGGACCGTGCCGCCACAGCGGTGACTGGTCGAGCCGGTCGGGTGCGATGTGGGACTGTTCGAGCAATTCGGCAGCGGCGAGCAGATCATCGATGTCGTGCACCACGTAGGAGATGTGGTCGACGCGACCCTGCTGGCCGCGGGTATAGACCAGCGAGTAGGGATCGAGCCCATGCGCGCTGAGATAATGCCGCCCCTCCTTGTCGACATGCACCAGGTAGAAACCCATGTGGTCCTGCGCGAAGCGCGCCGCCGCGGCCGGGTCGTCGGCCTGCAGCGCGATGTAGTTCGCCCGGTCGATGCCGAGCGGCCGTGCGGTGTTGAACGGACCCGAATATTGCGCAGGCGAATCCGCGGTCTGGAAATTATCCATTGTCATTCCTCGTCCTGATTTTGTCGTCGCGATACGATCGCCAGTCCTCACTGCGAGGCGGCGCTCTTTTCCTTCGAGAGATCATCGATGACCTCGATGACGGCGGCGACGTCATGATCCTGCAATCCCCGCTTGATGCCGCGCTCGTAGAGACCGGACGCCAGATCGAACAGCGGTGTTGCCGCACCCGAACTGTCCGCCATGTCGTCGATGTAGTCGAAATAATGCGACAGCATTTCGAAGGTGCCCTGCGGCGGCAGGAAGTTTTTCTGCACCATGCGCGGCGCGCGGATCGGAAACAGCACCGAGCCGCCGCTCCCGGCGGAGATCGCCTTGATCATCATGTCGGGATCGACGCCCGCCTTCAATGCCAGCGACACCGCTTCGCCGATCGCCGCGGTGTTGATGGTGACCAGCAGATTGTTGACGAACTTGATCTTGCTGGCCGCGCCGAACGGACCGAAATACATGCAGATGTCGGCAAAGTTCTTCACCACCGGCTCGATCGCCCTGCAGGCATCGGCATCGCCCGCGAGATAGATCGGCGCCTTCTTGGCCATCACCATGCCGGGCGTGCCGCTGACCTCGCCGTCGAGGAAGATGGCGCCCTTTTCCGCAAAGCGGGCGACCTGTCGTTCCTTGGCTGGCAGTGGATGCGAACCAAGCTCGGCCACGATCTGTCCCTTGCGGGCCGATTTCAAAAGGCCGTCGGGTCCGGTGACGACCTGGTCGAGGGAATCGCCGCCGGGAAGGCATGAGAAGATGATGTCGCATTCTTCCGCGATCTGTGCCGGCGAGCGCGCCGCCACGCCGCCGATCTTCTCGAACTCCGTCATGGAACTGCGCCGATAGCCCAGCACCCGATGGCCGCCGCCGATCAGATGCTTGCTGATTTCGGTGCCGATATTGCCGACGCCGATGAAGCCGATGGTTTGCATGCTTGTTTCTCCCAGGCGCTGTTCGTTGGTTATTGTGGGCTCAGCTCATGCCGAGCGTGCATTCGGCGAAGTTCAATGTGACGGTCATGGAGCCTTCCATGAAGATCCACTCCTTGACGTCGAAATCGCGCAGGCCGTGCAGATAGAAGGGATCCTTCTCGGCGAGGCTGCGTGCCTCTGCCGCGGAGGCGGTGTTGAACAGCGCCATGCCGTTGCCGGTCGGAGCGCCGTTCTCGTGCATGATCGGACCGGCGGCGAAGAGCACGCCCTGGCGCGCGAGTGTGGTCATGTATTCGAAGTGATCCGGCAACAGGGCGGCGAGCTGGTTTGCCGGCACCTTGCTGACATAGGTGACCATGAAGAGCTTCTTGCGGAGCATCCGGCTGGTGAGCTTCGCAACCTGCTGTTGAAGCGTCGGCGCTCCCGATGCGGCGGGCGTGGCATGCGTCACGGCCGTGATGGGTGCGGGCCGTTCAGCGCGGTTTGCAACGCACAGCAGCCGGACGGCGTCGCGCGCCGTCCGGCCCCTGCGATTGCGCAGCGGGTGGTGCCTACTTTTTCTTCGCAGCTTCATAGGGGTAGATGAGCTTGCCGGTCGCATATTCCGGCGGCCAGATCACAACCCAGTTCTTTGGATCGGCGGCCTGGCCGATGTCGTTGCCGGTGACATTCTGCCATTGCGTCAGCAGCGGCCGCGGTTTGGCCCATTCGCCATTCTTGCCGAAGGCGATATCGCCGGCGATGGTCTTGAAGGTATTGCTGCGGATGTAGTCGGCGATCTTCTGATGGTCCAGGCTCTTCGTGCCCTCGACCGCCTGCGCCAGTACCTGGCCGGCGGAATAGCCGTAGGGCAGGAATGTGTAGCCGAACGGATCGATCTTCTGCCCCTTGGCCCGTTCACGGTATTTCGCGAATGCCTCTGCGGCGTCGGGGATCGACTGCACGAAGCTCGGCACGAACACATCGGCGGCGTTGACATAGCCGTTCATCAGCGGACCAAGCTGCACGCGCAGGGGCGTGGCGAGCAGGCCGATCATCGTGCCGCCCATGAGTTTGGGCGTGAGCTCGGCTTCCGCGGCGGCACGAATGAAGCCGACGGTGTCGGGCGGATAGGAACTGACGAAGACGATGTCGGGATTGGCGGCCTTGACCGCCCGCACCACCGGAGTGAGGTCGGTGATGGTCGGCGGGTAAAGCCGGTCATAGACGATCTGCAGACCCGCCGCCTTGGCGTTGGCGCGTGCGCCGTCGGTGGCGTTCTTGCCGAATTCGGCGTCGGCGCCGAGGATGGCGATGGTCTTCGGCTTCGGGTTCTGGGCCGCCGCGATCTCGAAGAAACCGCGGGTGAATTCGTGAATGGCGTTCTCGCCATACGGGATCATCGAGAAGTAATTCTTGTAATTGATCTCGTGGTTGGAGGCGACGCCGAGAATTCCGATCGTGGTGAGATTGCGCGGGGCGAGACCCGGCAAGGCGGCTGCGATCACGTTGGTTCCGTAGGGTCCAAGCAACAGGTCGACCTTGTCGATGTCGACCAGCTTGGAATAGATTCCCGGCGCATTCGCCGGGGAGCCCTGATCGTCATAATAGACCAGTTCGACCGGGCGTCCGAGCAGCCCGCCTTTGGCATTGACGTCGTCGCGCCAGATTTGCAGCGCGAGCAGAACCTGTTGCCCGGCCGGCGCGGTGTTGCCGGTCAGCGTCATGCTGAACCCGACCTTGATCGGCGCCGGTGTCTGTGACGACGCCGGCGCAACGGCGGCCATGATGGCCGCCGCTGCAAACGCAGCGAGCCTTGTAGCAATGTTCATGGTTTCACTCCCTCAGTTTATTTGTTCTCGATCCGCTTTCTTGCAGATCGGCTGGCCGACGTCCATCGGCGGAATATTCGAGTCGTCTGCCGCGTTTGCTTTGCTACATTAAGCCGCGGCTCGCGTGATGTGGCAAGCCGCGGTCCGCTCAGGCGGCGCGGCGTTCGAGGTGCTTGCCCTGGAAATGCGGCGCCACCTCGCGCATGAAGCGATCCATTTCCTCCTTGACCTGCTTGTGCGGCTTCATCCCGACATTGAAGTAGAGGATGACCTCGTCGAATCCGGCGGCTTCCACCTTCTTCAGGATTTCGGTGATGCGCGCCGAATTGCCGATCAGCACCGAATTTTCGGTCAGATCCTCGGGCTTCACTTTCTGCAGCCGCTCCACCATGTCGATGAAATAGCGGTAGCTCGGCGGGGCGGTGCGGGGATCGCCGGGGAATGAAGGGATCACGCATTCCCTGTAGTAGCGGATCTGGCGGGCGCGCTGCGCGCTCTCGGATGCCGCATCATCGGCAAAGTGCGTGAAGTAGCTGCACATCAGCCGACCCGGCTTGGTGCCGTATTTGGCGCAGCTCTCCTTGTAAAGATCGGCCACCTGCTTCAGCCCCCCGAAGCTCATCGCCGCGGCGAAGGGTGCCACGATCAGTCCGCAATCGAGCCTGGCGGCCAGTTCGATCGAGGGCTTGGAGAACGAGGCGACATAGATCGGCATCGGGTTCTGCAGAGGCTGCGGCGTGATCCGCACATCCTCGAACTGGTAATGCTTGCCCTTGTGGTCGATGCGCTTGCCGCCCGATCCCCAGAGCTTGCGCAGGATTTCCACGCCTTCATCGAAGATCGACTGATTGTCCTCGAACGACACACCGAACGGAATGTATTCGCGCCGGTCGTAGCCGCGCCCGGCCGCAAAATCCACGCGCCCGCCGGACAGCACATCGAGCGTCGCCCAGTGTTCGGCGGCCCGGATCGGATGATGCAGCGGCAGCACGGTCACCGCCGGGGCGAGGCGGATGTGCCTGGTCTGCGCGGCGATATAGGCCAGCACCATTTCGGGCGAGGAGTTCACGCCAAGCGAATTGAAGTGATGCTCGCCGATCCACGCCGAATGCATGCCGAGCTGGTCGGCATAGAGCGCTTCGGCGGTCAGATCCTTCACGAATGTGTTGGCGTCGCGGGTGTTGCCCTCGTAGTGATTGTCCGAGAGCGTGAAATAGCCGAATTCCATCCTGCTTCTCCCTTGATGTTCTTTTGATTTGCGCTGTGCCGCGCGCGGCGCCGTTCAACCGACCGGTACCACCCAGTCGACGCCGTCTCCGAGCCCGACGGTATACTGGCCGTCCTGGTAAAGCAGCGGCGCGACCTGTCCGCGCACCGCAACGTGATTCACCTTGCCGATCACGATCGAATGCGTGCCGTAGCTGGATATCGCGTCGGTCTCGCAGAAGATGCTGGCCTGGGCCGGGATGAGGTAGGGGAGTTCGTCGTCGTCGCTCGCCCATTCGCCGCACAGGAAGCGGTCCGGCCCATGGGTGCGGCCGCTGAACGCGTCGGCAATATCGATCTGGTGGGCATGCAGGATATTGACGCAGAAGCGGCCGGCGCGGATCACCGGGTCATGCAGTCGCGACGCGCGGTTGACGCAGAACAGAAGCGACGGCGGCGTCATGCAGACGGAGGTTACCGAGGTCACGGTGATGCCGTGGCGCACGCCGTCATGCATTGTGGAGATCACGCTGACGGCGCTGGTCAGCCGGCGCATCGCCTTGCGGAAATTGCCGCCGAGATCGTGGGGAATCTCGCTCATGCTGCGCTCCCGTGTGGGCCCTCGCTGTTCCGGCCCCTTGCTGTTCTTGTTGGGGCACATGATAATTGCATATGCAATAGTTGTAAATGCATGATTTGGTCAGGATCGCTGACCTTTTGACAGGCCGCGGCGGCGTTGCGTAAGAGCACAACAACCCGGCAGGAGCGTCGAATGTCCGATCGCCCGCATCTCGATCTGTCCGACTACCTGCCGTATCTGATCAACCGGATCGGAGCGGCCTTTGTCGCTCGCTACGAGAGTGACCTTGCGCAGAGCGGGCTGTCGATCGCGATGTGGCGCGTGCTGGCGGCGCTGTCGACCAGCGGCGCGCAGCGGCAGATCGATGTCGCCGAGAGCACCTCGATCGAAGTGTCCACGATGTCACGGCTGGTCACCCGACTGGTCAGTCTCGGGCTGGTCAGCCGCACCCGCTCCGACACCAACAACCGTGAAGTCAATGTCGAGCTCACCCCGAAGGGGCGTGCGCTGGTGAGCCGGCTGATCCCGCGGGCCCGCAAGCTGGAGGCCGATGCGATAGCCGGCCTGCCGCCGGCGGAGCTTGCGATCACGCGCCAGACCTTGCGGCGCATGTACGACAACATGGCCGGGGTGGCGGACGAAACCCAAGAGCCTCGCAATCTTGCGAAGAGTGGATAGGTCGGGACCACGCTCCGGCCCGGGCATATTTGATCTAGCGCAAGGAGTGCGGGGCTGCGGCAGGCGATCCTTCCGGATGGACGGAGGGAGCGGCATGAAGGTGCGCGATGTGATGACGAGGCCGGTCGTCTCGATCGAGTCCGAGGCGCCGATCAGCCTTGCGATCCGCCTGATGCTGCAAAAGAAGATCAGCGGCCTTCCGGTGGTCGATCCGGCCGGAAACCTGGTCGGCGTCGTCACCGAAGGTGATTTCCTGCGCCGCGCCGAAACCGGCACGCAATTCACGCCGCCGCGCTGGCTCGAATTCCTGATGGGCCCGGGACCGATGGCGCGAGATTATGTCAAGGCGCATGGTCGCAGGGTGTCGGAGGTCATGACACGCGACGCCAAGACCGTGGACGAGGACACCCAGCTCAACGACGTGGTCGCGCTGATGGAGCGCAATCACATCAAGCGCGTGCCGGTGCTGCGCGGCAAGAAGCTGGTGGGAATCGTCACCCGGGCCAATCTGTTGCGGGCGCTGGTCAGCGCCCTGCATGCGGCCCCGGCCGCGTGCAGCGGCGATGTGGCGATCCGCGAGAAGATCTTCCGCGAGCTCAACAGCGAGAAATGGGCTCCGGTCGCGACCATCGATGCGATCGTGCGAAGCGGCGTGGTGACGCTGTCGGGCTATGTGCTCGATGAACGCCAGCGCACCGCGATCAAGGTGCTGGTGGAGAACGTGCCAGGCGTGAAGGCGGTGCATGACGATATGGTATGGATCGATCCGGTTTCGGGCGTGACGATCGAATCCGAGGAGCGGCTCCGCAATCCGCACTGATCCAGCACATGATCGGGGCCTGCGGCCGCAAGGCCATGTCCCGATCGTGCCGGGAGAATGCCCCGCCGTGGCTGCTGCGGGGCATTCTTTTTTCCGGGGACTCTCGCGTCAGCGAAAGCGCTGCGCGATCAGGTGGTCGAGCGAGAGCTTGCCCGGACCCTGCGCCATCAGGATCAGGAAGCAGGCCGCCCAGGTGCCGTGCGTCGGCCAGGCATCCGGATAGACGAAGATTTCGATCACCAGTGTCATGATCAGCAGCGCGAGTGCGGAGAAGCGGGTCGCGAGCCCGACCACCAGCAGAACCGGAAAGAAATGTTCCGCGAAGGTCGCGAGGTAAGCGGCCAGTGTCGGGTCGATCAGCGGCAGCTTGTATTCGTTGGCGAACAGATACAGCGTGGAATCGGTGACGTGCCAGCCCTCGACCTTGGTCTGGCCGGAGCGCCAGAACACCGCGGCGATCGATACGCGCGCGATCAGCGCGATCAGCCAATACGGAATCGCGGCCATCAGCGCATTGGCGCGTTGAACGAGGCCGGCAACGCCCGATTGCGAGCGCATGGTGAGCGGCGTGTCGGTCATGATGCGGTTCCCTCCGGATGCGGCGTGTCGGTAACGGAAAAGGCGGTGACGGCGCCCGACCCGATCAGGCAGGCGAGACCGGCGGTGAGGTCGAAGCGCGGCTCATCGGAGAGCGAGGACGTTGCGGCCCCCGAGAGTGTCGTTCCGCTGGACAATGCCGCGAAGAATTCAGCGGCACCGGGCGGCACGGTGCGAACCGTGACCGCAAGGTCCGGTCGCAGCACCAGTGCATCCTCCCGTATATCGAAATCGACGGCGCCGAGATCCATCTCGCCGGCATTCATGGCCCAGATCGTCACCGCGGGATATCGCGAGCGAACGATCTGAAGCGAGGGATGCAGCGTGAAACGCAATGCACCGAGCCGGTCCGGGTCAAGCTGTGAGAAATTCTCCGGCCCGAGCGATGCGGCATCCGCCGCATGATAGGCGCGGGTGCGCGCGGCTTCGAGCCGCGCGACATCGGCGAGATAGGGCATTTCCGCGGCGGGATCGAAGGCCGCGATGAAGTCGCCGAAATCGTCGCCATAGGTGTGCAGGATTTTCGAGCGGGGCGGATGCGCGGTGACGAAAACGCGCGCCATGGCGGCAAAGAATTCATCGCCGACAATGCGCGAGGTGGCGGGGAATTTGCTGCGCAATGCGTTGACGAGGCCGGCGACGACGTTGTTGCGGTACACCGCGAAACGCTTTTCCGGATGCCGCGCGGTATGCGCGGTCAGCGCTTGCGGCACCGCGCATTCGGAATCGAGCAGGGCGCGCGCGAACTCGGTCTGGGCGGCGGCGAGCATGTCAGGCCGCCTCCCCATGGCGCGCCGCGTCTCGATGGCGTGCCAGCACCGCGCCGGCAGCGCGCGCCTCCGCCGCAAGCACCGGCCAGTCCGGCACGTCGTTGTCCCATTCGATCAAGGTCGGCAGCGGACCGGTGCGGGCAATCGCCGCATCGTACAGAGCCCAGACCGCATCGGCGACCGGCGTGCCATGCGCGTCGATCAGAAGCGGTGCGCCGGTCTCGTCGCTTTGCACGTCATGGCCGCCGAGATGGATTTCCCGCACGAGCGACAGCGGAAACGCGTCGAGATAGGCCAGCGGCGCGGTGCCGTGATTGTTCGCCTGAACGAACACGTTGTTCACGTCGAGCAGCAGGCCGCAGCCGGTGCGGCGCGCGATCTCCGCAAGGAACTCCGTCTCGGGAATCGTGCTCTCCACGTATTGCAGATAGGTCGACGGATTCTCCAGCAGCATTTCGCGACGCAGCGCATGCTGGACCTGATCGATATGCGAGACGACGCGGTCCGCCGTCTCCTGCGTGTAGGGCAGCGGCAGCAGATCGTTGAGATAGACATCGCCATGCGAGGACCAGGCGAGATGTTCGGAGAAGCTCTCCGGCTGGTAGCGGTCGCAGAGCGCTTTCAAGCGGGCGAGGTGATCGGTGTCGAGCGGGCCAGCGGAGCCGATCGAAAGCCCGACGCCGTGGACCGACAGCGCGGTGCGCTCGCGCAATTGCCGCAGCATCGCATGGGGAGGGCCGCCCGCGCCCATGTAGTTTTCCGCATGGACCTCAACGAAGCCGATCGACCGAGGTTCGGCCATGATCGCCTCGAAATGCTGCGGCTTGAAGCCGATGCCGGGCGAAGCGGGGAGGGAGGTGCGGATCATGGGGTGACGAGGCATGCCAAATTCAGGGGAATGCGGGCGGACCGCTTCCTTTCCCTCCCCCCCCGCGAGCGAGGAGGAGGGAAAGGATGGACCATTAGCTCTTGATCTCGGTGAGCGAGCCCTTGCCTTTCGGCGTGGTCATCGAGGTGCAGGTGCCCTTGGGGACCAGCTTCCAGGCATTGCCTTGATAGTCGACCTTGGACGTTCCGGCGCATGTGGTGCCGGGACCGGCGGCGCAGTCATTCTTGCCCGCGAGCGAGACTCCGAAGCACTTCTCCTGTTCGTCCTTCTTCTGCGCGGCCGCGGGGGCGGCTGCGAGCGTGAGAGCCGCGGCAAAGGAGCCCGCAAGGGCTGCGGCTGCAAACCTGGTATTCATGGCCTATCCTCCAGACTGAGAAGGGTTTTCCGCCGGCCTGACGCGCGGCGCGGTCGGACCTCCGACCCTATCGCAAGCTTCGCAAGCGGTCGGACCCGTGTTACGCGCTCACGGGCTTGTGTTTGGCGGGCCGCCTCTCACTTGGCCGTGATGGTTGTGACGGACCTGTAACAAGGCGCCGTGCGGTCCCGAACAGAACAGGGAAGAGAGCGGCTTGAAGGATCGCGAGGCGCAATGGGCGGAACTGATGCGCGCGGCGCGGGCCGGCGACGGAGCGGCCTATGAACGCTGCCTGCGCGACATGGCGCAGGCGTTGCGGCCTCTTGTGCGTCGCGGGCTCTATCGTGTCGGTGCGAATCCGGCCGAAACGGAGGATGTGGTGCAGGATGTGCTGATTGCGGTGCATTTGAAGCGGCAGACCTGGGACGAGACCCGGCCGATCGGCCCGTGGATCGCAGGCATCGCGCGCTACAAGATCGTCGACGCCGCCCGCCGGCGGGGCCGGCGCACCGATCTGCCGATTCAGGATTTCGAGGACATGCTGCCGGCTGCGGCCGAGCCGGAGACGGTGAACGAACGCGACGTCGCTCGCTCGCTGGAGGCTCTGCCGGAGGGCCAGCGCAAGGTGGTGCGGGCCATCGCGATCGACGGTGTCTCGATTGCGGTGGCGGCGCAGAGCCTCAATATGAGCGAGGGCGCCGTTCGGGTGGCGCTGCATCGCGGCCTGGGAGCTTTGGCCAAGCGCCATCGCGGCGAGACATGAAGACGGACGATCTTATCCGCGCGCTTGCCGCCGACCGCGAGCCCGCCGGGCCCGCGCCGGGCCAGGCGCTTGCGCTCGCGGGCGCGGCCGGCTTCGTGCTCTCGATGCTGCTGTTTTCGTGGCTCGTACCGCTGCGTCCCAATCTCGGCGAGGCGATCCAGTCCTTTCCGTTCGTGCTGAAGCCGATCGAAATGGGCATTCTGGTCGTCGCCGCCGCGATCGTCGTGCTGCGGCTCGCCAAGCCGGGTGCGCCGCTCGGACATGTTCTGCTGGTCGCGGCGGCGGTTCCGGCGATCATGGTTTCGGCGGTAGCGGTCGAACTGACGCAGGTGCCGCGCGCGGAATGGCTGGTGAAGCTCGCGGGCGTGCACTGGTATATGTGCGTGCTCAACATGGTGCTGCTGTCGCTGCCAATTCTGGCGGCGCTGCTGTTTGGCCTGCGCTATGGCGCGCCGACCCGGCCGATGCTTGCCGGCGCCGGTGCGGGACTTCTCTCGGGTGCGTTGGCCGCGAGCCTCTATATCGCGCATTGCCCCGACGATTCGCCGCTTTTCGTTGCCGCCTGGTTCACGCTTGCAATCGCGATCGCGACCGGGATCGGCGCCATGGCAGGCTCGCGCGTCTTGCGCTGGTAGAGGCATGAGCAAGGCGCGATAATCCCGCTGGACTGTCAGCCGGGAGATCGTCATGTTGCGCAACGCCGAACAACTCAAGCTGCTGAGCCGCCGCACGTTCATGACTGCAACCGCCGGAGGCGTCGTCGCCGCCTCGCAAGCAAAGGCGCAAGCGCCGAAAGCCGACGTTCCGAAAGGTCCGCCGGTCTGGCTCGATATGGACCAGAAGGCGCTCGACGATGCCTACGATCAGGCGAAATACGCTCCCAACATCCGGCAGATCGTCGGGCGGTACCGCACCAACAGCGATCTGACGCGCGCGCGGCTTGCCGCACCGAAGCGGCTGAGCTACGGCCCGACGCCGATCGAGGGCCTTGATCTGTTCGCGACCAAGAAGCCGAATGCGCCGATCAACGTGTTCCTGCATGGTGGTGCCTGGCGCGCCGAACTCGCGCAATATTACGCGTTTCCGGCCGAGATGTTCGTCAATGCCGGCGCGCATTACATCGCGGTGGATTTCAACAATGTCACCGAGAAGAACGGCGACCTGATGCCGATGGCGGAGCAGTGCCGCCGCGCCGTCGCCTGGATTTACAGGAACGCGGCAACCTTCGGTGGCGATCCGGACCGCATCTATCTGTCCGGGCATTCCTCCGGCGGGCATCTCGGCGGCGTGGTGATGGTCACCGACTGGGAGAAGGATTTCGGCCTGCCGAAGGATGTCATCAAGGGCGGATTGCTGGTCTCGGGCATGTATGACCTGAAGCCGGTGCGCATGTCGGCGCGCTCGAGCTACGTGAAGTTCACCGATGCGATGGAGCATGCTCTGTCGTCGCAGCGCCATCTGGACAGGCTCAACGCTCCTGTCGTGGTCGCCTATGGCGCGCTCGAGACGCCGGAATTCCAGCGTCAGAGCCGCGACTTCGCCGATGCGGCGAAGAAGGCCGGCAAGACCGTCGAACTGATCAAGGGCGAAGGTTACAACCACTTCGAGTTCATCGAGACGATGGCGAACCCCTATGGCCAGCTCGGCCGCGCCGCGCTCGATCAAATGAAGCTCGCGCCGGCCTAGGTTCCTTGATGGTGTGATTGAACCGGCTGCGCGCCGGCATGTGTCGTTTGACACAAGGTCGACCCGGGACTGCGCCTTTTCGATAATGCCACGACCCTGCTGCGGCTGGTAAAGTCGCGCAGGGGGACACCAGAATGCCGGGCGACTGGCTGCGCAGTCTGACCGACCGCACTCTTGCACCCGGCTCCGCGGGCGCCTTTCTATTCGCTGCGCTCTGCATCGCCATCGCGACCGTGACCCGCTACCTGCTGGGCCTGCTGGATCCGCACCTCGTTTTGTTCGCGGCGCATTTCCCGGCGGTGATGGTCGTGGCGCTGTGGGCCGGTGCGCAGGCCGCGATCTTCGCAACGCTCCTGTCCATCGTCACGGTGATACCGCTGTTCGGCCCCTCCGGACCGGTCACGCGGCTCGAAGTCCTGAACAGCGTCTTCTTTGCGTTGTCCTGCCTGCTCATGATCGTTGTCGCATATGCCTATCGAGGACTGGTGGCGCGCTACCGGGCCCAGGAGAAGCAGAAGAATCTGATGGTGCGGGAGCTGGAGCATCGCGGGAAGAATACGTTTTCCGTGGTGGAATCCATCGTGCTGCAGACGCTTGCGCACGATCCGGAGACCGCGAAGGTGATCACCGGCCGCATCCGCGCGGTATCGTCGACCAACGACATCATCAGCCATGCCGCCAATCTGCAGCCCGACCTGCACACACTGATCCAGGCGAAATTCGAGCCATTCGGCGATTTCCGCGCCACCTTGCGCGGCGGGGAAGTGATCCTGCCGGCGGATGGCGCGCGCAACCTGTCGCTCGTGTTCCACGAACTCGTCACCAATGCGATCAAGCATGGGGCGCTGTCGCGTCCCGAAGGCCGCATCGACATTTCGTGGGCCGTCGAGGATGCGACGCTCAGGATCGACTGGGTCGAACGCGGTGGGCCGCCCGCATCGCCGCCGGAACAACGCGGCTTCGGGACGCGGCTGGTGGTCGGCTGCATGAAAAGTCTTGGCGGCAGGGTCGACGCCGCGTTTCCGCCCGAAGGCCTCGAATGCCGGCTGCAGATTCCCCACGGCCGAACGCCGGCCGGCTAGCGCGGGGCGAGCGGCCAGAACAATGCGATCAGCGGCACGCCGGCGAGCACGACATAGACCGAAAGCGGCAGGCCGAGCTTCCAGTAATCGGTGAAGCGATAACCGCCGGCGCCCATCACCAGCGTATTGGACTGGTGTCCGATCGGGGTGAGGAAGTCGCAGGCCGCACCGATCGCGACCGCCATCAGGAACGGATCGGGCGACAGCCCAAGACTGGTGGCGAACGTGGCTGCGATCGGTCCCATGACCAGCACGGTTGCGGCATTGTTGAGGAACGGCGTCACTGCCATGGCCGCAATCATGATCAGCGACAGCGTCCCGATGGGCGGCAGCGCGCCGGCCACGGCGGTCAGCCAATTGGCGATCACGTCCGTGCCGCCGGTCGTGCGCAGCGAATCCGAAAGCGGGATCAGGGCCCCCAGCATGACCAGTATCGGCCACTCGACCGCGTCATAGGCTTCGCGCAGCGAAATTGCCTTGAACAGCACGATCAGCGCCGCTGAGGCGAAGAATGCGAGAGCAACCGGCACGAGATGCAACGCGACCAGAAGCATTGCGACGGCCAGGATCAGGACCGGGACGAAGCTCCGCCGGCCCCGGCCGAGCGCCAGCCCGCGCTCGGCGAGCGGCAGCAGGCGCAATTCGCCGAGCGCCTCGGGCATGGCCTTCAGGTCGCCCCGCAACAGGATGACATCGCCTTCCAGCAAACGCACCGAGCGCAACTGGCGCGAGATGCGCCGGCCCGCCCGGCTGACCGCAAGCAGATCGACCTGATAATGGTCGTAAAGCCGCATGCGCGAGGCGCTGGTGCCAACAAGGGCGGAGTCCGGCGTAACGATCGCTTCCATGACGCCGACGTCGTCGGTCGGCGTGTCGGTCTCCTTCCTGACCTTGTCGCTTCCAAGCGTGAGCTTGGCCGCACCCACCACCCGTTCCAGAGCCGCCGGTTCGCCGCGAAGGATGATGGTGTCGCCGCTGCGCAGCTTGGTGTTGCCGTTCGGCTGCGAATTGCGCCCGGGCCTTCCCAGAATGGCCAGGACCTCGACCTCGCCTTCGCCGAGCGTCTCCAGATCCTTGACGCTCTTGCCGTCGAATTCCGATTCCTGCGGTACCAGAACTTCGGTGGTGTAGTCCTCCAGATTGAACGCGGCATCCATGGTCGCCGCACCCTTGCGCTCGGGAAGAAGCCGCCAGCCGAAAGCGAGAAACGCCACGCCGCCTATCGCGAGCAGGACGCCGACCGGGGCGAAATCGAACATGCTGAAGGGTGTGCCGAGGATTTCCTCGCGCACGCGCGACACGATGATGTTCGGGGAGGTGCCGACCAGCGTGACGATGCCGCCCAGCAGCGAGCCGAACGCCATCGGCATCAGCATGGCCGACGGCGGCGTTCCGGTCTTGCGCGCGAGCTGGAACGCGACCGGCATCATCATCGCGAGCGCACCGATGTTTTTCACGAAACCTGACAGCGCCGCCACCACGGCGGTCAGCATGAATATCTGGATCGAGGGGGTGGTCAGCCATGGCGCAATCGGGCGCAAGGCGGTCTCGATCACGCCGGACCGCGCGACCGCTGCACTGACGATCAGCGCACTGCCGACAATGATCACGATGTCGTCGGAAAATCCGGAAAACGCCTTGTCGGTCGGCACGATGCCGGCGGCCACGCCCGCGAGCAGCGCCAGCACCGCGACCATGTCGTAGCGCAGCCGCCCCCACACGAACAGCGCCATCATGGCCGCCAGGATGGCGAAGGCGAGGACTTGGGGAGTCGTCATCTTATTGGTCCGATTCCGGCATTCGCATCGCTTCCCGGCAGGCTCCTCGCGAATGTGGGAATCAAGGGACCATTGTCGAAGATCGGATTGCAGTGGAGCATTGGATTTGACATTCGCCTGCAGAGGCACGGCTGGTGGGAAACGAATGTCAAATCCGCTCCACTCGGTCCGGGCGGGCGGGTTGTAACGCCGCAACCCGCGCCGGGTTCCCGCGCCCGGCCGGCATCAGTTCATGCTGTTGGGCAGCCATAGCGAGATCTGCGGAAAGCCGATCAGCAGCGCCATGATCACCGCCTCGCAGGCCAGAAACCAGTAGCAGCCGCGGAAGATGGTCGGAAGCGGGATCTGGTTGTTGAGCGCGCCGGACACGACATAGATGTTGAAGCCGACCGGCGGCGTGAGCAGCCCGATCCCGATGAATTTCACCACCAGCACGCCGAACCAGACGAGATCGAGATCGAGGGCTGCGAACATCGGCACGAAGACCGGGATGGTCAGAAGGATCATGCCGAGCGGATCGAGGAACATCCCGAGCACGATATAGATGCCGGATACCGCGATCACCAGCAGCAGCGGGTCGACCGCCCAGCTTCCGACCAGCTCGGTGAACAGGACGCCGCTGCCGGACAGCGCCAGGAACTTGGTGTAGATCACCGCACCGATACCGATGAAGAACAGCTGCGCGGTGGTGCCGATCGCATCCTTGAAGCTGTCGATGAAGCCGCGCAGCGACAGCTTGCGCTGGGCGACGCCGATGATGATCGCGACCAGAGCACCGGCAGCGCCGGATTCGGTCGGCGACACCACGCCCCAGTAAAGTCCGCCCATCACCGCGACGATCAGGACGAGAATCGGCCAGATCTCCCGCAGCGAGGCCCAGCGCTCCGTCCACTTTTCGTCATTACTCGAAAAATTAACCGGCGGACCGAGCGCCGGATTGAGCCAGCATCGCACCACGATCATGATCATGTAGACGCCCGCCGTCAGCAGGCCGGGCAGGATGCCGGCGAGCAGCAGCTTGGCGATCGAGACTTCCGCGAACACGCCATAGACCACGAACAGGATCGAGGGCGGGATCAGCGCGTCGAGCGTACCTCCGGAGGCGCAGACGCCGGTCGCGAGCGCCTTGTCGTATTTGTTCTTCAGCATTTCCGGTACGGCGAGCCGCGCCATCACCGCCGCCGCCGCGATGCTTGAGCCGGACGCTGCGCCGAAGCCCGCGCAGGCCCAGTTGGTCGCGACCGCCAGTCCCCCGGGCAGGCTTCCGAACCAGGCATAGGCCGCGCGAAACAATGCTGCACCGATGCCGGAATTCGACGCGATGGCTCCCATCAGAAGGAACATCGGGATCGCCGACAGGTCCCAATTTGCCGCGAAGACAAAGGGCGTGTCGCGCAATACGCTGAGTGCCACATTGAAATTGCGCAGATACCACAGGCCGAGAAAGGCGACGCCGCCCATGGCGACGCCGATCGGCACCCGCAGCCCGATCAGGATCAGCATCATGACGATGCTGGTGCCTGCGACCTGCAGCGTGCTCACGCGCCTTCCTCCACGGGATGGGGAGGCTGCGGCTGCGGACCCTTGACGATGTCGTCGATGGTCTTCACGACCAGATACAGCGCCATCAGCGAGGCGGCGACCGGCGGCAGCCATCGGCTTGGCCAGACCGGAATGAACGTCGTCCCGGCCTGCCAGACTTCATGGATGCGGGTCTGTCCGATCGCCTGCGAGCCGGTCTGGTAGATGAAGACGCTGAGATAAAGCAGGACAACGATCTTCACTGCGATGTCGAGCCAGTGAGCGAAGCCCCGCGGCATCAGCCGGGTGAAGATGTCGACCCTGATGTGAGTGTCGTTTTTCGCGAGATAGGCCCAGGGCAGATAGGCCACGATCACCATGTAATAGGCCGACACCACCTCGGTGGTGCCCTCGATCGGCTTGCCGAAAAAATAGCGGCCGGTCACGTCGGCGCTGACATGCAGCATCATCAGAAAGCCGGCAACCAGCGCGACCCAGAGAAACAGCTGGATCGGCCATTCAAGCCACTTGACGAGGCGATCCATGCGGTGATGCCGGGCGGAACGTGATGTCTCTGCAGTCACCCCCGGGAACAGACGTACGAAGGACGGCGTCGCTTCGCTTGCCTATGCCCCGGGGGTTCATCATCATGCGAAGAAGGTGATTGCCGGGCTAGTTCGCCCTGCTCGGCGCATTCGCCCGGCAATGACGACTACATCTTGTTGACGTCGAGCTTGGAGAAGATTTCGCGGTTCAACGCGGCGACGAACTTGTCGATGTCACGTCCGATCTCCGGCGACAGCTTGCGCCACTTCTCGATGTTCTTCTCGTAGGCGTCGATGATCGCGCCGGGGTCCTTCAGGCCGAAGCTCTTGCCGGTTTCGACGTTCTTGGCGCGTTGAACTTTCTGGTATTCGGTGACGACCTTCTCGAAATCGGCGTCGGGCTTGATCACCTGCACGCCCTTGTTCTTGACGACGGAGGACAGCCCGTCTTCGTTGGCGATGAGGAAGTTGCCGATGGCCATCTTGGCGCTGAGCCAAACGGCCTTGTCGAGATGCAGCTTCTTCTGTTCGGGCGTGAGCTTGTTCCAGGCGTCGCGGTTCATGTAGAAGCCGAGCGCCGGGCCGGTCAGACCGAGCGGCATGTCGACCACGTATTTGGCGAAGTCGGCGTAACCGAAGGTGCGCATCCAGTCGGCGATGCCGTGCTGGCAGTCGAGTCCGCCGCGCTGCAGCAGGGTCACGGCCTCGGCGAGCGTCGCACCGACCGGCACTGCGCCCGCCATCTTGAACATCTCCGCATTGCCGCCGGTCGCGCGGATACGCTTGCCCTTCAGATCGGCGAGCGACTTCACCGGCGTCGTGCAGTTGAGCAGATACGCCGATGAGGTCCAGCCGCCGAGCGCGACGGCATTGAGCTTCTTGATCTCATCGAGACATTCAGGGCAGTTGAAATACATGGTCTCGAGCGCGGCGCCCGACGCGGCCACCACGTCGTTATGACCGAGCACCACCGTCGAGTAGATCATGAACATGGCCGGCACGGTGTTCGGCACGTAGGTCGGAATCGCGAGACCGGCCTGGATCAGCCCGTCCTTTACCCCGGTGAAGGTGGTCTTGCCGTCGACGAGCTGGGCACCCGGAACGAGTTTCCATTTCACGGCGCCCTTGGTCGCATCCTCGATTTCCTTGAACATGCCGGGCAATACCTGGTTCTGGTATTCCTTGGCCGGTGTCCAGCTTCCGAAGACGAATTCCTGGCTCGCGACGGGTTGCGCCGCGAGCAGTCCGGCCGCAAGCGCGGTTCCGGCCAACGTCATCGAACGATAGGCGATCATTCATTCCTCCCTGTGATTTGCCGAGCTTGGAGCGTCGGTCTTGATCCGCAGGCTATAGTTTGAGGTCCAACAATTCAATCGCCATCGCGAACAAAGTCTGAGCAAAAGCGGCCGGGGCGCAGGCCCACGCCCCGTCATGCGCCCCTTGCCGGGCAAGGAAACGAAACGCATGGGGCGTGAAGGCATTCACTGCGGCAGCCCGATCGGCCGGCCGACCAGCTTGTAGGTGAAGGTCAACGCTTCGCGCTGGAATTGCCGATCGTCCCGCAATTTCCGGAAGCGCTCGTTGTCGGCGCGCTTTTTCTCCGGATCGGCTTCCTTCAGCCGGCGGATGTTCTCCGCGGCGGTGGGGGCGGTCACCTCTAGGAATACGCGCCGTCGCTCCTGCGCATAGCGGTCGAGCAGATCGGCGCCGGCCGCGCCTTTGATGACTGCCGGCAGGGCATCGCCCAAAAGATCGGCATCGAGCAGGCCGGACGTCAGTCCGAGGCCGCCATAAGGATTGCAGACATGGGCGGCATCGCCCGCGAGCAGAATTCGGCCGGCGCGGAAACGTACCGCACTGCGCTCGTGCACGCGGAATGGAGCGAAGGCCTCCAGTTCGTAGGGCCCGTCGTCGGGCAGGATCGCCCGATAATGATCCGCGATGCGCTCGCGCACGGTTTCTTCCGGCAGATCGGAATCCTCACCATAGGTGATGCGCCACAGACCGTGGCGGTCGATCTTGACGATCACGGCCCAATAGACCGGATCGATCACGAAATTTGCCCGCGCAAAGCCGCGCGCCTCGAAGTCGTAGCGCAGGTTGGTCGAGACCAGCCGTTCCGGATGGGTATAGCCTTCGAACGCCAGGCCAAGCGCGCGCCTCACCGTGCTGCTGCCACCGTCCGCGCCCACCAGCCAATCGCAGCGCAGTTGCTGCGTATCGCCGCCGGTCTCGGTCGTCAGCGTCACGCCGTCGCCATCCTGGGTGACGTCCATGACCCGCGTGGTCCAGCGCACCGCCGTGCCCGGTATGGTCAGGAAATTGCGAAGGATCGCGCTCGCAAGCTCGTGCTGCGGCATGTGCAGGTTATACGGATAGGCCGTGTCTTCCGGTGTCAGAACGGACATATGGGGTGCAGCCAGAATCTCGCCGTCCACGGTCCGGAACTGGTAGTCCTGCTTCAGGATGCCCGCGACCTTCAGTTCTTCCAGCAGACCGAGCCGGTCGAGCATCTCGACGGTCGGCGCGTGATAGACGATCGCGCGCGGCCATTGAACGATGTCCGGTTCGCAATCCAGCACCAGAACCGGAATTCCCGCACGTGCGATTTTCAGCGCGGCGACGAGTCCGACCGGACCCGCGCCAGCGACCACGACGCCGTTGAAACGCTCGCTCATGCGGTCCCCCAGATGTCGCTCGCGGTCTCGACCACAAGCTTCAGTTTGGCAAATTGTTCGTCGATGGTGAGCAGATTGCCTTCGGCGGTCGAGGCGAAGCCGCATTGCGGCGACAGACAGAGCTGTTCGAGCGGGACGAATCTGGCAGCTTCGTCGATGCGGCGCTTCGGGTCGTCCTTGCTTTCCAGCCTGCCGGACTTGGTGGTGACGAGGCCGAGCACCGCCATCTTGCCTTTCGGCAGAAATCGCAGCGGTTCGAAGCCGCCGGACCGCTCATCGTCAAATTCGAGGAAAAAGCCGTCGACATCGAGCTCGCTGAACAGCGCCTCCGCGACATGGTCGTAGCTGCCTTCCGCCATCCAGCCGGACTTGTAGTTGCCGCGGCAGGTATGGGTGCAGATCGCCATGTCGGACGGGCGGTCGGCAATCGAGTCGTTGAACAGCTGAATGTAGCGCAGGTGCTGGGTCTCGGCGCCTTCACCCAGCATGGCGCGGCGCGCCGGATCGTTCAGGAAGGAGAGGGACGTGTCGTCGAGCTGCAGATAGGTGCAGCCGAGAGACGCCAGCCCCGCGATCTGCTGCCGGTAGATCGCAGCCAGATCGTCGTAAAACATTTCCCAGTCCGGATAGACGTTGCGGTCGACACCCCGGCCGGCCGGGTAATGCATCATGGACGGCGAGGGAACGGTGAGCTTCGGCACCGCCGTCGTCGCGACCGATTTCAGGAAGGCGAAATCCTCCGCAAAAATCGTGTCGTCAAGGCGCATGCGCTCATGGACGCGATAGGCCACGAACTCGAAATCGAGCGCACCGGCGGCGCTGCGAAACGGCACCTTGACCGTTTCGGTCAGCTTCTCGATGCCGCCGATCGAATATTTGAAATCCATGAACCAGTCGATCCGGCGGAATTCGCCATCGGTGACGGCCTTCAGCCCGATATCTTCCTGGCGCTTGACCACCTCGCGTATCGCCTCGTCCTCGACGCGCCGCAAATCCTCCGCAGAAATTGCGTCGCGTGCACGAGCCTCGCGCGCCGTCAGGAGAGCAGCGGGACGCAGCAGGCTGCCGACGTGATCGGCGCGAAACGGCGGACGTGTGCGGGATGACATTGCGAGCGTTTCCGTTGGTCTTTTCTTGCTGGTTAGCGCGGCGGCCGGCAGGTGGCAACCAGTGCGTCGACAGGTCGGGTGTGATTGGATTTGCTTTTCCATTCGACTTGATGACAATCGCCGCAACATTCCGCTGGGCGGCAAGCGGGTGAACTCGCGGGGGACCATGGCCACAATCGTTGTTGCACATGGCGCGTGGTCGTCGGCCTGGGCGTGGCAGAAGATGCGGCCGCTGCTGCGCGAGGCCGGGCATGACGTATTCACGCCGAGCTATACCGGGCTCGGCGAGCGCGCCCATCTCGCGTCGCCTGAGGTCGATCTCGATACCCATATCGCCGATGTGCTGGGCGTCCTCCAGTATGAAGATTTGCGCGATGTCGTGCTGATCGGCCACAGCTATGGCGGCATGGTCGCGACCGGCGTTGCCGATCGCGCCGAGGGCCGCGTTGCGAAACTGATCTATCTCGATGCGTTCGCGCCGAAGGATGGACAGAGTTTGTTCCAGCTCGTGGGACCGGAGACCGAGGCCAGGATGCGGGCGGGCGCAGCGGCGGGCGACGGCTGGCGCGTGCCGTCCAATCCGATGCCGCCCGATACACCGCCGGACTATGTGGAATGGGCCGCGTCACGGCGGTTGCCGCAGCCGATGAAATGTTTCGAGCAGCGGCTTTCGCTGTCCGCCCGGCCGCTGCCGGTGCGCAGTTACGTCTATTGCACGCGGATCGCGCCGCAGGATGTGTTCCGGCAGTTCGCGGACCGCGCCAGGGCAGAGGGCTGGCGCCATGCGCAGATGGATGCGAGTCACAATCCGCACATCACCTGCCCGGCAGACTTGCGGGACGTTCTGCGGGGGATGATGGACTGATGGCTATTCCGGGCTCTGGCCTTCGGCCAGTCCCGGAATGACCAAGGGAGGGGATCAGTGGCAAAACTGAAAGACAAGGTCTGCGTGATCACCGGCGGGGCTGGCAGCATCGGGCTTGCGAGCGCGAAACTGTTCGCAGCCGAAGGCGGCAGGGTGATGCTGGTCGACCGCGACCCCTCGCAGCTTGCAAAATCGGTGCGCGGGTTCCCCGTGCCGGACCATGTCGACGCGTTCGCCGCCGATGTTGCCGACAGCCATGCGACGAAAAACTACCTCGAAGCGACGGTGTCGCGCTTCGGCAGGATCGACGTGATCGTTTCCAACGCCGGGATGAGCGGCGCCATTGCGCCGGTGACGGACTATCCTGACGATCTGTTCGACCGGGTGATGGCGGTGAACGTGCGGGCCTCGTTTCTGTCCTGCAAATACGGGCTGCCGCTGATGAATGACGGCGGCTCGATCATCATCACCTCGTCGATCATGGGCGTGCGCTCGGCGCCCGCCATCGTCGGCTATGCCACTTCCAAGCATGCGGTGATCGGCCTGATGAAGGTGGTGGCCAAGGAAGCCGCCGCGCGCCGCATCCGCTGCAACGTGCTGGCGCCCGGTCCGGTGGACAATTCCTTCCAGGGCGATATCGAGGAGCGCATCGGGCAGGCCATCGGCACCGACGCCACCGCCATGATCAACGGCATGATTCCGCTGGGCCGCCATGCGCGCCCGGAAGAGATCGCGGAAAC
>NZ_JBFWPA010000078.1:0-30871 GCF_050250235.1 Pseudorhodoplanes sp.
GACGGTGAGGCCGTCGCACCGGCGCACTGGCCGCTCGAAATCGCGAACGCCCTGTGTGGACCGGCGAAGGCCGAACGACTCTCCTCCAGCGATTTTCAGAACATCATGGACGACCTTGACCAGCTCAAAATACAAATCGAACCAGCCATCCACCCGGACGAGATCGGTCCGCTTGTCCAGTTCGCTGTCGCCAACGGCCTCACGACCTATGATGCGGCCTATGTCCAGCTTGCATTCCAGCGGCAGGCTGTTCTTGTGACACTCGACAAAACCATGAGGAAGGCAGCACGGGAGCTCGGCGTCACACTGCTGCCGGCTTGAGCGAAATATGATGCCTTCCGCTTACGATGACCACGCCGAAGCCATCCTGTCCGGCGACCGCGCGACACTCGCGCGCGCCATCACGCTGGTCGAGAGCAAACGCGAGGATCACCGCAAGCAGGCACACCGGCTGGTCCAGGAATTGCTGCCGCACACCGGCAAGGCGATCCGGGTCGGCATCACAGGCTCCCCGGGCGTCGGAAAGTCGACCACGATCGATGCACTCGGCAGCTTCCTCACTGCGCAAGGCCACAAGGTTGCGGTGCTTGCGGTCGATCCGTCTTCCACGCGTACGGGCGGCTCGATCCTCGGCGACAAGACGCGGATGGCGCACTTGTCCGCCGATGAGAACGCCTTCATCAGACCATCGCCGTCGTCCGGAACCCTCGGCGGCGTGGCGGCGAAGACCCGCGAGACCATGCTGCTCTGCGAGGCCGCGGGCCATGACGTGATCCTGGTCGAGACGGTGGGAATCGGGCAGTCGGAGACCACGGTCGCGGGCATGACCGATTTCTTCCTGGTGCTGATGCTGCCGGGGGCCGGCGACGAATTGCAGGGCATCAAGAAGGGCGTGGTGGAACTCGCCGACATGATCGCGGTCAACAAGGCCGATGGCGACAATATCCGGCGCGCGCAAGCGGCGGCGGCGGAATACCGCGCGGCGCTGCATATATTGAAGCCGGCGAGCGAGCAATGGTCGCCGCCGGTCATCACCTATTCCGCTTTGACCGGCGATGGTCTGCCCGCGATCTGGCAGACCATCTGCGCCTATCGGCAATCTTCCGAAGGTTCGGGCGCTCTGGCAAAGAAACGCCGCGATCAGCAGGTCACATGGATGTGGTCGATGCTCGAGGAGCGGCTGTTCGCGAAACTGCGCGCGGATCCGGAACTGAAGAGCAGGCTGCCGCAACTCGAACAGGCGGTGGCGGCGGGCAGGCTCTCGCCGATGCTCGCGGTCGAGGAGATCGCAAGCACCATGGGTCTGTAGTATCTGGTCTGTGAATCAGGGACCAGTCTGTGAACAAGACCCGCAAGGCTGGCCTGTCGCTCAAGCCTGTAACCTGGAACTCTGAACCCGCATGCATGACCTTCAGTCCCGTCTCGCGACCCGCGACGACCTTCCGGCCCTCACCGCCCTGATGGATCGCGCCATCGGCGAACTGCAAAAGCCGTTCCTCAGCGATGCGCAGATCGCGTCGAGCCGAACCATCATGGGGCTCGACACCCAGCTGATCGACGACGGCACCTACTTCATCGTCGAGCAGGATGGCGCACTCGCCGGCTGCGGCGGCTGGAGCCGGCGCGCCACGCTCTATGGCGGCGACGCCTCGCCGGGCCGTGATGCGGCGCTGCTCGATCCTGCGAAGGACGCGGCGCGGGTGCGCGCGATGTATACCGATCCCGATTTCGCGCGCCGCGGCGTCGGGCGGCTGGTGCTGACGCTGTGCGAAGACGCGGCCCGCGCCGAGGGATTCATTCATGCGGAATTGATGGCAACCATGGCCGGCGTGCCGCTCTATCGCGCTTGCGGCTATCTTGCGGTCGCAGATGTGAGCGACGCGAGCGGCGGAACCCCGGTGCCGCTCATGCGCATGCGAAAGCGGCTGTGAGCCGCGTCCGGCCTCTCAGGACACGCCAGGGTAATTCTTTTCGCTGAGCAGCCGCGCCAGATGCGCCGCGTTGGCGGCAGCCATCGCGGTTGCGACCGCGACCTTGTCCGGGGCCGACGAAAACTCGTCATAGTTCTTGGACTGCATCGCCTCGCCGACCCAGTAGGTCATGCCGTTCGCCGGAATCGTGAATCCGCAATCCGACAGCGCCTGATAGAGCTCGGCCGAAACGTGATGGGCGCCGTCTTCATTGCCCACCACCGCGACCAGGGCCACGCGGTTGTAGGTCTTCATGCGTTTGCGGTCGTCCATGTCGTGGATCACGGCATCGAGGCGCTCCAGCACGCGCTTGCAGACGCTGGACGGCTGGCCCAGCCAGATCGGCGTGCCGAGAACGAAAATGTCGGCTGCAAGCACGCGCTTCAGCAGGTCCGGCCAGGCGTCACCCTTGCCTTCGTCGTCTTTGACGCCCGGCTTTATGTCGTGGTCGACGGCACGCATCACGCCGCCGCTCGCGACATCGTGGCCTGCCAGCGCGTCGATAAGCTGGCGGAGCAGCACGTCGGTTGACGATTTCTCCCCATCCCCTATCCCTTTCAGGGAACAATTGAGCGCGAATGCAGTCAGGGCCATGGTGCAAACGTCCAGCGTGAAACGGCGTATCCCCGGACCAACACCCACAATGTCCACGCGTTCCCGCGGCCGGCCGCTGCGCATTCTGGTCACCGGCTTCGGCCCCTTCCCCGGCGCGCCCGAGAATCCGACCGGGCGGCTGGTGCGCGCGCTGGTCCGCAACAGCCGCCTCGGCGTGACGGTCAAGGCGCATGTCTTTCCCACGCGCTACAAGGCGGTCGACCGCGCGCTGCCGCGCCTCCTGAAAACCTTCAAGCCCGATGCCCTGGTCATGTTCGGGCTCGCCACCCGCGCGCGGGCGCTTCGGGTCGAGACCCTGGCGCGCAACCGCATTTCGGATCGCCCCGATGCGGGCGGCTTCACGCCCGGCCCGTGTCAGATCGATGCGGCTTCGCGACGGAGCCTGCCGGTGCGCGCCCCGGTGGATGCAATGCTTCACGGGCTGAAGCGCACCGGGTTGCCGGCTAGGCTGTCCCGCGATGCGGGTGACTATCTCTGCAACTACACTCTGTGGCTCGCGACCCGCGCGGCAGGACAACGCGACGGGATGGAACTTTCAGCTTTCATTCATGTGCCGAAGCTTTCACTGCGCATCACGCCGGAAGCGTTGCTGGCGGCAGGCGAAGCGGTCCTCGACACGACGATCGCAGCGTTGCGCCGGAAGCGCCGCAAGCCGGTTGGTGGATAGCAGCGGGCGCGGCCAATGGCGTATTGTCCGGGGAAGCGAGCCGCCGCGTAACGGACGTCGGACGGGTTTCAGGGGAAAAGGCTTTCAGGAGTTCAAGGGCGATTTCTATAGGCCATTTCAGTCGCCGGCCGATAGCCGGCCGCCAACTGCAATAGCGCAAATTCTTCAGCCCAAATCAGCCTACAGCACAGCCAGACGCATGCGCTTTGCATGAGCGGAAAGGCATGTCCGCACGATGCCCGGCGCACGACCATAGAGGGGAAGTATCAATGACTGCATTTCGTGCCGGCGGGCCCAAGGGCAGGCCGACCCGGATGGCCGCGACGGCGGCGCTGCTGGCCGCGTCCTTCAGCACCACGGCTTTCGCGCAGAGAGACGTGGCACCTGCCAATGTCCGAACCTATTCCGAGCATGGCGACTGGATCGTCGAGTTCGTGCCGGCGGAGCGGCAGCGCCAGGTACCGGCCTTCTGCCAGGCGACGCGGGTCTATGACCAGGGCGTGCAGCTTCGCATCGTTTCGGGTGCCAATCTCTATGCGATCGATTTCCAGGGCCAGAATTATCTGGCCGACAACGCAAAGCGGTTCGAACTCGAATACGGTTTCGACGCTCCCAATTCGCCGCCGCGCCGCGCCAACGCGAACCTGATCACCGACGGCGAAGGCTTCGACTGGATCCGGATTCTCGAGCCGGCCAGCGAGCCCGGATCAGCCGACGACATGATGAATTCGCGGCAGCTCACCATCAGGACCACTTCGGGCCGCAATAACCGGTGGCAGTATCAGGTCAACGGCAGCAATCGTGCACTCAATTCGCTGTTCGATTGCCGGGATGAGCGGGTGCTGGGCCAGCCCCGCCGACGCGCGCCCGCGCCTGTTGCGCAGGGGCAGCCGCAATTCGTGCCAACGCCGCAAGTCCAGCAGTCGCCCCCGCCTCCCCCGCCGGTCGCGCAGCTTCCGAGAGCGCCGCAGCGTGACAATTTCGATTTCTGCAACGACTACGCCACTCAGATGGTCACCAATACCGAACGCGCGCTGCAGGCGAAGTGTGCCGGCTGGCCTGCGGGCCACCGCAATCACCTCGTACATTTCGACTGGTGTCGGACCAAGCCGAGTGGCGATGTCGACAAGGCGCTCGCCTCATGGAGCGGGCGATTGCAGGGCTGTCTCGCCAGTCAGGGCGGCGGCGTGAAGCCTCAGCCCGTCACTTATCACGCCCGCTGGGACTGGAAGGGCGCCTTGAAATCGAAGCGCGATCCAAATAATACCAGTTCGTTCAAGCTTACGTCTTCGACGGGCGGGTTCTATTGCTACAAGCAGGATTGCCGAAACGTCACCGTGGCAAAGGGCCCCGACGGCAGCCTGAGCTTCTCCACCAACGGCAAGAACTATTTCGAGCTCAATCCCCGAAGCAACCAGTTCAATGCACGGTTCTGGGAGGATTTCGCACCGCCGGCACGCGCGCCGGATGCGACAGCGGTTTTCGTCAGGAAGTAGCATAGCGTCGCAGCCGACCGGCAGCGACCGATGAGTTCATCTTACAAGAGAGAAGTCTGTCGATGATCATCCTCCGCATCGCCGCGATCGGCGCAATCGTATTCGCCGGCATCGTATTCGCGATGCCCGCGCACGCCCAGACTTCGGTCGAGTGGGTACAGCTCGGCGGCAATTTCCGCGTTGCTGCGACGCGCGCCGGTCCGCCGAACGCTCCGCTCTGCGTTCACGGCCTGAGCTGCTCGTGTCCCGGCAGCCGCAACTATTGCGGCCAGCATCGCAACGGCGCCGAGGTCCTGTTCTGGAAAGACGGCTGCAACCGCCCGCCGATCACCATCCAGTGCGTGGTCCGGACAGCGGCCGCGCCGGCCCGGCCGGCGCAGCCTGCATCCAATCAGCAGGAACCGTTCGGCCAGGGTTTCGACGGATGGAATTTCTCGCAGGCGCCGGACAAGACTGGCGTCATCTGCCGCGCGTTCGCCGGCAATGGATTCATCATCGGCCGCCTGGGCGACGGGAAAGTGTATGTCTCGGTGCCGCAGGGCCGCGTCCCCAACGGCAAATATGAGGAGTCGCACTTTGGTGTCGGGAACAGCGGGGAACCCGTGACCGCGACAGCCGGCAACGGGCGTCTGGTCTTCCCCATCGACGACCATCTGCTCGGCAACGTGATCCGGGCTCGCGGCTATGAATGGGCGGTTATGGTCGGCGGGCAGCGGGTGACCGGCAACGTGGGCTTCAACGGGTCGGTCGGCAAGGCGGTCGGGCGGCTGCGCGAATGCACGCGGGCCAATGGCGGCCGCTGATCAGGCCGGCGGCGGCAGCGCAGTGGCTGCTGCCGCACGGCGGCTCCGAAAAATGCGGACCGGCAGCGTGCGCGCCGGTCGTTGCCCCGGCGGTCAACCGCAGCACGGCTGACGTTTGGCCTTCGGACTGCCCTCCTCGAGCCAGCGGTCGCGCGGCTTGCAGCTTGCCGGGCGCTGCGACAGCGACACACGCACCGCGTCATCCACAACAGCAATATCTTCGGCGCGATAAAGCTTGATTGCACCTCTGCCGTCGCTGACTTCGAATGTGAGCTTCGCGGTTTCATCGAAGGTAACCAGTTCGCCGACCTTGCGGATGATCGCGATGAATTTTGCGACCCGCATGTGAGAGTCGCGATCCGCCTCGCCCGGAACGTCCCAAAGCTGGATGAAGGTCTCGCGCCACGCTTCGGGATTGGAACCGCAATCGAGCGCAGCGAACCGGCCGTCCTTCACCTCGGTGACGTGATAGCCCGGAAGGATGTCCCGGCCCTCGTAAGAAAAGACCAGGCGGCGCGCGCCGTGCGGCGCAAGCTCAGCCAGGAGCCCGGCGGTGGAGATTTCGTCCGCCGGCGGCGGGGTCAGGGGAATCGCTCTTGCAAGTGCCGTCATGGTGACTATCCTTGTTTCACACTCCTATATTTCAAGAATTATAGAAATATGAAAGAAAGTCAAGCTCTTGACGCGTTCGCCGCTCTGTCGCAGCAGACCAGGCTTTCGGTGCTGCGTTTACTGATCAAGGCCGGCGCCGAGGGCGTGCCCGCGGGCGTGATCGCCGAGGATCTCGGCGTGTCGGCGTCGAATATCTCCTTTCACCTCAAAGAACTGGAGCGCGCCGGGCTGATCACGCAGCGCCGTGAATCCCGCTCCATTATTTACGCCGCCGACTATCCCGGCCTGCGCGGCCTGATCGAGTTCCTGATGATGGATTGCTGCGCCGGGAGGCCCGAGATCACCGGGCCGATCGTCGAATGCTGCGGTCCCGCCCGCGCGGCGACGCGACGGCGCTCTTAACCCTGACGCGCGATAGCCTGAACGCGCTGGCGCGGCGGCGCCCGCCACCCATTATGTTGCTGGCGGCCCGTTCGCATCCGGAAGTGTTGCCATGCCCATTAGCCGCCGCACGATTATCGCCGCCGGAACTGCAAGCGCCGCAATGGGCGCTGCCGCTTCCTCCGCGCAGGCCGCGCCCGTTCTCGGGCTCGATGCCGCAGGGCTCGGCGTGCGGCCCAATTTCCCGAATGACCAGACCCAGGCCCTGCAGCGTGCGATCGACCGCGCCGCGCAGGCCCGCACCACCCTGATCCTGCCGGCCGGCACCTACCGCGCGGCCGAGTTGCGGCTGCCGCCGCACGCGAAAATTGCCGGCACGCGCGGCGCGACGCGGCTGTCGCTTGCGCATGCCCGTTCGCTGTTCGTCAGCGAGCGGGCCGAAAGCATCGATCTCTCCGGTCTTGTGATCGACGGGCTGAAGGCAAAGCCGGCGGAAGGCCGCGCACTCGTCCATATTGCGCAAGGCAATGACATCCGCCTGACCGACTGCGCCATCGTCAATGCCGGGCGCAACGCGATCGCGCTGGAGGGCTGCTCCGGCGCGGTGACCGGCTGCCTCATCGAGGATGCCGGCGACGGCGCATTGTTCGCGCTCGATTCCACGGGACTTCGCATCGCCGGCAATGTGATCCGGCGCTCCGGCAATAACGGCATCCAGGTCTGGCGCAGCGCCTTCGGCGATGACGGCACCCTCGTCACCGACAACCGCATCGAGGAGACGCGCGCCGATGCCGGCGGCGACGGACCCTATGGCAACGCCATCAGCGTGTACCGCGCCGGCAACGTGATCGTGCGCGGCAACCGCATCGACAAGTGCGCCTTCTCCGCAGTGCGCGGCAATTCGGCCTCCAACATCCAGATTTCCGGCAACATCTGTACCCGCATGAGCGAGGTCGGCATCTATTCGGAATTCTCGTTCGAGGGCGCGGTGATCACGGGCAACACGGTGGATGGTGCGACCATCGGAATCTCGGTGACCAATTTCGATGTCGGCGGGCGGCTCGCGGTGGTGCAGGGCAATCTGATCCGCAATCTGCTCCCGGTCGGGAACGGCAACGGTATCGGAATCGGGATCGCGGCAGACAGCGTGGTGACCGGAAATGTGATCGAGATTGCGCCGACGGCGGGCATCGAGGTCGGCTATGGCCCTTATTTGCGCGACGTGATCGTGAGCGACAATGTGATGCGGACGGTCGGCGTCGGCGTCGCGGTCAGCGTGGTGAAGGGATCGGGCAATGCGCTGATTACAGACAACCTGATCGCCGAGGCCAGGAACGGCGCGGTGGTCGGGATGGAATGGGACAAGCGCGTCACCGGCGACATGACCAAGGACGGGACCGGGCGCTTCGCCCATGTGACCCTGAGCGGCAATCGGGTGCGGTAATTGCTCCGAATTGACTGCGAAAATGTTAAGCGGCTGCCGCCCTTGTCGTGCCGCAAATCGAATCCTAGTTTAGCGGCCATGGAATCCCCGCTCCCGCAGCGCCGCACTCTCAAAAGCAGGTCCTGGCGCCAGATCATCATGCTCACCCTCCTCGCCCTGTTCCTCGTGCCCGTGGCGGCGCGCGCCGCCCTGTTCGCCTTCGAAGACCGGCCGAACGGCTGGCGCAATGCCGACTGGTCGAGCATCGGCGCCCTGCCCGCGGCCGCCGCGCATCCGCAGGCGCGCGTGCTGTTTCTCACCGGCCGCACCGGCGGCCTGAAGGGCGCGGTCGCGGTGCATAGCTGGGTGGTGTTCAAGCGCCCCGGCGCCCGAAGCTGGACCCGCTACGACGTGGTCGGCTGGGGCAATCCGGTGCGGCTGAACGGCTGGGCGCCGGACGGCCGCTGGTACGGCTCGGCACCGACCGTGGTCGCCGACATCAAGGGCGCGGAGGCGGAAGCCATCATTCCGGCGGTCGAGAAGGCTGTGAAGGACTACCGCTATTCGAATTATGGCGACTACCGGCTGTGGCCCGGGCCGAACAGCAATTCGTTCGTCGCCGCGATCCTGCGCGATATCCCGGAAATCCAGGCGACATTGCCGCCCAATGCGATCGGCCGCGACTTCCGGCCGGGCCCGTATGTCGGCTGGACCGATTCCGGCACCGGATTCGAGGCCAGTCTCTACGGGCTCCTCGGAGTGAAACTTGGCTGGGTGGAAGGCGTCGAGTTCAATTTCGGCGGACTGGTCGCGGGCTTCGATATCCGCGATCCGGCGCTGAAGCTGCCCGGTTTCGGGCGGGTCGGACTGCTCTCCTCCACGGCCAATGCCGCGCTCGCGCCATCAAGGTAAGCTCTCTGGCTGATTCATTTCGTCGTTTCGTCGTTTGGTAGTGTCGTAGCCCGGATGAGCGAAGCGAAATCCGGGACCGTCCGACCCGCATATCGCTGCGCTCGTGCGGGCTACGGACGCCACTGCGGATGCCACAAATGCAGCCCCGGATTTCGCTTCGCTCATCCGGGCTACGGGTGCCAATGCCTGCATCGCGCAAATCGCCGCCAATTCTCTCCATCATCGTGCCGGTGCACAATCATGCGCGCACGATCGGCCCGGTTCTGCATGCCTTGAAGCCGTTCCGCGACCGCAACGCCGAAATCATCGTGGTCGATGGCGGCTCGAATGACGACACCGCGATGCTGGCGCGCCCGCTCGCCGATCAGGTGATCCGCTCGCCGCTCGGCCTCGGCCGTCAGATGAACGAGGGCGCCAAGGTCGCAAGCGGATTCATTTTCCTGTTCCTGCGCCCGGAGACCAGGCTGCCGCTCGATGCCGACACCCAGGTGATGTACGGCCGCTCGCGCGATACCGCGGTCTGGGGCCGGTTCGATCTGCGCATTCAGGGCAGGCACATGCTGCTGCCGCTGGTCGCGCGCTGGCTCAACTGGCGCTCGCGCGCCTCCGGCATTGCGACCGGCGATCAGGCCATCTTCGTGCAGCGCGAGAGCTTCTTCCGCGTCGGCGGCTTCAGCCACCTCCCGGTCCTGGAGGACGTCGACCTGTGCGAGCGGCTGCGCACCCTATCACCACCGATCTGCGTGACCTCTCGCGTCACCGTGCCGGGCGAGCGCTACGACCGCTACGGTGTGTGGAAGACATTGCGGGACAATTCCATGAAGCGGCTGCGCTACCGGCTGGGTGCCGATCCGAAGGCCCTGGCCGAACGCTACAGCGGTAGTCCGGGCGGAATTGCGCGCGCGGCTCAAATGGTGTCACCCTCACTGCCCCTGCCGTCCGACCCACAAGACCGTCCACAGAAGCGCAACAAATCGCAGCCCCGGCAGTGGCCGACAGAACGGTGATTGGCAATGCAGAACGACCTGAATGACATTCTGTTGGTCGTCCGAAAATCGTCCAATGCGCTCGAATTCGTCGACACGGGTTCCGGCAGCCGCATCGGCGCGGTCGATGTCGGCGTGGCGCCCCACGAAGTCAGTTTGTCGCCGGATGGGCGCCGGGCCGCAGTCTCAAACTACGGTCCAGCCGATCGGCCGGGCACAACCATTCGCCTGATCGACGTCGAACGGGCAGAACTGACCGCGACCATCGACATATCGCCGAATGTCCGCCCGCATGGACTGACATGGATTTCGCAGTCTCGTATCGCGGCAACGTCGGAAGGCGCGCACAACGTGCTGATCGTGAACACGGACGAACGCAGCGTCGAGACCGCGATCACGACGGGCCAGGAGCACTCGCATATGATCGTTGTCGACAACAGCGGCACACGCGGCTTTGTCGCCAACATCACCTCAGGCACGGTAACCGCTATCGATCTCGGGACCGCTCGCAAGATTGCCGATATCGCAACCGGAAAGGGTTCGGAAGGTCTGACGCTGACGCGCGACAGCCGCGAAATCTGGGTCTGTGTGCGCGCCGAGGACCGTATCGTGGTCGTCGACAGTCATTCGCTCGAGATCGTTTCCTCGATTCCCACACCAAAAATGCCGATCCGCGTCGCCATGAGTCCCGCCGGGGAGACTGCGTATGTGACCTGCGCTGCGGCAGGAATGGTGATCGCGATCGATGTCGCGGCGCGAAAGGTGACTGCGAACCACAAGGTAGACCTTCGGCTCGCGCCGGGCGCCGAAAGCCGCCAATTCGCCCACCTTGGCCCGGGCAGCCCGCTGCCGATCGGGCTTGCCGTGTCGCCAGGCGCCGGCACGATCTATTTCGCAGCAACCATGTCCGACTGCGTGCAAGCGCTTCACCCGTCAACGCTCGACGTGATGCGGACCATCGGGGTTGGCGGCGAGCCCGACGGCATTGCCGTCTCCGCGACAGGACATCGGAACTAGGGGTGTCTTGGCTCGGCTGCGTGAGAGGGTGATCCGGGTTTGCAAGCGTATCGCGCGCTTTCCATGAGGACCAGCCCTGGTGTCTTCACGATGCCCTGCAAAGCCCGATCAACTGAGCCGGATCAGCACCAGCCCCGAAACGATCATCAGCGCCGCGATGATGCGCGCCGGCCGCAGCGGCTCCTTGAGGAACAGGACCGCGATCAGCGCGCCGAACAGCACGCTGGTCTCGCGCAAGGCGGCCACGAGCGCGATCGGCGCCAGCGTCATCGCCCAGATCACGATGCCGTAGGACAGAAGCTGCAGGCTGCCGCCGACGAGACCGACCGGCCACGCACGCAATGACGGCGCGATCACCGACGGACCGCGGCGGATCAGGAAATACACGATCATCACCAGCGCGTTGCCGACAAACATGGCGAGCGTATAGGGATGCGGATTGCCGGCGATGCGTGCACCCAGGCCGTCGACCACCGAATAGAGGCAGATCGTCAGCGCGGTGAACAGCGCGAACGACACCGCGCGGCGGTCCGGCGGCTCTAGCAGGCGGCCGCCGCGCAGCGACAGCAGCAGCACGCCGGCGGCGAGAATAACGATACCGGACCAGCCCGCGGCTCCGATCCGCTCGCCGAGCATGACGGCCGTCATGGCTGCCGTCATCAGCGGGGCCGTCCCGCGCGCCAGCGGATAGACCTGGCCAAGATCGCCGGTGCGATAGGCTTCGCTGAGCCCGATGAAATAGAACAGGTGAATGACGACAGAGGCGATCACCCATGGCCATGCCGCAGCGGGCGGCAGGCCGGCGAAGGGGATGAGCGCGAGCGACACCAACCCCGCGCCGGTGGTGATGAGGACCGTGGACGACAGCGGGTCGAGCCCGGTCTTGATGGCGGCGTTCCAGCCGGCATGGCAGGCGGCTGCGAACAGAACGGCGGTGAAGACGAAGGAGTCCAATGAACGCTCGCAGCCATCCGTCCCCTCTCCCCGCATGAGGAAAGGGTGGTCGAGGTTCGCGAAGCGAGCCTGAGACCGGGTGAGGAGGCGTTACCAGCCGCTTTGCGAAATCTGTCAGAACGCCATGGAAGGCGTGCAGTATAACATCACAGCAATTCGCCTCACAACCTGATCCGCAGGAGCCCCGCGATCTCGCCGACGATGCCGCGGCGGAACAGCAGCACGCAGACCACGAAAATGCAGCCCTGGATGATCGTCACCCATTGTCCGAACTCGGCGAGTGCGTTCTGCATGTAGATGATCACGAACGCGCCGACCACCGGACCAAAGATGGTGCCCAGTCCGCCGACCAGGGTCATCAGCACGACCTCGCCTGACATGCTCCAATGCACATCGGTGAGCGAGGCCAGCTGCACCACGATCGCCTTGGTCGCCCCCGCGGTCCCCGACAGGGCGGCGGACAGGACGAAGGCCAAGAGCTTGTAGCGGTCGGTCTTGTAGCCGAGCGAAATCGCGCGCGGTTCGTTCTCGCGGATGGCCTTCAGCACTTCGCCGAACGGCGAGTGGATGATCCGGTAGATCAGGAGGAAGCCGCCGAGGAAGATCACCGCGACGGTGGCATACATCGCGGCCGGATTGCTCAGGTCGATCAGGCCGAACAGATGACCGCGCGGCACCGCCTGGATGCCGTCCTCGCCGCCGGTGAACGGCGCCTGGATCGCGAAGAAATACATCATCTGCGCCAGCGCCAGCGTGATCATGGCGAAATAGATACCCTGCCGGCGGATCGCGATCGCGCCGGCGACGAGCCCGAGGCCGGCACCCGTCAAAGTGCCGGCAATGATCGCGAGTTCCGGGGTGAATCCCCATGACTTGGCGACATAGGCCGACACATAGCTCGCCCACCCGAAATAGAGAGCATGCCCGAAGGACAGCAGGCCCACATAGCCGATCAGCAGGTTGAAGGCGCAGGCGAACAGCGCAAAGCACAGGATCTTCATCATCAGCACGGGATAGATGAAGAGCGGCGCGGCAATCACGAACGCGGTGAGAACGAGGATGCCGACCATCTCGCTGCGCGAGGTCTCGGCAGCCGAGGCATAGGGGGCGGTGATGGCATGGTCGCTCATGTCATGCCGTCCGTCCGAACAGGCCCGCGGGCCGGATGAGCAGGACGATCGCCATGATGACGAAAATCACGGTGTTGGACGCCTCCGGAAAAAACACCTTGGTCAGGCCTTCGACCACGCCGAGGGTGAATCCGGTGACGATCGCGCCCATGATCGAACCCATGCCGCCGATCACCACCACCGCGAACACCACGATGATGATGTCCGCGCCCATCAGCGGATTGACGCTGTAGATCGGCGCCGCCATCACGCCGGCGAGCGCGGCAAGGCCGACGCCAAAGCCATAGGTCAGCGTGATCATCAGAGGCACGTTGATGCCGAAGGCGCGCACCAGCGTCGGATTTTCGGTCGCGGCTCGCAGATAGGCGCCGAGCCGGGTGCGCTCGATCACGAACCATGTGCTCAGGCATATGACGAGCGAGAACACCACCACCCACGCGCGGTAATTCGGCAGGAACATGAAGCCGAGATGGCGCCCGCCCTGCAGGATGTCGGGGACCTGATAGGGCAACCCCGATGAGCCATATTGCTGGCGAAACACGCCCTGGATGATCAGCGCGAGCCCGAAGGTGAGCAGCAGCCCGTACAGATGGTCGAGCTGATAGAGCCAGCGCAGAAACAGCCGCTCGATGATGACGCCGACGATGGCGACCAGAATCGGCGCGAGCGCCAGTGCCACGAAATAGTTGATGCCGAAATAATGCAGCAGGAAGAAAGCCGCGAAGGCGCCCATCATGTATTGGGCGCCATGGGTGAAGTTGATGATGTTGAGCATTCCGAAGATCACCGCCAGCCCCAGGCTGAGCAGCGCGTAGAACGAGCCGTTGATCAGGCCGAGCAGAAGCTGGCCGAACAGCGCTTGCGAGGGGATGCCGAAGATTTCGAACATGGTGAGCCCTTTCATCGCCTCATCCTGAGGAGGCGGCGGAGCCGCCGTCTCGAAGGATGGGGCGATGCCCGTTCCCTCGCCCTTCGAGACGCGCGCTGCGCGCGCTCCTCAGGGTGAGGGAACGGATTTGACGCTAATCAATCAGCTCTTCACCAGCGGGCAGCCGCCCTCGCTCATCGGGCGGAAAGCCTGATCGGCGGGAATCGTGGAACGGACCTTGTAGTAATCCCACGGTCCCTTGGACTCAGAAGGCTTCTTCACCTCGAACAGATACATCGGATGGATCTTGCGGCCGTCCTGACGCACCTCCCCCTTGCCGAACAACTTGTCGTCGGTCGGCATTTCCTTCATTTTCGCAACCACCTTCGCCCCGTCGGCATCGCTCTTCAGCGCTTCGACGGCCTTCAGATAATGCGTGACTGCCGAATAGACGCCGGCATGCACCATGGTCGGATGCAGGCCCTTGAATTGCGGTGCGAATTTCTTGGTGAATTCGCGGTTGTTGTCGTTGAGGTCCCAGTACCAGGCCTCGGTCATGATCAGGCCCTGCGCCGTTTTCAGGCTGAGCGCGTGCACGTCGGTGATGAAGGCAAGCAGCGCCGCAAGGTTCTGGCCACCCTGCACGATGCCGAATTCCGACGCCTGCTTGATCGAGTTGATGGTGTCGGCGCCGGCATTGGCGAGACCGATGATCTTGGCCTTCGAGGTCTGCGCCTGCAGCAGGAATGACGAGAAATCCTGGCCCGGGAACGGATGGCGGACCTTGCCGACCACCTTGCCGCCATTCTTCTCCACCACCGCCGCGGTGTCGCGCTCAAGCGCATGACCGAAGGCATAGTCGGCGGTGAGGAAGAACCAGGAATCGCCGCCGGTCTTCACGATCGCATTGCCGGTGCCGTTCGCCAGCGCCCAGGTGTCATAGGTCCAGTGGATGGTGTTCGGGGTGCAGGCCTTGCCGGTGAGATCGGAGGCCGCCGCGCCGGAAACCAGGAACACCTTGTTCTTGTCCTTGACGATCTGGTTGACGGCGAGCGCGACCGACGAAGTCGGCACGTCGACGATCACATCTACCTTGTCGACATCGATCCAGGTGCGCACCACGTTCGAGCCGACATCCGGCTTGTTCTGATGGTCGGCGCCGAGAATTTCGACCTTCATCCCCTTCGCGGCGGCACCGAAATCCTCGACCGCCATGCGTGCTGCGATCACCGAGCCCTGCCCCGACAGATCGGAATAGGTGCCGGACATGTCGTTCATGACGCCGATCTTGATGACGCCGTCGGTATATTGCGCGTGCGCAATTCCGCAACCGAGCACGGTTGCGACGGCCGCCAGTCCGAGCGCATGTCTTGCTGATCGTCTCTTCATTGCATTCCTCCTTCTTGTGGGCGTCTTGCTGACGCCATTATACGCCGAGATAGTCGTGCAGCTTTTCCAGGTTCTGTTCGAGCTCGGATGAAAGCAGCTTGTCCACCACCCGTCCGTGTTCCATCACATAATAGCGGTCCGCCACGGTCGCGGCGAAGCGGAAGTTCTGCTCCACCAGCAAAATCGTGAAGCCCTGCGATTTGAGCGTGCGGATGGTGTTGCCGATCTGCTGGATGATGACGGGCGCAAGCCCCTCGGTCGGTTCGTCGAGCAGAAGCAGGCGGGCGCCGGTGCGCAAAATTCGGGCAATTGCCAGCATCTGCTGCTCGCCGCCCGACAGCTTGGTTCCCTGGCTCGAACCGAGGCGCTCCTTCAGGTTCGGAAACAGTTCGAAGATGCGTTCGAGCGGCAGGCCGCCGGGCTTGACCACCGGCGGCAACAGCAGATTTTCCTCGACCGACAGGCTTGCGAAAATGCCGCGTTCCTCGGGGCAAAGCGCGATGCCGATACGCGCGATCCGGTTCGACGGCAGCCCGATCAGTTCGCGGCCCTCGAAGCGGACCGACCCGGTGCGCCTGGTCACGATGCCCATGATCGACTTCAGCGTCGTGGTCTTGCCGGCGCCGTTGCGTCCAAGCAGCGTCACCACCTCGCCCGGATAGACCTCGAAATTGACGCCATGCAGGATGTGCGACTCGCCGTACCAGGCCTGTAGATTCTCGACCGCAAGCAGCGCGGTGCGCGGATCAAGCATGACCGGTCCCCATATAGGCTTCGCGCACGTCCGGATTGCTCGATACCGTCGCATAATCGCCTTCGGCGAGGATGCGCCCGCGCGTGAGCACCGTGATGGTGTGCGACAGGTCGGAGACGACGGAAAGATTGTGCTCGACCATCAGCGTGGTGCGGTCAGCCGACACCTTCTTGATCAGCGCCGAGATCCGGTCGATATCCTCGTGCCCCATGCCGGCGGTCGGCTCGTCGAGCAGCAGCATGTCCGGATCGAGCGCGAGCGTGGTCGCAATCTCCAGCGCGCGCTTGCGGCCGTAAGGCAATTCCACCGCAGGCACCCCGGCAAAGCCCGATAGCCCGACATCGTCAATGAGCGACAGGGCGCGGTCGTTGAACTCGTTCAGAATGCTGCGCGAACGCCAGAAATCGAACGAGCCGCCGCGTTTGCGCTGCAGTGCAACGCGCACATTCTCCAGCACGGTCAGGTGCGGAAACACCGCCGAAATCTGAAACGAGCGCACGACGCCGAGGCGCGCGACATCGGCCGGCTGCATCGCGGTGATGTCGCGGCCCTTGTAGAAGATCTGGCCGCGCGTGGGGGTCAGGAACTTGGTGAGGAGATTGAAGCAGGTGGTCTTGCCGGCTCCGTTCGGCCCGATCAAGGCATGAATGGTGCCCCGCTCCACCTTCAGGTTGACGCCATTGACCGCAACGAAACCCGCGAATTCCTTGGTCAAGTCCCGTGTTTCGAGAATGATCTCGCCACTCATGCCCGCGACGCCTGCCACGTCCTGTCCCCGCGTCATGACTGCACGTCCTGCGGAAATGGTAAAGCCCGCCCGCGAAAAATCGCGGGCGGGCTTGCCGTGAGTTCCGGCCGCCGCGGACGGCGGCCGTATTTCGGATCAGCGGACCTGGACCGTAATCGCCGTCCGCTTGATGTCGGCGGCCGGCGCCGCCTCCTTCTTGGCCGGAGCCGGACCGGCGACCTTGCCGCCGCCTTCGTTGGGCTTGACGCGGATCGCACGGGTCTCGAGCTTCCTGCCGAGCGCGCGCGTCGCGTCCTTGACCGTGGTCAGCTGCTCCTTCTTGAAGTCGTGCTTGATGCCGTCGACCTCGACCGCCTTCTCGGTGCACACCGCCATCACGGTCTCCTTGCCCTTGTCGCCGAATTCGAAGATGAATTTCGGTTTTTGACCCGGGACCTTGAACGGCACATTGGCCTTGACGAAGTTGTTCTTGTCGAACGCGTTCGGCAGGAGCACCGTCAGCGTATCCTTCTCATCGATGTTGGTCAGCGTGAGGAAGCAGTCCTTGGTGGAAACCACCGTGAAGAACGGGGCCTCGCCAACCTTGTATTCGAGCTTGTCGGAGGTCAGCGACAGGTCGACCTCGGTCTTGACCTTCTGGGGTTCGGGCTTCTTCTCGCCTTCCGGCGCAGCGAGAACCACAACGACCTCGTCGCCGAACTGCTCCATCAGGTCACGATACCGATTTTCGAACTGATCCCGCGGCAGCGTGTTCTGCTGCAGGCGGCGCACCGCCTGGAACAGCTCCGGCTTCACCGCCCCGTTCAAGGTCTTGGAGAACACTTCCTTTTCCAGACCGAGATCCGCGGCCGCCAATGCAAGGTCGAGATCGGCCTCGTAACGCTGCGACAGCGCGGTGATCATTTCCGTCCCGTTGAGCTGCAGTTTTGGGTCGAGGCCGGCCTTGATCATCGCGTTGATGAATCGCTGGGTGTCGCCGGCCAGCAGCTTTTCCATCTGCTCGATCGGCACATAGAGCGCGTCGACCGCCTTCATGTCGGCCCTGCTGAGCGGCTTGCCTCCGCTCTCCAGCACGATCTTGCGAATTTCGTCATTCTTCTTGATCATGCCGTTCTCGTGGCAACCCATGCAGGAAATGCCGTTGGTCACCACGCCGAATTTCGAGCGATGGTCCTTGACGATCTCCACCGGCCCGACCTTCAGCGACTTGCCCTTGGCGTCGTTCAGATAATAGGCCTGGAAGCCGTTGGGCAGGCTCCAGATCGACTCGCCGCCGTCATGCTCGAAGCCGTTGGCACCGCCCGGTCCAAGCGGATGATCGTAGAGGTCCTGCTTGCCCTTGGTCCCGGCAAAGTCATACGACGTCCAGAAATAGCCGTGACGCGAGCGATGCCGCTCGATCATGCGGTTGTTGACGCTGACGCCGGATTTCCGGAAGCCGGACCGCTGGGCGAGGAAGTTCTTGATGTTGGCATCGATGTCGACATTTTCCTGCTTGGCAAGCTCCTGGAAGGTGTCGGGCAGCTTCAGCAGCTTTTCATACATGCCGGGCCGGGACGCGGTGAAGGCGAACCAGTCGGCGCGGACATACGGCATCTTGCTGCCGGTGGCCTCGGTGAGGAGCTTGGTATAGTTGGTTTCCGGCTGCGTGTTGTAGGGATACGCGGCCATTAGGGTGTCCCAGTCCTTTTCGTCCCAGCCAAGGTCGTCGAGATAGACTTTCAGGATGGTCTCGCTGCCCTCGTCGATCGGCTGCAACCGCACGACGTCCGGAGAACGGCTCAGGCTGTTGAGCAGCTTGATCGTCGCCTGCCGGTACACTTTCAGCTCCTTTTCGGAGATGCAGGCATTTTTCAGATTGGTCAGCGTGAAATAGCGCACGTTGCGTTGCCGGCTGACCGTCTTCTCCTTTTCGAGATCTTCCGCCATCTCGGTCATCATGTCGGTGTGGTTGACGAATTGCGCCGGATCGCATTCCCTTTTCAGACTGTCGATCCAGGCCGCGAGCGCGACAATGTCCTGCTCGGTGACCGGATGCCAGTTGCCGCGGGCGTTGATCCAGTCATCCGGCATCCGCTGATCCGCGACCTCGGTGAAGAGGCGCGACCCCTTGGGATTTCCGGGCACGACGAAATGCGGATTCGCCGCCACCTCTTCCAGATTCAGGACGTTGGAAAAATTTGCCGCCGACTTTTCCCGCGTGTGTTCGACATTATCGAGGTCCTTCTCGCTGAGCGCGCCATCCTGGTGACAGCGGGCGCAATGCTTGAGAAGGACGTCGTAGGCCGCCTTCGCGATCGGATCGGCCGGTGGCGGCGGAACCTCTGCTCTGGCGACGCCCGCAAAGGTCAGGCCGAGGCCGAAAACGGCCGCGACAGCCAAACCCCTGACCGGGCTACTCACTCGTTGACGACCGCTCATTGTGGTCTCCCATTGCGAAATCATTTGCGACGCGCGGCGTGACACGCCGTGTCGGTTGTTGGTGTCCGGCTCCGCGGGTCGCGTTCAAGGTCTCAAAGCAACGTGAAGGCCGTGCCAGGAACCGGCAATCTGACCGAAGCTTAGCTCAATTCTAACCGGCCGCCGAACACCAAAAAGCAGGCGGATCGCCGATCGGACTTCACATTTCGTTTGGCGGGCCGCTGTCAAACGGTCGCAACGGCAAAAAAAGACCCGCCCGGCGGGGACAAGCCGGACGGGTCAAGTGGGACCGGCGCAGGGTGGAAGGGGCGCGTGCACCGGTCACACACTGGGCGGTTCCGCGGGGAGCGGACCGCAAGCGGCGTTACGGTGATTGGTCGCCGGACGGCCGCGCCAGGTTCAATTGCCGAAGACGGCCCGAACCCATTCCGACAGCGCCTGCCAGATTTCCGAAGCTTTGCGCGCGAGCCAGTCGCGCGGACTCGGGGGCACGGGCGATTCATCGTCATCGCGCCTCGGATTGGCGCGCCGCCAGTCCCGCGGAGACTCGAAAGTTCCAACCCACAATCCACGCTTGTCGACGCGGGCCTGCGCCTGCGCGGCCTCGTAGGGATTGTCGGAGCCCCGCCGCTCGATGATCATGGCGTGGCCGGAGCGGACCATCTCCTCGGCGACATCGCGCCCGCCGGCATGACAGATCGCGATCGACCGGCCATAGCGATCGGTCGAGACCGTGCGGCACTGGACCGGATTCGTGCCGATGATGCGGCGCAGCTCGGAGCGTGCGCGCAGACCGCAGGGCCAGACGCGGCCGCCGGCATCGGTGCATTGCTGATGGAGTTCGGGCGCGTCGATGCCATAGAGCCGGAAACGCTGACCGCCGAGCGAAAACGAATCGCCGTCGGCCAGGCGCACCGGCTGGGCTGCGGACGGATCGGCCGGGATGGCCCAGCCCGCCGCCGCCATCACGGCAAGCAGGCACGACGCTCGCACGCGCATTCCGGTTAATGCCCCGCTAACGGCCGCCCTGCGCCCTGCCGATGCGGGCATCGGGCTTGCCGGCGGTGACTTCGGATTCATCGCCAAGCGACCGAAGCGCCTCATAGGCGTCTGCCAGCCCGGCACCGAAATCACGGTCGCGACCGGCGGTCCCGAGATCGCGGGCGGTCGACAGCAGCACCCGCCGCACCGAATCCGGTGACAGATCGGGATTGCGCTCCAGCACGAGCGCGGCAATCCCGGCAATATGAGCTGCCGCGAACGAGGTGCCGGTTCGCAGGTCGTAGCCACCTCCCGGCGTCGGCAGCAAGACGTTCACGCCCGGCGCCGCGACCGCAACGTGATAGCCGCGATTGGAACCCGGGAACAGCTTGTCTCCGGAATCGGTCGCGGTGACCGCGATCACGTTGGGGTCGGATGCCGGAAACAGCGGACGCGATTTCGGGCCGGCATTGCCCGCCGCCGCAATCAACACAATGCCGCGCTTGCCGGCCGCGACAAGCGCGCGCGCCATCACCGGATCCTGCGGCCCGGCGAAGCTCATGTTGATCACCCGTGCACCGCGTTTGACCGACCATTCGAGGCCTTTGAGGATATTGAACGTGGTGCCCTCGGCGCTGCCGGAGACCGGGTCGAAGGCGCGCACCGCCAGGATACGCGAGGCTGGCGCGACGCCCGTCAGTTCCGACTGCGCCACGATCGCGCCGGCAACACTGGTGCCGTGCGAATGCGGGGAACCGTCGCCGCCGGCCGGGTTGAAAGCATCCTCGATGGTGCCCTGCAATTCGGGATGGGAGACGTCGATACCGGAATCGATCACGGCGACCAGCACCCGCACGCCGCGCGCAATTTCATGGGCGCGCGCCAGCCGCAGCTTTTCCAGCGAATACTGGGAGCCCTCCCCGAACTTCGATTGCTGCAGCAGATAGCGGTAGTTGGGCTGCACCGACAGGATGGAAGCGTCGGCTTCGAGACTGCGGATCACCGCGCTGACATTGCGTCCGTCCGGGATGGTCCAGCGGAACATGGTGGTGCCGCTGAGATCGAAGACCTGGGATTCCTCGCGGTTGAGCTGATGGCGGTTCGCGAGCGCCGCGACCTCCTGCTCGGTCGGACGGCCGGCCACCTCGATCACGACTTCATTGGCGACGAAACGCCGCTCACCAGCCGGCGGCTGGCCGCTTGCCAGGCGCGGCTGTGCCGGCGCCGGCGTCGCATCCGGATTCGGCGCCGCGGCATTGGCCGCCGCGGCTGGCGCCGGATCGACCTTCGGCGCGGTCTTTGTCACGGCACGGGTCGCCGGCCGGACCAGCCGCTGCGGCTTCGCGGGGCGCGACTTCGCGTCGACCGGCACGAAAGGCTTGCGGATCTTGCGCGGCGACGGTTGTGCCGGCGCGCTCTGCACGGTGTAGCGGGCGCCGGAACCATAGCCGCCGTAACCCTGGGCCTGCGCCGGGATCGACAGGATGGCCGCGAGCGCGACCCCGGCCAGGGCCGGGACGGTGACCGCGATCCGGTTGGGCCAAAGCTGCATGACCGAAGCCTCCGTGCAGTGAATGTCCTGCAACGCGCCCGAACCGGGCGCGTTGCCGTGCCGCCTATTTCACGGCGGGAACAGCGAAGCTTACCACCTTGCTGTCGCCGATCTTTTTCACGATTTCGGCAGTCTGGTCCTTGTTCGCGGGAACCCGGACCCGGAAAAAGCCGTCCGCGGGGCCGCCGACGATGGTGGCCTTGTTGGCATCCAGAAAGGCCGTGATATCGGCCGCGCTTGCCTGCGGCGAGAAGCGCACCAGCGCCTCCACCCCGAGCGGGACCGACACGCTGGCGGGTGCCGAGGCGAGATCGGGCGCGGTACCGGTACGCTCGCTCATCATGGTTCCGATCACGCCTGCCTGCAGCAGCAGAGCAATCGCCGCCACTCCGCCGGCATAGGCGAGCGTGCGCGGCGAAAAGCTCGCCATGAACTCGGAGACGCGGCTCATCAGGTTGAACGAAGCCGCAGCCGGCGCGCGCGCGGGCTCTGCATCGATCTTCTCGAACAGCGTCTTCATCGCACGCGCCGACGGCGCGCCCAGCGATTCATTGACCCCGATGGTCTCGCCGAGTTCCTCGCGCACCATCTCGAACTGGCGTGCAAGCTCGGTATCGCTTGCCAGCGCCCGCTCGACCCGCGCGGTGTCACGGCGATTCAGTGTCCCCGCCGCATACCACGGCAGCAGGATTTCGATCTCTTCGCGCTCAGGCGCGTTGTTCATTGTCGCGTTCATGGCCAACCTCTTTCGATACCTGCCGCCCTCAGGGACTCCGCCAATTTTTTCCGCGCATAGAACATGCGCGTCTTGACGGTATTCTCCGGGATGCCGACGATCTCCGCGACTTCTTCCACGGACTTCTCGTGGTAGTAGACGAGATCGATGATCTCCCGATGGTCCGGCGTCAGTGTTGCGATGCACTTCCGCAGGATTTCGCTCGTATCCTTCTTCTGCATGGCGGCTTCGGGCGTGTCTGAAACGTCCTCGATCGCCTCTGCAACTTCGTCGTCCAGTTCAGCCTCCTTGCGTCCCCGAAGGGCCGAAAGAGCCTTGAACCTCGCGATGGCGAGCAGCCAGGTCGAAACCGCAGAGCGGCCCTCGAAGCGTCCGGCTTGACGCCAGACATCGAGGAAGACCTCGCTGATCAGATCCTCCGCCGCGGACTCGTTACGAACGAGACGAAGGACGAACCGGTAGACCCGTACATGGTGCCGCGCGAACAACACCTGCATGGCGAGCCGGTCACCGCCTGCGATCCGCTGGATCAGGACTTCGTCTGATGTTTGCTGCATCGGGACGGTCGGCTCATCGTTTGGTCGCGGGAGAACCGGATCCGGTTCAAATGGATGTGAGCGAAAAGTCTGAGCGGGGTCGAAAGAGCCCCCGCCTTTCCTAATGCAGCGGGGGATTATTCCCAATAGGGGAATTTTGTCATTGTTATCAATGGCTTTTCCGCGTTTATCCGCTATTGTCGGTGGCCATGGGCACAAAGTTCACCCTGGAATCGCTGAATTCCCTGCCATTGCCGGCTTTTTCGGCTGCCGTCGGCGACGTTTTCGAGCATGCCGGCTGGGTCGCCGATGCCGCTTTCGGGCACCGGCCGTTCCCCACCGTCGCGGCGCTGCACGAGGCCATGATGGGGGTGGTGCGGGCAAGCCCGCCGGACCGGCAGCTCGCGTTCATCCGCGCGCACCCGGAGCTCGGGTCCAGGGTCAAGCGGCTCGACATCACGGCCGACTCGCAGGCCGAGCAGGGATCGCTCGGGCTCGACCGGCTGAGCGACGCCGAGTTCAACACCTTCACCGGGCTGAACGCGGCCTATCAGGAAAAATTCGGGATTCCCTTCATCATCTGCGTGCGGCGGCATACCCGCGATTCGATCCTGAAGGAGTTCGCGCGCCGCCTGCAAAACGATACCGAGGCAGAGCGCAAGGCCGCGCTGGACGAAATTGCCCTGATCACGCGGCTGCGCCTGGTCGGCAAGGTCGACGGTCCCGGCAGGCCCGCGACCGATGGACGGCTGTCCACCCATGTGCTCGACAATGTCAGCGGCAAGCCGGCACAGGGCGTCAAGGTGACCCTGTATGAAGTGGGCGCCAGCGCCCGGTCGCTGCTGGCGGAAACCATGACCAATGCCGACGGCCGCACCGATCGGCCGCTGATCGCCGGCGAGCCGTTGCGAATCGGATCGTATGAACTCAACTTCGCGGTCGCGGATTATTTCGCCGCCAGCGGCGCCGCTCAATCCGATCCGGCCTTTCTCGATGTCGTTCCCATCCGCTTTTCAATTGCCGAGCCGGAAGGCCATTATCATGTGCCGCTCCTGGTTACGCCCTGGAGCTACGCGACCTATCGCGGGAGCTGACATGCATCTGCCCGACCGGTATGCGCGGCGTTTCGCCGCCGCACTCCTTGCCCTGGCTGCCTTCGCACATCCCGCCATGGCGCAGGACCTCTCTCCACCCGCCGATCCGAACTGGTCGGTGCCGCAGATCGGCGCCCTGCCCTACGACGCGGCCGGGATGCTGATCCGCCGCGGCCGCGATCTCGTCACCGCGACCTATGCCCATATCGGTCCGGCGGTGGCCGACGAAGCGAAGCGTTACGCCGGCAACAATCTCGCCTGCTCGAACTGCCACCTGAATGCGGGGACAAAGAAGTTCGGCATCCCGCTCTGGGGGCTGGAGGACCAGTTTCCGCAATATTCGTTCGAGGCCGGGAAGGAAATCACGATTCAGGACCGTATCAATTCCTGCATGACGCGGTCGATGAACGGCAAACCGCTGCCGGTCGACTCGCCGGAAATGCAGGCCTTCGTGGCCTACATCGATTTCCTGTCGAAGGGAGCGACTCGCGGCGAGAAACTGTCCGGCCTCGGCGAAGGCAAGATGCCGATCCTTGGCCGTGCGGCCGATCCGTCACGCGGCAAGGTGCTCTATGCCAAGTCCTGTGCGGTCTGCCATCAACTGGATGGATCGGGCGTGCGGCGCGACAACGCATTGCCGAATTTCGGCTATCTGACGCCGCCGCTCTGGGGCCCGGACAGTTTCAACAATGGCGCCGGCATGGCGACGCTGATCGCCATGGCGAACTTCATTCATTTCAACATGCCGAACGGCACCAGCTACACGCGGCCGCGCCTGCGCCAGCAGGAAGCGTGGGACATCGCGGCTTACGTGATCTCGCAGCCGCGGCCGCAGCGCGAAGGTCTCGACAAGGATTTTCCCGATCTGCTGCGAAAGCCCGCGGATATCCCGTATGGTCCTTATGCCGACGGCTTCAGCCAGCGGCAGCACATGTATGGCCCGTTCGGGCCGATCCGCGCGGCGCTCGAAAAGCTGCGGGCGGAGCAGAAGAAGAACTGACGGCCGCCGTCACGCGATTTCCGGGCCTGTCCGCGCGCGTTCCCGTGCGATAGCGTCCGTCAAAGCCGCCGGGAGAGACACATGATGACCGCATCCGCTCGACGGATTTGTCGTATTGCCATCCTCGGCTTGGTGGTCAGCACCTCCGCGAGCGCGCAGACCCAAACGCTGTTCAACAATGTTCGCATCTTCGACGGCAGGAACGCAACGCTCTCGCCGCCGTCGAGCGTCCTCATCAAGGGCAACATCATCGAGCGCATTTCCACTGCACCGATCGCCGCCGAGTCCGCGACGACGGTGATTGCCGGCGGCGGCCGCACGCTGATGCCCGGCCTGATCGATGCGCACTGGCACACGATCCTGGTGCGTCCCACCGCACAACAGGCGATCACGGGCGACGTCGGCTACGTCAATATTCTCGCCGCGCTGGAGGCCACGGACACGCTGATGCGCGGCTTTACCACGGTTCGAGATCTTGGCGGACCTGCCTTCGGACTGAAGCAGGCGATAGACCAGGGACTGGTGGCCGGCCCGCGCATCTTTCCGTCCGGCGCCATGATCACGGTCACCAGCGGTCACGGCGACTTCCGTCAGACCCTCGAAATTCCACGAGCGATCGGCGGACGGCTGAGCCGCATGGAAGAGATCGGCGGCGCCATGGTCGCGGACAGTCCCGACATGGTGCGGATGCGCGTGCGCGAGCAACTCATGCTGGGCGCCTCGCAGATCAAGCTGACCGCCGGTGGCGGCGTCGCCTCCCCGCACTCACCGATCGATGTATCGACCTTCACGGAGGCGGAGTTGCGCGCGGCAGTGGACGCAGCGGAGAACTGGGGCACCTACGTGACGGTGCATGCCTATACGCCGAAGGCCATGCAGAGTGCGATCGCAGCCGGGGTCAAGGTCATCGACCACGGCCATCTGATGGATGAGCCCACCGCGAAGCTAATGGCGGACAAGGGCATCTGGCTCAGCATCCAGCCGTTCCTCGACGATCCCGATGGTGGCGTTTTTCCGCCCGGCTCGGTCCAGCATTACAAGAAGGCGCAGGTCGTTGCCGGTACCGACCGCGCCTATACGCTCGCGAAGAAATACGGGCTCAAGACCGCGTTCGGCACTGACGTCCTGTTCTCGAAGGACGCTGCGACCCGGCAGGGCGCGATGCTGACCAAGCTGACGCGCTGGTACACCGCTCCCGAGATTCTCAAGATGGCGACATCGACCAACGCCGAGTTGCTGGCGCTGTCCGGGTTGCGCAGCCCCTATCCCGGCAAACTGGGCGTGGTCGAGCAAGGCGCGCTCGCCGACCTGATCCTGGTCGACGGCAATCCGCTTGAGAATATCCAGCTCATCGCCGAGCCCGCGAAGAACTTTTTCGTCATCATGAAAGATGGCAGGGTCGTGAAAAATACGCTGCCGCGCTAGCCGCGATGCTGCTACTGCAATGTCCCGAGCTTCCGAAAACTGCCTGAGGAAACGATGATCGATCTCTACACATGGACCACGCCGAACGGACGCAAGGTTTCGATCGCGCTTGAAGAACTGGGACTGCCCTACAAGTCGCACGCGATCGACATTTCCAAGGACGAGCAGTTCGCGCCCGACTTCCTCAAGATTTCCCCGAACAACCGCATCCCCGCGATCGTCGACAACGACAATGGCATGTCGCTGTTCGAGTCAGGCGCGATCCTGATCTATCTTGCCGACAAGACCGGCAAGCTGCTGCCGAAACAGGGCGAAGACCGTTACCGCGTGATCGAATGGCTGATGTGGCAGATGGGTGGTCCCGGCCCGATGCTCGGTCAGGTGCATCACTTCGTGAAATACAACAAGGGCAAGTCGGCCTATGCCGAGGAGCGCTATTCGAAGGAGGCACAGCGGCTCTATGGCGTGCTCGACCGGCGGCTCGAAGGCCGCGACTTCGTCGCCGGCGATTATTCGATTGCCGATATTGCGATCTGGCCCTGGATCTCGCGCTTCGAGTGGCAGGAAGTCGATCTCGCCAAATTTCCGAACGTGAAGCGATGGTACACCACGATCGCGAACCGTCCCGCGGTGCAGCGCGGCTACAAGCAGCCAAAGGACGTCGGCGAAATCCCGATGCCGTGAACCGCCCTGCAGCCGCGGTCGCCCCGCCGACCGCGGTTAACGGCGGGCTAACATCTGGCCGAAGCAGTAAAGCATGACCAAAAGGTAATCGTTCATTCAGAACAATTCTGAATTGCGCTGAAGGTTTCATCATTCCGGAAACCACCTCCCCGCTATTGAAGGAGCACAAGAAGAACGCCCGGGAGAGGCGGTTGTGCTTTCATTGTTGTCCCGAGTCTCGTTTCGCGAATTGCTCCTGGTGGCGCTCGGTCTGATCGGCGTCGGGGTGGTGGCCATTACCGTGACCGTCATCGCCTTGCGCAACGATGCCATACAAGATGCATTCGCGGATACCGGCAACATCGCAACGGTGCTGGCGGAGCAGACCGACCGGGCGGTACAGGCGATCGATCTCTCCGTGTCCGAAATATCCGAGCGCTTCGGCGAGCAGGCCCAGCAGCGACCCGCGGATTACGACGCACTGCTCGGCAGCCGGTCGGTCCATGTCCTGCTCAGCGAACGTGACAAACGACTGCCGCAGACCGAATTCATCTCGATCATCGACAAGACCGGCCGGCGGGTCAGTTCCTCGCGCGGATGGCCGGCGGCCGGAGCCGACCTGTCCGACCGCGACTATTTCGCCTATACGCGCGACCATGTCGTGCCGAAGCTTTATGTGAGCGGTGTCGTCGACAATCGCGTCAGCGGCGAGCGCAACGTGTTCTTCGCCAAACGGATCAGCGGGCCGAAAGGCGAGTTTCTCGGTCTCGTTCTGGCCGGGATGAAGCCTGCCTATTTCAAGCATGTCTACGATTCGATCGCATCCGCGCGCGAACTCTCCTTCGTGATGCTGCGCGACGACGGAACGGTGCTGGTCCGGCATCCCGACATCGGCGATCTCACCGGACAGAAGCTGCCCGCCGGATCGAAATGGTATCCCCTGGTCCGTGACGGCGGCGGTCATTTCAATTCCACCGGCGCGTTCGACGGCATCCCCCGGCTGGTCGCCGTCCGGCCGCTGAAGGATACGCCGCTGGTCGTCAATGTGGGCATTCCGGCGGGTGCGGCCCTTTCGGCCTGGAAACACCGTGCGCTGATGATCGCGTTGGGCACCGTGCTCGCGCTGATCTGCTCGCTGCTCTTGATTTACGCACTCTACCACCAGTTCGCGCAACTCGCAGCCTCCCGCGCCTCTCTGATCGAGCGGGAAGCAAGACTTGCTGACAAGACGTCCGAGTTGCAGCAATCCAACGCACGCCTCGATACCGCGATCGATCACATGATCCAGGGCCTCGTGATGTTCAACGCGGCGGGCGAGCTTGTGGTCTGCAACAACCGATTCGTGGAAATCTACGGACTTTCGCCCGAGCAGATCAAACCGGGCGTCTCGATCCGGCGGGTGCTCGAATTGCGTATGGCGGCCGGCAGCTTCGTCGACGATATCGACGCCTATATCGACGAGCTGCGCACCAAGATGAATTCCGGCGAACCGATGACCAAGATCACCGAGTTCGACGACGGCCGCACCTTCTGCGTCACCAACCGCCCGACCGGAGGCGGGGCGTGGGTCGCAACCCACGAAGACATCACGGAACGCAGGCGCGACGAGAAGGAGTTGCAGCGGGCTCGCAACATGTTGCACGCTGTGGTCGAAAACATCCCCGAAAGTCTGGTCGTCAAGAACGCAAAGACCCGACAATACATCTTTCTGAATCGAGCCGGCGAAGCGCTGCTTGGGGCTAACAAAGGCCAGCTCCTCGGCAAGACCGGGGACGAGATATTCCCAGCTCCGGAAGCCGCACTGGTGAGAGCGCGCGATGAGGAAGCGCTCCGCACCGGACAGCTCACAATCGAGAGTCGGAAAGTTCTTGCACTCGACGGAAGAGACCGGGACGTCACGTCGAAACGCATCGCGATCACAGGGAGGAACGGCGAGCCGGAATACATCATGAATGTGATCGAGGATGTGACGGCTCGCAAGCGCGACGAGCAGGAGTTGCATCGCGCGCGCAACATGCTGCATGCCGTGATCGAAAACATTCCGGAAATGCTCGTGGTGAAGGAGGCCAGGAGCGGTCGCTATATCCTGGTCAACCGCGCCGGCGAGGAACTGCTTGGCGCGAAGAGCGAGGACTTGATCGGCAAGACCACCGCGGAAATCTTCCCCAGGGATCAGGCCGAGGTGATCGTGGCGCGCGACCAGGAGGCATTGCGGACCGGAGAACTCAAGGTCGATTTCCATCCCACCTGCACGCTGGATGGCCGGTTGCGCGACGTGTCGTCCAAGCGCGTCGCCATCGGCGGCGACAACGGCGAGCCGGAATATCTCCTGACGGTCATCGAGGACATCACCGAGCGCAAGCGCAACGAGACGCGCATTGCGCATATGGCCCATCACGATCCGCTCACCGATCTTGCCAATCGCGCGGCGCTCAATATGAAGCTTGCCGAGACCGTGCAGCAGGCAGCGGCCGAGGACGGGCATTTTGCCCTGCTCTGCATCGATCTCGACCGCTTCAAGGAGGTCAACGACCTCTACGGGCACGCCGCCGGCGACAATGTGCTGCTCGAACTCGCCAGTCGCATGAAGGAAGCCGCGGCGGGCACATTCCTCGCGAGGCTCGGTGGCGACGAGTTCATGGCGATCTGTGTCGACGATGCGGACACGCGATCGGCCGCGGCCAGGCTGGCCGGCCGGCTGGTCGACGCCGTTTCGGGCGATTTCGACTGCGACGGGCGCAAGGTTCGCCTGGGCATGAGCATCGGCGTGGCGATGTATCCGGACGACGGTACCGACGTGGTCGGTCTTCTGCGCAACGCGGACGCGGCGCTCTATCGTGCCAAGGCCGAGGGCCGCGGCGCGATCCGCTTTTTCGAAGCTGACATGGACCGCATGCTGCATGACCGGCGTGCGCTGCAGGCCGACCTCACGCTCGCGGTGGCGCGCAACGAGCTGCAGCTTTTCTATCAACCGCAGGCGCGCGTCTCCGGACAGATCATCGGCTTTGAAGCGCTGCTGCGGTGGGATCACCTGCGCCGCGGCTTCGTGCCGCCCGGTACCTTCATCCCGCTGGCGGAGCAAAGCGGTCTGATCGACCAGATCGGAGAATGGGTGCTGCGCGAGGGCTGTCGCGAGGCTGCAACGTGGCGAAAGCCGCTGCAGATCGCGATCAACCTCTCGCCGGTGCAATTGCGGCAGGCGGAACTCGTCCCGCTCGTGCATTCGGTATTGCTGGAGACCGGGCTCGCACCGGAGCGGCTGGTGCTCGAAATCACCGAGGGCGCGCTGATGGATGACTATTCGCGCGCCGTCTCGATTCTGCGCCGGCTGAAGGCACTCGGCGTGCGCATTGCCATGGACGATTTCGGAACCGGTTATTCGTCGCTGTCCTACTTGCAGTCCTTCCCCTTCGACAAGATCAAGATCGATCAGACCTTCATCGCCAATCTCGAGCGCAATGCGCAGTCGGCCGCGATCGTGCGCGCGGTACTCGGCCTCGGCCGCAGCCTCGATCTCACGACGGTTGCCGAGGGCGTGGAGACGCAGGCTCAGCTTACCGTCCTGCGCAGCGAAGGCTGCGACGAGATGCAGGGTTATCTGATCGGGCGGCCGCAGCCGATCTCGGAATTTGCTGAAATCGCCGGCCGGCCGGCGCGGGATCGCCGGGACGCGGCAGCCGGTTAGGAAATGCGGCGGAAACGCAGAGCGCGGATCGTTCCGCGTCCGCGATAAGACCT
>NZ_JBFWPA010000079.1:0-30715 GCF_050250235.1 Pseudorhodoplanes sp.
TCCGTGCTCTCGCTCATCCGTGACGCCTCCGCATTCGGCGTCACAGACAGAATCACGGACGATTCAACGGGTGCAAATCGCGCGCAGCAGATGTGGGTAATCAAAAGCTTCACCGGGGCGCGTACGCTGCATGATCACCAATCTCAATCCGATCAACCAGGCGGTTTCCGAGGGCAACACTGTGGGCGTGCAGACCAGAGACGTACCCTTCAGGGAACCTGGCCTCATCGGAAGCCTCACCGAAACCGTCGAACCGCACCGGATCCTTCGCAAGGTCGATGTCAATTGTCCGTCGAGGCATCTGCCGCCCAGAATCTGAAGCGATCAGCATTGGGTAGAGTTATGAAGCTATATCTGGCGCTTAGGAAACACTAACCGTTTACACGATAGCGGCTCTCTAGCTCATCCCATACAGGTTTGGCGACGCTACGCTGCCGCTCTTTGAATGAAGCTAGTTTTTCACCGACCGCTTGCAGATCACCATCCCGATGAAGAGCGCTCAATACATCGTAACTAGCTTTGAGCGCTGCCTGTAGCGCGGCGTTCGCATAGAGAACTATCGAGAAGCCGAATTCGGCAAGTTTGGCCCGACCTGGATCAGGCGTGTTGCCTCCGAACACGATGTTGGCGACGTGAGGCACCGGTATCTCTCGTGGAATGCGCGCAAGCTCGTCAACCGTCAGCGGTGCTTCGACGAAAATGACATCGGCGCCCGCCTCGACGAAGGCGTGCGCTCGCTCGATCGCCCGCTCGAAACCCTCTACCGCGCGCGCATCGGTTCGAGCGATGATTTGGAGATCATTGTCGACGCGCGAATCCACCGCCGCCTTGATTTTCTGCACCATTTCGTCGGTCGCGATGACTTTCTTGCCCGAAAAATGACCGCACTTCTTCGGGAAGACCTGGTCTTCGATCTGAAGACCGGCGGCGCCAGCGCGTTCCAGCAGGCGCACGGTGCGGACCATATTGAGCGGATTTCCGAAACCTGTATCGGCATCTGCGATGATCGGCAGCGTGACACTGTCGGAAATACGAGCGACGGTATCGGCGACCTCTGTGACCGTTGTCAGGCCCAAATCGGGAACACCAAGATACATATTTGCGATGCCCGCGCCGGTGACATATACGGCCTCGAAACCGATATCTTCGATGACACGAGCGAACATTGCGTTGGCCGCGCCAGGAACAGTTACCGCTGCACGCCTTGCCAGGAGTTCTTTGAGTTTTTTAGGGGACTGCATCTGTACCAACGAGGTGACGTTAAGGATTGATCTGACTTGAGGCGAGCGCCTCTGTGCTTTTCCACGATTGACGAATGTGTTCTCGCATTCGCGCTTCGGCGGCGTCGGGATCGCGTGCACGTAGTGCTGCTGCGATGCCCTGATGCTCGCCGAGTGCTTGGCGCGCGCGTCCGGCTTGTGTGCTCGAGCGAAAACGATAGACGCGCATGACGTGATAAAGATCGTCACAAAGCGCACGGATTAAGCGCGTATTACCGCTGCCCCGCGCGATGCGAAAATGAAAGTCGTTGTCGCCGCCCGGCTGATAATATGATTCACCCGCGGCGAGCTCAGGCTGCTGACTATGCGCAACGAGGTTGGAAGCCAATGCATCCAAATCGCTATCGCTCATAGTTATGGCGGCCAGCCGACAGGTCATTCCCTCGAGCGCTTCACGCATCTGGAAGAGTTCACGCACATCTTCCAGCTTTAACTCAACCACGCGCGCACCAAGGTGCGGCGACCGGGTCACCAAACCCTTAGCTTCCAACCGGTGAATTGCCTCCCGCGCGGGGCCCCGACTAATGCCGAGCTTCGCAGCGATCTCCAGCTCGCTGAGCGCGGCGCCAGGAAACAACTCGCCCCGGACGATGGCGTCCGTGAGACACTCAAACGCTTGGTCCGCAAGTGTGGAGCGAAGTACCAGTAGGGTCATTTGTTTGCAGTATACAGATGACTGTTTACAAAGGCAAGCTCCCATCACGGGTATTCGCCGAGGGCGGTGAAGTGCCCCGTTTTGACCGGACGCCGTTAAAGCGTGATGATTTTTGTGTGATTCGCTTTGGGGTTCCCATATGTGGAACGACCCCGCGGTCAAGGGCTCTCTTCAATCCGACCCCATACAGGAGCGGTGCGCCCATATGTCCGGCCGTTGTTTGCGGACGTACGGCCGCTGGCCTCGATGACGTTCGCGATACGACTGGCCAACCAAATCAGCGCGCTCGCTATGCGCTTTGGGAATCACGGCCTCTGTCTTACCGGGATGTCGTCCCGTGGGGTCATCGTTGATTGAGTGCACCTTGCCCTTGGCCGGCAGCGGTTGCGCCGGCCAACTCGTCAGACTGTGTTCGCGTTAGGCTGCCGCATGTGCTGCAGCTCTGTTCATTCGGATGAACGTTCCGCCTTTGGTAAGTAAAGCCCAGACGATCCTCGCCATTTTGTTAGCCAATGCTATGGCCACCACTTTGGCTGACCGGCGCGCCAACAGTGCGGCCAGCCAGGCGATATCGGGGCGCCGCGACGAGCGTGCTGCAACACCGCCGTTGCGCCGACGACGAGAAGAGAACGCAATGCCGGGTTACCCATCTTTGAGATCTTCCCTAAGCGCTCCTTGCCACCGCTGGAATGCATCTGCGGCGTCAATCCGATCCATGCGGCGAAGTGCCGGCCCGACTTAAAGACGCCGGGGTCAGGGACCAATGCCTGGATCGTTGCTGCAGTGATCGGCCCGATACCAGGGATTGTCGCAAGCCGTCGCATGGTATCATCCCGCCGGACCTCGGCAACGATCTTGCGTCCAAGCGCGTCGATACGTTCCGTCAGTACCTCGATCTGTTCTGCAAACAACGTAAGTGCCGTTCGCGCCGAAGGCGGCAACCGTTGGTCATCCTCGTCGCGTACGATTGCGATCAGCGTGTCGACCTTGGCCAGCCCCTTGGCCGCGACAATGCCGAGTTCTGCAAGATGGCCGCGCACCGCGTTGATCGCCTGGGTCCGCTGACGGACCAAGAGGTCTCGGGTCTTCAGCACCATCAGAGCAGCTTGGCACTCGGCCGTCTTGATCGGGACGAAGCGCATGGTTGGCCGCGATACCGCTTCGCATATGGCTTCGGCGTCGACTGCGTCTGTCTTGCCACGCTTCACGTAGGGCTTCACATAAGCCGGTGGGATCAATCGAACATCATGGCCGAGGGCCCTGATCTCACGTGCCCAGAAGTGCGAACCGCCGCATGCTTCAAGGCCAACAATACAACGCGCCAGCCTGCCAAAGAAACCGAGCACCTCGGAGCGGCGAAGCTGCCGCTTGACCGTAATCTGACCATTCGCCGACACGCCGTGAAGCTGGAATACTTGTTTGGCGATATCGATCCCGATTATTGTAGTTTCGACCATGGAGCGACCTCCTCCTCTGTGGCCCAGCCTGCAAACGACTGGACCTCTGGCACATGATGCCGCGGGAGCGGGGTCGTTCCACAACATCAAATCAGTTTGGTTCTGATTCATATGTAGACGCCCCCTATGGCAAGGGCTTTGTCGGGATGGTTTGATCGGTGGCTTTCATATGTCCGGCCTGTTCGTGCGGCGTGAGTTTTGCCGCTGGCCCTGATGGAAATCCGCCGGCGAGGTCCCTGATCAAGATGGCGCACTTGTGAAGCGCATTGAATCAGACGGGTTTTCCTCACCATTGGCTCGATCGTTACCCATCATCGACTGCCGTTACCAATTCAGGTGATCTGTTTTCTGTCAGGCCGCCAGTCCGCAGGGACGGTAAACTTCCTTTCGGGTCAGCACGACCCACGCTATTCGGGCCAGCTTGTTGGCGAGTGCCACGGAGACGAGGCGGAAGGGCTTCTTCTCCATGACCTTCCTGATCCAGTTGGCCACCCTCGATCAGCCGCGCCGGTGCAGGAGCTTGCACCACCACAGTCTCGCAGGCCCGACAGGCATATTTTGGCCGCCGGACCACCAGCACACGGAACTGCGCCGGCACGATATCGAGCCGCTCGCTGGTATCCTCGCCGATGCAATGCAACGCCTCACCGCAACACGGGCAGGCATGGCGATCAATATCGACTACCATCTCGACGCGCGGCAGATGGGCCGGGAGCTATCCCCGGTTCATGCGGCGCCTGGCGGATCGCCTGGCTCGCTCGGCCGGATTGGCCGCCGCCATCTCGGCTTCGCCGCTCGCCGCGACTTGCTCGACCTCTTCCAGGCCGAGCAGCATCTGATCTTCCGGCAATGTCTCGGCGCGCCGGCCGAAGCGATGACGCTGCAGCTCCTTGATGATCTGGCGGAGCCGCTCGGTCTGCGCCCGCTCCGCAAGCAGCATCGCCTTCAGCGTGCCGGGATCATCGGGGAGCGAATCCGTCAAGGCTGTCATGGCGGGATTAGATCATGTGTCGCTGCGCGTCGCGAGCGGCTGATTCACTCTGTCGCAATCATCCCGGCTGCATCGGTGCCGGCGTCTCGCGCGCGCCGTGAACTCGACCTCGATCGTGCCGCCGTTCGCGGGCGGCGCTGATCCCGGCGCGTCCGGTCCTGGCACAACGGCCACCGCGGAGAATGGTGACGCCGGGCCTGGCCCGCATAGCTGGCGCCGCCATCGGAATAACTGACTGGTCGCAACACCGGCCGCACGAGCAACCTCCGACGCAACCGCGCCGGGCTCAATAGAAGCCGCGACAAGCTGCTCCTTCTCCGCCCGAGACCAGCGTCGGCGCCGCTCCACCGACGTAATCACCTCAACCTGTGTCTTGGTCATAGGACTATCCATAGGAATAGTCCTATGACTTCCTCCTCCTTCTCAAATCCGCAAGGCGGCCTTCACCGGGCGCGTACGATCCACCACACGAGTTGCAGTTGATCGTCATCGAGCCGCTCCGCAAGTCGGCCGAACTGGCTGCGCTGCAGCTTCTTGATGATGAGGTTGAGCCGTTCGATCTCGGCCTTTGCTTCGCTGAGGCTGGCTCGCTCGGCCGCTAGCGAGCGTACCAGATTCTGCAGCGTCTCCACATCGTCCGGCAGAGCGACAAGATCGATGTCCATGGCCAGGGAATATACCCTGACTCGCAGACCCCCTCACCAGACGACGCGGTGTTGAGTCAACCCGTCGCAGCAATCATCCCGCCACCGCAGGCCGCCACCGCTGTTCCGGCGCTCGCCAGTCGACACCATCGATCAGCAGCGACAGCTGCGCCGACGTCAACGACAGCGTCTCGCCGGGTGCGATGCTCGGAGGCCACAGGAAGACGCCGTGCTCGAGCCGTTTGGTGAACAGACAGAGGCGTAAAGTAGGCAGCGAGCGCCGCACCGCTTTTCAGCGGTCGGTTTCTCGCCGCCTCTCTCCGAACCGGACGTGCGCCTTTCGTTACGCATCCGGCTCTCCGGAAGATATGGCGAACTCAGGCTTTCTCATCCATCCCAACCGATAGCGGCAGACGGGCGTCCAGGCGAGCAGGTGCTGCTCGTACTGGTTCTCCCGCCAGAGTCGTCTCGTCGGGCGGCGCACACTCGGTTTGCGATCCCGAGCAATGTCGCCGTCGCGCGCTTTTGGGCGTTTCACCCGCATCCAGCGCCAGAGCCGATCGTTGACGTACCAGTCGATGCTGGTGAAGACCCGATGTGCCCGCCGCAGTAGCGTTAGTAGTTCGCCCAACCGCGGAAAATTGGATTGAGTTCTTGGAGCTTACGGCCAAGGCTACACAGCGTGGTATTTCGCACCGTAAGTTGCTTGACCCGATACCGAAGGTCAATCGCCTGTGCTTTGGGAACCTCGATGCGCGGGCAGTACCCATAGCGTCGATCCCATCGCATGTTGACGTAGAATCCGAGGAACTCGAACCCATCTACCATGGCGGTGATCTTGGTCTTCTCCGGCGACAACTCCAGCCCCGTCTTTTGCCGCAGATATTCCGCCAGCACTGCCTTTTCAGCGATGGCAGTGTCCCGCGAGCCAGAGACGAGAATGATGAAGTCGTCGGCGTACCGAATCGGGACGAAGACCGGACGACCGGCCCTCCTGTCTCGATTGCGAGCAAGTCGCGCTGCTGCTCCGCCGTCGCAGGTACGACGTGCCTGGAGCTTCGTGCGGTGGTCAACCCATCGCTCATATTTAGCCTCGATCACGCTGAGCACGATATTGGCTAACAGAGGTGAGATAATCCCGCCTTGGGGCGTGCCGGTTTCGGTTCGCAGGAATTGCTCCTCCGATAGGACTCCGGCTTTCAAGAACTGCCCAATCAATCGTATCACCCTTCGATCGGCAACGCGTGCACGAAGCTGATCCATCAGGTGATGATGATTGATGTTGTCGAAGCAGCCTTTGATGTCCCCCTCGATGACCCAGGTATACGGCAGTCGGTGATCCACCTGGCGTGTCCGCTTGCGCGGCCGTCCAACTGAGGGCCGCGCCGGAAACGTCGCATCCACAACGGCCGGCACAAACTTCGCCGCCTCTGTCTCACTTGCGACAGGCTGGCGCGCTTGCCGCCGCCAGGTGAACACCTGCTGTGGCGTCAGCCCATGTCGGCGCGCGACATCCGAAACAACCGTGCCAGGAACAAGCGTCTCTTCAACAACGCCGGCCTTGAAATCCTCAGAGAATTGCCGCCGCCGCCCAGTTCCCGTAATCACCTCGAGCCGGCGCACTGATCTCGTCTCCGGCTTAAGCGTATGGTCAAGCGTAGACACAAATCGATCTCCGATCCAGAGACCGCACAATCGCCCATCGCCAAGTTCAGATAAAGGGTGCGATCGCCACAGCGGTTACAGTGTTTTGGTTGTGCGATTGTGAGAAAGCATGACCAAGACATGAGGTGGAATCGTGAAGGCCTCGGTCCTACACTGCTTTATTGACTTCTGACCTTATCTTAAAGATCGAGCACCAAACGATCACTCTTGCTGCCTGAACAGCAAATCATCATGCTTTTATTTGCAGCTTTTTCGCTTTCGGTGAGGATCGCATCACGATGGTCGGGGATACCGGCGATTACTGCGGTCTCGCAAGTCCCGCAGATTCCGTGTTCGCAGGAGGTTGGGATGTTTAGTCCTTCGGCGCGTAACACTTCGAGAATAGTGCGTCCCGACGGAATCAGAACTGTCTTGGCCGATCGCGCAAGTTCGACCACATAGCTGCCCTGCGTCGCAGCTTCATGCTTCGGCGTAAAATATTCGACATGCACTTGCTCCACGGGCAGCTGCTGAGTTGCTAACTCGAAGACTTCAAGCATCGGTTTCGGCCCGCAACAATAAAGATGCGCATCCCCTGGCGCACGAGCGACGATGTCGGGAACTTCAAGTATACCCCCGGCTTCGCGATCGACGTGCAGCCGCCAGTTGCCAAGTACAGCGAGCTCGTCGAGAAAGGCGGCTTCTTCCCTATCCCGACAAGCGTAATGCAGTTCAAACGGCCGCCTTTGCGTGGACAGCGTCTCGGCCATAGCAAGCATAGGTGTGATCCCGATGCCTCCTGCAATCAGAATTGCCGGAGAATTTCCCTCATGGAGCGGAAAATTATTTCGAGGCGCACCAATCCGAAGCTCGTCACCGACCTTCAATTCATCGAAAATAAATCGAGACCCTCCACGGCTGGCTAGATCGCGCTTAACGCCGATGATATAGGAGCACGGCGCTCTTGACGCTCGCGTCAACGAATACTGACGTATTAGACCATTAGGCAGATGCAAGTCGACGTGCGCACCGGCAGTCGCCGTCGGCAGTGCGCCACCATTGGGTCGAACAAATTCATACGTATTAATACCGCGAGCAACAAAACCGATCGTGTTAAGACGCAGCTCGATTGCGTCGTTAACATCGTAAGGTGCTAACTTGGTCACGCGATCTCATGGCCTATCAATGCCGGCGACGCCAAATGCGCCCGCCGGCTGTGTTCATTAGGCCTTAGGCCAGCGTACTTTCACGGTATCTGTTCCAGTCGGATAAACCAGTACTGGCTTATTGTCTTGCCACTGAATAATAACCATTCCGGCTTCGACTAGCTTGCCTGTATCATCAAACTTAATTCGGCCGCCCGAATAATAATCCGCGATGCCCCCGCGCTCATCCATCTGGCGCAAAGTGCTGGCAATCTTGGCCGGATCAACTGAGCCGCTGCGTTCCGCCGCTTCTTTCAGCAGCCACATGTCGCCGTATGTGGAGATCTGGTCTTGGCCGATCCACTCTTCGTTGTATCGCTTCTTCAAGCGCTCGACCAACTCGCCGTGAACTGGCTTTGGCCAATTCGAGAATGTGCCCATCACGCCCTCGACGTTGTTCGGGCCGACGAGCTTCAAAAATTCCGGCGAGGCGCTTTGTGCACCAAGGATGATGACCGGAAGCCGCGTTGGTCCGAGGCCAAACTCCCGCAGCTTATCCATGAACGTCTTGTTGTCTTGCACGGCCACCGATAGCAACACCAACATGTCAGGGCGCGCGGCGCGCAGCTTTTGCACGAGCGGCGTGGCATCTGACAGCGGTGGCGTATACACTTCATTGACAACGATATCGATGCCAGACGCTTTGTAGCCCGCCTCGAGCGGTTTCGCCGTGGCCAGCGCAGCCGGCGTATTCTCGGCAAGCAGCGCGATTTTCTTCGGAGCTCGATCCGCAGCCTTTGCCATGGAAAGCGATGTCGACTGGATCACGCTTGACATCTGAGTTGAAGTCACAATCGTTTGAAACACGTTCTTGAAGCCGCGCGCAGTCACTTGGTCAGCGAAGCCGTTTGCGAGCCATGGAATGCCGGCCCGCTCTGTGACCTCGGTGACGGCCAGTGTGAAGGAGGATAGCCAACAGCCAACGCCGCCAACAAGATCGGGATTCTCAGCAACGAGGCGCTGGGCGGCGTTGCGCGCCTTATCAGGGCTATCGCCGGCATCAGCCAACAAGAGCTTCACCTTGGCTCCGCCCACTGCCTTAATGCCGCCGCTGGCGTTGATGTCCTCGATCGCGATCTCTGCGCCTTGCCGCATCATCAAGCCGCCGCGCGCCCACGGCCCCGAGAGTGGCGTGATTAGAGCAAATTTGACTTCGCTCGCCGCTACCGCGGGCCTTGACCACATTCCCGTCAACGTCATGGATCCTGCGCCCATCAGGGCCGTGCGTCTTGTCAGTCTCATAGCTTTCGCTCCCTGTGTGACCATTGTTTGTAAATCAAGCCGCTGTCGGCGGCAGCCCGACATAGGCGTGCCCAATATCCATGCTGCCGAGCAACGAGGTGGGCGAACCCGCTTTTACGATACGTCCGTTTTGGAGCACGTAGCCCATGTCGCAAAGTTCGAGCGCCTCAACGACGCGCTGCTCGACCAACAGTACGGTAACACCGGTCTCGTTATGGATGTTACCGATGGCGTTGAAAATCTCATCGCCCAGTACCGGCGACAAACCCATCGACGGCTCGTCGAGCAATAGCAAGGACGGACGTGACGCTAGCGCCCGGCCAATCGCCAGCATTTGTTGCTCGCCACCGGATAGAACCCCGGCGAATTGGTTGCGACGCTCTTTGAGCCGCGGAAACAGCGAAAAGATTAGATCGTAAACCGATACCGAACGCGAACGCACCGAATAAGTCCCGACTTCTATATTTTCTTCTACAGTCATAGACTTGAACACATGCCGCCCTTCCGGAACGTGAGCGATGCCGCGGCGAGCCCGTTCGTAGCTAGGCATCTGGGTTATGTCTGCACCGTCGTGTACAATCCGCCCCCACGCCAGGGGCGCCGTACCGGAGATCGCGCGAAACAGGGTCGATTTCCCCGCGCCGTTCGCTCCGATCAGCGCGGTAAAAGAGCCGGCCGGCACTGACAGCGATACGCTATCGAGCGCGGTCAGCCCGCCGTAGCGCACGGTGATAGATTCAATATCAAGCAACACGCTTGGCCCACTTTGCTCCGAGATACGCTTCAACTACCGATCGTTTGCGCACAACTGATTCCGGATCGCCATCGGCGATGAGGCGCCCGCGATCGAGCACAACCATACGATCGACGAGGCGCACCATAGCGTCCATCGTGTGCTCGATAATAACTACCGTAATTCCAAGCACGCGGAGGCGCCGCACGATCTTGAGAATTTCTTCGATTTCCGAGACAGCAAGTCCGGCCAAGGTTTCGTCGAGCAGCAACACCGTGGGGCAGCCGGCAATCGCGCGTGCAATTTCAATCTTTCGAACATGCATCGCCGATAGCGATCCAGCCAGTTTATGGGCGACGTCATCGAGCTCACAAAAAGCAACGGCCCAAGTCGCCGCGCTCTGACTCTGCGCAGTGTCGTAGTTTGCGCTAACCGCGCCCACATAGACGTTATCAAGTACGGTGAACCGGGGAAAAATGCGCGGCGTCTGAAAAGTTCGCGCCAGCCCCAGACGAGCTCTCGCGTAGACCGCCATCCCGGTGAGATCAGATCCTAATAGGACGACCTCACCTTCGCTGGGACTCACGAACCCATTGATAACATTGAACAGCGTAGTTTTTCCTGCGCCGTTAGGTCCGACGACACCAGTGATCGAACCGGATTCAATTGTCAGGTCGAGAGACTTGAATACCTTCAAGCCTCCGAACTGACAACTGACACCGCTCAATGCAAGCACCGGCGTCCCTCGCGGTATGCTATCAAGCCGCTTCGCCAGCGCCAACGGCAAGGAGCGCTGTATCGTAGTTATCCGCGATGGCGCAACACGGACTCTCGAAAACCTATCGTGCAGTTTCCAGTAGATCCCCTCCGGCAGCCACAGCATAAGCAGGACCAACGCCAAGCCGTATACCACGCCCTGCACACCAGGAAAAATGCTGCCCAGCTCAGCGTGCAATGTCTCTGATATCGGCACAAGCGCAAAGGCACCGATGAGCGGCCCCCAGATCGATCCGATGCCACCAAACATGCTAAGGACCAGGGGCGTTGACGAAACGACCAGCCCGAATACTTCATTAGGAGTGGTGACGTTAAGTACGACGACGTAGAGGCCGCCAGCCAACGCTGACAACACAGCTGAGATCATCAACGCAGCCAATTTCCAGCCGCGCGGATTAATTCCGCTCGCACTTGCTGCCGCTTCGTCCTGCTTGATCGCACGCAACACCAGTCCGAAACGTGAGCGATCGATCAGGCACGCTATAACCATCCCGACGAGCAGTAAGCCTGCGGCAAGCAGCGTGTAGACATAGGGATTGGCAAACTGCATGTAAAATGCTGGCGCTTCGCGCTTAAGAGGCAGCGTCACCTCGTGGAAGCCAAGCCAGTTGAAGACGTAAAGCAGCGCCAACGGGTAAGCCACCATAGCCAGCGCAAAATAATGGCCGCGTAGTCGGAACGTCGGGAGTCCGATGAGGACCGCTGCCGCGGCGCCGACAATGCCTCCAATCGGTATGCCGACCCATGGAGTAACGTCGGCCAGTGTGAATAACAGCGTGACGACGAAGGCACCAATGCCAAAAAACGCCGCGTGCCCAAACGATAGGAGGCCTACATAGCCGCTAAATACATTCCATCCTATGGCAAGCGTTGCCCAGATAGGGATGCTGGTGAGGATTAACTGGTAATAGGTATTTGTGACGAAGAACGCGGCGGCGAGATAGAGCGCAAGCAACCCGACGATAAGTGATAGCGGTGCGAGCAGACCCCGTTCCATAGTCACACACGCTCCGCACGTTTACCGAAAAGGCCCTGCGGGCACAGCATGAGGACCAGCAGCAGAACGACAAAGATGGTCGCATTCTGAAGTTGTTGAGGAATCACTAGCGCTGATATCTGCTGAACGAAACCAACCAGACATCCACCAAAGAATGAGCCAGTAATGCTGCCAACGCCACCAAGCACGACGCCGGCGTACATGATGATGATAAAGTCGAACCCGACATAAGGTTGAAAAGAATAGAGACTGGCAGTAAGGCCGCCGCCGACCGCGGTGATAGCGGCACCGAGTCCGAACGTAATCATGTAGATGCTGCGGATATTGATACCGCAATACATTGCCGCGTTTGCATCGTCAGCTGCCGCGCGCACGGAGCGTCCAAGCCTCGTCTTGCTCATCAATACGACAACGCCAACGACGGCCAACAGCGCCAATCCCGCAGCGATCAGTCGCGCCTTATTTATAAATAGCAATATCTCGTCGCCAAACAGCGGTCCAAGCGTGACCGCACTCGACGCAAACTCAGTTGGTGTCGATTTCGGCGTGGTGCCGAAAAGCATCAGTGCGCCATTCGATAGGATCAAGCTGACGCCAAGCGTGATGACCAGTTGCGCGCTATGCCGTGTTTCTTCGCTAAGATCGCGCTTTTGCGATAGGCTGTTGAGTGAAAGCCAGTAAAGGAGGATACCGAAGCCAAAGATCAGCGGGATAATCAATATCGCGGATATAAACGGGGTCCATGCGCCGGCGTATTGCCCCCCGAGAGCTGCGCCGAAAAACAGCGTCGCGTACATGCCAAGCATCAAGAACTCGCCTTGCGCAAAATTGATGATTCGCATGACTCCGAAGATCAAGCCAAGGCCGACGCACATTAATCCATAGAGCACGCCGATGAGCACACCAGCCAGCGCGACTTGCAAGACATTCTCGATGCTCTGTAACATTTTGAGACGTTTGCCATCCTCGTTCGCCGGATTCAGCACACGGCGAAATCCTGCGCACACAATTCTGATGATTGTGGCGCTGGCTTTTTAGGCCGTCTAAACTAAACTACGTATCAATCGATGCGCGTGGCGTATTGATTGCGGATTGCTGCCAGGGTGCATCTTTGTTCTTCTGCCGAGCCGCGAGAGTGCGCGCGATATCCAGCACCCTCTTCATCACTGGATTACTGTTATTGGGAAGCCAGGCCATAAGCAGCTCCACCGGCCGAGCGGGCTGCGTCGTCAAAGGCCGCAGGCTGACGCCTGCAAACTGCAAGTTGGAAGCGGCTTCCGGCACCAGCGCAACTCCAAGTCCGGCGCGTACCAAGGCCAAAATCGAGTGGATTTGAGTGACGTGTTGGACGAAATCTGGAGAAACCCCCCGTTCACGAAATATCGAGGTCACTAGATCATAGAAATATTCTGACTCGTCCGGCGAATACATTATGAAGGGTAAGTTGTTGAAATCTTCGATAGCCGGCGCGGCTCCGGTGGCCAGAGAATGCGAAGCCGGTAGCGCGGCGAGTAGGCGGTCCTGTAGCACACATATCGAGTGGTAATGTGGCCCTGCCGGCGGTCGCAGTAATCCGATATCGATCTGGCCAGCAGTCAACGCTTCCGTCTGCTCTCGCGTGACCATTTCCTTCAGTTCAAGCTGAACATTCGTAAGCTGCTCACGGCAACGCATGAGCAGCATGGGGAGGAAGCTTGAGCCCGCGGACGCAGTAAACCCAATGCTCAGGGATCCTGCCTCGCCCCGGGTTAGGCGCCTGATTTCTTTGATCGAGCTTTCCGATAGCGCGAGGATACGGCGCGCTTCCGGCAGGAGGTGGATGCCAGCGGTGGTAAGTTCGACCGAACGACTGCTGCGGTTGAAGAGCCGGGTGCCGAATATTCGTTCTAGCATCTGAATCTGCCGACTCAGTGGCGGTTGGGTCATGTTCAGCCGCGTGGCTGCGCGACCGAAATGCAGCTCCTCGGCCACGACCACGAAGCATCGCAACTGGCTCAATTCGAACATCACCGCCAGGCCAGCGTCTAATTTGCCAAGTTGCACGTCAGCGGAGCGCCCGACAAGCCGCGCTTGTGCCCAATACTGCGCCAATTCCCCTTTTTCATGCCCGCTGCCAAAAACACCACCCCCTTAGCATATTCGGATGGTAGCAAATGGCAACGGGTTACTCAGGGGCTGGCGATTGCGAAATCCGCACAAAGTTCGACCGTAATTCCGTTTGCCAAGGAGGCCATGCCAGTCACCATTCGAGTGTGACACCCGGCTTGGGGACCAAACGACTTAAGAAATACGTCCGATGCACCATCGATGATTGGCGGGATCGCCGTGAAACTTGGCGTACAGTTAACCATGCCGATCAGTCGTATCACCTGCTGGACGCGATCTAGATCGGCCAATTCATTTTTTATTGTCGCAATCATGCTCAGCGCAATTGCGCGTGAGACCTCGTAACCTTCCTCGATCGTGACATCCTCACCGAAACGTCCCTTCGCTTTCACGTCGGGATCGATCTGGTAAGGTCCATGGCCGGAAAGATGCAGGATATTTCCAACTTGTACTGCCATGCGGCGGTTGGGATTGGGTGAGATCCGCGGCTTAGGCAGTATATAGCCCAGTTCACTCAGTCGACGTTCTACCACTCCGCTCATCATCAATTCCCGTTGATGCGACCGGCATATCGCATGTCAGCAAATCCCCCAACCGGCAACTCGACTGCGAACAAGGCGCCCGCCAGTGGCTGCTCTGCACGCTGCTCGTCCGTCAACCGCTTGCTGCCGGTGGTGATATAGAGAGTTTTCAAATCGCTCCCGCCGAAAGCGCAGGATGTCGGTAGAGTCGTCGGCAATCTAATCTCACCAACAACGCGACCGTCCGGTGCAAACCGAATTACCTTTCCCTCGTACAGTTGCGCACTCCACAGACAGCCATCCTGATCGATTACTGCGCCGTCTGGCCATGCAGAAGTGTGCTTGAGATCGGCAAAGATGTATTGATTCTCGATGTTGCCGCGCTCGAGATCGAAGTCGCAACTAAAGATCAACTGCCGCGTGGAATCTGCAAAATACATCACGCTGTTGTCCGGACTCCAGGCAATTCCATTCGGTATGTCGAGCTGGTGCAGGTGCTCCGTAAGCGTTCCGTCCGGATCAATGCGGAACAGAGTGCCGATCGCTTCGCGGTCGGTGTCTAGCATCGAGCCGCACCACAATCGGCCTTTGGCGTCGCAGCGCGCCTCGTTGAGGCGTACACCCGGACGGCTTGCCTCCGGGTCGATAAGCGGCATGAGCTTATCAGGCGGCGAGAACGCCAATATCCCTCTACTGGTGCACAGGAGAAGGCTGCCGTTCTCATGCAGCACTAATCCAGCGACCGCCATTCCTTGCGTCAGCGGGAATCTCACGTGCCGTCCGGCATTCGGCATGAACGATTGAACTGCAGGCTGTCGCACATCCACCCACCATAGTGTCTGCGTACGTTCGCACCACACCGGGCTTTCACCGACTAGATCCCGCGCCTCGACCACCACATCAGCATACATAGCTAGTTTCCGACTGCTAAATGCTGTGCTGGATTCGGCGCCAGTCTTGACCTTGCGGAATGATTATGCAACGCGCGGCGATTTCAGATTCCCTGCCGTCGCGCTTCGCGATATCGGGCGTCTTTCCGCCTGAAAAGTCCTTAACCGCCTGCAACAGCATCCGGCGGGCGCGCGCAATAGCGAGATCGCCGGAGCACAGATTCTCCTTGCTGCGATCGACAATTTTCCCAGCGCTCTCCTGAACCGCAAGATCCTCCGAAAATAGATGCGCAAAGCCGGAATAGGAAGTTCCCGCGCGCATCGCTTCTCGATTTTGGCCCCAGTAGTTGGACGCGTCTCCTTGGAGTGGCGCAAAGTTCTCCGGATCTGAAAAATCGCCATACCATGGCTGCGGCTGCGGCTCGCGATCGGCATTGTAGTATAGCACGAGTTGCGTGCAGTTGACGTCGTCATGGATCACGGAAATATGCACCAGACGGTCACCGTCGCCGTTCGGCGGGATAAAGGTGACATGCGGCGCGACATAGATGGTAACACGCGCATAGCGTGAACCCTCTGACATCATCCGCATCGCTGACGCCTCTATACCGTAACTTTTACCATCGACCTCGAAGATTGGCGCGTTATCGTTTTCTGAAAACGAAATTCCTGGGGTCACGAAATTCGGGACTTGATCCTTGTGCAGCACGCCAAGATGCGAAGAATCGATCACCCCCTCAAGGCACTGAACCCAGTTCGACCTCGTAGGCTGCGCAAAAACGGCGACGTTCTTCGGCGGTAGCTTCATGAATTCAAACATTGGGAACGGTTTAGGCTCGCTTTTGCCGAGCCACACCCAGATCACGCCGCCCTCCTCGCGCACCAGATATTTGCGCGTTTTTATTTTTTTCCGGAACTCCTCAGGGTTTGTGTGCTCGTTAGGGACTTCTACGACCTCGCCGGCGGTATTGATGCGCCACCCGTGAAAGATGCAGCGCAGAGTGCAATTCTCGTTGCGGCCTAACGCGAGGGAAACGCCGCGATGCGGACAGGCCTCGTCAAGGAATCCAAGCTTGCCGTCGATGCCACGGAAAATCACGTAATTATCGCCGAGCAACTTGATGCGCACCGGATCCCCGCCCGCAATCACTCGAGCCGAGCGGCCCGCGGGCGTCCAGAAACATTCACGGAACATCTCGCCCATGGGTGCGCCGTTCTCTACGCGGCACAACAACTCATTATCTTCTGCGCGCATGCCTTAACTCCTCCCGCAAAACTAAGGCGCAAATCCGCGCCTACACTGCCTTGCGCCGTTCCGCGGGTTCGCCGCGAGCGGCAAGCAGGGCGACAACCAGGTGCGACAGCTCCCCTCGCTCCGACGCGGTTAGATCGCGTAGCGGCGGTCGTACCGGACCAGCACTGCGGCCGATGGTTTCAAGACCCGCCTTCACGATCGAAACGGCGTAGCCCTTGCCACGATTGCGCAGCGCCAGATAGGGCAGAATAAACGTCTTCATCGCGCCCGACACCGCTGCGTGATCCCGCCGTTGCACCGCCGCGTAGAAATCCTGCGCGAACCCGGGTAGGAAATTGAAGATGGCCGACGAGTAGGTGTTGATGCCGACGTCCAGATAAGGGATTGCCACAGTTTCGGCGGTTGGCACGCCGCCAATATAGACAAGCCGGTCGCCCATTTTGGCGCGGACCCGCATCAACAATTCAAAATCACCGATGCCGTCCTTATAGCCTATTAGGTTTGGGCAGCGATCACAGAGCGTCGCTAGCGATTCCTCATCTAGCACCGCGTTGTCTCGACTATAATAAATGACACCGAGTGTGGTCGATTTGCAGACCGCTGTAATATGGGCGACCAGACCTTCTTGATCCGCATTCACCAGATACGGCGGGAGTAGCAGAATGCCATCGGCTCCTGCCGCTTCAGCGCGGCCCGCAGACTCGCTTGCAAGCGATACGCCATAACCGCAGCCGGCAACCACAGGCACCGCTCCCCTGACCTCCTCCACGCCCGCCTTCACCACCCGTTCAACTTCGGTCGGTGACAGCGAAAAGAACTCTCCGGTACCGCCTGCTGCGAAGACTGCGGTGGGCTTCCACTGCAGCAGCCAGGCTATATGTTGGCGGAAACCTCCCTCGTCGAGACTTCGGTCATGATTGAAATGTGTAACGGGGAAGGACAGCAATCCTTCGCCGATCTGCGCCGCAAGCTCTGACGGCGACATATGGATCATTTGCGGGCTCTCAGCAGCTCCAAGTTCATTCTTGCACTGTAAGAGGGGCCTGGCTTTCCCGGCCAACACGAATTAAGCATCATTCGATATCGAACGTGCATCGGTTGGCGCAAAAAAGACATCAAGCTAGCGCCGTCGCCGAGGGGTGACTAAAGATCACCTACGCCTCTCGCAAGCGTTCGATTGCTTTCATGCGCGGCTCAGCCGTTTTCCAAGCGGATTTGGTCAAACTCGCCAATAACGCCTCGACGACTGCAAGGAGCGCAACGTGGGAATCCCAGTTGGACGGCACGGTCGTATGCACGGCAATTACATGGTCCGCGACACGCGACACCGGCGATAACCACTGATCAGTCATCAACACGATCGTGGTACGGCGTCTCGCTGTCTCCTCCGCCAAGGCGAGAACATCCTTCTGGTATCGCCGGATGTCAAACACGACCAGGACGTCACGCCGATCGAAATCGATGACCACATCACGCCACATCTCCTCATGAGGCTCCACGAGGCCGACATCACCGCGGATCACGCGCAGATGGCGCAGTGCATAAAGCGCGATTGCTTCGGTCAGCCGGCCGCCAGCAAGATGGATGCGCCGCTTCGGATTACCGAGCAGCTTCAGAGTCGCATCGACTTCCGCTGGGATCAGCCCCTCAAAGGTATGCGCGATGTTCGCAGTCATCGCTCCGCCAATGTCGGTAAAACGCGATCCGGACTCGAGTTTTGGCGGCGTTTTGACGAGCGGGGATTCGAGTTGCGCAGCGAGTTCGGCCTTCAGACGCCGCTGAAATTCCGGATAAGCGAGGAATCCTAGCCTGCTGACGAAACGTAGGATTGACGGCGGTGACACACCGGCACGCAGGGCGAACTGGTTGACGGTATCAAGCCCTGCGAACGGATAATTCGACAACAATACGTGCGCCACTTTCCGCTCGCTCGGTGTCATTCCGTCGAGACCACGCCGAACAGCAGCGGCGATTGAGTCTGCCGCCCAGATTTTTGCCGATCGGATCATTTGCCCGCCAAAATATCGGAACGAATAAGAACAATGAAGTTGACAAGCCGTAACACGATGTTCTCTATAGAACAGTGCATTTGATAAACCCCATCTTGTAACAAATGTTACAGTGCCCAGATATAGGTTCGGAGCTAGCGTTCGCGAATGCAGCTGGTGCCGTCAGAACTGATAATCCCGACGGCGCATCACCGCTAGTGCTGTGTTGCGAACACGCATCAAACCACGTCCCCTCGCGGTTCGATCTCGGCCTTCGGCCGCGAGATATTGAGCGTCATATTGCCTGGGATCCCGGCGCTTACGGCGTCGCACGCGCTCTCGCCGGATTGCTCGATGCCGTCTTAGTGTCGTCGACAGTGTCACGACTGGTGATCGACTGCAACCGCAACCCGCTGGACGAGAACTCAATTCCGGTGATCAGCGAGACGACCGTGATTCCGGGCAATCGCGAACTCACGGCAGCCGAGCGAGAACGGCGCATTTCTGAGGTTTACCGACCGTTTCACACAGCGCTGGGCGCGGCGGTGGACCGCAAGGAAGCTACGTGTAGGGTGGCGCTAGTCTCAATCCACACTTTCAACCCAAGCTATCGTGGAGTTGTGCGCCCATGGCTGGTCGGGATCCTCTTCGACAGAGACGAGCGGCTATCGCGACCGCTGATCGACGCCTTGCAACAGAGGGCGACTATGCATGCGCACAGTGGCTTACTCGTCGGCATTAACGAACCTTACAGCCCGAAGGACCGCGTCTACCACACTCTGGATCGGCACGCCCAGTCCCGGGGACGTCCGAACGTGATGATCGAAATTCGGAACGACCTCGTCGCAACAGCTGCGGACCAGCAACGATGGGGCGAACTTCTCGGCAACATTTTTATTGGCATACTGCCGGTACCGGCCGAGACGTCGCCACAAATACAGCGGACGTAACACCGACGACTTTCGCCAGTGCTAAATACGGGATCTCCCGATGAACGCTCCCCCAATGCCGAAAAATGTCGAACAGGTGCTCGCGTATGTGCGCGATAAGAATATCCAGCAAGTCAAGGTCGGTCTCACCGATGTTGATGGCGTGCTGCGCGGCAAGTACATGGCGCGCGACAAATTCGAGAACTCGCTGGAAAAGGGCTTCGCCTTTTGTGACGTGGTCCTCGGATGGGATTCCAACGACCAACTCTACGACAAGGGCAAGCTGACCGGCTGGCACACCGCCTACCCAGACGCGCCGGTTCGCCTGCTTCCGGAAACGCTACGGCTTATTCCATACGAGAAGGACACGCCATTCGTGCTGGCTGAGTTCGAGGGCTATGCCGAGGCGGCCTGCCCGCGTGGACTACTGCGGCGGGTGCTCAATAAAGCGCGCCACATGGGGTTCGTTGTCCAGGCGGCGGCGGAATTTGAGTTCTTTCTGTTCGAGGAAACGCCGCATTCGGTGCGAGATAAGGGTTATCGCAGCCTGCGACCAATTACGCCCGGTTACTTCGGTTACTCGCTCTTGCGGGCTGGCGTCCACGCAGATTTTTATCAAGAGCTGCTCGACCTGTGCCGTGCCATGGACTTTCCGTTGGAAGGCCTGCATACCGAAACCGGCGCCGGTGTGCTCGAAGCCGCGATCCGCGTCGACGAAGCACTGCACGCGGCGGACAAGGCAGTGCTTTTTAAGACCTTCACAAAGATTTTGGCGCAGCGCCGTGGTTGGATGGCGACATTCATGGCCAAGTATTCCCGAGACTGGCCCGGCCAGTCCGGACATCTTCACGTCTCGATACAAGATGCAGCCACGGGCAAAGGACTCTTTCACGATTCCGCAAAGCCGGCGAGTATGTCCGAGACGATGCGCTGGTTTGTCGGCGGCCAGCAACGGCTCATGCCCGAACTGTTGGCAATGATCGCCTCCACCGTTAACTCCTATACGAGGTTGATTCCGGGCTTCTGGGCGCCAACCGATGCATCTTGGGGCGTCGAGAATCGCACCACGGCGTTGCGTGTGATTCCGGGCTCGGAGAAATCGCAGCGCGTCGAGTACCGTGTCGCCGCGGCAGACATCAATCCGTATATCTCCCTTGCCGCCGCGATTGGTTCCGGCCTTTGGGGCATCGAGCATCGCATCGATCCGGGCGAGCCGGTGAAAGGCAATGCCTATGATGTCGAGCATACCCCGGAGCGAGCACTGCCGCGCACGCTTGGCGAAGCCGCCTCGCGGTTGAAAGACTCCGAGGCGGCGCGCGCGCTCTTCGGAGACATTTTTGTCGACCACTACGCGATGAGTCGCGAATGGGAGGAGAGTGAGGCGCGCAAGGCCGTTACCGATTGGCAGCTCGCCCGTTACTTCGAAATCATTTGAGAAAGATCTCCGTACGCCATGACACTCAACGAGGTCGTCTGCATTTCGCCGATCGACGGGAGGGAATTGGTCCGCCGTCCCATCATGACTGACGCGGCACTTGATCGAGCTCTCGCTGCCGCGCGCGAGGCGCAGCGCCACTGGCGGCGGGTGGCGCTTAGCGAGCGCAAGGCCGCAGTGCTTCGCGCGCTGGACGCGCTTGAAGCGATGAACTCCGACATCGTCTCCGAATTAGCGCAGCAAATGGGGCGTCCGGTTCGCTTCGGCGGCGAGTTTGGCGGCGTAAAAGAGCGGGCGGTCTATATGACGCGGATCGCGGACGAATCTCTGGCGCCGCTAGTCCCAGACGATGACCGCCCGGGCATTCGCCGAATGGTCAAGTTCGAGCCGGTCGGCATTGTGTTAGTGATTGCACCGTGGAACTATCCGTTCCTGACGGCGATTAACGCAATCGTTCCAGCGCTGATTGCGGGCAATGCCGTGCTACTCAAGCATGCTTCACAAACTATCCTTGTCGGCGAGCGATTTCAGGCCGCCATGGACAAGGCGGGCATTCCTGCCGGCGTGTTCCAGAACGTCGTATTGAATCATCAGCAAACCGCTCGCTTGCTTGCCGCCGGCGAGGTCGACCACTGCAATTTCACCGGTTCGGTCGAAGGGGGCCGCGCTATCGAGCGCGCAGCAGCCGGAAGCTTCACTAGCATCGGGCTCGAGCTCGGCGGCAAGGACCCTGCTTACGTGCGCGCCGACGCCGATATCGAGCACGCGGTCGATAGTATCGTCGATGCTGCCTACTTCAATTCCGGGCAATGCTGCTGTGGCATAGAGCGGGTGTATGTCGATGCGCATCACTACGTCCATTTTGTTGAAGGCGTCGCGGCGCTAGTTTCTAAATACGTACTTGGCAATCCGCTCGACCAAGCGACTACGCTCGGTCCGATGGCGCATAAGCGCTTTGCCGACCACGTCCGCCGTCAGACTGCAGACGCGATCGCCGCCGGCGCCAAGCCGCTGATCGACACCGGTGTCTTTACGGCAGACGATGGCGCCGCCGCTTATCTTGCCCCGCAGCTTCTCACCAACGTATCGCACGAGATGGGTCTGATGCGTGAGGAGAGCTTCGGTCCAGTGCTCGGAATTATGAAAGTGTCCGGCGACGACGAAGCGATCCGGCTGATGAATGACTCGCCCTACGGTCTGACGTCTGCAATCTGGAGCTCGGACGTGGAAGCCGCAGAGTGGATCGGCCAAAACCTCAACACCGGCACCGTATTCATGAACCGCGCGGACTATCTCGACCCAGGCCTTGCTTGGACCGGAGTCAAGGACACTGGTCGGGGTATCTCGCTGTCGCGGCTGGGCTACAGCGCCGTAACGCGCGCGAAATCCTATCATTTACGTCAATTGAACCACAGGCCCTCATGACCATAAACGCCTCTTCCATGTCGCCGCGAGCCAACTGGAGCTATCCCACTGCCGTTCGATACGGCGCCGGACGTATCGGCGAACTGGCAGACGCTTGTGAGTCGGTTGGGATACGGCGGCCGCTGCTCGTCACCGATCCATTTCTGGCGACACAGCAAATGACGGTCCGCGCCCTTCAACACCTCAAAGACGCCGGGTTGCAACCAGCGATGTTCTCGCAGATCAAGTCCAACCCCTCTGACGCCAATATTTATGACGGTCTTAACATTCTGCGCGGCGATCAGCACGATGGCGTGGTTGCGTTCGGCGGTGGCTCATCGCTCGACGCTGGCAAAGTCATAGCGTTGATGAGCGGCCAGACGCGGCCCATGTGGGATTTCGAAGACGTCGGCGACTCGTGGACCCGTGCCGATCCAAACGGCATCGTTCCAATCATCGCCATCCCAACCACCGCGGGCACCGGTTCGGAAGTCGGTCGCGCCGGTGTGATCACACAGGAGGCGACACATACAAAGAAAGTAATCTTCCATCCAGCCATGATGCCGAAGGTTGCCATCTGCGATCCTGAACTCACCATCGGCATGCCTCCGCTAATTACAGCTGGTACGGGACTTGATGCGCTGGCGCATTGTCTCGAAGCCTATTGCGCGCTTTTTTATCACCCGATGGCAGACGGCATCGCGATCGAAGGCACACGTTTGGTGAAGGAGTTTCTGGCTCGCGCCTATCGGGACGGCAACGACATCGAGGCACGGGCGCAGATGATGTCCGCTGCAGCCATGGGAGCAACCGCCTTTCAGAAAGGCCTTGGCGCAATTCACGCACTATCGCATCCGGCTGGCGCGCTTTGCGACACGCATCACGGCCTGACCAACGCCGTATTCATGCCTTACGTGCTCAATTTTAACCGTAGCGCCATCTCCAATAAAATCGAACGGCTTGCGGCCTATCTCGGATTGAAACCTCAGTTTGGTGCGTTTCTTGACTGGGTACTGGCGCTGCGCGCGGAGCTTGGCGTGCCGCACACGCTCGAAGGTCTTGACATCCCTCCCGAGCGTTTCGTCGAGATGGCAGCAATGGCAGAGAAGGATCCGACGGCTAGCGGCAATCCAGTAAAGCTCGATCAGGCCGCCGCACTCAGGCTTTATCAGGACGCGCTACTGGGTAAGATCTGAGAGTCCGTTTGAGAATGCATTTTAGTGGGTAATTCGCCTGAGCAGAAGACTACCGAGTGCGACATGGACCATGACTTTAGAGACGTCGATGCGCCGCTCGTAGTCGCGCACAAGGCGGCACCATCGCGTCATCCAGGCAAAGGTGCGCTCGACCACCCAGCGGCGTGGCAGCACCTTGAAGCCGGGCTCGTTTTCGATGCGCCGGACGACCTCGATGACGAAGCCCTCGAAGGCTGCCTTGTCCAAGAGCTTGCGCCGATCATAGGCACCGTCGGCGAACAGGTGCTTGATCCACGGCCAGCGTTGGCGGATCGCGTGCAGGATGATTTGCGCGCCAGCGCTGTCAGCAATGTCCGCAGTCGTCAGGTTGATCATCAGCAACCGTCCGTCAGTGTCGACCCACCTTTTTGGCCGCGTCGTAGCCGCGTTTTCTGGCTGCAGGAGCCTTCACCGACTGGCTATCGATGACATCTGCCGTCGGCTGTGCCGCGCGCCCCGAGCGCTCACGGTCAATCATCAGCGCCACATCATGGATGGTGCGGAACAGCAGCATCCGCACAAAGCGGCGAAACCACCAATACACCGTCTGCCACGGCGGAAAGTCTCGCGGAAGCATCCGCCAGCCACCGCCGGAGCGCGCCATGTAGCGGATCGCGTTTAACACCTCGCGCAAATCCACCGCCGGCTTGCGACCCTTCCTCACGGGTCGCGGCAGCAACGGCGCGATCCGTTCCCACTCCTCATCCGTCAGATCGGAGGGGTATCGCTTGGTCTTTTTCGCAATATCGGCCATCCGGCCACGATCTAAGTCCGCTCGTTAGAGCATCGGGCGGTCATTTGGAATCGATGCGATTCACAAATCAAGCTGAAAGTGATTCATATGTGGACGCCCCCTATGGCAAGGGCTTTGTCGGGATGGTTTGATCGGTGGCTTTCATATGTCCGGCCTGTTCATGCGGCGTGAGTTTTGCCGCTGGCCCTGATGGAAATCCGCCGGCGAGGTCCCTGATCAAGATGGCGCACTTGTGAAGCGCATTGAATCAGACGGGTTTTCCTCACCATTGGCTCGATCGTTACGCATCATCGACTGCCGTTACCAATTCAGGTGATCTGTTTTCTGTCAGGCCGCCATTCCGCAGGGACGGTAAACTTCCTTTCGGGTCAGCACGACTCACGCTATTCGGGCCAGCTTGTTGGCGAGTGCCACGGAGACGAGGCGGAAGGGCTTCTTCTCCATGACCTTCCTGATCCAGTTGGCCATACGCGTTGCCTTGTCCTTGCTGTGGCGGATGACCTGACGTGGCTCGCGCGTGGCGTCGCGATGGAAAGCTCAGGCATACGGCCGTGACGCCATTCCCACGCCTCCTAACGCTTATGATCAGATGCCATTGCAGCCATATCACTGCGGCTCCCGGCTATGACTCCAGTATGCGGGATGCCTTTGCCGACAGCTTGAGCAGAAGCTTGGCGACTTCTGCGACGCGCTCTTTCGACATTCGTCCGGATACAGCGGCGACACTGAATGCGAGGAATGGCACGGCCGCTGGATTGGGGATGAGAACGCTCACAGCGACCACACCAGCAGCGATACGGCCATGGCTGATTCCGACGCCGCGGCGCCGTGCCTTGATCACATTCGTCCGGAGTGCCTCCACCGTTTGATAGCCGTATTCCCGCAAAGCCGGTCCGTTCACCTCAAGGAGACGCTCGAGTTCGCTATCGCTGAGCAGTGACAAAAAGACGAGGCTCGCCGCACCGGCACCGAGCGGGCTGCGTCGGCCGATCTCGAACGTATAGGCGCGGACCGGAAAGTCGCCATCAATGCGATCAAGGCAGACGATGTCATAGCCGCTCATCGCCATCAGATAGGCGGTGTCGCGCGTGTCCCGGGCTAGCTCAACCAGCAGCGGCCGCAACTTGGCAACAATGTCCATCGGTCGGAAAGCCACTAACGCGAGCTGATGGATCACCTGATCGAGGTGATAGCGTCGCGTCGTCTCATTTTGGAGTACGAGGTCTTCGTCGATAAGCGCTCTGAGGATTCGATGCACGGTTGGCCGCGTGACCCTCGTCTGCCTGACGATATCACTGAGGCGCGCGCCATCACTGCCATAGCGCGCGATGATTTTCATCATTTGCGCGGCCCGGCGGATGCTCTGACTTCCCGAAGGACCGGTCATGTGGAGCCGCTCTTTGAGTGTCCATTATATGGACATAAATCTAAGGCGTGACGCTTATCAAGGCACGTTTGCTATGACATATCAGCCTCCACTAAGAAGAGTGATATCCATAATATGAAAGAGCAATACCAGACCATAACGGTCGAACGGATCGAAGCGGTTGTGCGCATTTGTCACAATCGTCCGGCTGCGCTGAATGCCGAAAGCTCGACGCTGCTACGCGAACTCGATCATGCGGTTCGCGTGGCCGAAGCCGATCCCGAGGTCCGTGTCATGATCCTCGGTGGCAAAGGTCGCCATTTCAGCGCTGGTCATGACCTCAAGGAGGCACTGGATGTCGTCGGCATCAAACCCGGTTCAACCGTGGAGGAGCGTTGGGCCTACGAATCCGAATATTTCTTTGAATATTGCCTGCGCATTCTCGACATGTCGAAGCCGACGATCGCCCAGGTGCAGGGGGCCTGCATCGCGGGCGCCTTCATGGTCGCCAACATGTGCGATCTGATCGTTGCCTCCGACGATGCCTATTTCGCTGATCCGGTGACGCACACACTCGGCACTGCTGCGGTCGAGGTATTAATCCATCCGTACGTGCTGGGTATGCGCAAGGCAAAGGAGCTGCTTTTCACAGGTAGCCGGTTGTCCGCCTCCGAGGCGGAGCGCATCGGAATGGTTAATCGTGTGGTCGCTCGCAACGAACTCGAGAGTGCGACGCTGGCGCTGGCGCAGGACATCAGTAGAGCGCCGCCCTTCGCGTTGCGGTTGATCAAGCGCTCGCTCAACCGCGTTATGGATGCGCAGGGCTTGCGAGTGGCGCTCAGCGCGCACTTCGATACGCACCAACTTTCACACCAGACAACCGAGTTCAAGAAGACTCTTGAATCGGGTCTTGACAAGGCTATCGCTCAGGCGCGCAATAAGATGTCCTGAACGACGAGCGAACCGGGATTTAATCGGGAGGGTAGCACATGTCACTCAGGAAAGCCGTCTTCACAGCGTGCTTCACCGTTTACCTTAATTCGATAGCATTTGCGGGCGCCGACACAATCAAGATTGCGATTGTCAACGACCAGGGGGGGCCATTCTCGGCCTATGGTGGCCCGGGCTCAGTGATTGCAAGTCGCCTTGCTGCGGAAGAGTTCGGCGGCACCGTGCTCGGCAAGAAAATCGAAATCGTTGCGGCCGATCATCAGAACAAGCCGGATCTTGCAGCCTTGATCGTTCGCCGTATGTTTGACGTCGATAATGTTGACGTGATCGTCGATGGCGCGGGCTCCGCGGCAGCGCTCGCTATTCAGGGCATCGCGCGGGATAAGGGCAAGATCTTCCTCATCACCGGCGCGAGCGGAGATTTTACCGGCATAGACTGTTCTCCAACTGGATTCCATTTCTCACCGGACACCTATGCGCTAGCGCGTGCAACCGCAAAGAGTCTCATCAAGGCGGGCGGCGACCGTTGGTACTTCGTGACGGCTGATTACGCGTTCGGGCATTCGCTGGAGCGGCAGGCGCGCGCTGTCGTTGAAGAGAGCGGAGGAAAGGTAAGCGGATCGGCGCGCCATCCACTCAACTCATCGGAGTTCTCCTCGTTTTTGCTGTCGGCGCAGTCGTCGGGCGCGAACGTCATCGGTCTCGCTAACGCCGGTACGGACCTAACGAACGCCATCAAACAAGCGCAAGAATTTCAGATCGTGAACGCGAAGACAAAGTTGACCGGCTTTCTGCTCGACATCATCGATATTGCAGCGCTGGGACTCCCTGCCGCAAAGGGCATCACCTTCGCCAATACGTTCTATTGGGACGCTAATGCCGAGACACGTGCCTTCGCGAAGAGCTTCATGGCGAAAAGCGGCGGCAAAGTTCCGGGTCAAATTCATGCCGGCTCGTACGCGGCGGTGAAGCACTATCTGACCGCCGTGAAGGCTGCCGGTACCGACGATGGTAGGGTCGTAGCCGCAAAGATGCGCGAACTGCCAATCAACAACATGTACCAGAAGGACACAAAGATTCGCGTCGACGGTCGCGTGCTGACAAACCTTTACATCAACCAGGCAAAGTCTCCGGAAGATTCCAAGTATCCATTCGACTACATGAAGGTGGTGCAAACGCTAAGCGGAGAGGAAGCATTTCGTCCGCTGAACGAAGGCGGTTGCCATCTGGTTGCGCAGTAGCGACAGAGATGGCTTGGGGGCGGCGGTATGCTCGTCGATTGCTACAGCAAGCCGCCGCTCCCGGAGTTTCGTGTCAAGATCCGACACATGAGCAACTATGACCGCGTTTACGGGGGGTTGACCTCGGAAGCCGATCCCGCCGTCGAAACGTTCGATGAATATCTCAGCGCCTACGACCGTTACGATGCACGTCATGTCGTTATCCACGCGAGCGATCTTGAGACGACGTTTGGCGTGAAGATCCCGAACGAGCGCGTCGCAGAATTCTGCCGGGCTCAAAGCCCACGCTTTATCGGTTTCGCAGGTGTCGACCCGCACAAAGGTATGGCGGCGATCCGAGAGTTGGAGCATGCGGTACGGGCACTCGGCCTGCGTGGCCTTCATCTCCCGTGCTTCGAGTTGAAGCTCGCGATAAACGATGCACGGCTGTATCCGCTCTATGCCAAGTGCATTGAGCTCGACATTCCAGTTACTTTGCACTGTGGCTTCAATTTCTCGACCGCGACCGAGGTTACCTACAGCTCGCCGCTCTTCCTCGATCAAGTGATGGTGCATTTCCCTGAGCTGCGCGTGCACGTTGCGCCGCCCGGCTGGCCGTGGGTCAATGAACTGATTGGCGTCGCCTGGCGGCACCCAAACGTTTTCATCGGGCTCGCGGCCGTGCGCGCAAAGTATCTTGCGGTCGCGGCATCAGGGTATGAGTCTTTGCTGCAATATGGCCGCACGATCCTCAAGGATCGCATTCTGTTCGGCTCGGCGCATCCGCTTGTACCGCTTGCTACGGCTGTCGATGACGTTCAATCGCTATATCTGCCGCATGACATCAAGCGGCGGTGGCTACACGACAATGCCATGAGATTTCTGCGCCTTGCGCCAAACACGCGCAAGGAGTGACGATGTATACTGTGTTCACTACGTTCGTTGGTATCGCGGCGGCTGCCAAACAAAGGCCGATGCTCTGCATTCCGCCGAACCAGAACCGTAGCTATCTGCCCGAGGGACTAGAACTCACCTACGGCGCGGTGGAAGCGCGTGTTCTCGATCTCATGGCCCGCTATGCGCGGGCCCGTTACGGGCACGGTCATCGCGCACTGTTGCTACTCGAAAACCGACCAGAATACCTGATTCATTTTCTTGCGTTGAACGCGCTCGGCGTCAGCATCGTGCCGGTCAATCCAGATTACCGGCTCGACGAAATCCTTTATCAGGCCGAGAAGACGCGGGCCGACGTGATGGTCGGTGTTCCCAACAGGCTCGACGAATTGCGGCAGGTCGCTCAGCGCATCGGCAAGTTCTGTCCCGTTATTGACGGCACGACCGATGGTCCGATCGACGCACCGTCGGCGGCGCCGCCGCGGACGGATTTGCCCGTTGCCGAGAGCGAGGCCGGCATTTTGTTCACGTCAGGTAGCACAGGCCGCCCGAAGGGTTGCGTTGTCAGTAATCTCTATATGGTCAACTGCGCGCGCTGGTATGCCTCGACAGGAGGGATTGCGAGTTTCCGCTACGGGCAATCGCGGCATATCAATCCACTACCGCTTTATCATATGGGCGGTCTGTGCATGGCCATGATGAGTATGCTTGTGACCGCCGGTTGCTCGATTATCCTTGAGCGCTTCCAGCCCTCGCGCTTCCTCGAGGACGCGATCGCAACTCGCGCTACCAGCATGCACTATTTGGGCGTGGTTCCAGCGATGCTGCTCACGCAGGAGCCCTCATCAGCTGATCGCGGGCATACGATCGAATTCGCAATAGGGGCTGGGGCCAACGCGGCGCTGATCGAGCGCTTCGAGGCGCGCTTCGGCATCCGCTGCGTCGAAGGATGGGCAATGACCGAAACCGGACGAGCAATCTGGAATTCGGAGGAGCCCCGACATCTTGGAAGGAGCGTCGTCGGGCGGCCAATGCACGGATTCGAGGCCCGTGTCGAGCGCGAACCGAACCAAGTCGCGGGGCCTGGCGAGCTCGGCGAATTGTGCGTGCGATGGGGAGGTGCTGAGGGGGCGCGATGGGGATTCTTCGACGGCTACTTCGGGGAGGAAGCTGCGACGGAGGAGGCGTGGCGCGGTGGTTGGTTTCACTCCGGCGATCTCGTCACCCAGGAGCCGAACGGCGCCATCGAGTTTGTTGATCGCAAGAAGAACGTTATCCGCCGTTCGGGCGAAAACATTGCGGCAGCAGAGATTGAACTCGGCATCCTGGCTCATCCAGATGTCGAACAAGTCGCAGCAATCGCGGTGCCAGACGACCTCCGGCAAGAAGAGGTCTATGTCTGTGTGCAGATGCATGTGGGTGCAGATCGAGACCGTCGACAGGCCGAGACGCTCTTTGAATGGGCTAACTGCAGAATGGCCTACTACAAGACACCAGGATGGATATTGTTCGTCGATACGCTGCCGATTACCGGTTCGCAGAAGATCGCAAAGACGCGGATCTTCGGAGCCGATGTCGACCCTCGTTCGCTTCCAGGGGTATTCGATTTGCGAGCGCTCAAGCGTCGCAAGCAGTCAACCAGTAAAGTGAGCCGCCTACAAGTTAGATGAGTCCCTGAGATCATGGGACAGCTTGCGTCAAGGTAAGCCCCGGAACGCAGGACGGATATCGTCTGGGGCAATTCTCTGTGACCCAGAAGATTCTACGTCCTTCCGACAAAGGTGGAGCCGTCCATCCGGAAGCGAAACTTGCATGGGCGATGGCGATGTCGCTCCTGAAGCTCACGATGAAAGATCGAGAGAAAGCTTGCAGTCGATCTTTCTTGGGACTGTCAGGAATTCTGTGCATGAGGCCGGGCTTGTCATTGGTAGGCGAACCTTTCGCCGAAGACGACGGCGAACTGTGTCTTGGCCTCAAACCATTCGCGTGGCGGCCGTTTCCATTCCCCGGCCGCATTGTTGAGGACCAAGTTTAGCAGCTTCATCGCGGCATCGTCATTGGGGAAGTGCCCCCTGGCGCGGATGGCGCGACGGAGTTTGGCATTCAGCGCCTCGATCGCATTCGTCGTATAGATGATGCGAC
>NZ_JBFWPA010000080.1:0-30468 GCF_050250235.1 Pseudorhodoplanes sp.
TGCGATGCAGGACCCTGGCCTCCGCAACGGAATCGCGGGTCGTCCGCGACATGGCTTCACGTCCACGCAACCACAACTCGTAGGCCTGCAGATTCGAGGTGCCCCGCCGGGCAATCCGCTCCTCCTCTCGCTTGGTCAGCGTGACGGACAGGACGCCGACGATCTTCTCGACCACTTCGTCCTGGGTCTCGAAGATATCGGTGATGTCGCGGTCGAAGCGCTCGGCCCACAGATGCCCGCCGTTGCTCGCATCGATGAGCTGCGCGGTAATGCGTACGCGGTTGCCGGCCTTGCGGATGCTGCCTTCGAGCACGAAGCGCACGCCGAGATCGTGGGCGATGTCCTGTACCTTGACCGAGCGGCCCTTGTAGGCGAACGACGAGTTGCGCGCGATCACGAACAGGCCGGAGACTTTCGACAGATCGGTAATCAGGTCCTCGGTGATGCCGTCCGAGAAGAATTCCTGCTCCGCGTCGCTGCTCATGTTCATGAAGGGCAGCACCGCGATCGACGGCTTGTCCGGGACCGGCGGCGGCTCCGCGGGTGCTGCGCGCCAGGCGAACCCGAGCGGTGCAATCCGGAACACGCGGACCGGCGCGGCGATATTCTTCAGCGTCCGGTCGCCCAGGTCCTCCAGCACGATTTCCGGGCGGTCCTGCACGAAATCGCGGACCGCGCGCGAAATATAGACCGTCCCCGGCTCCGCGATCCCCTCCAGCCGTGCTGCGACGTTGACGCCGTCGCCGTAAATATCGCCGTCCTCCACCACGACATCCCCGAGATTGATGCCGATGCGGAATTCGATCCGGCGGTCCGCCGGCACATCCGCGTTGCGGTCGGCCATGCGCTGCTGCACCTCGATCGCACAGCGCACCGCTCGCACCGGGCTCGCGAATTCGACCAGAAAGCCGTCGCCCGTCATCTTGACGATGCGACCCTGATGCTCGGCGATTTTTGGGTCGAACAATTCGCGCCGGTGCGACTGGAAGCGCGCGATCGTGCCCTCCTCGTCCGCGCCGATCAGACGCGAATAGCCCGCGACGTCTGCGGCGAAAATGGCGGCGAGCCGGCGTTCCATGTCAGTCCCGTTCCGAGAAGGTCGCCGGTCCGTCCGGATCGGCGCAGCGGCTCAATTCCCGCGATCTCGCAGGATGTAAGCATGAGCGGCAATCCGGACCAGAGCACAAGCGCTCCGGAGCATATGGGCCCATGCAATCCGGGCCCGCGATCTGATCATGACAATGCGAGCCGATGGTCTCGAATTCCGGAACGGAATATAGGGGCAAGGGCAAGCCGGCACCAAATCCGGCATTCGGGCCGAAGGAGCATCGAACGTGACATCGGAAGACGTCTCGCGGGCACGCGCGGACAAGCCGGTCATCGACGGACGCGTCGGCGCACGCACCGAACTCGATGGCCGCTCCGTCATCCTGCTGACGGCCAACAACTATCTGGGGCTGGCCGGCGATACGGACATCATCGAGCGGTCCTGCGCCGCTGCGCGGCAATATGGCAGCGGCTCGACTCTCAATCCGCCGCTTGCGACCACCCCCCTGCACGAGCAATTGTGCGAGACTCTCGCGCAGTTTCACCATACCTCCTCCGCCCTGCTGTTCAATTCCTGCACGTCGGCCAATGTCGCGGTAGCCTGCACCCTGGCCGGCAAGGATGATCGCATTTTCAGCGACCGGCTGAACCATGCCAGTATCATCGACGGCTGCCGGCTGAGCCCGGCGAAGACGCGCATCTACGAAAATCGCGACCTCGATCATCTGGACGCATTGCTCTCCGAACCCCATCACGGGGCCCGACTCGTCATCACCGACGGCATTTTCAGCATGGAGGGCGATGCGGCCGACCTGCCGCGCATGATCGCTCTATGCAGGCGCCACAACGCAACGCTCGTGGTGGACGAGAGCCACGCTGCCGGCGTGATCGGCCCAGGCGGCCGCGGCACCGCCGCACTGCAAGGCTGCGCCGGCGACATCGATCTCTACACCGGCACCCTGTCCAAGGCGTTTGGCGGCTTCGCGGGCGGATATGTGGCGGGACGCGCCGATCTGGTTCGCAGGCTTCACGATCATGGACGGTTCTACATGTTCACAACTGCGATCACGCCTTCATCCGCCGCCGGCGCCCTGGCGGCGATCGAACGGGTCATGCGCGACGATACGCTTGTCCGGCGGCTTGCGGAAAACGCCGCCCGGCTGCGCGCAGGCCTCAAGGCGCTGGGTCTGCGCATTCTCGGCCACGATCACCCGATTACGCCGATTCTGGTCGGCGACGAACAAAAGGCGCGCGAATTCAGCCGCGAATTGCTGCGGGACGGCGTCTATATCGGCGCCATCTGCTTTCCGATCGTGGCGCGCGGCGAAGCGCGGCTTCGGGCGCAGGCCTCGGCAGCCCATAGCACAGCCGACATCGACGAAGCGATCACTGCGATCGGCAAGGCCGCGCGCCGGGTTGGGCTGATCGGCTGAGCCGACAGCCACGCTGCATCCATACGCGGCATCGCGACGAAAAATGGGCTTGACGGGCCGCCAGCCAGATGGCCCGATCGGTTCCATAACAATGATTTTTGGGAGGATTCAAGTATGTCACGCTTCGCCACGGCTGCCGTCTGGGGCAGCGCCGCGCTCGCGCTAACAATATTTGCCGGCTTCGCACCGGCGGCCCAGGCCCAGACCACAACGCTGACGATGTCGAGCTGGGTGCCGCCGTCGCATCTTCTGACCCGGGACGTGCTCTCGGTCTGGGCGCAAAACGTCGAAAAGGCGACCAATGGCCGCGTGAAATTCCAGATGCTGCCCAAGCATCCGTCGGCCGCTCCGGGCACCTTCGATGCGGTCCGGGACGGGCTGGTCGATGTGTCCTATGTGACCGCAAGCTACACCCCGGCGCGGCATGTGCTGCCCCTCTTGCCGGAGCTGCCGGGCGGCGGCGCAACCGCCGAAATCAATTCGGTGGCGTTCTCGCGCATCCACTGGAAATATTTCCAGCCGGTTGGCGAGTACAAGGGCGTCAAGCTGCTCGGCGTGTTCACGCATGGGCCCGGCCAGATGTTCAATACCAAGCGGCCGATCACCAAGGTCGAAGACCTCTCCGGCATGAAGATCCGCTCCGGCGGCGGTATCTCCGAACAGATGGCGCAGGCGCTCGGCGCCTCGGCATTCGTCAAGCCGGCCCCCGAGTCCTACGAATTGCTGAGCTCCGGCGTGGCGGACGGCACCTTCTTCCCGCTGGAATCGATCATCTCCTTCAAGCTCGACCGGGTGGTCAAATACGCCACGCTGTTTCCGGGCGGCTTCTACGGCTCGGCCTTCGGGTTCTTCATGAACGAGGACAAGTGGAACAAGCTTTCAAAGGCCGATCAGGATGCCATCATGTCGGTGTCGGGCGAGGCGCTGGCGCGGCTTGCCGGCAAGGCCTGGGATGCGACCGACCGCGCCGCGCTCGACGTCATGAAGAAGGCCAATATCGAGATCACCCCGGCGACGCCTGAACTGGTCAAGGGCGTGAACGAGCGGTCGAAGGCCATCATCGACAAGTGGAAAAAGGATGCGACCGCGAAAGGCGTCGACGGCGACAAGGTATATGCCGAATTCCACGAGGAACTGAAGCGCGTCGCTGCCGGCAAATAAGCAGTCGCACTGTGGCATCCGATTCTGAAGGCGGCGTCTGGCTCGATCGTGTGCTGGGCGCCGCCGCAGCTATTCTGCTGTTCGGCCTGATGGCGATCACGACCGTCGACGTGATCGGCCGCTATATTTTCAATTTTCCGCTGCGAGGCGGATTCGAAATCACCGAACTGCTGCTGCTGACGCTGATTTTCGCGGGCCTGCCGCTGGTCTCGCGCGCGGATGAGCACGTCACGATGGACTTCATCGATTCCGCGCTACCCGCGCGCGGCGGCATCCTGCTGCGCCGGCTGGTGGACCTGGTCTGCGGAATCCTGATCATCGGTTTGTCCTACCGGGTCTGGATCAAGGCGGGCAAGATCGCCGGTTATGGCGACACCACCGAGGTCTTGCGCATCGAGGTGGGGCCGTTCGTCTATTTCATGGCGCTGATGGTGCTGATCACCGGGATCGTCCATATCATCCGGGCGTTCATGCCGGCGCCGGCTGAAAAGCCCAAAGTGTTCGATCCCGACAAGGCGGGCACGACATGACCGAAGCCCTGGTCGGCCTCGGCCTGATGATGGTGCTTGCGCTGCTGCGCATCCCGATCGCGATATCGATGGGAGTTATCGGTTTCCTCGGCGTCGCCTATTTGCGCGACTGGAATTTCGCGCCGGCCATGGCGATGGTCGAGACCAAGATCTACGAAACCGGGCGCAATTACACCCTGTCGGTGATCCCGCTGTTCATCCTGATGGGCAACTTCGTCACGCGAGCCGGGATGTCGCGGGAGTTGTTCAGGGCCGCCTATGCTTTCGTCGGTCATCTGCGGGGCGGTCTTGCGATGGCGACGGTTGTGGCTTGTGCCGGCTTCGGCGCGATCTGCGGCTCGTCGATTGCGACGGCGGCGACGATGGCCAAGGTCGCCTATCCGTCCATGAAGGACCTTGACTATTCGGACCGGCTCTCGACGGGTTCAATCGCCGCAGGCGGCACGCTCGGCATCCTGATCCCGCCCTCGACCCTGATGGTGATCTACGGCGTGATCACCGAAACCAATATCGGCAAGATGTTCGCCGCCGGCGTTCTGCCGGGAATTCTCGCCACCCTCCTGCTCTGCCTGGCCGTGCAATGGACCGTCTGGCGCGATCCCGCCTCCGGTCCCCGCGGCAAGAAGTCGTCCTGGCGGGAGCGGATCCGCTCCATCGAGGGTGTATGGGCGGTGGCGCTGCTCTTCATCCTGGTGATGGGCGGCATCTATGGAGGCGTCTTTACCGCGACCGAAGGAGCGGGCATCGGCGCATTCGGAGCATTCTGCATCGCGCTCGCGCGGCGCGCCCTGACGTGGCGCACGATGCTGGACTGCCTGGTGGAATCCGGCCGCACGACCGCGATGCTGTTCGTCATCCTTACCGGCGCATTGATGTTCGCCGAGTTCGTCAACTACACGACGATGCCAAACGACCTGAAAACTCTGGTCACGACGCTCAACCTGTCGCCGATCATGGTGATCGCGGCGATCTGCGCCATCTACGTGATCCTCGGCACCGCGATGGAAGAACTGTCGATGATCCTTCTGACGGTGCCGATCTTCTTTCCGCTGGTCGTGCATCTGGGGTTCGATCCGATCTGGTTCGGCGTACTCGTCGTAGTGGTGGTCGAGATCGGGCTGATCAGCCCGCCGGTCGGCATGAACCTGTTCGTGCTGAAAGCATTGCTGCCGCAGGTTCCGACCATCACCCTGTTTCGGGGGGTGCTGCCTTTCGTGATCGCAGACGTCGTACGCCTTGGCATATTGATCGCATTCCCCGCGATCTCGCTCTGGTTGCCGAGCCTGATGCGATGACCACCGCGCCTGCGCGCCGCACCGGCGGCACCCATTGAAGAACGCTCTTCCTCAACCTAATTCAGAGGATGCGGTGCTGACGACCCTGCGCGATCCGACAAGCCGCGTTTCTCCTTTCCCGGGCAGCGCCATGCGAACGCCAGCAGAAGATCTCGAGTTGAAACACCTGACTCCGGACGACATGGAGGCGCTGCGACGCGCCGTGCAGTCGCTCGAACATCCAAGCCTGGCTGCTCGCCTGACCAACATGGTCGGAAAGCCGATCGAGCTGATTGGATACGCCCTGCCGGCGCCTGCATCGAGTGCGATTTCGGCGGCGACGTCCAAGGCGCTCGAGGCGGGACTGAAGGTCGCGCTGCTGACCATGCGCCGCAAGCCTCGCGCCGGTTCGCAGCTTCTGCACAAGGCGCTCGCCACCGCCTCCGGTGCTGCCGGCGGCGCCCTTGGTTTGACCACGCTTCCGCTCGAACTTCCGGTCTCCACCATCATCATGCTTCGCTCCATCGCCGACATTGCGCAGAGCGAGGGCGAAGACCTTTCCGACCCGGAGACGGCGCTCTCCTGCGTGGAGGTTTTCGCGCTGGGCGGCCGGACCGGTTCGGACGACGCTTCGGAAAGCGGATATTTTGCGGTGCGTGGCCTTCTCGCAAAGAGCGTCACCGAAGCCGCGCGCTTCGTGGCGCAGCGCGGCCTGGTTTCGGAAGGCGCGCCGGTCATGGTCCGCTTCCTCACCGAGGTCGCGTCCCGGTTCGGGGTGGTGGTTTCGCAGAAGGTGGCGGCGCAGGCCTTCCCGGTGATCGGCGCACTCGGCGGCGCTGCCGTCAACTACGCGTTCATCGAGCATTTTCAGGAAGTGGCACGCGGCCATTTCACCGTGCGCCGGCTTGAACGCATCTACGGAACCGAGCGCATCCGGGAGGAATACCGGCGTCTTGCGGACCATCTCTGACGTCTCGGCACCGCCCGCGGCGACGCACGGGACCATTCCTGCTGGCAGAGATTGCCGAATGCCCGCATGATGCAGTGCGAGCCGGTCGCAGACGACGATTCTCCAAAAGGTGCCATACGACGGATGATGGCTGAAGCTGCAACACGCTCCGGTCCGGCCGTCTATTTCGACGGCGTCACGGCCGCGCGCCAGATCGTGACCCTCGCCTGCACACCATCGGGTCTCGATCTCAGCAGGCCGGACGGCACCGTGATCGCGCAATGGCCGTATGACCGGCTTCAACATCTCAACGCGCCGGCGCAAGTCATCCGCATCGGGTTGCGCAGCAGCGACAAACTGGCACGGCTTGAGATTCACGATCCTTCCCTCGCGGACGCAATCGATCGCGCCTGCCCGGATATCGACCGGACCGATGCGACGGCGCGGGCGGAGCAACGCCGGGCAATGCTCTGGAGTCTGGCGGCCATCGTCTCGCTGCTGCTGGTCGCGCTTTATGGGGTCCCCAAGATCGCCGACCAGATCGGACGTCTCACCCCGCGACAGATCGACGAGAGTCTGGGCCGAGCCGGCGATCTCCGGTTTCGCGCCATGTTCGACAGGGAATCCGGGGGAACGCCCTTTGAATGCGGCGACGCGCCGGAAGAGGCCGCAGGCAAGCAGGCCTTCGACAGGCTCATCGGCCGGCTCGTAAAGGCCGCGGGTCTCAGCATTCCGGTCCATGCAGTCGTGGTGCGCCGCGAGGAGCCGAACGCGTTCGCGCTGGCCGGCGGCCATATCTACGTCCTGAAGGGGCTGATCGACGACGCGAACGATGCCGACGAAGTGGCAGCCGTGATCGCCCACGAAATCGGACATGTCGCAAACCGGGATGGCATCCGCAGCATCTTGCAGAGTGCCGGCCTGTCGCTGATTTTCGGCATGCTGCTCGGGGACTTCGTAGGCGGCGCCGCCGTCGTCGTGGCCGCGCAGATGCTGCTGAAGGCAGCCTACTCGCGCCAGCAGGAGGCAGCCGCCGATGACTTCGCCGTCCGCACGTTGCAGGCGCTGAATGCCAATCCCCGCGCGCTGGCAACATTCCTCGACCGGGTGGCGAGGCGTCCGAAAGGGTGGTCGATCTTCCTCGCGCACCCGTCCGTTCCCGAGCGGGTGGCGCGGATCAATGCGATCACTGCCGGGTATGACGGTGGCGCACCTCTGCTGGACGCAGCCGAATGGCAGGCGTTGAGAGGCATCTGCGCGGGTATCCACAGCTCCAACCCAGGACATTCATGACACCGCAAAGCCGTGCATTTCTCCCGTCCGCCGGAATGACTGCCGCACCTCGCATTGCGCTTGCAGCGTTGACCACGCTGGCAATCCTGTGCGTCAGCCAGACCAGCGCACAAGACATTCCCCCACCGGAAGTCGCAGGCGTTCCGATACCGGATGGACAGATCGATCGCGCGATCGGTCAACTCGATGCGCTTGCGGCTACGATCATGCAAAGAAGCGGGATTCCCGGGATGGCGGTTGCGGTCGTGCGAGATGGCCGCATGGTCTATGCGAAAGGTTTCGGCGTGCGAAAGGCGGGCGCGCCGGAGACGGTCGATATCGACACGGTTTTTCAGATCGCCTCGCTGTCAAAACCGGTTACCGCCACGGCGGTCGCCCGCCAGGTGCAGTCCGGCATCGTTGCCTGGGACACGCCGGTCGTGAAGCATCTGCCGTGGTTCCGACTGAAGGAGCCGTGGCTCACCGCGCATGTCACGATCGGCGACCTGCTGAGCCATCGCTCCGGCCTGCCCGACCATGGCGGCGACGCGCTGGAAGATCTCGGTTTCAACCGGCGCCAGATACTCGAGCGATTGCGCATGCTGCCGCTCTCGCCGTTCCGGATCAGTTATGCCTATACCAATTTCGGGTACACCGCGGCCGCGGAATCGGTGGCCGCCGCCTCCGGCAAGGACTGGGCGACGCTTTGCGAGGATGTGCTGTTCAAGCCGCTGGGCATGAATGCGACCAGTGCGCGCTTTGCGGATTTCGAGAAGCGTGCGAACCGCGCCTTCGGTCACGTCAAGGTCGGCGAAAGTTTTGAAGCGAAGGATCAGCGCAGGCCCGACGCACAGGCGCCGGCAGGCGGCGTCAGTTCCTCGATCAGCGACCTTGCCCGCTGGCTCGCGATGGTGACTGAGGGCGGCATGGTCGAGGGCCGCAGCTTCATCGACGGGAAGGCCCTGCTTCCGGCGATGTCCGCACAGGCCTTTTCCACGCACACCAGCACCTTCACGGCACGGCCGGGCTTTTACGGCTACGGCTTCAATGTCGGGGTGACGCCGGCCGGGCGAATGAGCTTCAGCCATTCCGGCGCCTTCGCGATGGGCGCGGGCACCAATCTCGTCATCCTTCCGTCGGCCCGCGTCGGCATTGTCGTCCTGACCAACGCCTCACCCACCGGCGCCGCGGAAGCGCTGACGGCCGAATTCATGGACCTCGTGCAATTCGGCAGGATCGAGCGCGACTGGCTGCCGCCCTATGCCGCGGCACTGGCTCCGACAAGCGCACCGGTTGGCAGCCTGGTAGGCAAGGAGCGCCCCGCAACGCCCGTGCCGGCCGCGGACATCGACGCCTATGCCGGCACCTATGCCAATGACTATTACGCACCGGCGCAAGTGGTCCGCCGCAAAGATGGACTGATCCTGAAGCTCGGTCCGAAAGGCATGGAATATCCGCTCGCGCACTGGGACGGCAACGCCTTCACCTTCCATCCCTCCGGCGAGAATGCGCCTGCGGGCTCTATCTCGCTTGCGACCTTCAAGCAGGGTGCGAAAAGACGTTTCCGCGACCTGACCATCGAATATCTGAACAATGAGGGACTCGGCATCTTCCGGCGGAAATGAACCGGAATCGCAGCGATCGCCCCTAATTTCCCGGGGGCGGCGGCACATCATCCAGTTCGGGCGAGGACGGCTTCTGATACTCGGCGTCCTGTTCCGCCGCCCGCTCGAACATCCGTTGAAACGGGCCCTTGATCGGCGCGCCGAGCTGGGCGGAGTCATCAACCTCGCAGGAACCGCCGACGCCCGAAGCCGTGCGCTCGCATTGCTGCAGGGTCGGTATGCCGCAGGAACGGCCGCCCGAGGTATCGAGCATGCAATATGGCTGAGCAAGAGCGGCACATGGCATCACGAGGAGAAGCAGGGAAAGCTTAGGGAGAAAGCGCATTTTTCCGGGTCACTGCCAAATCGGGGCAGCACCCTACCACGTCGAGCCGCCTCCCCAACATTTCCCAAACCCGGCAGCGCGTCAGCTCCCAAACCCGGCAGCCCTTCAGCGCTTCGCACCTGGCCGATAACGAACCTCAAGGCTGAGCGCCCTCCCTCCACAGAGGAAGAGCGCCCACCGCCTTGGCCGCACGCGCCCTGCGGGGTTACCGCGCCACAGCCACGCTCCTCGGCACCGCACGATCCCGCGGCGCAAGATCACCGTCGACATTGGCTCCGAGTTCGCGATCGGAGGGAAACAGACGCTCCAGCACCACCAGGATGCCGACGCACAGAATCGCCAGCCCCAATGCACCCACCCAGAACGGAATGCCGAGCAGGCTGCTGAGCACAAGCTTGCCGTTCGATGCGCCGAGGAAGGTCTTGGACAAGCCGGGTTCGGCGTAGGAATAGGCGACGGCTCCGCCGATGCCGCCGATCAGGGTCACGATCGCATCGCGGTAACCGGCGCCGATCTGTGCCATCACGGTGCCCGGACAGGCGCCCGCAAGCGCGATCCCCATGCCGAGGATCAATCCACCGACGATGTCGGCGCCGTAAAGCGTCGCCTTCGGCGCAAGCTTGACCAGCCCGAAGCCGTTCAGCACCGCGAGCACGACAGCGCCGGTCGCAACGGCGGTCAGGAACACCTTCAGCATGATGAAGTTGCGCAACTGCATCTGGCCGACGATGACACCCGGTTCGAATACGCGGGATTTTTCCAGGGCAATGCCGAACACGGCGCCCATCAGGAGGCCGATCAGGATGGCGGTGACGAGTGACATGACGTGTCTCCTTCCCAAGGATTTCAGATGCGGCGCAGCGCCAGCATCGCGGTCGCGATGCCGCCGGCGAACATGGCGGCGACCGCCACCATCGAGCCGACCGCAAGCTGTGCAGTTCCGGACAGGCCGTGACCGCTGGTGCAGCCGTCGGCGAGCCGCGCACCAAACAGCATCAGAAATCCTGCAATGAACGCGACGGCATAGCGCCGCGACGGCGAATCCGAGCCGAGCGCGCGGGCCCAGATCGGCGAAACCGCCTGCCGATTGGCACCGGAAAGCTTCATCGACACGAAAGCGCCAATGGCGATGCCGATGACAAGCGCGACTTGCCACCAGTTCTTTCCGGTCGGAGCGATGTGACGGGCGACATAGTCGATCTTCGTGATGGCGGGATCGGCGAAAGAGGCGATCAGGCCGCCGACGGTGACATAGGACGACGACGCGCCGAGCGCGGTCTGGATCAGAAGAAAGGCCGGAATTTGCAACAGGCCGATTACGACACCGGCGACGTAGGGCGACCACGATTTCGAGGTGAGCGAGAGCATGCGATAGCTCCATGAACAAGCGGCCGCGAGAACCGGCCAACACTTGCAATAACATGCATATGATTGCCGGCGCCGTCTTGACCTGGATCAAGCCGGTGCCCGGAGGCTGCCGATCTGCCGGGTCTTTTGCCCGAAATCCCGCGCGGGATTGCGTCGCCGCCGCGCGCGGCTAAACAGAGCGGCCATGACCGCCCGCACCATTCTCCTCACCGCCATTGCCATGCTGTGCTTCGCGGCGAATTCGCTGCTGTGCCGGCTTGCGCTCGCGCCGGACCTGATCGACCCGGCCAGTTTCAGCAGTGTGCGCGTTGCTTCCGCCTGCGCAATGCTGATCGTCGCGGTCTGGATAAAGATCCGCCGCCTGCCGCGCCTGCGTAATGCCAAACTGCGCTCGATCGCGGCCTTGTTCGGCTACCTCGTCTTCTTCTCGTTCGCCTATGTGCGGCTCGATGCCGGATCGGGCGCGCTGATCCTGTTCGGCGCGGTGCAACTTACGATGTTCGGGATCGCGCTGCGCGAAGGCGAGCCGTTTCCATCGCTGGCCTGGCTCGGCCTTGCGATCGCGGTCGCGGGGCTGGTCTGGCTGCTGCTGCCCGGTGCCAGCGCCCCTGATCCGCTCGGCGCCGTGCTCATGGCACTGTCCGGCATGTGCTGGGGCCTGTTCTCGCTGCTGGCGCGCGGCTCCGGCGATCCGGTCGAGAACAACGCCACCAATTTCCTCGGCTGCCTGATTCCCGCGCTGCTGCTCAACCTCGCCTTTGCCGGCGAAATGCATGCCTCACCGCACGGGCTGGCGCTGGCAATCGCATCGGGCGCCGTCGCGTCGGGACTTGGCTATGTGATCTGGTATCTCGCGCTCGAAAAATTGCCGGCGACGCGCGCCGCAACCGTGCAGCTCTCGGTTCCCGCCATCGCCGCGATCGGCGGGGTGATATTCCTATCGGAACCCGTGACGGTGCGGCTCCTTGTCGCCTCCGCCGCCATGCTTGGCGGCATTGCAATCGTTCTCGCACAACGGAGCCGTGCACCCGCCGCAACACGAACCGCATCGCGATGACTGGCCAATCCCGGCCGCCTCGGCGATAATGCATGCATGCCGAAGCCGAACAGCTACCGCCCTTTCCAGCCCGATCCCGCACAGCTTGCGCTGAAGCCCGATGTGTCGGGCAACGACATCAACGGACTCGGCGAGGAGACGCCGCGCCGGCCGCGGATGGTGTACTGGGCGCCCGATCCGGACACCATTCCCCACGGCCGGATGCAGCGCTGGTTCTACAAGGTCAATCCGGACCATCCCGCGCTCAACCGCGCGCGCGCGCAACGCGCCGAGATGGCGTCCGAGCCGGTGCCGGATGTCACGGGCGAGCCGCTGCAGCGCGCGCCCGAAGAGTGGAATGCCGCGCTCGACGCCTTCGCCCCGGACGGAGGCTTCGACATGTGGGGCGTCGCCGAGATTGATCCGCTCTGGGTCTATGAAGGGCAAACCGTATCGCAAAGCCGCATCGTCGTGCTCGGCTTCGCGCATGACTACGACGAGATCGCTACCGCGCCGGAGCCTGCCGCAGGCGCCGAGGTGGTCAAGCAATATGGGCGCGCCATGAAGGCTGCGAAGCGCGTTGCCGGCTGGCTGCACCTGCAGGGCTGGGACGCCGAGCCGCTGACCGGACCGATGACCTCGAAAGTGATGATGATCCCGCCCGCCATCGCCTGCGGCTTCGGCGAACTCGGCAAGCATGGCTCGATCATCAATCCGGAATTCGGTTCCTCGTTCCGCCTCTCCGCGGTGCTGACGGATGCGCCGTTCGCGCCGACGCCGAAGCGCAGCTTCAATGTGGATTCGTTCTGCGAATCCTGCCGCATCTGCGAGCATGCCTGTCCGCCGGAGGCGATCGCACCGGACAAGCAGACGGTGCGCGGCGTCGAGAAGTGGTATGTCGATTTCGATCGCTGCCTTCCATTCTTCAACCAGACTTTCGGCTGCGCGATCTGCATCTCGGCCTGCCCCTGGAGCCGGCCGGGCGTCGGGTTCAATCTCGCGGCAAAGCTCGCCAAGCGCGCCGCGCGCGAGCCGTCTGCGGCCTGACTCTGCATGATCGAACCGAGCCGCATCCCGGTCGCCATCGTCGGAGGCGGTCCCGTCGGGCTTGCGCTCGCGCTGATGCTTGATCGGCACGGCGTGCGTTCCGTCGTCTTCAACATCGAGGTCGACACGCGCTGGCATCCGAAAGGCTCGACGCAGAACGCGCGGACCATGGAGCATTACCGGCGGCTCGGCTTCGCGCATGAACTGCGCAAGCTCGGCCTGCCGCCGGAGCATTGCGGCGACGTCGCCTATTTCACGCGCTTCAACGGCTATGAACTGGCGCGGCTGAAAATGCCGACGGCCGCGGAGAAAGCGCAGGCAACAGCGAATTCAGGAAAGCTCGATCAATTCCCGGAGCCGCTGCTGCGCGCCAACCAGATGTATGTCGAGGCCTTCCTGCTGGAAGAAGCACGCAGGCGAAACAACATCACGCTGCGATTCGGCTGGGAGGTGACGGATTTCATGCAGGACGCGGACGGCGTCATGCTCGATGCGCTTGCCGTTTCCGAGGGACGCAAGGAGGAATGGCGCGCGCAATATCTCGTCGGCTGCGATGGCGGCCGTTCGTCCGTGCGCAAGGCGCTCGGTATCCGCTATTCCGGCGAGGAGACGCTGCAACAAGCCTATTTCGGCGGGCGGATGTTCGCCAGCCATGTCCGCGCACCCACGCTCTATCGCGACGTGCTGAAGCGCCGCGCCGCGTTTCAGCACTGGGCGATCAATCCGGATATCCGCTCGACCATCATCGCGCTGAACGGCGAGGACGAGTTTCTGTTCTGGATGCGGCCGGCCGACCCCCGGTCCGACCCCGAAGACGCCATCGTGCGCCGTGCGTTTTCGGCCTGCTGCGGCGTCGAGGTGCCGGTCGAGCCGATCGCGCACGCGCCCTGGACCGCGGGCGTGGCGCTGGTTGCAGAGCGATTCGCCGATCGACGTGTGCTGCTGGCGGGCGACGCGGTGCATCTTTTCACGCCGACCGGCGGTTTCGGGATGAATACCGGCATCGACGATGCCGCCAATCTCGCATGGAAGCTCGCCGCCGTGGTTCAAGGCTGGGGCGGTCCGCACCTGCTCGCGAGCTACGAGACCGAACGGCTGCCGATCGCGATCCGCAATACCGGCGCGGCGCGACTGCTCGCCAGGAATATCGGCGAAATCCGCATCGCGCCCGAACTCGAAGCCGCTTCCGCGGCGGGTGATGCCGCACGCCGCGAAGCCGGCGCCTATCTCTCGACCTTCGGCGAGGAATTCGCTTCCATCGGCGTGCAGCTTGGCGCGCGCTATGACGGCTCGCCGATCGTTGCGGCCGACGAAGCTCCTCCGGCGGACGATTTCGCGACCTATACGCCCAGCGCGGTGCCGGGCGGCCGCGCGCCGCATGCCTGGCTCGGGTCCGGACGCGGCATTGGAGACTCGCTATTCGACCGGCTTGGCGCCGGTTTCACCCTGCTGCGGCTCGGCACGAACGCTCCCCAGGCAGGCGCATTCGCCGCAGCGGCGCAAGACATGCACATGCCGCTCAGCCAACTCGACATTGCAGATGATGACATCCGCGCGTTGTATGCCCGCGATCTGGTGCTGATCCGGCCGGACCAGCACGTTGCCTGGCGCGGAAAAGCCATGCCGGACGATGCCGGCGCATTGCTGCGCCGGCTGACCGGATTGAGCTGATCAACCGCTTCAGGATCGCGTTACGCGACCTTCCTGATACCCGGCGGCTGCCAGGTGCCGGAACCGGCCGGCAGGATCGACGGCGCCGCGGTCTTCGGCCAGTACAGCCGCATCACCAGATAGATCGGGCCGTCCGGCGCGGGCAGCCAATTAGCCTCCTTGTCCGCGCCGGGGGACTTGCTCTGGATGTAGATCGGCAGCGAGCCGTCCGCATTGGTCTTCATCGCAGGCAGCATCGGCGAGTTGATCAGATAACGCTCGATCGGGTTGTTGATCAGGAGCTGGGTCTTGCCGTCATACATGGTCAGCGACCAGAAGGAATTCACCGGTGGCAGCTGGCCCGCCGGGAATGTCAGCACGTAATTGTGCTTGCTGCCGTCCAGCGTCTGGCCGTCCATGTCCACCCGGGTGAACGGATACATCGCCTCTTCCGGTGAATTGCCGTAGATGCCGGCCTTGGCCACGACCGCACGCATCATCCAGTCGCCGTTATAATGTGCGGCATCGCCCGGCAGACCGCTGACGCGCCAGCCATTGATGGCCTTGCCGGCATTCGCGACCGCCTCCTCGACCTTGCGATCGCCCTCCTTCATGCCGAGCCCGACTTCGAGCTTTTCCTCGAGCGTGAGGTCCTTGAAATCGAACGTCTTGCCGGGCCCGACGCCAATGCGCGCAAGTTCGGCGCGGATCGCCTTCTCGTTTTCCTGCGCCGGCGCGAATTGCAGAGCGAAATCGAGGTAGCGGAAGAAATCGGTCTTCGCGAGCTCCTTGTCGAATTTCGGAAAGCCTATGCCGGGCGCGGAAGCCAACATGGGCTGGTTCATGTATTGCGACAGCGGCTGCACGTGATAGCCGGCCTGCACCTTGCGCACATTGCCGATGTCGTCAGGGCTGAAGAGCTGCGTGCGGAAAATAGCGAGCGACATCTGCGTGCCGGAGCGGAACACCTGCTTGATTCCGGCCGGCATCGTGCCCTTCCAGCCGGGGCCCGCCACCAAATAGTCGCCCGCCGAATTGCCGGTGGCACGGCTGCCGATATAGCCGTAATTGTTGGTGCTGCCGTCGCAGAGCTGGACCGAATAATAGCGCTTCGGATCGACCGCCGGCACCGAGATCACCATGGGCTCGGCCCGCAGGTCGAACCACACCATCGAGTAGGGCGTGTCGCTGTTTGGAGTCGGGACCGCGGTGTCCTTGTAGGTGAAGACGTTCGACTCGTTCTTGATCTCGTTGAACGGCGCCTTGTATTGCGACGAACTCTTGTCGACGGCGAAGTCGTACATCACGCCGTAATTCATCACCAGCGGCAGGCCGTAGATGAAACCGCGCTCGGCGATGTCCTTGGCTTCGAGGAATCGTGGCCGGCCGGACTGCGCGAGCGCAAGGTACGGCTTGGTCACGGCACCCGCCGCTGCCGCGCAGGCAGCCGAGCGCAACAGGTCGCGTTTGGTCAGCATGAGAGCAACTCCAGCTTTGAATGCGGTTCAGCGATAGATGTGTGACCAGATGCACGCGCCCGGCGGCATCGTACACACCCGCGCGCCGTTGCCCAGATCGGAAGCCGTGCAAGACGTTTGCCGCCAAACACATTTTCGCGACCTGTCGTCCCGCCGGTGGGCGGTTCACGCATAGGACAATGGCGGGCCGGATACTTGCCGTTATGGGACAGGCAATCGGTTTTTGTCGTGCTCACTTGCCGCCCTGCGGCCCGGTGAACGGCACGAAGCGCACCGGGATCACCGACCGCGCGATCGTCTTGTCCGGCGCGGTCTTCTCGATCACGGAAAGCTGCTGCACCATGGTTACCGGACCAAGCGGCACCACGAGATGGCCGCCGATCTTGAGCTGATCGACAAGCGGCTGCGGCACATGCCCGATCGCAGCTGTTATGACGATGGCGTCGAACGGGCCGCATTCCGGAAAGCCGCGATAACCGTCTCCGATCCGGACCTCGACATTGTCGTAGCCTTGAGCCTTCAGCGCGGCGGCGGCCTGGGCGCCGAGCGGCGCCACGATCTCGACCGTGCAAACCTTGCGGGCGAGACGTGCCAGCACGGCGGCCTGGTAGCCGGAGCCGGTGCCGATTTCCAGCACGACGTCATCGGGCTTCACCGCCGCTAGCTCGGTCATCAGCGCGACGATATAGGGCTGCGAGATGGTCTGCCCGCGGCCAATGGGCAATGGCCGGTCGGCATGGGCTTCGGCGCACGAGGTCTGCTGCGGGATCAGGCGCCGGCGCTCGACCTCGCCCATCGCCTGCAGCACGCGTTCCGAAACCGGCGGGCCCGAGCGCGCATAGGCGCGGATGGTGTCGACCATGGCAGCGCGTTCGCGGGCACAGTCCGTTGCGCGCGCGATGGACACGACCGAAGCCACAATCAGAACGGCAAGCGGTAACTTGCTGAGCATGAGTCAACTCGTCGGCCTTTTCCCTCCCCACCGCTGCGCTGAGCGAGGGATAAGCAACAGGGTCAGAACAGCGATTGCTGACGGTCGTCCTTCTTTGTCTTCCGTGGGGGCTTTGCGGGCTCTGGAATCGCGGTTACAGGCGGCGCGCTGTAGGGCGCGATCAACTCCGGTCCGTCATGGATCGCGCGGTTGACAGCCGGCGACACCTCGCGGACCTCCAGCTCGTGGTCACGCGCGGGCGTGATCAGCGCCGAGGCCATGTGTTCATCGACCCGCAGCGTATCCAGCCACATGTCCCAGGCCTCCGGTTCCAGGATCACTGGCATGCGGTGATGGATCGATTCGACCAGCGGGCACGCATCGGTCGTCACGATCGTTGCGGTGTCGAGTTCCTCGCCGTTCGGACCGACCCAGGTCTCCCACAGACCGGCAAAGGCGAGCAGGCCGCCGTCCTTTCGCTGCACGAAATAGGGCCGGTTCGACTTGCCGTCGCGTCGCCATTCGTAAAATCCGTTGGCGGGAATCAGACAGCGCCGTCGCTTCATCGCATTCTTGAAGGCGGGCCGCTCATTCACCGTTTCGCCGCGCGCATTGAACAGAAGCGAGATCGACTTCGGGTCTTTCACGAATCCCGGGATAAGGCCCCAGCGCATCAGCACGAATTGACGCTCGCCCTCCCACAGCCGCACCACGGGAATCGGCTGGCTCGGCGCCACGTTGTAGCGCGCCGGGAAATCCGGCATCTCCCGGTAGCCGAAGAGCCGCCGCATCGCCTCCGGCGCGGTGGTGATGGCATAGCGTCCGCACATCCACGCAAGATAGTCTGTGTGGCGCCTGACGGAAGTGTGACCGCCTGGGCTCAGGGGACAAATCTATGGATGAGCGCGCCTACCCGACACGACCCTTTCTGGCCGCCAGCGCCGCGGTGATCCGCGACGGCAGGGTGCTGATCGTGCGCCGGGGTGGAGATTTCGGGCGGGGCATCTACACGCTGCCGGGCGGCGTCGTGGAGGCCGGCGAAACGCTGACCCAGGCAGTCACCCGCGAAGTGCGCGAGGAAACGCAGGTCGCGATCGAGCCGGTGGCGCTCGCCGGCTATCGCGAGATGATCATGCGCGACCCCGGCGGTCGGCCGTCCCGGCATTTCGTCATCATGTGCTTCGCCGCGCGCTGGCTGTCGGGCGAGCCGGTGCCGGACACCACCGAAATCGTGGAGGCCGTCTGGCGCCTTCCGGAGGAACTCGACGGCTTGAAGACCACCGAGGGCCTGCGGGAGATCATCGCCGACGCGATGGCCAAACTGTAGGTTTCGGCTCCCCGCCGCGTTTCGGCCTTCGCCGCTTCGTGGGCGACGGGAACGCCCGGTTTGATTGCCCGGTTTCATATTGTTCCCACTTTGCCGAATGTCCGCCTTGCCCCCGCCGCAGGGCCGGTACATATCAGGGTCACCATGATCCGCCGCCTGATCCTCTGTGCTGTCCTCAGCCTGTCGCTCGCCGCACCCGCGCGCGCGGTGGACAGTGGCGCGCTGTTCGAGACCGAATTGCAGCGGCTGTCGGAAATTCTGGGCGCCCTGCACTATCTGCGCGGCCTGTGCGGCTCGAAGGACGGCCCGAAATGGCGCAACGAGATGCGTGCGCTGCTCGACGCCGAGGCGCAGGCGCCGGAGCGGCGCACCAAGCTGATGGCGAGTTTCAACCGCGGGTATAACGGCTTCCAGCAGACCTACCGCTCCTGCACCGAGGCGGCCGATCTCGCGATCCGCCGCTATCTCGACGAGGGCGCCAAGATTTCGCGTGAAATCACCGCGCGATATACCAACTGAACGGGCGCCGCCGACGCCGGGCCGTGCGCGTTAACCTTTCCTAAAGACGAGGGTTTGCTGTCTGGATGCGCATGTTAACGTGCCGCTTCCTTGGGGTGGGCGCTGGCGACGCGCAGGAAATCGGGTTGCAATGACAACATTGACGCGCATTCATCCGGCTCGTGAGCCGATTCCGGATCACGAGCAGAAGCAGGTCGCGCTCGGCTATCTGCATGAGGCCTGGGCGGAGGCGCGTCTGGACGGGATCGATGGCGACTGCATGGCGCAGGCCTGCCTGTTCGCCGCCCTGATCGAGTTCGTGTCGACCTATGGCGAGGATGCGGCCTCCACGTTTGCGGAGGGCCTTCCCGCCCGCATTCGCAACGGCGAGTTTTCCGCCGAAATGTCGCGGCAATAGCCCGGGCGCTGCTACGCCGACAGCGTCTCGAGGAAACGCACGCGCTCGCCCTGCGACGGCGTGACGAGTTCGCCGTCCCACATCACGCGCTTGCCCCGGACGATGGTGCCGACCGGCCAGCCGGTAACGCTGACGCCGTGATACGGCGTCCAACCCGCCTTCGACGCAATCCATTCGTTGGTGATGGTCTCGCGGCGCTTCAGATCGACGAGCGTCAGATCGGCGTCGTAGCCAACGGCGATCCGTCCCTTGCGCGCGATCCCGAACAGCCGCGCCGGCCCGGCGCTTGACAGATCGACGAAGCGGGCGAGCGACAGCCGCCCGGCATTGACGTGATCCAGCATCAGCGGCACCAGCGTCTGCACGCCGGTCATGCCGGACGGCGTTGCCGGATAGGATTTCGACTTCTCTTCGAGCGTATGCGGCGCGTGATCGGAGCCGAGCACGTCCACGATCCCCTGCTCCAGGCCGCGCCAGATGCCGGCCTTGTGCGCGCCGTCGCGCACCGGTGGATTCATCTGCGCGCGGGTGCCAAGGCGGCCATAGCAGTCCGGTGCTTCCAGCGTGAGATGGTGCGGCGTCACTTCGACCGAAGCGACATCCTTGTGATCCTTGAGAAAGTCCATCTCCTGCGCGGTCGAGATGTGCAGCACATGCACCCGTGCGCCGGTCTCGCGGGCAACCCGCACCAGCCGCTGCGTCGCGATCATCGCCGCTTCAGGATCGCGCCAGACTGGATGCGACGCCGCATCGCCTTCGACGCGGAGCTGCTTGCGCTCGTTCAGCCTTGCTTCGTCTTCGGCGTGGAACGACGCACGGCGGCGGATAACTTTAAGGATGTTGCGCAGCCCCTCCTCGTTGTCGACCAGGAGAGAGCCGGTGGAGGAACCCATGAACACCTTGACGCCGCAGCAGCCGGGCAGCCGCTCCCATTCGGGCAGATGCCTGTAATTGTCGTATGTGCCGCCGATGAAGAAGGCATGGTCGCAATGCATGCGATGGTGTCCGCGCCTGACCTTGTCGGCGAGCGCTTCCGGCGTGATCGTCAGCGGATCGGTGTTCGGCATTTCGAACACCGCGGTGACGCCGCCCATCACCGCGCTGCGGGACCCGGATTCCAGGTCTTCCTTGTGGGTGCCGCCGGGCTCGCGGAAATGCACCTGGGTGTCGATCACGCCGGGCAGAATGTGCAGCCCCCTGCAATCCACGGTCTCGCCGGCAGAGGCTTGCGACAGGTCGCCGATGGCGGCGATCCTCCCGGCCCGCACGCCGATATCGCGCGACGCTTCCCCGTCCTGGTTGACCACGCTGCCGCCGCGGAAAATCGTGTCGTAGGTCTGGGTCATCGTCAGGGTCCGGTCAGGTGCCTATATTCCGGGAAAGCAAGCAGCGCCTTACGTTTCACCACAAATTCTGGCAAGACGGAAACGACCGATTGCGCACCGGGAATCGATTGAAAAAACAATGAAAGCGGCCCTGCTCACCGATCGCGGCGTCCTGCGGGTCACCGGCGAACCCGCACGCCATTTCCTGCATAATCTGGTCACCGCCAATATCGAGACCCTCACGCCCGGGCATGCCCGCTATGCGGCGCTCTTGACGCCGCAAGGCAAGATCATCGCGGATTTCTTCGTGGTGGAAGCGCCGACCGAGGACGGCGGCGGCTTCTTCATCGAAGCGCCCAAGGCGCTCCTGCCCGACCTCGCACAGAAGCTCACTTTCTACAAGTTGCGCGCGAAGGTGACGATCGAACCGATCGAAGCGCTGTCGGTGCTCGCGGCGTGGGACGGGATCGGGTCCACCGAATACGGCCTCGACTATCGCGACCCAAGGCTGCCGGTGCTCGGCCAGCGCGTGCTGGTCCCGGCCGATGTCGCAAGCGAGGCGGCCGCCGACCTCGGTGCCACCCTTGTGGACGTGTCCGAATACGAGGCACACCGGATTGCGCTCGGCGTACCGCGCGGCGGCGCCGACTTCGCTTATGGCGACGTGTTCCCGCACGATGCCGATCTCGACAAGCTCGGCGGCGTCGATTTCAAGAAGGGCTGCTTCATCGGGCAGGAAGTGGTGTCGCGGGTCGAGCATCGCGGCACCGCGCGCAACCGCATCGTGCCGGTGGAATTCGACGAACACGCCGCCGAGGACGGCAGCGCGGTAATGGCAGGTGACAAGACCGTCGGCACCATGGGCTCGTCCGCCGGCAACATTGGACTTGCGATGCTCCGGATCGACCGCGTCGCCGATGCGCTGGCGTCGGGCAAACCGCTGCTTGCAGGCGGCATTCCGATGAAACTGCGCGAAGGCGCGATCACGGATTTCTTCAAGGATGTAGCGACCGGATGAAAGCGATCACGCATGCGGACGGGCTCACGCGCTGCCCGTGGCCGAAGGACGACCCGCTCTATGTCAGCTATCACGACACCGAATGGGGCGTTCCGGAATATGACGACCGCGCGCTGTTCGAGAAGCTGATTCTCGACGGTTTCCAGGCTGGCCTCTCGTGGATCACCATCCTGCGCAAGCGCGACAATTTCCGCAAAGCCTTCGACGATTTTGATCCGGAAAAGATCGCCCGCTACACCCCGCGCAAGATCGAGAGACTGATGCAGGATGCCGGCATCGTGCGCAACCGGCTGAAGATCGAGGGCACGGTTCGCTCGGCGCAGTCCTGGCTCGACATCATGGAAAAGGGCGGCGGTTTTTCGAATCTGCTCTGGGATCATCTGAGCGGACGGCCGAAGGTCAATGCATTCAAGACGCTGAAAGGCGTACCGGCGGAAACACCATTGTCGCGCGCGATTTCCAAGGACCTGGCCTCACGCGGCTTCAAGTTCGTGGGACCGACCATCGTCTATGCCTTCATGCAGGCGGTCGGGATGGTCAACGATCATCTCGTGACCTGCCACCGCCACGAGGAATGCGCGAAGCTCGGGCGGAAGGCGTAATTCACGTGAACGCCGCGCGCGCATCAGCCAAAGCCCGCGCCTGGCAGCGCATGCTGTCCGGGCGCAGGCTCGATCTGCTGGACCCCTCCCCGCTCGATATCGAGATCGAGGACATCGCGCACGGCCTGGCGAGGGTGCCGCGCTGGAACGGCCAGACCATCGGCGCGCATATCTTCTCGGTCGCCCAGCATACGCTGCTGGTCGACACCATCGCGCGCCGGCAGGGCCCGCTCGACGACAGGCTCCGGCTCGCAATCCTGCTGCACGACGCGCCCGAATATGTGGTGGGCGACATGATCACGCCGTTCAAGGCGGTGATCGGGGATTCCTACAAGGCGGTGGAGGCGCGGCTGCTGGCCGCCATCCATCTGCGCTTCGGCCTGCCGCCGCAGCTTCCCGCGACGCAGGAGAAAACCATCAAGAGCGCCGATCGTGCTGCTGCTTATCTCGAAGCGACGCGGCTCGCCGGCTTCAAAGAGGACGAGGCCCGCAGGTTTTTCGGCACGCCGCCGGAGCTCTCGCCAGCGCTGGAACGCGATTATCTTGCGCCTTGGCCTGCAGAGACCGCGGAAGCGCGCTATCTGGAACGGTTTGCGAAGCTCGCGGGGTGATGATCAGGTATGGCGGCGCCACGATTTCCGGCGCATACTACCGTCGCTTGAACCTGTCATCTCGACGTTGCGACCAAGACAATGCGAGTAATTCGGGGATCGGTCATGCGAGCGGCTCTTCTTTGGGTAGTTCTCGGCGTGCTATCCGCAACGTTCGCCTCTTCAGATATCGTCAGCGCCCAGACCTGCAACAATCCGAATGCGATTGGTGTAGCGCGAACCGTAGAGATCGACACCACTGGTGGTCCCGGTTTCGGCGTCGAGCATTTCAAGTTTCACGACTTCCTGCGCAGCAAGGAAGTCGTCTTGACATTCGACGACGGGCCTTGGCCAACCACGATCAAGGTGTTGCAAGCTCTTGAGGAGCATTGCACGCGCGCAACGTTCTTCATGATCGGCAAGCACGCCGAATATTATCCGGAGATCGTTCGCCAGGTGGCGCGCGGCGGTCACACCATCGGGTCGCACACCTATTCGCACGCCGATCTTTCAAAGAAGGGCGTGTCGATTGCCCAGGGCAAGGGAGAAATCGAAAAAGGCATTCAGGCCATTGGGCAGGCGCTCGGCAGTAAGCCCGCTCCGTTCTTCCGGTTCGTCGCGCTGAAACATCCGCCAGAACTCGTCTCATATCTTGGGCAACGCAACATCGGGATTTTTTCGACCGACCTCGACTCTTTCGACTTCCGCGCGAAGAGAGCCAGCGAAGTCGTCGAAACAACGATGGCGAAGCTCAGGAAATTCGGCAAAGGCATCGTATTGCTGCACGACTATCAGACCGCCACGTCGGAAGCGATGCCGCAGCTCCTGAGCCGACTCAAGGCCGAGGGCTACAAGATCGTCCATATGCGTGCGAAGGGCATGGCGCCGGCGCCCGTTGCGCAGTTCCAGCCACGACAACCCGAGGCGCCGCCGCCCGCGCCGCAAACCGCATTGCCACAGATCACACCGCCGTCCCCGCCGCCTGCGACGACGCCATCACCTCCGCAGGCGGTCGCGCCGCTGCCGCAACACGCTCATGTCGCGGCGCCGACGCGACCGGTGAACGCGCAAGCACGCGTCGAACGCCGGGTCGCACTCGTGATCGGCAATTCGGCCTATGCCCATTCCGCCTCGTTGCCAAACCCGGCGCGCGATGCTGAATCGATTGCGGCCGCGCTCCGACAGATTGGCTTCACCTCCGTCAAGACAGAGACGAACGTCACGCGTGAAGCTCTGATCAGCGCCCTGCGTGCCTTTCAGGAGGAAGCCGATCGGGCGGACTGGGCGATTGTCTACTTTGCCGGCCACGGCATGGAGATCAACGGCGTCAACTTTCTTCTGCCTGTTGATGCGAAGTTGAAACGCGACCGCGACGCGCAGGACGAGGCCGCCCCGCTCGACCGGGTGCTGTCGGCGATCGAAGGCGCGAAGAAGTTGCGCCTCGTTATTCTTGACGCCTGCCGCGACAATCCTTTCGTGGCACAGATGCAGAAATCAAACGCGACACGCTCGATCGGCCGCGGGCTCGCACGGGTGGAGCCGGAGGGAGGCACACTGGTCGCATTTGCCGCCAAACACGGTCAGGTTGCGCTTGACGGAGATGGCGACAATAGCCCGTTCGTGATCTCATTGTTGAGACATCTCGGAACGCCGAATGTCGAGATCAACAAGCTGTTCCGGCTGGTGCGCGACGACGTGCTGAACCAAACCGGGCGGCGGCAGGAGCCTTTCGTCTACGGATCGCTGCCGAGCGACGACTTTTTCTTCGTGCAAAAATAGCTGCCAACCAGCTTCGCGGACGCGCCGACTTCAGGCTTTTCGCCAGAAGCTCCTTGATCCCGCAAAAATAACCATCCCTTAAATATCTGAAATATCACAATGAATTCGTATTTCTGTTTGGTTTGAACGATCTTCTGGCCGAGAACAATTTCTTTGCTGCACTCACTCGGCCGGGTTTTCAACGATCTCTTGGCCGATCTTTCGCCAAGCTGGCATTTTAGCTTGGGAGAATCGGGATTACGCAGCAAATAGCGGTTTTGCTCGCCGGAATAATTACATGATCCACGTCTGCTCGCTCGCCCGCCTGCATCCGACCGTCGCCGAGACCGGCGCCAGGCACGTCGTGACGCTGATCAAGGACGTTGCCATGGTGCGGCGCCCGCCCTCGATCGAGGAAGCCAATCACCTGCTGCTCGACATGGACGACATCGTCACCATCATGAACGGCTATGTACATCCGAGCGAGGTGCATGTCGAAAAGCTGATCGATTTCGTCACCTCATGGGACCGCGGCACGCCGATTGTCGTGCATTGCTATGCCGGTATCAGCCGCTCGACTGCGGGCGCCTTCATCACCGCCTGCGCGCTCAATCCGAAACGTGACGAGGCAAGCATCGCGCGCGCCATCCGCTCGGTCTCGCCGAGCGCGCAGCCGAACATCCGTCTGGTCTCGCTTGCGGATGACATTCTGGGCAGGGGCGGCCGGATGACCAGCGCCATCCGCGCGATCGGCCCGGGCATCGCCGCGTATGAAGGGCATCCGTTCCGGCTCGACCTCGAGTAAGCACGTGCTGACGCCGATCGAAATCGGACTGACTACCGCGATCGTCGCGGTGACGGACGACGAGCCGCAGGTTCTGGTCGCCGGCGAGACCGGCCAGACGCACATGCCCGATGGTTTGCCATCAGGTCCATTCGATCCGCTGTCGCACCGTACGTTCGAGATCGGGCTTCGCGAATGGGTGGCGGCGCAAACCGCACTCGATATCGTCTATGTCGAACAGCTCTATACATTCGGCGACCGCGGACGCCATGCGCGGGCCGACGACACATCTCCGCATGTGGTGTCGATCGGCTATCTCGCGCTTACCCGCGTTCCGGAAAATGTCGCGGGCCTGCGCGAAGCCGGCGCTGGTTTCAGGCCATGGTACCGCTTTTTCCCGTGGGAGGACTGGCGCAACGGGCGCCCCGCCATCATCGACGACGCGATCCTGCCGCCGCTGACCAAATGGGCGCGCGGTGCGGCCGGGCGCGCCGAGCGGCTGCGCCTGTGCTTCGGCGACGGGGGCACGAGCTGGGACGAGGAAAAGGTGCTGGAGCGCTACGAATTGCTCTACAGCGCGGGCCTGATCGAGGAGGCGCAGCGCGACGGCAGGGTCAAATCGCTGGACGCAAAACTCGGCAAGACGAGGCTCGGCGAATCGATGCGGCTCGATCATCGCCGCATTCTCGCGACCGCAATCGCCCGGCTGCGCGGCAAGCTCAAATACCGGCCGGTCGTGTTCGAGCTGATGCCGTCCGAATTCACCCTCACGGAATTGCAGCGCACCGTGGAGGCGATTTCCGGACGGCACCTGCACAAGCAGAATTTCCGCAGACTTGTGGAGAGCACCGAACTGGTCGAGCCGACCGGCGAAATGGCGACAGCGACCGGCGGACGGCCGGCCGCCCTGTTCCGTTTTCGCCGCGAGGTCATGCAGGAGCGGCATGCGCCGGGCCTGAGGCTCGGTGTGCGGCGCTGACGGCAGTCTGCTGATGCAGCGTGCCTCCACTCGAGCGTTTCCCGGTTGACGCTCCGAGGATAGAGTTCCGCCGGCAACGCGGTGGGCGATTCTCATGGAATTCATCGGCTTCATGGCGCTGGTGGCATTGCTGGTCATCGTCGTGCGAATGCGCAGCAGGCTCCTAGCGCTGGAAGCGGCTGTCGGCCGGCTGAGCGCGCTGATTCCAAACGCCGCATTACCTGCAACCCCTGCGGCGCCTCCGATCCGAACGATGGATGCCGCGCCGCCGCAAGCAGCAGCGCCCCCTCCCGCGCCGGTCTCCGCGGTCGCGCCGGAAACCGACAGAATGGCGGCGGAGCCGGTCCTCGAAACCGCCGCCACGACGCAGCCCGCTCCCGCAACGCGCCGCGAATATGGCGATTTCGAACGCCGCTTCGGCACCCAATGGGTGGTCTGGATCGGCGGAATCGCGCTCGCGCTCGGTGGCATTTTTCTTGTGCGCTACACGATTGAGGCGGGCCTGATCGGGCCCGGCATGCGCATCCTTCTGGGCGCCCTGCTCGCGCTCGCGCTGGTCGGGCTCGGCGAATATGCACGGCGGCGCGAGATCCTGTCAGGCCTTGTCCGCTTCAACACCGCCCATATTCCGAGTGTGCTGACCGCGGCCGGAACGACAGTCGGCTATGCCGTGATCTATGCGGCCTTCGCCCTCTACAACTTCCTGTCCCCCGGCCTGGCCTTCCTGCTGCTGGGTGCGGTGGCGCTCGCCACGCTCGCGGCCGCCCTGCTCCATGGGCCAGCGCTGGCCGGGCTCGGCCTTGTCGGCGCCTTCGTCACCCCCGCCCTGATCGGATCGACGCAACCCAATTACTGGGCTCTTTATCTCTACCTCACCGTGGTGACGGCGGCCGCTTTCGTGCTGGCCCGCATGCGGCTCTGGCGCTGGCTGGCGATCACCGCGGCGGTGTTCTCGCTGGTCTGGCTGATCCTGCCGCTCGGGGCGGGCGGCGAACTCTATCCGCAGACGATGTTCCTGCTGGCCGGCTTTGCACTGGCCCTGGCGCTGATCGTCAGCGGCCTGCTGTTCGGACCCGACGCCGGGCGTGGACGGCTTGACTTTCTCTCGAGCGGCGTGCTGGCCGCTTATCTGTTCGGTGCCGTGCTGGTAGTGATCGCCAACCGTCATGCAAATCCAGCGCTGTTGACGCTGTTCCTGCTGTGCGCTGCAACGGTCGGCGCCGCATGGCGCAGCGAAGCTGCGACACCCGCGCTCGGCGCCGCAGCCCTGGCAGGCATTCTGATCGTCGGACATTGGTCGGTCTCGGATTATTTCGTGCTGATCTCCTCGCCCGGCGGTCCGTATTCTGCGGTTCCGCCAGTCGCCAGACTGGAAGGCCTGCGTGCGCATCTGATGTTCGGTGCCGGCATCGCGCTGATGTTCGGAGCGGCCGGCCACCTCGCGCAGGGGCGATCGCGACATCCCTATGCGTCGATGATCTGGGCCGGCATGGCAGTGCTGGTTCCCCTCCTGGTATTGGTCGCGCTCAACTACGGCGTGGCGCAGTTCGAGCGCTCGATCCCGTTCGCCGCGCTGGCAGTTGTGCTCGCCGCGCTATTCGGCTTCGCGACCGAAAGGCTCGACCGTCGCAAGCTTGCGCCCGGCGGCGCCGCCGCTACCGCGATCTTCGCCGTGGGCGCGGTCGCCGCACTGGCACTGGCCCTCACCTTCACACTGGAACGCGGTTGGCTGACCGTTGCGCTGGCGCTGATGGTTCCGGGGATCGCGTGGGTATCGGACAAGCGTCCGCTGCCGATGCTGCGCCAGCTTTGCATGGTGCTGGTCGGGCTCGTGATCGCGCGCATCCTGTGGGATCCGCGTATCGTCGGCGACGAAGTCGGCTCCACGCCCATCCTGAACTGGCTGCTCTGGGGTTATGGCGTGCCGGCGCTGTCATTCTGGACCGGCGGAATGATATTGCGCAGGCGCGGCGACGATCTCGCCTCACGCAGCGTGGAATCAGCGGCGATCACATTCACGGTCCTTGCCGTCATGCTGCAGATCCGTCACCTCATGAATGGCGGCGACATCTACCGGCCGACGGCGAGCCTGTCGGAAATCGGTCTGCAGGTCTCGACCCTGCTCGCGATGACTCTCGGGCTCGAACATGTGCGCGCGCGCACCGCCAGCATCGTGCACGACGTCGCGGCGCGCATCCTCGGGTCGTTCGGCTTCCTCGGCGCGCTGGTCAGCATCGGCATCCTGGTCAATCCGGTCTTTACCGGCGAGCCGGTCGGCGGCATCTTCCTCAATGCGCTGCTGCTCGGTTACGGCATTCCGGCGTTGCTGATGGCGATCCTGGCGCGCCAGATCCGCAAGACCCGGCCGGCACTGGTTTATCGGACGGCGGCGGTCACCGCGATTGCGCTGGCGCTCGTCTATCTCACGCTCGAAGTGCGCACGATTTTCCACGGTCCGGTCATCGCCGGCTTTGCCGCCAGCGACGCCGAGCAATATACCTATTCCGCGGTATGGCTCGCGTTCGGTGTGGCGCTGCTGCTCGCAGGCATCGCACTGAAATCGCAGTCGGCGCGCTTTGCGTCGGCCGCGGTCGTGATCCTCACCGTCGCCAAGGTGTTCCTGTACGATCTTGCCGGCGTACAGGGTGTGTTCCGCGCGCTGTCGCTGATCTGCCTCGGACTGACGCTGATGGGGATCGGCTTTCTGTATCAGCGCCTGCTATTCGCGCCACGGCCGCGCGGCGACGATGCGGCCGCTCGGGCGACCGCCTGAGCAACCCAGGATGATCCGATGAGCGACATCACCTACGGCGTCGTGCCGCCCGAAACGCTGCTGCAGCATGATGGGCTCACGTTCCTGCGCGCGCTCCTGAGCGGGCAATTCCCGGCCCCGCCGATCACCGAAACGCTGGGCTTCACGCTGGCCGAGGTCGATCCGGGCCGCGTCGTGTTCGCAGGCGAACCGCAATGGCGTCATTACAACCCGATCGGTTCGGTCCATGGCGGCTTCGCGATGACGCTGCTGGATTCCGCGCTCGCCTGCGCGATCCATTCGACGCTGGCGAAGGGCGAGACCTACACCACGCTCGAGATCAAGGTGAACCTGGTCCGGCCATTGACGCAAGACACCGGGCCCGTGCGCGCGGAAGGCCGAGTGATCCATCGCGGCCGCACGGTCGCAACGTCGGAAGGCGACATCAGGGATTCAGGCGGCAAGCTTTACGCGCATGCCACGACCACCTGCATGATCTTTGCGGCAAGGGCATGAAGCCGCTGCAAGCAGAGCGGAGCCGTCAATCCTTCGTCGAGCGCAGCGCAGGCTTCTCGTCAGCCGCGCCGGCGGCAGCGTCGTCCGGCTTGGCTTCGTCCGCCTTCGCTTCTGCCGCGACTTCCTCGGCCGGCTTCTCTTCGACGGCGGGAAGATCATCCTTTTCGATCGGCTTCGGAAATGCCGCCGACGCGGTCGTGTTCGCCTTCAGGTCCATCGGCGCCGAAGGCTTCGCTGGGCGCGAACCCGGCTGCTCCACCGATGCGACAACGGGACGGTCACGACGCACAAAATCGCAATAGGCAAATCCCAGCCCGGATACCGATCCGCGGAAGGTGCTGGCCGAGGTCTTGATCAGGTTGAAGCAGGGCCGGAACGGCACGCCCCTCACCGTGGCGCAGACCCGGTCGCCGATCACATGCAGGGTATTTGCAGGCAGGACGGCATACCGGGTGGCGCCATTTCCGCGAAACTGGATGGTCCCGGCGACCGCGCCATTTTCCATGATCCGGCCGGCGCCGCGGGTTCCCTCGAAGCATTGATAGGAGAACAGCTTGCCGACGACGAAGGCGCGCGCCTCGCGCGCGTTCATCTGCTGGGCTTGCGCCGGGACGGCCGCAAAGGCCGCCGCAGCGAGCAAAGCACCGTAACGCAACATGCGGGACCCCCTGTTTCAGACGCAGGTCTTAACCCGCTTCTTACCATAATGACCGGTAAATGTGCCCGAACTTCGTAGCCAAATCCTGAATGATTTACCCGATATTGACCACGATGC
>NZ_JBFWPA010000081.1:0-30297 GCF_050250235.1 Pseudorhodoplanes sp.
GAAAGATGGCTCGTGCCCTTCACCAGATTCTGCAGAAACAGGTCGAAGGCGCGCTGCTCCGCGTCCCGCAGCAGCACCTGCAGACGGTACAATTCCAGCCGCGTATCCTCGCCGATGTCGTCGTTCAGGCCGGTTTTTGACTCTTTGGCTTTGTCCAGCATCGATGTCTCTGGTTGTTCCCTCGCGCGGCCGGACCTTAGCAGGGAGCCAAGGCAGGGAAAAACGGCAAAAAGCGGCAAATGCCCAGGTGGCGCCTCACGCGATCCCGCGCACCCTTTCACGATGCAGAAGGTACAGCCCCGATGCGACCACGATTGCGGCGCCCGCCAGCGTCCAGTGGTTGGGAACATCGCCGAATACAAAAAAGCCGAAGCCGCTCGCCCACACGAGCTGGGTATACATGAACGGCGCCAGCACCGAGGCCGGCGCCAGCCGGTGGGCGATGATCAGGAGATAATGCCCGAAACTGCCGAAAGCGCCGAATGCCACCATCAGGAAAATGATGAAGGGATCGTCCGGCGTCGTCCACACGAATGGCAGCACCGGCAGCATCGCGACCGCGCCGACGAGATTGGAGTAGAACAGCGTCGTATCGGTCGTGTCGCTTCGCGACAGCACGCGTGTTGCGACGATATAGAGCGAGTAGAAGATCGCACTCGCCACGGAGTAGAGCGCGGCCCAGTGGACGCCGCCGATCCCCGGCCGCGTGACCAGCAGCACCCCGGCAAAGCCGACCATGATCGCCACCCAGCGCCGCCAGCCGATCCATTCGCCGAGAATGGGCCCTGCCAGGATCGCGACCATGAAGGGCGTCGAAAACAGGATCGCGAGCGCCTGATCGAGTTGCAGATAGCGAAAGGCGAGGAAGTTCGTAATGGTCGATCCGAGCAGCATGGCCGAGCGCACGAGCTGCAGCACCGGCCGCGTGGTCCGCATCAACCCCGGCCGCGACACCGGATTGAAAATCAACAGGGTCAGGATGAACGCGCCGGTATAGCGCGCCCAGACCACCTGCAGCGTGTCCATGTAGCCGTTGAGATATTTGGCGGTCGCATCCAGGCAGGCGAAGCAGAGCACCGCGCCGCACATCAGGCCGATGCCGGTCAGCCGCGCGCGCATCTGTTCGGATTCGGTGGATTGCGGACCTGATGTCATCCTTCTCTGTACCCAAGTTGGGCGGTGGGAGCGAGGCGCCGGATGGAATGGCTATGCGCAGGCATTGCAAGTCTCCAGATCCCGACCTACTCTGACCGTCGCGGGGCCTGCGACGGTCGCCCCGCCTTTCCGAAGGCTCGCAAGGCCCAAGCACCGTCTCCTTCCTTGATGGAGGAGGCGTTGGCTTATGCATTTCTCAATCACCCCTGAAAGTCTGTGGCGAAAGATCGGGACGTCCCTCGCGCCACACATCGTCGACGTCCGCAAGCCCGAAGCCGTCGCCGCGTCGAACGGATTGCTGCCCGGTGCGATCCTGCGCGATCCGCACGATGCCGCGTCGTGGAACTTCGATCAAAATCCCGGAACAATTGTCGTCGCCTGCGTGCATGGTCATCAGCGTAGCCAGATGGCTGCGGCACAGTTGCGGTCGCGTGGCGTCGATGCCCGTATTCTCGAGGGCGGCACCGACGCATGGCGTTCAGCCGGGCTTCCGCTGGTGGATTGCGGCGCGGTCCGGCGCTTTGCTCCGAACCCGCCGAGCCTCTGGGTGACGCGACGGCGGCCGAAGATCGATCGCATCGCCTGCCCGTGGCTGATCCGGCGCTTCATCGATCCGCAGGCTCGCTTTCTGTTTGTCGATCCACCGCAGGTCGCGGCGGTCGCTCGCGAGACCGGCGCCATACCGTTCGATATTGAGGGCGTGGAACTGTCACATGAGGGCGAGCGCTGCTCGTTCGACACCATTCTCAATCTCTTCGGTCTGGAAAACCAGCCTTCGCTCGCACGCCTCGCCCTCATCGTGCGCGGCGCCGATACCGCGCGTCCCGATCTCGCGCCGGAAGCGGCCGGGCTGCATTCGGTGTCGCTCGGTCTGTCCGAACTGGCCGGCGACGACGATCATGGCCTGCTTCAGAGCGGGTTTGCAATTTACGACGCACTGTTTGCGTGGTTACGCTTCGCGTCATCCGAGCGTCACAACTGGCCCGCAAAAGCCGCCTGACATGACAAGTATAGAACAAGCAGCTCCTGCGAGCGCGGCACCCAGCTTTCCCGAATTCCTGCGCACCTATTTCAAGATCGGCTGCCTCGGCTTCGGCGGACCCGCCGGCCAGATCGCACTGATGCACCGCGTTCTGGTCGACGAGAAGAAGTGGATCGAGGAACAGCGATTCCTGCATGCGCTCAATTTCTGCATGCTGCTGCCGGGTCCGGAGGCCCAGCAGCTCGCGACCTATACCGGCTGGCTGATGCACGGGGTGCGCGGCGGGATCGCCGCCGGCATCCTGTTCGTGCTGCCGGGCGCTTTCGTGATGCTGGCGCTGAGCCTGATCTATGCGCTCGGTCAGGGCGTCCCGCTGATCGAGGGCGCCTTGTTCGGCATCAAGGCTGCGGTGCTGGTGATCGTGGTCGAGGCGCTGCTCCGGATCGGCAAGCGGGCGCTCAAGACCAATGTGCTGATCGCGATCGCCGCGGCAGCCTTTATCGGCATCTTCTTTCTGGCGCTGCCGTTTCCGCTGATCGTGATCGGCGCCGGCCTGATCGGCTATCTGGTGGCGCGCCGGGCGCCGCATCTGCTCGCGATCAAGACCGATGGCACCTATCCGCCGCCCGTGCCCGGCCGCTGGAAACAGGCGGCGACCGCGATCGGGATCGGGCTTGCCGCCTGGTGGGCGCCGGTCGCACTTGCCGCCCTGCTGCTTGGAGCGGACCATGTGCTGGTCAGCGTCGGCACCTTCTTCTCGAAGCTCGCAACCGTGAGCTTCGGCGGCGCCTATGCGCTGCTCGCCTACATGGCGCAGCAGGCGGTGGAGGCGAAAGGCTGGCTGACTGCGGCTGAAATGGTGGACGGTCTCGGCCTCGCCGAGACCACACCCGGCCCGCTGATCCTGGTGACGCAGTTCGTCGGCTTCCTCGCCGGCTATCGCGATGCGGCGCCGTTCTCAGCCGTAACCGCCGGCGTGATCGCGGCTGCGATGACCACCTGGGTGACGTTCTCGGCATCTATGCTCTGGATCTTCGCCGGCGCACCCTTCGTCGAGCAATTGCGCAGTAACCGCATGCTGACCGGCGCGCTGGCGGCGATCACCGCAGCCGTGGTCGGCGTGATCCTCAATCTGACGGTCTGGTTCGCACTGCATGTGCTGTTCGGAAATGTCACCGAGCAACGCACCGGCATTTTCCGCTGGTATGCGTTCGATCCGCTGGCGCTCGACCTGAAGACGGCGGCGCTCGCGGTCATCGCCGCGCTGCTGGCGTTCCGCTTCCATCGCGGACTGGTGGAGATCGTGGCGATCATGGCGGCACTGGGGATCGCGGTGCGGATGGTGTCTTGAGTTTTGCGACAGTCGCCCCCGCGAAAGCGGGGGTCCCATAACCACCGCTCTGGAATATGGGTCCCCGCGTTTTGATTGAAGACGCGCTTCGCGCTTTTGCGCGGGGACGACAAACAGACAACGCTCCGCCGTCCCTGTTCTTTAGCCGGCGCGGGCGCGCCCGTATTCCTCATCGCATTCCATCCCCCGGGCAAACCCAAGGGCGCGCGGAACGCCGGGCTTCCGGGAAGCCCGCAGCCTCGTGTGGGAAAAGAGAGTATCCACACGAGCAGAGTCACCACGGACCGCCGGTCGCCCGGCGTTCCGCGCGCGGTGTTTGAAGGTCTGCTCCATCGTCCCCGGTGGACGTTCCTCCACCGAAACGCCGGCAGCTAGCACGGCGGGACGCGGCTTGAACCTGCCGCTGAAGGACGCGCGTCTTGCGCCCCGCAACAGCCACCGCATCCCGCCCCGCGTCTCATGACGCTGATCAGACGCCCCTTGGACGAGGCGGGATGCGGTGGATTAGATCAGGGGAAGATGGCGGAAATAAGGATTTTATTCCTCAACCGCATCTTTCGGTTCAAATGGCGTAGGATGGGTTGAGCGCAGCGAAACCCATCACTTGCAATGACCGCATATCGGCGCAATTTCGCTTCTGGCGGCAGTTGTTTCTTCACGGCGAACTTGGCCGACCGTCGCGCCCGGCTTTTGACCGATCACATCGGCTTGCTCCGCTCGGCATTTCGCGACACTCGGGCAAGACATCCATTCACGATCGATGCAATCGTTATATTGCCAGACCACCTGCATGCGATCTGGACGTTACCTGAATCCGATCGAAACTTCGCGACGCGATGGCGCTTGATCAAATCGACGTTTTCGCGTGCGCTGCCGAAGACGGAAACAATATCGGCAAGCCGGGCCAGCAAGGCCGAACGCGGGATATGGCAACGGCGATATTGGGAGCATACCTTGCGGGACGAGCGCGACTTCGAGCGGCACGTCAATTATATCCACATCAATCCTGTAAAGCATGGTCACGTCAGCCGAGTCTGCGACTGGCCTTTCTCGTCATTCCATCACATGGTCCGGCTGGGTGTTTATCCCGACGACTGGGCCGGCGATTTTGCGGCTGAAGAATCTGGATTTGGGGAAAGGTGATGGGTTTCGCTGCGCTCAACCCATCCTACAGGATCCACATCAATCCCGTGAAGCATGGCCACGTCAGCCGGGTCTGTGATTGGCCCTTCTCGTCATTCCATCGCATGGTCCGGCTGGGCGTTTATCCCGACGACTGGGCCGGCGATTTTGCGGCTGAAGAATCTGGATTTGGGGAAAGGTGATGGGTTTCGCTGCGCTCAACCCATCCTACAGGATCACCCCTCCCCCACAGCGCTCTCGTGCCAGCGCCGCAAAACCAGATGCGAGATCAGCGACAGCACGGCAAAGATCACGACGCCCGCCACCGACAGCAAAATCAGGGCCGCGAACATGCGCGGGATGTTGAGCCGGTAGCCCGACTCCGCGATGCGATAGGCGAGCCCCGAGCCCGCGCCCGCCGAACCAGCCGCGATCTCCGCAACCACCGCGCCGATCAGCGACAGCCCGCCCGCGATCTTCAGGCCGCCCAGCATACAGGGCAGAGCCGCCGGCAGTTTAAGGTCGCGCAGCACCTGCCACCCGCTGGCGCCGTAGAGCCGGAACAACTCGGCGAGATTTCGGTCGACGGAATTGAGCCCGAGCGTGGTGTTGGCCAGCACCGGAAAGAACGCCACGATCCACGCACAGGCCAGCACCGCCGCCTGCTGCGGCAGATAGATCAGCAAGAGCGGCGCGATCGCGATCACCGGCGTGACCTGCAGGATCACGGCATAGGGATAGAACGAATATTCGACGACGCGCGACTTGTTGAACGCGATCGCCAGCGCCACGCCGCCGGCGAAAGCCAGCAGCAGCGCCTGCAAGGTCACGCTCAGCGTCACCAGCAGCGACGACCACAAGAGCGACCAGTCCGATATCAGCGTGCGGAATACCAGCCCCGGCGATGGCAGCACGTAAGGCTGGATGTCGTTGATCCGCACCACGAGGTCCCAGACCAGAATGCCGACGGCAAGTGCCGCGAACGGCAGCACGCCGCGCATCACGCGCTCGCGGCGGGTGCGTTCCTGCGCCTCCTCGGCGCGCGTGGCGGGACGCGTGCTCATGCCGCGTTCCCTTGCGCCGAATCGTCCCGAGCCGGATCGTCCTGCGCCATTGCCTCGACCAGCGCCTCCGACACGGTGCGGCACAAAGCGGCATATTCCGGCGAGGTGCGGAACGCCTCGGTGCGCGGATAGGGCGCGTCCACCGCGATTTCGGCATGCACGCGGCCGGGCCGCTGCGTCATCACCACGATGCGGCTCGACAGGTAGACCGACTCGAACACCGAATGGGTGACGAAGATCGCGGTCTGGCGCATCGCGGCCCACAGCGTCAGCAGATCGTTGTTGAGGCGGAAGCGGGTGATTTCGTCGAGCGCGGCGAACGGCTCGTCCATCAGCAGGAGCTTCGGGTTGGTCACCAGCGCGCGGGCGATGGAGACCCGCATCTTCATGCCGCCCGATAATTCGCGCGGATACGCATCCGCGAAGGACGCGAGCCCGACACGCGCCAGCGCCTCGGTGATGCGCGGCATGGCTTCGGTGCGGCCGATGCCGGCGAGTTTCAGCGGCAGATAGACGTTGCCCGCGACACTGGCCCAGGGCATCAGCGTCGGCTCCTGGAACACGAAGCCGACGTCTCCCTTGGCGCCATCGGGCGCCTTGCCGCCGTGCCACATTACGTCGCCTGTGCTGGGCTCGATCAGTCCGGCAAGAATGCGCAACGCCGTCGACTTGCCGCAGCCGGACGGCCCGAGCAGCGAGACGAATTCATGCTCGCGGACCGAGAACGTGGCATCGCGCAAGGCGGTGACGCCATTCGGAAAGGTCTTTCCGACAGCGTGGAGGGAGACGAGCTCAGTCATGGGTCAAGGTCGTAGCCCGCATTCTGTTTCTTCACCTCTCCCCGTATGCGGGGAGAGGTTAAGACAGAGCTGAGACGGGGAGAGGGAAGAAAGCCCGGTCACCGCCGCGATCACTCCGGACATGATCGCTTCGGGCCCGTTCACTTCGGCCGGATATCGTTGCCGACGCCCTTGTTCACGAATTGCAGGGTGTAGGCCTTCCTGTAATCGAGGTCGCCCTTCACCACGCCCGCGCGCGCCATCTTGTCGAAGAAATCCTTGATCCGCGCATCCGTCATCGCGCCGATGCCGAGCCTGATCGAGTCGCCCGAGTCGACGATGCCGTATTGCTTCATCTTGTCGATGGAATAGGCGAGCAATGCCTCCGTCATCTCCGGATTGTGCTTCCTGATCAGCGCATTCGCAGCCTTGTTGTCGCCGTACAGATAATTGGCCCAGCCGATCGCGGACGCATCGACGAATCGCTGCACCAGATCGGGCCTCTTCTCGACCAGGTCGCGCCGCGTTTCGATCAGCGTCGAATAGGTCGAGAAGCCCTGATCGGCGAGCAGGAAGATCACCGGCTTGAATTTCCCTTGCGTTTCGACGGCGTAAGGCTCCGACGTGACATAGCCCTGCATCGCCATTTTCTTGTCGGCGAGGAACGGCTGCGGATTGAAGGTGTAGGGCCGCACCTGCGCGTCGGTGAATCCGTAATCCTTCTTCAGCCATTGATAATAGCCGGCCATGCCCTCCTTCGAGACCAGGATCGTGAGCTTCTTCAGGTCCTCGAACCTGTCGATGCCCTGGCCCGGATGCGCCATCAGCACCTGCGGGTCTTTCTGGAAACTCGCGGCGACGGCGACGGTCGGAATGTTCTGCGCGACGGCGTCAAAGGCCTGCAGCAGATTGGCGCTCATGTAGAAGTCGATCTTGCCGACCGGCAGCAGGATGCGGTTGTTGGCATTCGGTCCGCCGGGCAGGATCGTCACGTCGAGCCCGTACTTCCTGTAGGTACCGTCGGCAAGCGCCTGGTAATAGCCGCCATGCTCGGCCTGCGCGACCCAGTTGGTTCCGAACGTGACCTTGTCGAGCGGCTGCGCGGCGGCCGTCCCCGCCTGCAACAGCAGCGCGAGCGACATCGCGCACCAAAGGATGATCCGCATCGTCTGTTTCCCTGCTTCGCCCGGCGCGAGACCATAGGCGAGGAGGCGGATTTTGCCCAGCACTCAGTCATTCCGGGGCGCGAACGTAGTGAGCGAACCCGGAATCCAGGACTGCAAGTTCGGTGCTTGTGGCTCTGGATTCCGGGTCCGCGCTTCGCGCGTCCCGGAATGACGAACGAAATTCAATCCGCGCTCGCCAGCGGGCGCGCGACCGCTTCCAGCGGCTTGCGTTCGGCCGCGACGCCATACCGCAGCGCGATGATCGCGGCCGCAATCATCAGCACGGCGGCGAACAGATAGCCGGCGAACACGGTCGGGCGCGAACCCGATTCGATCAGCAGCCCAAACACCAGCGGGCCGGCGACGCCGCCAATTCCGGTACCGACCGCGTAGAAGATCGCGATCGCGAGCGCACGGATTTCCAGCGGGAAGGTTTCGCTCACCGTCAGATAGGCCGAGCTCGCGGCGGCCGAGGCAAAGAAGAAGATCACCATCCAGCACAGGGTCTGCGTGGTCGCGGTGAGCATTCCTTCCATGAACATCCAGCCGGTCAGTGCCAGCAGCAGCCCCGACATCAGGTAGGTGAAGAAGATCATCGGCCGCCGCCCGATGGTATCGAACAGGCGCCCGAGAAAGACCGGGCCGAGGAAGTTTCCGGCTGCGAAGGGCAGAATGTACCAGCCGACCTGATTGGCGGCGATGCCGAAGAAATCGGTCAGCACCAGCGCATAGGTGAAGAAGATCGCATTGTAGAAGAATGCCTGCGCCGCCATCAGCGCAAGACCGACCCATGCGCGGTTGCGATGGATGACGAACAGCGCGCGCGCTGCTTCCAATAGCGGCGTGTGACTGCGCGAGCGCAGCCGCACCCGCGGCAGCGGCTCTGCCGGCCGCGCATAGCCGGGAATCCCGGCTTCGATGCCCGCAACGATGCGCTCGGCCTCCTCGGCGCGGCCATGCGTCATCAGCCAGCGCGGGCTTTCCGGCAGCCACATGCGCATGAAGAAGATGATCACACCGAGCGCGGCGCCGATGAAGAAGGCGAGCCGCCAGCCGATCTCCGGATCGATGAAGGCCGGGTTGAGCAGAATGATGGAACCTGCGGCGCCGATCGCGGCCCCGATCCAGAAGCTGCCGTTGATCACGAGATCGGTCCAGCCCCGCACGCGGGCCGGGATCAGCTCCTGGATGGTGGAGTTGATCGCGGCATATTCGCCGCCGATGCCGGCGCCGGTGAAGAAGCGGCACAGCGCAAAGGTCCACAAATTCCAGGTGAGCGCGGTCGCGCCGGTGGCGATGAGATAGACGGTGAGCGTGATGAAAAACAGTTTTTTGCGGCCCAGCCGGTCGGTCAGCCAGCCGAAGAACAGCGCTCCCAGCACGGCTCCGACGAGATAGGCACTGCCGACGATCCCGATATCGGTATTGGAAAATCTCAGGACCGGGCTTTCCTTCAGCGCCCCGGACAGGGCGCCTGCGAGCGTCACCTCCAGACCATCGAAAATCCAGGTAATGCCCAGCGCCGCCACCACGAGGGTATGGAACCGGCTCCAGGGCAGGCGGTCGAGCCGCGCCGGGATATCCGTTTCGACGATATGGCGCATCCGTTCGCCCCTTTGACCCCGGCCAGGACCCTAACCAATCTTTGTCTGGACGGTTCCGGGAAAATCAAGCTTGCTGCACCCGCCAGAATCGCCCGTCCTTGCCGCCGGGGCCAATTGATCCCATGCGATTGCGTGAAAGCCTGAATTTGCCGCAGCGGACGATATCGCAGGCCCTGCTGATCCTTCTGACCGTGGGGGGCGTGCTGCTGTCGATCTATGCCGCGCGCGAGGAGTCGCAGCAATACCGTGCCCTGGAGCGGCTTCGGATCGGGGAAATCGTGGATCTGCATTTCGCGGCGGTGAGCGAGCATCTGCTGGAACGCGCCAATCTTGCGAAGACGGTGTCGCGCTTCTTCATACCGCCGCCGCTGACGGCGCCGTCGCCGCTCGGGACGTTCGGGGCGCGGGCGCTTGGGCTCGCGCCCGACCTCGCCACCATCGGGTGGCTCCCGCAGGTGGACGCCGCGGATGCGGAACAGGTGCTGCAATCGCTGCGCGCTTCCGACGCACCGAACCCGACATTGCGCAGCGCCGACGGACTGCCGATCGACCCGTCGAAACTCGACCGCCCGATGTTTCCGGTCGTTGACGTCGAGCCGGAGCACAACCGGTTCGTGATGGGGGTCGATGCCGGCTCCTTCCCCGGGCGGCTTGCGGCGATCCTGAATGCCAGGCGAACCCATGAGGTGACCCGCACGCGGCCATTGCGGCTGGTGCAAGCGCCGGCTTCGAACGCGCTCCTGCTCTATGCGCCGATTTTCGATACGCGCGACCGCTTTCTTGGCGTGATGGGCTTCGGCTTCAAGGTCGAAGAACTGTTTCAGACGGCACTTGCAAATGCGAAAGGCCCGGACGGCACCGCGATCAGCGTCTATTCGCACGGATCGGAGGAGCCGCTTTTCAGGCTGGCGTCCGGCATCGAGGCGCAGCGCCCTACGCTGTTCGAACGGAAAATGGATTTCGGCCAGGGCGAGCTGAAATTCGTCTATGCGGTGCCGCGCGATCTGCAGCGCGAAGGGTTCCGGCGCGGTCTGTGGATGGCGGGTGCCGGCATCGCAGTGACGCTCGCCGCCGTTCTGTTTTTCGGATTCATCGCCAATCGCGCCGCCGTGCTTTCGGACGAGGTGGCATCCCGCAAATCCGCCGAGGATCGGCTGAAAGTGCTGATCCACGAACTCAATCACCGGGTACGCAACGTGATGGCGGTGGCGCAGGCGGTGGTGCGGCTGAGCTTCACGCCGGGTCTCAGTCTCACCGAAATCCAGAGGACCTGCGAAGGCCGGCTGCAGGCGCTGGCCAAGGCGATGTCCATCCTCACCGCGAGCGACTGGAAGAGCGTCAGCCTGCGCAGCCTGGTCTCCGAGGATATCCTGCCGTTTGCGGGTCGCATCGAGATGGAGGGGCCGGATATCGCGTTGCGCGCCCGTTCGGCGCAGACTTTCGCGCTGCTGTTCTATGAACTCGCGACCAACGCCGCCAAGCACGGGGCGCTGTCGGTGCCCGAGGGCCGCGTGACGCTGCAATGGCGGATCGACAATCTGGGGAGCGATCCGGTTTTCCATCTGCACTGGAAGGAAAGCGGCGGCCCGGTGGTCGAGGCGCCGGTCCGCAGAGGCTTCGGCGAATTGCTGGTCCGCCGCATCGCGCCGCGCGACATGGGCGGCAAGAGCGAGGTTCGCTATGAGCCGGCCGGCTTCGAATACGAACTGGAAGCCCCGCTGCGGGAACTCATCGATACCAAATCGGCGTCGAAGACGGCGGCGTGAGTGGTGGGGAGTCAGGCAAGACAATCTGCTTCAATCGCCCAAACTGTCGACGATGGTTTCAATGGGTAGGTAGAAAGTCCGGGAGCCGAGCGGGCTTTCGATAAACTCGTTCTTTTTCCAAAACCGGGCGGCGTTGTCGTCAATCGCATGGACGAGCACACAGCGGATACCGATAGTCCGGGACGCTACGACGATTTTGCTGAGCGCATCCTGAAGCATATCGAGCCCCAGGCCTGACCCCTCGTAGGTCAGGTCTCTTGCGAGTCGGCCGATGACGGCTACGGGGATCGGGTTGGGAAGGCCGTGCTCTTTCAGAGCCTTTGGAAGCTCCGCCCGTTCGACGGAACCGGAGAGAATACAATAATAGCCGACAACTCTGTTGCCCTCGCAAACAACGTAGGTGCGGGCCGTTTTGCCTTGCGCCTTCAGGGCACGTAATTTTAGCCAATCGTTCAATGCGGCATTGCCACTATCGAAGCTGCCGCAGTCATGTGATTCATCCAAAAGAGCGGGAGGCTTGACCTCTCCGCGCTTCGTCGTGCGTCCCATTATTTCTGCCAAAGCGGCTTGCGATTCATCAGTGCCCTTAACTTTGCGGCTGCCGGGGGAGGAGCATCCAGCGCTTGTATGAATGCGTCATGCCTCTCTGCATCAAGGACGAACAGCCTTTGATCCAGCAGGACATCAGTTGCGTGCTGACGCGCGCTGTCGAGGACGAATTCACTCAGCGTCTTACCCACCGCGACAGCGGCAGTTTCCAAAAGCTGCTTCGTTTGCTGAGGCGCTCTGATGTGGATGTTGGTCTCGCTTCGCACGCGCCCCGGCTTGGGCTTCGAGCGCTCTGCGGCGTCTGCTGCACGTTCCATAATTAAACCCCGCCTACAGTCTTAAGGCTCCAACATTTAGATTTGTGTTGACAATGTCAACACTTTCTAGTCGATCAGCTTCATATTTTCTCCTTGCCAAGCGGGCCGAAGCCCGGAATCAATAAGAACAAATAGAGAACATATCGCTTATCCCGAGAGGCCCCATTGGAGCAGCTCATGGCCGGTGCGCAAGCCCCGGATGCGCTCGCGCGCCTCCGCCGGAGCATGGACAATATCCAGCATTATCAATCCGATAATGCGCCGCTTCCGCTCGGGCTGAGGCGGGCGGATGCGATGCTGGGTGGCGGGCTTGTCCGGAGCGCCCTGCACGAGATTACCCCCGCAGCACCCATGCATCTTGGTGCAGCGACCGGTTTTGCGCTGGCGCTGGCGGCCCTTTCAGACAGGGCCGCCGGCAAGGCCGGGACCGGCGGCCGGGAGACGCTCCTGATCCAGACCGATATGGCGCGCTTCGAATCCGGCGCGCCTTACGGCATCGGCCTCGATCTGTTCGGGCTGCCGGCGCGGCGGCTGCTGGTGCTGCGGGCGCGGCGCCCGATCGATGCGCTGTTCGCGATGGAGGAGGCGCTCAAATGTCGCGGCCTCGCCAGCGTGATCGCCGAATTGCCGGACGATGCCGCCGACCTGATCGCCACGCGGAGGCTGTCGCTTGCCGCCCGCGCGCATGACGGGATCGGGCTGCTTCTCCGGCACCGCTCCACGTCGGTGCCGAGCGCCGCGACGACGCGCTGGGAGGTCGCGGCAAGCCTGGGTGTGCGCGACGCTTATGGCGGCATCGGCATGACGGCGTTTCAGCTCTCTCTGGTGAAAAACCGGCGCGGTCCCTGCGGCCGGTTTCGTGTTGCGTGGAGTCATCATGAGCATGCATTCGTCGAGGCGGATCCTGTCGCTGTGGCTGCGCCGTCTGCCGACCGACCGGCTGTTGCGGCGATCGCCTGAACTGACCGGCCGGCCGCTTGCCGTGGTCGCAACGATACGGTCGGCGCGACAGATCATGGCCCTGAATGACGAGGCCGCGCGGCTCGGCCTGCGCGCCGGCATGGCGCTCGCCGATGCACGCGCGATGTATCCGCAGCTTGCGGCGATCGACGCCGATGACGCAGCCGATGCCACGACCCTCGAAGCCATCGCCGACTGGTGCGACCGCTATACGCCGCTGATCGGGCTCGATCCGCCGGACGGCCTGTTGCTCGACATCAGCGGCTGCGCGCATCTGTTCGGCGGCGAACAGGCGCTGCATCGCGATCTGATCCGCAGGCTGGCGGCGCAGGGATTTCATGCGCGTGCGGCGATTGCCGACACACCGGGATGTGCGTGGGCTATTGCGCGTTATGGTGCCTCGACCTCTGTCGACAGACTAACCACAAACTCCGCTCATTCCCGCGAAAGCGGGAATCCAGACTCTTACAGAGACGCCTTGTTTTACGATTCTGGGTCCCCGCCTTCGCGGGGACGAGCGGAGGAGAGAGATGCGCGACGTATCGTCTCCACATTGCACTCTCTCCCCCTCGCAGCGCTCCACATCGATCCGAAGATCGCCACACCGCTTGCGCAGAGCGGCCTGAAGACCATCGGCGACGTCATCGACCTGCCGCGCGCGCCGCTCGCCGCCCGCTTCGGGGAAGCCTTCGTGCGCCGGATCGACCAGGCGCTCGGTCGCGAGGATGAGCCGATCGCGCCGCGCCTGCCTTTGCCGTCCTTTCTCGCCGAGCAGCTTTTCGCCGAACCGATCGGCCGCGAGGACGATGTGCTGGACACCATCTTTCACCTTGCGCAGGAACTTGGCCGCGCCATGGAACGGCACGGCAAGGGTGCGCGCCGTCTGCAGACCGCGTTGTTCCGCGCCGACGGCAAGGTGGCGCGCATCGACATCGGCACATCGGAGCCGTTGCGCGATCCGGCCCGCATCCGGCGGCTGTTTCTCGACCGTCTCGCAGTGATCGGCGACGAGGCCGATCCCGGCTTCGGCTTCGACATGATCCGTCTCTCCGCTCTATCGGTGGAGGACTTCGATGCCGTGCAGATCGGACTTGTACAGACCGGATTTGGCGGCGCTGATCCCGCGCGCGAGACCGCGCATCTGGTCGACCGGCTGATCGCGCGCTTCGGCGCCGACCGGGTGCAGCGGCTGGTGCCGCAGGACACCCATATCCCGGAATTCGCCAGCCTCGCGGTGCCGGCACATCTGCGGCAACAGACTCAAACCGTGCCGCATGACTTCACGCCGGAACATCTGGCACAGGACAGCCGGATTCCGCCGCGGCCGATCCGGCTGTTCGAACGGCCCGAACCGATCGAGGCCAATGCGCAGGTGCCGGACGGCCCGCCGGTGCAGTTCAAATGGCGGCGCGTCACCCATGACGTCGCCCATGCCGAAGGCCCGGAGCGGATCGCGATGCAATGGTGGCGCGATGAGCAGGGCCGCGCGCTCGCCCGCGATTACTTCCGGATCGAAACGCGGCAGGGGGCACGCGTCTGGCTCTATCGCGAGGGCATCTACGCCGCCGGAGAGGCTCTGCCGCGCTGGTTCCTGCACGGGATTTTCGCATGAGCGGGGGTTTCGCATGAGCGATGTGCTCGACTTTCCCGCGCGTCCGAACGACCCGTCGAGGAGTGGTGAACAGCACGTCGCGCCGCCCGCCTACGCCGAGTTGGCCGTCACCACCAATTTCTCCTTCCTGCGCGCTGCCTCGCATCCGGAAGACATGGTCGAGCAGGCGGTGCTGCTCGGCCATACCGGCATCGGCATCGCCGACCGCAATTCGGTCGCGGGCGTGGTGCGCGCGCATGTGATGGCAAAGGAACGCAAGCTGAAGCTCGCGGTCGGCGCGCGGCTCGTCTTCGCCGACGGCACGCCCGACATCCTCGCCTATCCCTCGAACCGTGCCGCCTGGGGCCGGCTGACGCGGCTGCTCTCGCTCGGCAAAAGGCGCGCCGAGAAAGGCGACTGCATCCTCAATCTCCCCGACCTGCTCGACAGGGCGGAAGGGCTCAACCTGATCGTGATGCCGCCGGCGCGCATCGATGCCACGCGGCTGTCGGCGCTGATCGGAAAACTGACGCAGCACGCATCGAAACGGTCGGTCTGGCTGGCGGGAGGCTTTCTCTATCGCGGCGACGACACCCGGCGGCTGCGCAGGCTCGCCCAGATCGCGCAGGATGGCTTCGTTCCGCTGCTCGCGATGAATGATGTGTGCTATCACGCTTCCGAACGCCGCATGCTGCAGGACATCGTCACCTGCATCCGCGAGCACGTCACCATCGACCAGGGCGGGCGGCGGCTTTCGCTCAATGCCGAGCGCCATCTGAAATCGCCACAGGAAATGGCGCGCCTGTTCGCGCCTTATCCCGACGCACTGGCGCAGACGCAAGTTCTCCTCGCGCGCTGCCATTTCTCGCTCGACGAGATGCAGCACGATTATCCGCATGAAGCCCATCACGGCACGCCGCAGCAGCGGCTGATCGCGCTCGCAGAGGAGGGCATGATACGGCGCTTTCCGAACGGCCCCGCGCCGAAAGTGCGCCGCGCGCTCGATCACGAATTGCAGGTGATCGGCGAACTCGGCTATGCGCCATTCTTCCTCACCGTCTACGACATCGTCCGCTTCGCCCGCACGCGGCCCGAGCCGATCCTGTGTCAGGGCCGCGGCTCGGCGGCGAATTCGATCATCTGCTATTGCCTCGGCATCACCGATGTCAGTCCCGACACCGTCGATCTCCTGTTCGAGCGGTTCGTGTCGGCGGAGCGCCGCGAGCCGCCGGACATCGACGTCGATTTCGAGCACGAGCGGCGCGAGGAGGTGATCCAGCACATCTACGAGAAATACGGCCGCGAACATGCCGGCCTCGCCGCTACCGTGATCTGCTATCGCGGCCGCAGCGCGGTGCGCGAGGTCGGCAAGGCGTTCGGGCTGTCGGAGGACACGGTTGCGGCGCTGGCGGCGACGCTGTGGGGCTGGTCGATGGATGGCGTTGCCGAGAAGGAGGTACGCCGCGCCGGCCTCGATCCGTCCGATCCGCGCCTGCGGATGACACTGGCGCTGACGCAGGAATTGCAGGGCTTCCCGCGCCATCTGTCGCAGCATGTCGGCGGCTTCGTCATCACCCGCACGCGGCTCGACGAGGTGGTGCCGGTGGAGAATGCGGCGATGGAGGATCGCACCGTCATCGAATGGGACAAGGACGATCTCGATGCGCTCGGCCTGCTCAAGGTCGACGTGCTGGGGCTCGGCATGCTGAGCTGTCTGCGCCGCGCCTTCAATTTCCTGCGCGTGCATTACGATGTGGCGCGCGACCTTTCGATGCAGGACGAGGACAAGGCCACCTACCGGATGATCCAGCGCGCCGACACCATCGGCGTGTTCCAGATCGAAAGCCGCGCGCAGATGTCGATGCTGCCGCGGCTGAAGCCGCAAGAATTCTACGATCTCGTCATCGAAGTCGCGATCGTGCGGCCCGGCCCGATCCAGGGCAAGATGGTGCATCCCTATCTGCAGCGGCGCGAGGCGCCGCATCTCGTGACCTATCCGTCGCCGGCGCCGCCCTGGCCGGCCGACGAACTCGAACAGGTGCTGGGCAAGACGTTGGGCGTGCCGCTGTTCCAGGAACAGGCGATGCGGATCGCGATCGTCGCGGCGGGCTTCCAGCCTGCGGAAGCCGACCGGCTGCGCCGCGCGATGGCGACGTTCCGCCGCGTCGGCACCATCGGCACGTTCCAGCGAAAGATGATCGAGGGCATGGTGGCGAAGGGCTACGAGCGCGATTTCGCCGAGCGCTGCTTCGAGCAGATCAAGGGCTTCGGCGAATACGGCTTTCCGGAAAGCCACGCCGCGAGTTTCGCCAATCTGGTCTACGCCTCATGCTGGCTGAAATGCCATTACCCGGATGTGTTCGCTGCGGCTTTGCTCAACAGCCAGCCGATGGGCTTCTACGCGCCGGCGCAGATCGTGCGCGACGCGCAGGAACATGGTGTCGACGTGCGCGGCGTCGACATCAATGCATCGGACTGGGACTGCACGCTGGAGGGTTTGGAGCGTGAACCTGTTCAAACGGAGGGCGCTCCGACTCCCCTCCCCCCGCGTAGCGGTGGGGAGGGGTCGGGGGTGGGGGGCCTTTTGGATCAAAATCGGAAAGACACCCCCCACCCGACTCCACGCTTCGCTCGGAGCCACCCTCCCCACCACGCTGACGCGTGGGAGGAGGGAAAGGAAGAACGCGTGCGGCGCGTCTCAAACCTCCATCCCCGCCACGCCTCCATGAAAGACGACATCCGCACCACCCACGCCATCCGCCTCGGCCTGCGCCAGATCAGCGGCCTGTCCGAAGACGATGGCCGCATGCTCGAGGAGAAACGCGGCGCGGGCTACGACTCGATCCGCGATCTGTGGCTGCGCACCGGTTTGCGCCCCTCCGTGCTGGAGACGCTCGCCAATGCCGACGCCTTCCGCTCGCTCGGACTGTCCCGCCGCGATGCGCTCTGGACCATCCGCGCGCTGCACCGCTCCGGCGACAAGGATGACCTGCCGCTATTCGCGCGCGTCTCCATGCCGGAGATGGAGCCCGACGTCGCGCTTCCCTCCATGCTGCCGGGCGAACAGGTCGTCGAGGATTACCGGCATCTGAAGCTGTCGCTGCGCGCACATCCGGTGTCGTTCCTGCGCGCCGATCTCGATGCCCGCTCCATCCTGCGCAACGAGGCGCTGACGCGCACGCCATCGGGCCGCCGCGTCAGCATTGCCGGCATCGTGCTGATCCGGCAGCGGCCAGGCACCGCCAAGGGCGTGATCTTCATGACGCTGGAGGACGAGACCGGAATCGCCAACACCATCGTCTGGCCGAAAGTGTTCGAGACCTTCCGGCCGGTGGTGCTGGGCGCGCGGCTCGTTGGCGTCACCGGCAGGCTGCAGAACGAGAAGGGCGTCATCCATGTGGTCGCCGAGCAGATCGACGATCTCACGCCGCTGCTGGGCCGGCTGTCCGAGCACGGACCGAGCATCGAGTCGCTCGCCCGCTGCGACGAGGTGAAGCGGCCCGATCCCGGCAACCGCTCGGCGAAAAATCTCGCGAAAGGCGCACACCCGCGCCGCGGCGACGCGCTGGTGCGCCTGCTGCGCGAACAGCCGGAACTGGCCGAGGACCTGATCGCCATGCACAAGGTGATGCCGAAGGGCCGGAATTTTCATTGATGTCATTCCCGCAAGCCGCTTCTCTCTCGCTGTCATTCCGGGGCGCGGACGAAGTCCGCGAACCCGGAATCCATAACCACCACAGGGAGTATGGATTCCGGGCTCGTCGCTTCGCGACGCCCCGGAATGACACTGAGGAGATACCGCGCCCGGGACACGGCGCATTTGACACGCCCCCTTCCCCTGCGGCATCGAATGCAGGTTCCAACCGGGGGCAATCTTCGTGGGCGACTTCGTCAACAAGCGGCATTTCACCATCGACTGGGCTTATTGCGACCCGGCGGGCATCGTCTTCAACAGCCGCTTCTTCGAGTTTTTCGACACCTCGAGCTGGCTCCTGTTCGAGGCCGCGCTCGGCGTGAAACCGCACAAGATGGCCGAGACCTTCGAAATTCTCGGCGTGCCGCTGGTCGACGCACGCGCCAAATTCATGGTACCGGCGAAGTTCGGCGACATGGTCGAGATGCATTCCTTCGTCGGCGAGTTCCGCCGCTCGAGCTTCGAGGTCCGCCACCAGATTTACGTGGATGGGCAACTCGCGGTTGACGGCTCCGAAACCCGCGTCTGGGCGTCGCTCGACGAAAAGGGACAGCTCAAGACCAAACCCATCCCCGCCGACGTGATCGCGAAATTCAAGACACCCTGAACCAAGCCTTCTCGAGCGAAGCGGGCGCCCGTTCGCGCAAGGAAAACGCTTCGGAACGAAAGTGGCCAGCGATTCCCGGTTCCGGCCCTTCGGATTGCATAGTTGGGGCTCAAACTATTACACTGTAGAGACTCAAAACAGTGAGCCGGGCCGCAGGCCGGCCGGCCAAAAAGCAGTACGGGAAACGCATCGATGGCGAGACTGCTCGAGCTTGTGCTCAACGACCGCCGGCGCGCGGACGCGGTCCCCGACAACCTGCTCCTGCTCGATTACCTGCGCGAAGTGACAGGCCTCACCGGCACCAAGACCGGCTGCGACGGCGGCGAATGCGGCGCCTGCACCGTGCTGGTGGATGGCAAGCCGGTGCTGTCATGCCTCACGCTCGCGGCGAGCGCCGCCGGCCGCAAGGTCGAAACCATCGAGTCGCTCGGCCGTGACGGACAGCTCTCCGCCGTGCAGCGCGGCTTCCACGAGAAGCTCGGCTCGCAATGCGGCTATTGCACGCCCGGCTTCATCATGGCCTCGGTCGGATTGCTGCGCAAAAATCCGAACCCGACCGACGACGAAATCCTCGACGCGCTCGGCGGCAATATCTGCCGCTGCACCGGATACGTGAAGATCATCGAGGCGGTGAAGTTCGCCGCGGGGCTGAAGGCCGAGGGAGTGGCGCCATGAACAATCATCTCATGCGTGCCGCAAGCTTCACCGTCGAGCCGCGCATTCGGTGCGCTCCCCTCCCCCCGCGAGCGAAGCGAGTGGTGGGGAGGGGTCGGGGGTGGGGGGCCAAGCCACCGTCTCAGCCGAGATATGCCCCCCACCCCGGTTCGCCTCGCTGCGCGATGCGAACCGACCCTCCCCACCGCACGCAGCCAAGTTTACGCAGGCTGCGTAAACTTGCCTGCGAAGCGGGGGGAGGGAAAGTAAGGGTCGGAGTCGCGCCATGAACAAGGACGTCCCCACCCACAACATCATTACCGCCCGCAAAATCGGCGACTATGTGCCGCTGGTGGACGGACCGGAGAAGGTCTCCGGCCGCGCGAAATACACCGCCGATATCCTCGGCGCGAACATGCTCGCGGGCCGCATCTATCGCAGTCCCTATTCGCATGCCGAGATTCTCGACGTCGACATCTCCGAGGCGCTGAAAGTCCCCGGCGTCAGGGCGATCGTGACCGGCGGCGATTGCGACAAGACCTTCGGCGTTCTGCCGATCGCGCGCAGCGAACATCCGCTCGCGCGCGGCCGCGTGCGCTATCGCGGCGAGCCGGTCGCGGCGGTCGCCGCCATCGACGATGCGGCAGCGCGCGAAGCTTTGCGGCGCATCACCATGAAAGTGCGCGAACTGCCGGCCTATTACAAATCGCAGGATGCGCTCGCGCCCGACGCCGTGCAATTGCACGAGAAGAAGCCCGGCAATCTCGAACGCGACGTGTTCTTCGAACTGGGCAATGTCGAGGATGCCTTCGCCGATGCCGATCTGGTTCGCGAAGGCATCTATAATTGCCCGGAAGTCTGCCAGGTGCAGATGGAGATGCACGCGGCGATCGCCGATTACGACGCGGTGCGCGACCGCATCACCGTGCATGCCTCGACGCAGGTTCCCTACTACGTTCACCTGATGCTGTCCGACATCCTCGGCATGGACATGTCGCGCATCCGGGTGATCAAGCCGCATGTCGGCGGCGGCTTCGGCTGCCGCACCGAGACGCTCAATGTCGAGCTGATCACCGCGTTGCTGGCGCGCAAGGCCGGCGGTGCCGTTCGCACCGTCGTCAATCGCGAGGAGACCTTCATCACCCATCGCGGCCGGCCCGAGACCGACATCAAGCTGAAGATCGGCCTGAAGAAGGACGGCCGCATCACCGGCGTCGAATGCGAGGCGATCCAGCGCGGCGGCGCGCATTCCGGCTACGGCGTGGTCACGATCCTCTATGCGGGCTCGATGCTGTACGCGATCTACGACCTGAAGAACGTCAAGTATGTCGGCAAGCGGGTGCTGACCAACACCCCGCCCTGCGGCGCGTTCCGCGGCCATGGCACAGTGGATGTACGCTTCGCGTTCGAAAGCCTGCTCGACCAGATGGCGCACGAGATGGGGATCGATCCGTTCCAGGTGCGCCGCGCCAACCTGCTGCAGGCGCCGACCTTCACCGATAACGACCTGATGGTGAATTCCTACGGCCTGCCGGAATGCCTCGACCTCGTCGAACAGGCGAGCGGCTGGAAAGCCCGCAAGGGCAAGATGGGCAACGGCAAGTCGAGCCTCAAGAAGGGGCTGGGCATGGCCTGTTCGCATTACATCTCCGGTGCATCCAAGCCGGTCAACTGGACCGGCGAGCCGCATGCCACGGTGAAGATCAAGGTCGATTTCGACGGCTCACTGGTGGTGCTGTCGGGGGCCGCCGATATCGGCCAGGGCTCAAGCACCATTCTCGTTCAGGCGGTCGCCGAAGTGCTGGGCCTCGACATGGGCCGCGTGCGCGTGGTCACCGGCGACAGCGAGGTGGTGCCGAAGGACAACGGCTCGTATTCGTCGCGCGTCACCTTCATGGTCGGCAATGCGGCGATCGACGCCGCGCGAAACCTCAAGGCGCTGTTCATCAAGGCCGCCGCGCGCAAGCTCGATGCGAAGCCCGAAGACATCGAATGCCTCGGCGAGGTCTATCGCGCCGGCGCGCAGGACAGGGGCGCGACGTTTGAAGAAGTGGTCGTGGAGGCCTTGAAAGATTCCGGCACCATCACCGTCACCGGCAATTACTCCACCATCCCGGAATCGCATGGCGGCAAGAAGTATCGCGGCTCCGCGATCGGCGGCACCATGGGCTACAGCTATTCCGCGCAGGTTGTGGAGGTCACCGTCGATGAGGACACCGGCGTCGTGACCGTCGACAAGGTGTGGGTCGCGCACGACTGCGGCAAGGCGCTCAACCGGCTGAGCGTCGAGGGCCAGGTGCAGGGCTCGGTCTGGATGGGCATGGGCCAGGCGATGAGCGAGGAAGTCGGCTATCACGAGGGCCTGATGGTCACCGGCAACATGCTGGATTACCGCGTGCCGACGATCCAGGATTCGCCGCCGATGGAAACCTTCATCGTCGAGAGCAACGATCCGCATGGGCCGTTCGGCGCCAAGGAAGCCGGCGAAGGATCGCTCGCGGCGTTCCTGCCCGCGCTGACCAACGCCATTCACGATGCCATCGGCATCCGCTTCAACGACCTGCCGATGACGCCGGACCGCGTCCACGAGGCGATCGAGAAGAAGAAACGCGCCGAAGCGCGCGGGAAGAAGAAGGGGGCTGAGTGATGAGTTTCGCTCGACGGCCTATCTCCCGCTCGTCCCCGCGAAGGCGGGGACCCAGACTCTTTACACTGGATGCCCGCCGTCGCGCGCATGAGCGGAGTGTGTGTCATGCGCGGGGTATCAACTGATGGACGCCCTCCCCGATTTTTCTCTGCTCCGCCCCACCTCGCTCGATGAAGCCTTGAAAGCCCGCGCCGCGAATCCCGACTCGAAGCCGCTCGGCGGCGGCACCGATCTCACGGTGAACATCCGCCGTGGCATCGTCGCGCCGGCCGTGCTGATCGAGATGAACCAGGTCGCCGAATTGCGTGCCATCAAGGCGGACGCGGACGGCATCGAGGTCGGCGCGTCGGTGACGCTCGCCGAATTGTCGGAGCATCCGGATGTACAAAAGCATTATCCGGTGGTCGCGCAGGCCGCGCACGAGATCGCAGGTCCCACACACCGGATCATGGGCACGGTCGGCGGCAATCTGTGCCTCGACACACGCTGCATCTATTACAATCAGAGCGAATGGTGGCGCGACGCCAACGACCATTGCCTGAAGACCACCGGCACCATGTGCCATGTGGCGCCGAAAAGCCGCGGCGTGTGTTTTGCCACCTTCAGCGGCGATCTGGCGCCAGCCTTTCTCACGCTCGGCGCCGAGGTGGACCTCGCGGGACCGGACGGCCGCCGCACCGTGCCGCTCAACGATATCTATATCGGCTTTGCGCGTCAGGACGTGCCGGTCACCGAGACGCAGGGCGACGGCAAGTTCTTCCTCGCGCTGCGGCCGGGCGAGATCGTGACCGCGGTGCGCACCAGGAACACGCCCGGCCTCCGCTCGGCTTATGACAAGATCCGCATCCGCCGCTCGATCGAATATCCCGTGGCTGGCGTCGCGGTCGCGCTGAAGCGCGAGGGCGACGCGCTGGCTGATCTTCGCGTCGCCTTCACAGGGACCAATCCGCGCCCGGTCCTGCTGACGGGAACGGCCGAACTCTGCGGCAGGCCGCTGGACGAAGCGTCTTACAAGGGCCTCGACGATCTGGTTCGCGACCAGGTGATGGCGATGAAGACCACCTTCACGCCCGGCCATTATCGGCGCCGCGTCGCCTCGGTGCTGGCGCGCCGGCTGGTGGCCCGGCTGTTCGATCAATAACACATCGCGCCGGGCTCATCCCGCCAGCCGGCGTAGCCATGTCCAGGCGCGTCCGTACCACGGCTTCGGCTCCTCCTCGGCCAGTTGAAGGCCGATCGTCAGCGCGTGGTCGTCCTTCACCCGGTGCACCACCAGCGCAACATCGCCGAGGCGGATGGTGTCGCCGGCATGCGGCGCGCGGCCGAGCCGCTTGTTGAACACCTCCGCCACCGTCATCATCTGCTGTGCCGGATCGACGGCGATTCCGTAGATCTCCGCCAGCGCGCCGAGCGTGATGTCGCCGCCGACGAAGAAATCGCCCAGCAATTCCGGATCCGGTGACGACGGCGGCGGCAAATTCGCAAAGAAGCGATCGAGCGACGCGGCCTTTTCCTGCGGCGCCAGCAGAAAGACATGGTCGCTCTCATGCAGCCCGCGCGCTTCTTCCGGGGTGAGAACCTTCTCGTCCCGCACCACCAGCGCGAGCTTCGCCCAGGACGGCAGGATTCCGCCGCGCAGATACGGACTGCCGGGTGTCACGCGATAGCCCACAAGTTCCTGCGTGCGCTGACCGGGCAGATCGAGTTCGATGCGCGGCTGAAAGACATCGGGCCTTCGCTTTGCGATCCGCATTCGGCGCGCGACCCAGGGCACGCTCCAGCCCTGAACGAGAAGCGAAACCACCACCACCACGAAGCCGATGTCGAAATAGAGCTGGCTGTTCGGCAATCCGACCAGCAGCGGGATCGAGGCAAGGAAAATGCCGACCGCTCCGCGCAGGCCCACCCAGGAGATGAAAACCATTTCGCGAAAGCTGAAGCGGAACAGCGCCAGGCACAGGAACACGGCGACCGGACGCGCCAGCAGGATCAGGGTCGCCGCAATGGCAAGCGCGGGCAGCAGCCGATCCGGCAGCGTGGCAGGCCATGCCAGAAGGCCGAGCAGCACGAACATCACGATCTGGCCGAGCCAGGTGGCGGCGTCGAGAAACGCAACGATCGCGGAATGCGCGCGCTTGACCCGGTTTCCGACCACAAGCCCGGCAAGATAGACCGCGAGAAAGCCCGATCCATCGACCACGGCCGCCACACCGAACGTGACCAGCGCACCGGTGGCGGCGAACGGCGCGTGCAGGCCCTGCGGCAGCGTCAGCCGGTTCAGCACCGCGGTGATGGCATAGCCGCCGGCAATACCCATGATCACGCCGATCACGCCCTGTTTCGCCAGCAGCAATGCAAGATCGGCAGGGGGCTGCGAGCCGTGCATGACGATCTCGACCAGCACAACGGTCAGGAAGATCGCGAACGGATCGTTGGTCCCCGATTCCACTTCGATGGTGGCGCCGACACGTGGCCGCAGCCGCAGCCCGCGCGAATGCATCAGGAAGAACACGGCTGCGGCGTCGGTGGAGGCGACGACGGCGCCGACCAGAAGCGACTCGGCCCATCCAAGACCGAGCAGATAATGCGCCATCGGGGCGGTGACCGCGGCGGTCAGCAATACGCCGACGGTCGCGAGCGTTCCGGCCGGCGCCAGCACCGATCGAAAGGTCGCAAACCGCGTGCGCAGGCCACCGTCGAACAGGATGAGCGCCAGCGCGACCGAACCGACGGTATAGGTCAGGGCGACATTGTTGAAGCTGATGCCGCCGGGGCCGGACTCGCCAGCCAGCACGCCGACGGCAAGAAAGATCAGCAGCAGCGGGGCACCGAACCGCAGCGCCACCAGGCTCGACAGGATGCCGGTCAGGACCAGCACCGCACCAAGCAGGATGACGATATTGATTGATTCGAGCGCTTCCATCCGTGGTGGGTCTCCGCCACCCTTGGTAACGGCTCGCCGCCGCAGCGCAATAATATTGTGCGCCTCGTCCGCACAAGCCGGCTTGCCTCGCCGACCGGGCTGTCACTCAGGAAGGCTCGGCCACCGGCGTATCGTCCACGACCGGTTGCCCGAGGTCGGGACCCTTCTGTCCCGGCGGGCCTGGAATGCCCGCGATCATGGCTTTGGCGATCTCGTGCTCGCCCATCACCACCTCGGTGGCGCCGTGCTTCAGCAGATGGGCCGTTTCTTCCTCGGAATGCGAACGGGCGATGATCTTCAGCGCGGGATTTGCCTTGCGCCCGAGTTCGACCGCATAGCCGCTCTCGAATGCATCGGGCACCGCGACCAGCAGGCAGCGTGCGCCGGCGAGATTGGTGGCCGCCAAAATCTCCTTGTTGACGCCATTGCCGCGGATCGTCTCGATCCCATCGCCGTTCAGATTCTTCAGAACGTCGGCGTCGGTGTCGATCACCAGCAACGGGATTCCGGCCTCGATCACGCGCGGCGCGATGAAACGCCCGACCCGGCCATAGCCGATCAGCACCACATGCCCGGTCAGTGCGGTGTTCGGAATCGGTTCGCGCGCCGCGCGCTTGCGGCTCTCCTCCTCTTCCTTCGGCCTGGCGCTTTCCCTGGCAAGGTAGCGATCCACCATCGCAAAGAAGACCGGATTGAGCAGGATCGACAGGATCGCGCCGGCAAGGATGAGATCACGCGCATCGGGCGGCAGCAGCGCCAGCGCGACGCCGAGCCCGGCCAGGATGAACGAGAACTCGCCGATCTGCGCGAGGCTCGCCGAAATCGTCAGCGCCGTGGAGGGCGGATGGCGAAACAGCCGCACGATCAGATAGGCCGCGACCGACTTGCCGAGCACGATAATGAGCAGCGTTACCAGGACCGGCAGCGGTTCGCGCACCACGATCATCGGATCGACCAGCATGCCGACCGAGACGAAGAACAGCACCGCAAAGGCGTCGCGCAATGGCAGCGTTTCCTGAGCGGCACGCTGCGACAATTCGGATTCGGCGAGGATCATGCCGGCGAAGAAGGCGCCGAGCGCGAAGGATACATCGAACAGCGTTGCGGCGCCGAAGGCGACGCCGAGCGCGATCGCCAGCACCGCCAGCCGAAAGAGCTCGCGGGAGCCGGTATGGGCGACCCAGTGCATGATCCACGGGATGACGCGGCGACCGACCAGCAGCATGATGATCACGAAGCCCGCGACCTTGGCGAGCGTCAGCACCAGCGGCCAGATCAGCTCGGCGAGCGCAAGGCTCTGGCCGGTCGCGCCCTTCAGGGTGTCGGCCAGGACCGGCAGCAGCACCAGTGCGATCACCATGGCGATGTCTTCGACGATCAGCCAGCCGACCGCGATCCGCCCGCGCTCGGTCTCGACCAGGCGCCGGTCCTGAAGGGCGCGCAGCAGAACCACAGTGGAGGCGACCGACAACGCAAGGCCGAACACCAGTCCGGCCGCCACTGGCCAGCCGAGCAGATGCGCGAGCCCCATCCCGAGCAGGGTTGCGACCGCGATCTGTGCCACCGCGCCCGGGATCGCGATGGCCTTCACTTTCATCAGATCGTCGAGCGAGAAATGCAGCCCGACGCCGAACATCAGCAGGATGATCCCGATCTCGGCGAGCTGGTCGGCGATCTTCTGGTCCGCCACGTAGCCGGGTGTGAACGGGCCAATGAGGATGCCGGCGAGGAGATAGCCGACCAGCGGCGACAAGCGGATGCGCTGCGCCACCGCGCCGAGCACGAAGGCGAGCACCAGCCCCATGACGAGCGTGGAAATCAGTGGCGTATCATGATGCATCCGCCCGTCTTAGCGGCTCAATGTGCCGATGACGAGACCTGCGACGAGCCGCGCGGCCTGCGTTCTCCCCCGTGACGACAGATCGAGAGATGAAGCCTAGAAACCGACCTTGTCCCCGCCCTTGAGCGAGAGAATTTCGCGGGCATCGTCCGGTGTCGCGATCTCGAGGCCGAGCCCTTCCAGGATCTTGCGGACTTGCGTCACCTGCGCGGCATTGGTTTCGGCGAGCTTGCCGGGACCCGCCCAGAGCGAATCCTCGAGCCCGACGCGCACATTGCCGCCCATCGCGGCCGCGATCGCGGCGACCCGCATCTGGTTCGAGCCCGCGCCCAGCACCGACCAGTGGTAATTGTCGCCGAGCAGCCGGTCCGCGGTGCGGCGCATCTGCATCACGTCTTCCGGATGCGCGCCGATGCCGCCGAGAATGCCGAATACCGACTGGACGAATAGCGGCGCCTTGACCACGCCCCGGTCCAGGAAATGCTTCAGCGTGTAGAGATGTCCGATATCGTAGCACTCGATCTCGAAGCGGGTTCCATTCTCGGAACAGGTGGTCAGGATGTACTCGATATCGGCAAAGGTATTCTTGAACATCCCCTTGCGCGACCCTTCGAGATACGGCTCCTCCCAGTCGTGCTTGAACTTGCCCTTGTAGCGCGGGATCATCGGGTAAAGGCCGAAATTCATCGTGCCCATGTTGAGCGATGCGACCTCCGGCTTGAAGGTCGCGGCAGGCCGCACGCGCTCCTCGATCGCCATGGTCGGTGCCCCGCCGGTGGTGATGTTCACCACCACATTGGACCGCTGCTTGATGACCTTCAGAAACGGGGCGAATGCTTCCGGGGTCTGGTCAGGCCGGCCATCCTGCGGGTTGCGGGCATGCAGATGCACGATGGCCGCGCCGGCTTCCGCGGCGCCGATTGCCGCATCGGCGATCTCCTGCGCGGTAACCGGCAAATGCGGCGACATCGACGGCGTGTGGATCGAGCCGGTGACAGCGCAGGTGATGATGACTTTGCGGCCTTTCGCCATGTTTCCTTACCCCGGACATTTGATCTTGCAGGAATGGGCGGGGATTGAGCGCATCCGGCGCGTTTTCGTCAAGCGTCAAAGCTCGCGCAGACGCCGCAGCAGCCGCTTCACATCGTCCGCATTGTGGTACAGCCCGAATCCCACCCGCAGCCGCGTGTCGCGCACGTCGACCACGATATTCGCGGCCTTCAGTCGCGCCTTCCAGTCCGCCGCGTCGGGATGCTCGAAGGTGAGGAAATTTCCGCGCGACATCTCCTGCGCGGGGACCACGAGATGCACCGGATCGAACAGGCCGAAGGGGCTTTCCGAAATGTCGGCGAGGAACACCTGCTGCAGCGCCATGGCATGTGCATGGATTTTCGACGCATCGAGACCGAGCGCCGCCATCCAGTCCAGCGCCGCGCGCATGCGATAAAGCCCGCTCGGATCGAAGGTCGCCCCCATGAAGCGCTGGCCGTCGGTCGCGTAGCGCACCCGGTCCTGCGGGCCGGACAGGCTCGCGAAGCTGGCATACCAGCCGGTGTTGCGCGGCCGCGGCGCAAAGCCGGGCGGACAATGCATGAAGCAGGCGCCCTCGCCCGCCATCGCATATTTGTAGCCGCCGGCGAGATAGAAGGCGCGGTCCGCAATATGCGAGAGGTCGACCGGCACGGCGAGGAAGGCGTGGTAGCCGTCGATCACCGTCAGCCGGTCCGGCGCCGCCACCGCATCCACCAGCGCATCGAGATCGGGCAGCGCATAGCCCGAATTGAAGAAGACCTGACTGACGAAAACCATCTCGGGCGTGTGCGCGTTGACCGCCTGGACAATGCGGGCCGGCAGGGTCGCGAACGGCTCGGTAGGGACCGCGATGACCTCGATCAGGCTGTCCTCGGCGAGGCGCTCGGTCTGCCGCTTGAAGGAATGAAATTCGCCGTCGGTCGTCACGATCTTCGGAACGCGATCGAGCGGCAAGGCCGAGATCAGCCGGTTGACGAATTCATGGGTGTTGACCGCCGAAACCAGCGTCGCCGGATCGGGCAGTCGCAGATGATCCGCCACCCCTTTTGCGACCGCGGGCCAGACCTCGCCCAGGACGCGGGTCCATTTCTCGTCGACCAGTTCGGCCGCATCGTCCCAGAGTTGGATTTGCGCCGCGCGCGTCGCGTCCGGCCAATAGGCATGGCTGTGCGCGGCAAAGTGCAGCCGCTCGGGATCGGCGTTGCGGAAGCGGGAGAATTCGGCGGTCAGGTCGAGCGGCATTGCTGATTTACACGCACATCTGTTTCCCGCTCGTCCCCGCGAAAGCGGGGACCCAGATGTGCTGGATTCCCGCTTTCGCGGGAATGAGCGGAGAGCTAGGTTCGATCTGAATGGACCAAAGTCCAAACCTGTCTGTCAAACGAATTGGAAGCACGATCGTGACCACAAACGAGTCACCGCCCCCAAGCCGCATCGGCGACGACATGCATGTCGATCTCGCCGGCCGCATGACCTATGGCGATTATCTGCAGCTGGGCACCCTGCTTGCCGCCAAGAAGCCGCTGTCCGGCAAGCATGACGAGCACCTTTTCATCACCATCCACCACGTTCAGGAATTGTGGCTCAACCTGATGGGGCACGAGCTCGATGCCGCGATCGATTTCATCCTGCGCGACCAGCTCCCGCCTTCATTCAAGTCGATGGCGCGCATGACGCGCATCCTCGAGCAGATGATCAGCGCCTGGAACGTGCTGTCGACCATGACGCCGTCGGACTATCTCGAATTCCGCCACGAGCTTGGCCAATCCTCCGGCTTTCAGTCGTTCCAGTACCGCATGGTCGAATTCCGCCTTGGTGCGAAGGACCCGAAGATGCTGCTGCCGCACCGGCACGACACCGCGAATTACGACCGGCTGAAGGCGGCGCTCGACGCGCCGAGCCTGTACGACGCCGCGCTGATGCTGCTGTATCGCCGCGGCTTTGCGATTCCCGACGAGATCGTGAAGCGCGATTTCTCGGTCCGGCATGTCCCCAGCGACGCCGTTCGCAGCGCCTGGCTGAAGGTCTATCGCGAATCCAAGAAGTATTTCGACCTGTACGAACTGGCCGAGGAGCTGGTCGATCTGGAAGATTGGTTCCAGCAGTGGCGTTTCCGCCACATGAAGACGGTCGAGCGCATCATCGGCTACAAGCGCGGCACGGGGGGATCGAGCGGCGTCGGATTTCTGAAATCGGCCCTCGATCACTCGTTTTTCCCGGAATTGTGGGCGGTGCGGACCGAGCTTTGATCGACCTGCACAAGTCCGGGCGGGTCGCAGAGCCGCGCGTCCGGTCTCGAGCTGGCTCGAAATGGCCAGTGGCACGTTAACATCCGGTTTACGATAACAAATGATGACCCGCCTCCCTTGTCCGTCGTCAGATGATTTGAGACAGGTTGCAGCCTGATTCAGCGGAGGTTCTGGCCCATCTGGTTTTGGATTTAAGCGGCTTTGTTTTGGTGCAGCAAGCGGCGGTTATGGATTGTCTGTCGTTT
>NZ_JBFWPA010000082.1:0-30262 GCF_050250235.1 Pseudorhodoplanes sp.
GGAACAGGCCGCCTGCGTCATTGTGATAGGCTTCGAAACGGACATAGCCGCCGATCTTGATGCAGGTATCGGTTCCCGGAATATAATAATACCCCACCCCGTAAAGGCTACAGATCTTCACGTATTCTACTGATCTCGCGCCTGCGGCCCGGATTTGTGTAGCGGAATCAACAGCTAACCCGCAATTCGATGGGCTCTCGCCAGTCGAATCGCGGAGGCCGGAGAGGGGATGCGCTGGGTGCCGAAGCGGACGACCCGCCCTGAAATCGGATTTATTCCCGCAGGCATATTGTCGCAGCGGGGCGTCGGCTCGCGCTGTGGCGCGGGTCGGGGTTCTCGGTATGGCCTAGGTAGTCGCCTTTCGCGGCGTGCGGACGCTGCCGCGGCAGGTGCAGGCGCGGCGATGCTCCGCGTCAGGATGCACCGTCAGCGCGAACCATATCGATGGTTCTCGGATGGGTTGAAGGCGCGACAATACGCGCGTGTTTGCGTGCCCGGCCGAGCGGCCGGCGCAAGGATACCCGATTGTGTCGAGCTGGCCGGACTAGGCGACGTTCGCCTGGTCGAGCGACTGGATCGCCGCCACAAGCTCCACGGGGACAGCCGGTGGCTTGATGGCGCCGGCAATTACACTGGCAACGACTTCGGCCGCGCTGTTGAGCGTGTCCTGAGCCAGATGCGCGTAGCGCTGCGTTGTGCGCGGCTGCGTATGGCCAAGAAGCCCCTGCACCACATAGAGCGACACGCCTTCATTCACGAGAAAACTTGCGAAGGAATGCCGCAGGTCGTGCAGCCTGAGGTCGTCGAGAATGGCGCGCTGCTTGATCCGGGTCCACGGAAAGTGGAGCGAGGGGCAGGGGCGGCCGGTGATCGGCGAGGGGAAGATGTAGGCATTGCCGTCCACGCGCGGGATCGATCGCAGCAGGGCCATGGCGTGCCCATTCAAGGCGATGGTCCGCGGTTTGCCGGACTTGGAGACCGGAACCAGCAGGGTTCGCCGCTCCCAGTCGATGTAATCCCACTTCGCGTGAGAGACCTCATTGCGCCGAGCGCCGGTCAGCAGCAGCAACATGATGGTCTGCGCCGCGCTCCGATTCTCGTCGATATTGATCGATGCGATCAGCCGCTTGGTCTCCTCGGGCGTCAGGAAGCGGTCGCGCTGGACGTCCGGCGCGGTGTTGAGGCCGACGGTCGGGTTTTCGCGGACGCCCGCGATCTTCCACTTGCGCGCCAGATTGAAGATGAATCGGATCAGGATCAGCACCCGATTGGTGGTGCCGCTGGCATAGCCTTTGTCGCGCATGCGCTGGACGAGATCGGCGATCGCATCGCCGGTGATCTCGTCGATCGGCTTGGAGCCGAGCAGCGGCAGGATGTGGACGCGGAACACGGTCTCATCCGTGCGCCAGCTCCGCTTGTAGGCCTTCACATGCGGCAGATAGCGGTCGCGGACGAGTTCGGCGAGCGTCGGAATCTCGCGCAACTCCCTGCGCCGGGCCTGCGGGTCGGAGCCGAGCAGGGCCTGGGCCAGGATGATGCGGGCCTTCTTGCGGGCCTGATCGAGCGTAAGCGCGTCGGCCGGGCCGATCTTGAATTGCCGCTCGCGGCCGCGCTCGTCGCTGTAGCGCTGATAGAACGTCTTCCCGCCCGAGCGCCTGACCTCGAGCATGAACCCGCGTTGATCGGAATCGAAATAGTCGATCTTGGCTCGTCCCGGATCGCAGATCGCGTGCTCGATGAAGGTTTTGGAGAGGACGACCTTGGGCATGGGACTCTGCACAACAGGAATTTTGATGAAGCAGATGTCACATCAGATGACATTACCGAGTCAAGCCATTGGTACATAAAGGATATTTCGTACGACAACTATGTCGGGTGTGACGAATTGCGCGTCGCAAAATCGGTTTTGTGTGTCACAAAACATGACGTTGGGCTGGAGGGGAAATGATCGGCGACAACCGACGCAAGAGATTCTCCGTCGTGCCGAACCTCGTTGCGATGAACGAAGAGCGACGGGAATTTGCAGCCAAGGTCCGTGCCGCGCGCGCGGTGCTCGGCTGGAGTCAGGCCGAACTCGGTCAGCGGGTCGGCGTCACGCAGCGATCGATCAACCGGCTGGAGCAAGCGGGCGTCGACGTGCGACGTTCGACGGCTGTGGCGATCGAGGGTGTGCTGCGCGACGAGGGCGTTTCATTCGAGATGGTGCCGTCGGGCGGCTTTCGCATTCTGGTGCAGCCGCGCCGCAAGCGCGGCGATCGTGACTGAGAATGGGTGGTCTGTTTTTTTGAAGCAGACTTTGGATCACGCCTGATCAGGCGCGCCTCACCCGGCCGCCGTCGATAAAATCGCGCGCGGCGGCAAACACCGCTCTGAACATGTCCGGCGTCAACACACCGGTATTGGTATTGTAGCGCGAGCAGTGATAGCTGTCGAAAATCGTCACCTGCCCGATTTCGCTGCGGGCGCCATGGCCGAATTTCACCGCCGATTTGCGTGACCCGAGCGCGGTCACGGTTGCATCATGAGCGATCCGACCGAGCGCGATGATCCCGCGCAGTTCCGTCATCTCGGCGATGGTCGCTTCGAGGAAGCCGCGGCACGTCAGGATTTCCGCCGGCGTCGGCTTGTTCTCGGGAGGCACGCAGCGCACCGCGTTGGTGATCCGTGCATCGACGAGTTCGATCGTGTCGTCGACCCGCGCATTGAATTGTCCTCGCGCGAATCCGAATTCGACCAGCGTCCCGTAGAGGAGATCGCCGGCAAAGTCCCCGGTGAAGGGACGCCCGGTGCGGTTGGCGCCTTGCAGGCCAGGCGCCAGTCCCACGATCAGCAGCCGCGCGTCCAACGGACCGAACGAGCCGACCGGTGCGTTGAACCAGCCCGGTTCACGCTCACGCCACTGCGTGCGAAACGCAACCAGCCGGGGGCAGCGCGGACAATCGCGCCCCGCCTTGCCGCTGTCGCGAATGAATGCCGGGTTTTCAGTCCTCGAAGTCGTCGCCATCGGGGCCGATATTCGCCCGTTGTGTCGGCCGCTGCAAAAACTGCGGAGTATGCTGGCGAGGTTCGCGCGGTTCACGGACCGGACGCTCCGACGGATCGCGGCCGATCTTGGATTGCAGCGTGATGATGTCGACGAATTCATCGGCCTGCCGGCGCAACTCGTCGGCAACCATGGGTGGCTGAGACGACATGGTCGAGACCACGGTCACGCGTACACCGCGCCGCTGGACCGCTTCGATCAGCGAGCGAAAGTCGCCATCGCCGGAGAACAGCACCATGTGGTTGATGTGCCCGGCAAGCTCCATGGCATCGACCGCAAGCTCGATATCCATGTTGCCCTTGACCTTGCGGCGGCCGGTCTGATCGACGAATTCCTTCGTCGCCTTCGTCACGACGGTGTAGCCGTTGTAATCCAGCCAGTCGATCAAGGGGCGGATTGATGAATATTCCTGATCCTCGATAACGGCGGTGTAGTAGAAGGCGCGCAACAGATAGCCGCGTGACTGAAACTCGCGAAGCAGGCGCTTGTAGTCGATGTCAAAGCCCAAGGATTTTGCGGTCGCGTAAAGGTTTGCACCATCAATGAACAGGGCAGTCCTTTCGAGATTTGATCCCATCGTCAAGTCTTGTCCTTCTGGTCTGTCAGGCGGCTGTCGCCACATCAGGTCGGTGTGCAATGCGTCGTGTCGACGGCAGGAATGGCCGCCCTGTCGCGGCGGGAAGTGCCGCAGAATCTCCCGCTCCGCGAAATTTGATCGTCCTCAATTCAATTAGTCGAAAGCGGGCTGTATGGTTCCAGCGGGTCCGTTACCAGAGGTTTACCGACGGGGCCAAGTGAAAACCACCGGTTCCGATCGGACCAATTTACTTCTTGCGATTCCGAAGGTCTGAGGGTACCAACGCCCCCAATTCCCATTGAAAAAACCGTCATAGGAGTGACAAGCCGATGGCCCGTGTCACCGTAGAAGACTGCATCGACAAGGTTGAAAACCGCTTCGAACTCGTGCTTCTCGCGAGTCATCGCGCTCGCATGGTTTCGTCCGGTGCCCAGATCACCGTCGATCGCGACAATGACAAGAACCCGGTTGTGGCATTGCGCGAGATTGCCGAGACCACGATCTCGCCAGGCGACCTCAAGGAAGACCTGATTCATTCCCTGCAGAAGTATGTCGAGGTCGACGAGCCGGAGCCGGAGGCGCCGTTGATCGGAACTTCGGGCTCGGTCGATGCCGACGATACCGATGTCGCCATGGAGCACATGAGCGAGGAGGAATTGCTCAAGGGGCTGGAAGGACTTACGCCCCCCGAGGCGCAGCCCGAAGAAGAGGAATAGGCCCACCAGCCCACCCCGGCAAAGTCCTCAAGGCCCGGCGATCCGTCGGGCCTTTTTGTTTCTTAACCCTTTGCCTTCGGCCTTGCGGGTGCGGCGAACCGCCGTGATATTGGTTTTGGTGCAGGCCGGCATCGTCGGCCGGAGCGGATCATGGCGCGGTCGAGCCCACAATTACCCCGGATGCAGAACCAGGCGCGGACACGCGCACCGCTGGAGCTTCCGGGGACAATGCTCGGTCCCGAACCCGGATCGGCGGAAAAGACCAAGCGTCCCGCCAAACCGCAAATGATGCGGCAATACGAACTGGTCGATCGTGTCCGCCGCTACAATCCCGACACCGACGAAGCCTTGCTCAACCGCGCCTATGTTTACGCGATGAAGGCGCACGGCGAGCAGAAGCGCGCCTCCGGCGATCCGTATTTCTCGCATCCGCTTGAAGTTGCCGCGATCCTCACCGACCTGCAGCTTGACGATGCGACGGTCGCGGCCGCGCTCCTGCACGACACCATCGAGGATACGCCGGCCACGCGCGCGGAGATCGACGAGTTGTTCGGCAAGGAAATCGGCGCTCTCGTGGAGGGCCTGACCAAGCTGAAAAAGCTCGACCTGGTTACGAAGGAGGCCAAGCAGGCCGAGAATCTGCGCAAGTTGCTGCTCGCCATCGCTGACGATGTGCGCGTGCTTCTCGTCAAGCTGGCGGACCGCCTGCATAACATGCGCACGCTTCACCACGTTCCCCCCGACACACGCCGGCGGATGGCAGAGGAGACGCTCGACATTTACGCACCGCTTGCCGGCCGCATGGGCATGCAGGAAATGCGTGAGGAGCTCGAAGACCTGTCGTTTCGCGAGCTGTATCCCGACGCCTATCAGGTGGTGACCGAGCGCCTGCTGACGCTCGGACTGCGCAACAAGGATCTGATCATCGACATCGAGCAGCAGCTCACCCGCAAGCTTGCGGACCGCGGCATATCGGCCAAGGTGAGGGGACGCCAGAAGCGCGCCTATTCGATCTGGCGCAAGATGGAGCGCAAGTCGGTCGGCTTCGAGCAATTGTCGGATATCTTCGCGTTTCGCCTGATCGTGAACGCGGTCGCCGAATGCTATCAGGCGCTCGGCGTCGTCCATACCACATGGCCGGTGGTGCCCGGCCGCTTCAAGGATTACATCTCGACGCCCAAGCAGAATGATTACCGGTCGATCCACACCACCGTGATCGGGCCCGGCAAGCAGCGCGTCGAACTGCAGGTGCGCACGCAGGAGATGGACGATATCGCCGAATACGGTATCGCGGCGCATGCCCTCTACAAGGATGCGAGCGTATCTCCCTCGGAGATGCTGTCGCGCGAGTCGAATGCCTATGCGTGGTTGCGCCGCACCATCGAGCTGCTGTCGGAGGGGTCCAATTCCGAGGAATTCCTGGAGCACACCAAGCTCGAACTGTTCCACGACCAGGTCTTCTGCTTTACGCCGAAGGGCAAGCTGATCGCGCTGCCGCGCCACGCCACTCCGATCGACTTCGCCTATGCGGTGCATACCGATGTCGGCAACATGGCGGTCGGCGCCAAGATCAACGGTAAGATCGCGCCGCTGGCGTCGGAGCTGCAGAACGGCGACGAGGTCGAGATCATGACCTCGAAGGCGCAGAAAGCGCCGCCGGCCGCGTGGGAATCCATCGTTGTGACCGGCAAGGCGCGGGCCTCCATCCGGCGTGCCACGCGGGTCGCCGTGCGCGACCAATATGCGGGGCTTGGCCGGCGCATCGTCGAGCGGCTGTTTCAGCGCGCCAAGAAGGAATATTCCGACGAGAAGCTGCAGGGCGCCTTGCCGCGGCTCGCGCGTTCCTCGATCGAGGAGGTGATGGCGGCAGTCGGCCGCGGCGAGATGAAAGCCTCCGACGTCGCGCGCGCGATGTATCCCGATTATCTCGAAGAGCGTGCGGCGCTGGCCGCGCCCAAGGGCGACAGCGCCTGGTTTGGTTTGCGCCGCGCGAAGGCGGTGAAGGCCAAGGTTCCGACCGGCGACACCGCGGGCGCCATCCCCGTGCGCGGCATCAACAGCGATCTTCCGGTACGGTTCGCGCCCAATGGCGGCGCGGTGCCGGGCGACCGCATCGTCGGCATTCTGACACCGGGGGAGGGGATCACGATCTATCCGATCCAGTCGCCGAGCCTGCAGGATTTCGAGGACCGGCCGGAGCAATGGCTCGATTTGCGCTGGGATGTCGACGAGCGGGAACCGCAGCGCTTTCCCGCCCGGATTGTGGTAGAATCGGTCAACGAACCGGGCACCCTGGCGCAGCTTGCCCAGGTCATCGCCGAAAATGACGGCAACATCGACAATATCCACATGACGCGCCAATCGCCCGACTTCACCACGCTCATCATCGATCTCGAGGTCTATGATCTCAAGCACCTGACCGCCATCATCGCGCAATTGCGGGCCAAGCCCGTGGTCGCGCGGGTGGCGCGCGTGAACGGCTGAAGGCTCCTTGATCTTGGTTCAGGCCCCGCATCTCCGTCTCGGCGTCAACATCGACCACGTCGCCACCATCCGCAATGCTCGCGGCGGCCGGCATCCGGATCCGGTGCGGGCGGCAAAGCTTGCCGTGGCGTCGGGAGCGGACGGCATCACCGCGCATCTGCGCGAGGACCGGCGCCATATTCGCGACGAGGACATCACGCGGCTGAAGGCCGAGATTGGCAAGCCGCTGAATTTCGAGATGGCGGCGACCGACGACATGATCGCGATCGCGGTGCGCACCCGTCCGCATGCCGCATGCCTGGTGCCGGAGCGGCGCGCCGAGCGCACCACCGAAGGCGGACTCGATGTGGTCGGCCAGCGCGGAGTCGTGGAGCATGCGGTGCGTACGCTCGGCGCGGCGGGCATCCGGGTGTCGCTTTTCATCGCGGCCGACCGCGAGCAGGTCGAAGCCGCGCATGCAGTGGGCGCGCCGGTGATCGAGATACATACCGGCGCCTGGTGCGAAGCGTTGGCGGCCGGCGATGCGGATGTTGCTGCGCGCGAATTCGAGCGTATCCGGATCGCGACGGCATGCGCGAACTTCCTTGGGCTCGAAGTCCATGCGGGACACGGCCTCGACTATGCGAGCGCGGAGACCATCGCGGCGCTGCCGGAAATCGTCGAGCTGAATATCGGCCATTTCCTCATCGGCGAGGCGGTCTATGTCGGCCTCGACAACGCGATCCGAACCATGCGCGGCGCCATGGACCGTGGGCGGCAGAATGCGAAGGCGGCATGATCCAAGGTGGCATGATCCTTGGGCTCGGCTCCGATCTCGTCGACATCCGGCGCATCGAGAAAGTGCTGGAACGGCACGGTGACCGCTTCATCCAGCGCATCTTCACACCGGTGGAGGTCGCCAAGGCGGAACGGCGCGCGACCCGCATCGACACCTATGCCAAGCGCTTCGCGGCGAAGGAGGCCTGCTCCAAGGCGCTCGGCACCGGTTTTCGCAACGGGGTGTTCTTCCGCGACATGGGTGTGGTCAACCTGCCGTCCGGTCGCCCGACCATGAAGCTTACCGGCGGCGCGCTCAAACGGCTGAACGAGATCACGCCGGATGGTCATGAGGCACGAATCGACATCAGTCTGACCGACGAATATCCGCTTGCACAAGCGATCGTGATCATCTCCGCGGTGCCTCTGAAGGCGGTATCATGAGCGCCGCAAGAACTGGTTTCATTAGTGTTGCCATATAGATAAAGGTGGTTTTCCGTTTCGTTGCGAAGCCGTTCCGCACCCGCTACAAGGGCCGGCCAGCGCGTAATCTCCCGGACATGAGGCCCATGAGCGTGACCAGCACCAAGCGCAAGGAAAGCGGATTCGGCGAGACCGTCCGCGTGATCGTGCATGCGCTCATCATTGCGCTCGTGATCCGCACCTTCCTGTTCCAGCCTTTCAACATCCCGTCGGGATCGATGAAGGAAACGCTGCTGGTCGGCGACTATCTGTTCGTGTCGAAATATTCCTACGGATATTCGTCCTATTCCTTTCCATTCTCGCCGCCCCTGTTTTCGGGCCGCATCTTCGGCTCGCCGCCCGATCGTGGCGATGTCGCGGTCTTCAGGCTGCCGAAGGACGACTCCACCGATTACATCAAGCGCGTGATCGGGCTGCCGGGCGACCGCATCCAGGTCCAGCAGGGCGCGCTGATCATCAACGGCGAACCGGTCAAGCGCGAACGCATGGCGGACTATATCGAGACCGAAGAAGGCGACCGCGCGATCCGCGTCAAGCGCTGGCGCGAGACCCTTCCGAACGGCGTAAGCTACACGACGCTCGATCTGCAGGACAACGGCTTCTACGACAATACGCAGGAATATGTGGTGCCGGCCGGTCATTACTTCATGATGGGCGACAATCGCGACAACTCGACCGACAGCCGCGTCCTCAGTCAGGTCGGCTATGTGCCCTTCAGTCATCTGATCGGCCGCGCGCAGATCATCTTCTTCTCCGTCGCAGAGGGCGAACGCGCATGGCAGATTTGGCGCTGGCCATGGACCGTACGCTGGAACCGGATTTTCAAGATCGTGCGATGAGCGCGCCCGCAGACAGGACTGCCATCGCGAACAACGCGCGGGCCAAGCGCAAGCCGCGCGCGGCAAAGCGAAAATCGGCGGCGAGCGCAATGCCCGTTGCCGCCGACGCCGAACCGGTTTCCGCCGAAGCGGGCGGCAAGTCGCAGGCGGCACCTGTCAGGACCAGACGCAAGACCGAGCGCGCGTCCGCACTCGAAACCACCATCGGCTACAAGTTCCGCGACAAGGCGCTGCTCGAGCGCGCGCTCACCCACATTTCCGCGCTCAAGGGGCAGGGCCGCACCGGCAGCTATCAGCGGCTGGAATTCCTGGGGGACCATGTTCTGGGCCTCGCGGTATCCGAAATGCTGTTCGAGGCGTTTCCGAAGGCGGAGGAAGGCGAATTGTCGCGCCGCCTGGCCGACCTGGTACGCCGCGAATCCTGCGCCGATGTGGCCCGTGCGATCGATCTCGGAGCATCGCTGCGACTCGGGGCATCCGAAGTGCGGGCAGGCGGGCGCTCGCGGATCGCGATCCTCGCCGATGTTTGCGAGTCGCTGGTCGGTGCGGTGTTTCTCGATGGCGGCTACAAGGCTGCGAAAGTACTGGTCGAGCGCTATTGGTCGGACCGCATGCGCGCCCCGGCGCGACCCTTGCGCGATCCGAAGACGGTGCTGCAGGAATGGGCGCAGGCGCGGGGGTTGCCGACCCCGTCCTATCGCGAGGTCGAACGGATCGGTCCGCATCACGACCCGGTTTTCCGGGTCGCCGTTCTGCTGCCCGAGCGGGAGCCGGCGGAAGGCCATGGCCGCTCCAAGCGCGCGGCCGAGCAGGCGGCCGCGGCGGCGCTGCTCGCCCGCGAAGGAGTCCGCGCGGATGTCTGAGGGCGCGCCATCGCAGGAGGCGAGCCGATGTGGTTTCATTGCGCTGATTGGCGCGCCCAATGCCGGCAAATCGACCCTGATCAATGCGCTGGTGCGCAGCAAGGTCTCGATCGTGAGCCACAAGGTGCAGACCACGCGCATGCCGGTCCGTGGCATCATCATCGAAGGCGCCTCGCAGCTGATATTCGTCGACACGCCGGGCATTTTTGCACCCAAGCGACGGCTCGATCGCGCGATGGTGACGAGTGCCTGGGCCGGCGCCCATGATGCCGACCTGACCGGGTTCCTGCTCGACTCGCGCAAGGGCCTGGACGACGAAGCCGAGGCCATCGTGAAGAATCTGGCCGCTACATCCGGCCGCAAGTTTCTGGTCCTCAACAAGGTCGACGTCACCGACAAGCCTGCCTTGCTGGCGCTCGCGACCGCCCTGAACGCACGCGTCGGGTTTCAGGCGACCTTCATGGTGTCGGCACTCTCCGGCGATGGCGTCGACGACATGCGCTCGTGGCTTGCCGGAGAGGTCCCTCCGGGTCCCTGGCTCTATCCGGAAGACCAGATGTCGGACGCGCCGCTGCGGCAGCTCGCAGCCGAGATCACCCGCGAGAAGATGTTCAACCGCCTGCATCAGGAATTGCCCTACCAGTCCACCGTCGAAACCGATTCCTGGGAGGAAAAGAAGGACGGCTCGGTGCGCATCGAGCAGACGATCTATGTGGAGCGCGAAAGCCAGAAAAAGATCGTGATCGGGAAGGGCGGCCAGACGCTGAGGGCGATCGGCGCCGAAGCGCGCAAGGAGATGTCGGGGATACTCGAGGCCCCGGTCCATCTGTTCCTGTTCGTCAAGGTGCGCGAGGGCTGGGGCGACGACCCGGAACGCTATCGCGAGATGGGACTGGACTTTCCGAGGGACAGCTGACGCTGTCGATCGGGGCCGGTGAAAATCGCAACCTTCAACATCAACAATATCAATCGGCGGCTGCCGAACCTTCTGCAATGGCTGAGGCGTGCCAAGCCCGATATTGTCGGCCTGCAGGAACTGAAATGCATCGACGCGGACTTTCCGGCGGCGGCCCTGCGCAAGGCGGGCTATCATTCGGTGTTTCGCGGTCAAAAGACCTGGAACGGGGTGGCGATCCTGTCGCGCAACGGTGAGCCGGTCGCGACTCGCATGGCGCTGCCGGGCGACCCGAATGACCTGCAGAGCCGTTATCTCGAGGCCGCCGTGAACGGCATCCTGATCGGCTGCCTGTATCTGCCGAATGGCAATCCGCAGCCCGGCCCCAAGTTCGACTACAAGCTGAAATGGTTCAGCCGGCTATCGACACATGCCCGCAAGCTATTGAAAGCCAACGTACCCGTCGTACTGATCGGCGACTTCAACGTGGCGCCGACCGACCTGGACATCTATCCCACCAAGTCCTGGGACAACGACGCGCTGGTCCAGCCGCAGAGCCGCGCGGCCTATGCCCGGCTGCTGAAACAGGGCTGGACCGATGCCCTGCGGGAAACCCATCCCGACGAGCGCATCTATACGTTCTGGGACTACAAGCGAAACCGCTGGCAGCGCGATGCCGGGCTGCGGCTCGATCACATCCTGCTCGGGCCGATCCTCGCAAATAGGTTGAAGGCAGCCGGCGTCGACCGGGTGGAGCGCGGCCGCGAGGGCGCCAGCGACCACGCCCCGGCCTGGGTGGAACTCCGTTAGCCTTCGGGCAACTCGACATTCCGCCCGGGATCGGCTCATGTCCCGTCATGCAATGGAGTGACGACGGATTCGTCCTTGGCATCCGGCGGCATGGCGAGGCGAATGCCATTCTGGAACTGATGACCCGCGCGCACGGCCGCCACCTTGGGCTCGTGCGGGGCGGGACGGGGAGCCGGATGCGGCCGGTCCTGCAGCCGGGCAATTCGGTGCGGGTGCAGTGGCGCGCGCGCCTGGATGATCACCTCGGCACCTTCACGGTCGAGCCGGTCGCATTGCGCGCGGGTGCATTGTTTTCCGATCGGCATGCATTGTTCGCGGTGACGCATCTCGCCGCACTGGCGCGGCTGCTGCCCGAGCGCGACCCGCATGAAATCGTGTTTGATGGCCTGGAAGCCATCGTCGGTCGTCTTCACGATCCGGTCTCATGCGCCGCGCTGACGGTTCGGTTCGAACTTCTGATGCTGTCGGAACTCGGTTTCGGGCTCGACCTCGATGCCTGCGCGGCGACCGGATCGCGGAGCGATCTCGTCTATGTTTCTCCCAAGTCGGGCCGGGCGGTTTCGCGGGATGCCGGTGCGCCGTGGCGCGACCGCCTGCTTGCTCTTCCGGCTTTCGTCAGCGGGGAGGCCGAACCTCACGGTGAGGCGGATGTCGGTGCGAAGGACATCGAGGATGGCTTCGCGCTCACGGCATTCTTTCTCGCGCGCCATGTGATGGAGCCTCGCGGCCTCACGCTGTCCGACGCGCGCGCGCATTTCATCGCCGCGGTCTGCCGCAGATTGCCCGATGCGGCATGAAAAAGGCCGGCCCTGACGGACCGGCCTGATCTCGATCGGACTGCGCTTTCTGTTCAGCGACAGATGCGCTCTCTCCAGCAGCGGCGGTAATAGCCATAGCCCGAGCAGCGCCGGACAGTATAGCAGTATGGCCGATACCGGTAGCGATACCCGCCGTAATATTGCGCCGGCTGCAGCAGGCTGCCCACATTCAGCGTGGCGCCCGAGCCCGGCATGCTGACCGGAGCCGACATGGCGGCTCCGGTGCCGAGGGCGAGGCCGGCCGCTACGATCAGGGCAGTTGCGAGTGTCTTCATGAGTTCGATCTCCATTTAATCGACGACGTGCGCAACACGGATGTTACGCTTCGGTCAGGCAGCACACCGCTACCGACCGCGTGATCCGCACCCGTGCGGGCGCAGCTAGAAACCACCCTGCCGCAAACTGATCCCCTTCACGGCCACGCGAAATAAGTACCACGAAAAATTGGAGGCACATCGGATTTTTTCCGCGCTTGGCAATAAATCAAGCGTGACCGTTCGGAAGTGCGCGCAAAATCCGGCGGCACCGTACGACGTAGTACAGGCTCTAGATTCCCAGGCTCTAGAGTCCCGGGCTCGATACTCATTGGCTCAGCGGCGGATGCGCGAGTCCGCTGCTGAGCCACCTGTTCATGTACCCGCCCGAAGACGACTGCCGGACTAGTAGCGCCGGTAATAGCGATATGGACGATAGTAGGGCCGATAGTATCGCCGGGGGGCCCACCAGCACCGCCGCCAGCAGCGATAGCGATTGCAATATCTGCGGCAATAGCGACGGACCTTCTGCACATGATCCGCGTGCGCCGCGACGTCGGCAATCACTGCTTGCGACGGCAGCATCATCGCCTGTGCCGGTCTGGGCGAGGTAGCAAGTATTGCCAGCAGGGCAGCCGCAATTGTTAACGCAAGCGTGGTGTTGCGCATGGCTGGTCTCCCTCAGTTTCGGTCGGGACCACGCGAACGCCGCCTCGACCGGGATCGTCGCCCGTGCTGCAATGCTAGCCGCCCCGGGCTTGGAGCGCACCCCGCAGGGGGTGCGTCACTTGTTCGCGACGGCGATGCGCGGTACCGAACCCCATGGGTACCAGGCTGATTCCTCCGCCGGACAAGGACGTCCAGGACATTGCGCTGCAGGACGCGCTCGAAGAGCGCTACCTGGCCTATGCGCTGTCGACCATCATGCATCGCGCGCTTCCCGACGCGCGCGACGGGCTGAAGCCGGTCCACCGCCGCATTCTGCATGGCATGAATCTGTTGCGGCTTGATCCGGGTTCCACGCCGAAGAAATCCGCCAAGATCGTCGGCGACGTGATGGGTAACTTCCACCCGCATGGCGACCAGGCGATCTACGACGCGCTGGTGCGGCTCGCGCAGGACTTCTCGTCGCGCTATCCGCTGATCGACGGGCAGGGGAACTTCGGCAATATCGACGGCGATAACGCAGCCGCCTACCGCTACACCGAAGCCCGCATGACCGAGGTCGCGCGGTTGCTGCTTGAGGGCATCAACGAAAACGCGGTCGACTTCCGGCCCAACTATGACGGGCTGACGGAAGAGCCGGTGGTCTTGCCCGGCGCGTTCCCGAACCTGCTAGCCAACGGATCGCAGGGCATCGCAGTCGGCATGGCCACATCCATTCCGCCGCACAATGCCGCCGAATTGTGCGACGCCGCTTTGTTCCTGATCGACAATCCGAATGCGCGCAGCAAGACGCTGCTGAAATACGTGCCGGGGCCGGACTTTCCGACCGGCGGCATCGTGGTCGATTCGAAAGAGGCGATCGCCGAGGCCTATACCACCGGCCGAGGCTCGTTCCGGGTGCGGGCGCGCTGGAGCAAGGAAGACACCGGCCGCGGCGGCTACCAGATCGTGGTGACGCAGATTCCCTATCTGGTGCAGAAGTCGCGGCTGGTGGAGCGCATCGCCGAACTGCTCAACGAGCGCAAGCTGCCGCTCGTCGCCGACATCCGCGACGAATCCGCAGCCGACATCCGTCTGGTGATCGAGCCGAAATCGCGCGCCGTGGACCCGGTGCTGCTGATGGAATCGCTGTTCAAGGTGAGCGAGCTGGAAAGCCGCGTGCCGATGAACATGAATGTGCTGGTCAAGGGCCGGGTGCCCAAGGTGCTGGGCCTCGCCGAGGCGTTGCGCGAATGGCTCGACCATCGCCGCGATGTCCTGGTGCGGCGCAGCCAGCACCGGCTCGAAGCGATCGAGCATCGGCTCGAGGTGCTGGGCGGCTACCTGATCGCCTATCTGAACCTCGACAAGGTCATCAAGATCATCCGCACCGAGGACGAGCCCAAGCCGGTGCTGATCCGGACTTTCAAGCTCACCGACGTTCAGGCCGACGCGATCCTCAACATGCGGCTGCGCAACCTGCGCAAGCTCGAGGAAATGGAGATCCGCAGCGAGGACAAGAATTTACGGGACGAACTGAAGAAATTGAAGGCGCTGCTTAAATCCGAAGATGAGCAGTGGAAGACGGTCGCGGGCGAAATCAGGAAGGTGCGCGAAACCTTCGGGCCCAAGACCGAACTCGGCAGGCGTCGCACCACCTTCGGGCAGGTGCAGGACGTCGAGCAGGAATTGGCGGAAATGCTGGTCGAGCGCGAGCCGGTTACGGTCGTGGTGTCGGAGAAGGGCTGGGTGCGGGCGCTGCGCGGCCACGTCACCGACCTGTCAGCGGTCGCCTTCAAATCCGACGACTCACTGCAATTCCATTTCCACGCCGAGACCACGTCGAAATGCGTGTTCTTCGCCTCGAACGGAAAGTTCTACACCATCGATGCATCGAAGCTTCCGGGCGGCCGCGGCCACGGCGAGCCGGTGCGGCTGTTCATCGATCTGGAGCAGGATGCGTCGATCGTCGCCGCCTTCAAGCACCAGGGCGGCCGCAAGTTCCTGATGGCCTCCGCCGAAGGCAAGGGCTTCGTGGTGCCCGAGGACGAATGCCTCGCCAATACCCGCAAGGGCAAGCAGGTGCTGAACGTCAAGGCGCCGGACAAGGCGGTCGCGATTGCGCTGGTCGAGGGCGATCTGGTCGCGGCCATCGGCGAGAATCGCAAGATGATCGTGTTCCCGATCAACCAGGTGCCGGAGATGACGCGCGGCGCCGGCGTGCGGCTGCAGCGCTACAAGGACGGGATCCTGAGCGACATCACGACTTTCGAGTCGAAGGGCGACGGGTTGAACTGGTTTGACTCGGCGGGGCGCGCGAACACCACTCCGCTGAAGGAACTCGCCGCTTGGCGCGGCAATCGCGGCGATGCCGGCCGCGTCAAGCCGGACCGCTTCCCGAAGACCAACAGGTTCGGGAAGAGCATTGCTTGAACGGATGTTCGCCTATCCCCGCCAAATCGCGGATCATGCGGCCCGCCCGACCCTGGTTTCGATCTCGCCCCGGAGCGAAGTGAAGTCGATTGGCTTGGTCAGAAGCGCGTCGGCGCCGTTCTCCAAAGCCTTGCGCTTGGTCTCGGCATCGCCGTAGGCGGTGATCATGATGACCGGCACATCCGGCCGAAGCGCCTTGGCTTTTGGCAGAAGCTCCAGCCCGCTCATGCCCGGCATGTTAATGTCTGACAGAATAAGGATCAGCGAGGCATCCCCCGCGTCGGTAACGCATTGCAGGGCCGCCATGGCGGACTGGGCGAATTTCATGGTAAAATGGCCATCGCGCAGATCGCGGCGAAACTGCTGACGGAACAGCGTTTCCACGTCGGGCTCATCATCGACCACGAGAATCAGCGGTTTCACGAACGGCCTCCAGCCTTTGCTTTCGCAGCAGCCCTGCGCGGGAGAATGATCTTGAATTCCGTATACTCGCCCTGCTGCGTATCGACCTCTATGGACCCGGAATGTTGCTTCACGATGATGTCGTGGCTCAACGACAGGCCAAGGCCGGTCCCTTCGCCGGCCGGCTTGGTGGTAAAAAACGGATTGAACATCCTTTCCCTGACCTCCGGCGGAATTCCGATGCCGTTGTCGCGGATTCTGATTTCAACACGATCGCCGAGGTTCTTCGTCGCGGCAACCAGGGTGGGCTCGTAGTCTCCGCCATTCGCATCGAGCTTTTTTTTTGTCGCGGCATAGAAGCCATTTGAAATCAAATTCAGAAAAACGCGCGTCATTTCCTGCGGGAAGAGATCGATGTCCCCGGCAGAGGGATCGAGAGACCTTTCCAATGTAATGTTGAAGTCTTGCTTTTCGGCCCGCGCGCCATGATAGGCGAGGTTGAGGCTCTCTTCGACCAAGGCGTTGATGTCGACCGACCTATGCTCGCCGGAGCCCTGACGTGAATGCAACAGCATGTTCTTGACGATCGAGTCTGCGCGTTTGCCGTGCTGGATTACCTTGTCGAGGTTGCCTTGGAGCATATCCGTCAGCTCGCCGACCTGTCCGCGCAAATCATCATTGAGCGTCGCGCCAGAAAGCGCTTCGCGCAACTCGTCGATGAGTTCGACCGAGACGGCCGAAAAATTGTTGATGAAATTGAGCGGGTTCTTGATCTCGTGGGCAATACCCGCGGTCAGTTGACCGAGCGAGGCGAGCTTTTCAGTCTGAATCAGGCGATCCTGGGCAGTCCGAAGATCCTCTAGCGATGTAGTTAGATCGGCAGTGCGTTGGCGCAGTTCGCTGAGCAGCCGCGCATTCTCGATGGCGATCACCGCTTGGTCGGCGAAAGTAGTCACTAGCTCAATCTGCATCCGCGTAAAGAGCTCCAGTCGGCGTCGCTGCAATACGACGACACCGATAGTGCGTCCTTGGCGAAGCAGGGGTACACCCAGCATCGTGCGCACACCGACGACTCGTGCCGCCTCCTTGTACTTGAATTCCGGATCGGCCTGCACGTCTTCGAGTTGAAGGGCCTTTCCCTCTAACGCAACGCGTCCGACCAAGTTTCCACGGTCGACTTGAAACGGACGAGCGCGCATGTACCCGAGCACTTCATCTGAGTGCCCATATGTTGCGGCAAGTTCGTATACGTCGCCATTCTCGCGAGCGATTGCAGTGGTATCCGACTCGCACAGCCTTGCTACAGATTCAACCAGTGCATCCAAAATTGCCTGCAAATCGAATGTCGATCTGCTGATGGCCTTGAGTACGTCGGCGGTAGCGGTCTGCTGCTGCAGGGAGTCCCGCAGTTCGTTGAGCAGACGCGAATTTTCGATGGCGATCACGGCTTGCTTTGCGAAATTTCTCATTAGCTCTATCTGCTTGTCGGTGAAGGGGCGAACCTCCTGCCGATACATCCCGATAGTGCCAATCGCTTGATCATCTTTCATCATTGGAAAGGAAATGAAGGTGCGTGCGCCGCCAATCTCGACAAGCTCGCGCGTGCGCGGGTTGCCTGCGAGGTAACCTTCGTCCTTTCGCATGTCGAGTATCTGAACAATTTGCCCGGTGCCGAGGACCCGGCTGCTCGGGGTATTCGGCACAAGCCGCATGACCGGGTCGCGCCGCCAGCTATCAGCAAAGGACGGGATTCCGATCACCGCCACCGTACGCACGTTATCGCCCTCACGCAGAAACAGATTGCCGAACTGTGCTTCGCAGATTCGCGTTGCTCTTTGCAGGATTGCGTCGAATACTGGTTTGAGCTCGCCGGCTGACGAACTAATGACGCTCAACACCTCGGACATTGCGGTCTGCTGTTCCAGCGATTCACCGAGGTCGTCGGTGCGCGCCCGCAGTTCGCTCAGAAGCCGCGCATTCTCGATGGCGATCACGGCCTGCGCGGCGAAGCTTCGCATTAGTTCGATCTGCTTGTCGGAGAATGGACGTACTTCTTTGCGATAAATGGTGAGAGCGCCAAGGATTGTATTCTCCTTGCGCAGGGCAAGCACCAATGCCGTCCGCGCGCCACCAAGATCGACAACGGCGCGGCGCAATGGAAGAGCGGATAGATACGCTTCCTCTCCTTTCTGATCGATATTGTGGATAATGTCTTCGCCTTTGAGGATTCGGAAATGCGCCTCGCCCGGCTGCGGTTGGTCCATTCCACGGCTGAAATATTCCGCCAGCTGTGGTGGCACACCGCGCATCGCCGCAGGCGCAAAGCGGTGTCCATCGTAGCTGGTCAAAAACCCGAACGCGGCACCGCATAGGGTCATTGCCTTGTCGAGCATGGCGCTGAAGACCGGCGCCAGGTTGCCTGATGAGGAATTGATGACCTGTAGAACTTCGGATGTCGCCGTCTGCCGCTCCAGCGCCTCGGACAGATCGATCGTGCGTGCCAGCACTTCCTTCTCAAGAGCAGCGATCTGCCGCTTAAGTTCGTTCGTGGAAAGCGAGGACTTGCGCGCAGCCTGAGGTGAAGTTCTCGTGCGCTTTGCAGGCGGTTTCTTCGGTAAGCTGGCAGTCGTTTCACCGCGTCGCTTCATAACCACCTCCGGCGGTGACGGCGAGATCCAATTTACCAAGTTCCCGCGATCACGCCATGACGGTTTCTGGTTAAAGACCGTAGATTCGCAGCTCTTTGTGTCCCCTGATCACGCACCGGCCAAGCTGCGTTGCCCCACATCTCCGCGCGCACCCAGCCCTGCGACGTCAACCGCTTCTGCGGCAGGAAGCGGCTCCCGTCGTTTGTCCTGCGCCGGCAGCGCTTATTCGATCACTTCGTTGGCGCGGGTGAGCAGCGGTTGCGGCACGGTAATGCCGAGCGCCTTTGCCGCCCTGAGATTGATGACCAGGTGATATTCGGTGGGAGACTGGACAGGCAGATCGGCCGGCTTTTCGCCCTTGAGGATGCGGTCGACATATCCGGCCGCCTGGCGATATTGATCGATCAGGTTCGGACCATAGGCGACCAGGCCGCCATCGCGGGCGAAAAAGGCATACGCATAGACGGCGGGCAAACGATACCGATCCGCGAGTGCAATGATCAGCTTGCGGTGAGCGGCAGCGGGCGCGCTTCCGGTAATGATCAGGCCGCCATTGCCGGCGGCTGCAAATGCCTTGATGCCGCGCTCAATCCCGGCAGCATCGCGCACATCGATCGGGACCAGTTCTACCCCGAGCGCAGGCGCTGACGTCCGGATGGCGCCGAACTGCCCGGTCCCCGCCGGATCGATCGGGTCGCGAAGGACGGCGACGCGTTTGATCGACGGCGCCACTTCCTTGAGAAGCTCCAGCCATTTCCCGCTGAGGCCGAATTCGAACTGGGTGAACCCGGTCGCGTTTCCGCCCGGTCTTGCCATGCTTTCCACGAATCCCGAGCCGACCGGATCGGGCACCAGCGCGAAAACGATCGGCACCGTGCGTGTTGCTTCCTTGATCGCCGGCATGGTCGCGCCTGAGGCAGCCAGGATCACATCCGGCTCGGTCGCCACCAGTTCGGCCGCGTGTTTGCGGAAGCGGGCAATATCGGGCGCACCCCAGCGAACGCTCAGAGTCAGATTTTTTCCTTCGACCCAGCCCAATCGCCGGAGTTCTTCGGAAAACGCCTTGAAGCGTGACTGCGCGACGGGATCCTTCTCGACCTGATTCATCAAGACGGCAACCCGACGCGTGCGTTCAGGCTGCTGTCCGCGCGTGCTTTCGGGAACAAGCAGCGCGATGGCACCGACATATCCGATGAAGTCGCGCCGGCGCATATTGCCCCTTCCGGTCAGGTCGCAGTGCTGTACGGCTCAGAATGCTCTTGCAGAACATATCCAGCCTCGCACGTCGCTTCTGCTCCAGCGCTGCAAGGCTGAAAGATCATGCTACATCTCCGCGCGGACCCAGCCTTGCGACATCAGCCGTTCCTGCGGCAGGAAGCGGCTCTTGTAGTCCATCTTGCGGGAGCCGCGCACCCAATAGCCGAGATAGACGTAAGGCAGGCCCATGCGCTTTGCGCGCCCGATATGGTCGAGGATCATCAGGGTCCCGAGTGAACGGTCCTCGTATTCAGGGTCGAAGAAGGAATAGACCATCGACAGCCCGTCGCTCAGCACATCGGTGAGCCCGACCGCAATCAGCGGACCGACGCCCCGTCGCGTCGCCGGAGCATCGCTCATCAGCCGGTACTCCACCATGCGGGTCTCGACATGGGAGTCTTCCACCATCATCGCATAATCGAGCACGGTCATGTCGGCCATGCCGCCGTCACGATGGCGTTCGTCCAGATAGCCGCGGAAGATCGAATATTGCTCGGAGCTCGGCACCGCCGCGCGCATCTCGGCGCTGACGTCGGCGTTGCGCTGCTCGATCCGCCGCATCGACCGGGTTGGCGCGAAGTCCTCCACCACGACCCGCACCGAAACGCAGGCGCGGCAGGCCTCGCAGGCCGGACGGTAGGCGATCGACTGGCTCCTGCGAAACCCGCCATGGGTGAGCAGATCGTTCAGTGCGGGCGCGCGGTCGCCGACGAGATGGGTGAATACCTTGCGCTCTTCCTTGCCCGGGAGATACGGACACGGGGAGGGGGCGGTCAGGTAGAATTGCGGCGTATCGCGCGAATGCTGTGTCACGGCCGGGCCAGTCGGTTCCGAAGCAAACTCTGACCCGACAGGGCCGTCCGCGTCAAACGGTACTGCGATCCGGTCCGCCGGTGCGCATGGTGCCGACGCGCGCCGGATTGTTGATCACCACCGTGCCCACCAGGAAATCGTGCAGCAGCCGACCGCGCTGGTTGAAGAAACAGACCAGCAGAACGAGCGGCGTCAGCACGCTGGTGGTGACCCAGAACAGCCCGGCATGGACCACCGCCAGCACGAAATAGGACGGCGCGCCGTACCAGGTGCGCATCTCGATATCGAGCGCCCGCATCCCGATCGTAGCCGAGCGGGGCCCGCCGAGCGTGGTCCCGTAATAGAAGGCGGCCCACAGCAGCGTCACCACCGGCATCAGGCCGAACAGGGCAAATCCAAGCCCCAGCGTGACAATTCCGACGGCGAAGAAAAACAGCCAGACCAGGATCAGCGGGATCGCGAGGATCACCAGATCGATCAGGAACGCGAGCACCCGGCGCGCCGGTACGCCATCGAACAATTCCGGGTTGGTCTCCGGGTCGTAGGCGTGCGGCTTTACGTCGTAACTGACGCCGATCCGGTCCCGTTCATCCGCCATGATTCCCCTCGAACCCTCCGGGCAAGCGCTGCAAGTCTAACGTATTGCCGCCGCGGCGCCTATAGTGCGGCCGGGAGGCGGACAACGACCATGATCAGGCTCAGTGACATCGAGGATGCCCAGACCATTCTTGATGGGCGGATTCTGCACACGCCGATGCTGCCGGCGCCCAAGCTGTCCGAGCTGACCGGCGCCGAGATATTCGTCAAATACGAGAATCTGCAGGTCACCAACTCGTTCAAGGAACGCGGCGCGCTGAACAAGCTCGCCAGTCTGGATGCCGCCGACCGCGCTCGCGGCGTGATCGCGATGTCGGCCGGCAACCACGCACAGGCGGTGGCCTATCACGCGGCGCGGCTTGGCATTGCGGCGACCATCGTGATGCCGGTGACCACGCCCGCGGTGAAGGTCGCCTCGACCCGCGCCTGCGGCGCCACGGTGGTGCTGCACGGCGAGACCATCGCCGAGGCCCAGGGGCGCGCCGAGGCGCTGCAGGCGCAGAGCGGGCTGGTGCTGATCCATCCCTATGACGACCCTCGCATCATCGCCGGTCAGGGCACCATCGCCATCGAAATGCTGGAGGAGCGCCCCGATCTCGATTGCCTGGTCGTGCCGATCGGCGGCGGCGGTCTCATTTCCGGGAATGCCATCGCGGCGAAAGCCATCAATCCGCAGATCGAGCTGGTCGGGGTCGAGGCCGAACTCTATCCGTCGATGTGGAATGCGCTGCATGGCGAGGAACGGCCCTGCGGTGGCGCGACGCTCGCGGAAGGTATCGCGGTCAAGAATGTCGGCAGGCTGACGCTGCCGATCATCCGCGACCTTGTATCCGACGTCGTTCTGGTGAGCGAGTCGCAGCTCGAACGCGCGGTCAACGCCTATCTGACCTTGCAGAAGGCCATGGCCGAGGGCGCGGGTGCCGCGGGACTGGCGGCGATGCTGAAGGAGCCGCAGCGCTTCAAGGGCAAACGCGTCGGCCTCATCCTGTGCGGCGGCAACATCGACCCGCGCATCCTCGCCTCCATCATGGTGCGGGAACTGGAGCGTGGCGAGCAGATCGTGTCGTTCCGCCTCACCATCCCGGACCGGCCCGGCGTGCTCGGCCAGATCGCCAGTTGCCTGGGCGAGCTTGGCGCCAATATCCTGGAAGTCGATCACAAGCGGCTGTTCCTCGACGTGCCCGCAAAGGGCGCGCGTCTCGACGTGACGGTGGAAACGCGCGACCATGCCCATGCCGAGGAGATCATGGCGGCGCTTTCGGCCGACGGGTATCAGCCGATGCGCATTCACGCGAGCGCCATGACAGGGTGACCCGGGCGAAAAAGCGAAGGGAGGAAGCGATGCGTGCGGTCGCGTATGTGGTGATGCTGTGGTGTCTTGCATGCGCGGCCGGTGGTGCCGCGGCCGCACAGGAGATGAAGCCGAAGCAGGTGGACATCCAGTATGTCGAGCCGAAGGATGCGGCGCTGCGACCGGTCTTTGAACAGATCAGGAAGGCCAGGGCGCTGGAAAAAATCCAGACCCTGCTGGCACCGCTCCGCCTGCCGCGGAGGCTGCTGATCAAGACCGAGGGCTGCGATGGCGTATCCAATGCATGGTACGAAGAGGATGCGATCACCGTCTGCTACGAATATCTGGACGACATCTGGAAGAATGTGCCGGCGGAGCAGTCCGCGGAGATCGCGCCGGTCGACGCGCTGCTCGGGCCTCTGGTCGATGTGTTCCTGCACGAAGTCGGGCACGCGGTGTTCGATTACTGGAAGACGCCGCTCCTTGGCCGCGAGGAAGATGCCGCCGACCAGTTTTCGACCTTCATCATGCTGCAATTGGGCAAGGATGAAGCGCGCCGACTCATCCTGGGGAATGCCTACCAGTACAAGGGAGACGTCCGTTCGCCCGTGGTCGTGCAATCGATGCGGAAATTCTCGGATGTCCACGGCACGCCGTCGCAGCGCTACTATAACGTGCTCTGCCTCGCCTACGGTGCGGATCCCGTGCTGTTCGGCGACTTTGTCGCCAGCGGCAAGCTGCCGAAGGACCGCGCCGAGGGCTGCGAGTTCGAATATCAGCAGGTCGCCAATGCGTTCGAAAGACTGGTTGTGCCCAACCTCGATCCGGAATTGAGACAGGAACTGCACAAGACCTGGCTACCGCCGGTTGATACCCAGCCGGCCCGGCGCTCCGACAGGGCCGGATGGAGACGGCTGCTGCGGAGGAATTGAAGGTTTTGGTCGTCCCCGCGAAAGCGGGGACCCATAGCCACCGCTCTGGAATTTGGGTCCCCGCTTTCGCGGGGACGACAGCGAATGTTCAAGCTGCGCCGGCTATCCCCGCAGCATTTCGGCGGCCTTCGGCGCAAAATACGTGAGGATGCCGTCGGCGCCGGCGCGCTTGAAGGCAATCAGGCTTTCCAGCATCGCACGCTCGCCATCGAGCCAGCCATTCTGCACGGCGGCCATGATCATCGCATATTCGCCGGACACCTGATAGGCGAAGGTCGGCACGCCGAACTCGCTTTTCACGCGACGCACGATGTCGAGATAGGGCAGGCCGGGCTTCACCATCACCATGTCGGCGCCTTCGTCGAGATCGAGAGCGACCTCGCGGATCGCCTCGTCGGAATTACCGTAATCCATCTGGTAGGTGCGCTTGTCACCGGTCAGCGTCTTTGACGAACCGACCGCGTCGCGGAACGGTCCGTAGAAGGCCGACGCATATTTCGCCGCATAGGCCATGATCGCCACGTCCTGATGCCCTGCATCGTCGAGCGCGATGCGGATCGCGCCGACCCGGCCGTCCATCATGTCGGAGGGCGCGATGATGTCGCAGCCGGCATCGGCCTGCACAAGCGCCTGCTGCGCCAGCACGTCCACGGTCTCGTCGTTCAGGATCACGCCGTCACGCAGCAGCCCGTCATGGCCGTGGCTGGTGAAGGGATCGAGCGCGACATCGCAGAGGATGCCGACCTCCGGCACCGCCCCCTTGATCGCGCGCACCGCGCGGCAGACGAGATTGTCCGGGTTGGTCGCTTCGCTCCCGGCCTCGTCGCGCAGCCCAGGATCGGTATAGGGAAAGATCGCGACGCAGGGGATCGCAAGCTTCGCCGCGCGCTCGACTTCGCGGACCGCTTCCTCGATCGACAGCCGGTCGACGCCCGGCATCGACGGCACCGGTGTGCGCTTCGCCTTGCCGTCGACCACGAAGATCGGCCAGATCAGGTCGGTGGCGGACAATTCGTTCTCGCGCACCATGCGGCGCAGCCATTCGGTGCGGCGCAGCCTTCTCGGACGGTGCGACAGGTCGAGCGGCAGGTGAGGGGGCGCCTCGATCGGCACCACCTTGGTCTTGCGTTCGAGGGGGCGGCCGTACTTGATCGCCATGGTGAGACTCCTTGCCGGGCTCTTGTACCGTTTCCCGTGCTGCACCGCCACCGGCCATGGACGGGCCTGTCCCGTTATCTCAGGCATGGCGCTGGTCATCACGGTAGTTTGAATCCGCCGTCACGCGGACTTCAGGGCGCGTCTTGTTGCGCGGCGTTGAGGCGGTGCAGAATGCCGCGAGCCGGGATACCGATTGAAATGATGGGTGTCGAGGCGGCCCTGACATCACGCGCGGAGTAGAACCATGCGGCCAACTGCAATTCTCGGCTGTCTGTTTCTTGCCTCCGGTGTCGCTTCGCTCGCGCAGGCGCAGACGCCGGACGAGGCACGTGCGATCGCCAGGGAAGCGACGATCTACGGCTTTCCGCTCGTGGACAATTACCGCATCCAGTATTCCTATTTCGTCGACCGCACGAGCCCGGAATTCAAGGCGCCGTGGAATACGCTCTTCAACAATGCGCGCGTCTACACCCCCGACGACAAGGCGATCCAGACACCGAATTCCGATACGCCCTATTCCTATGTCGGCGCCGATCTGCGCGCCGAGCCGCTGATCTTCACCGTGCCCGCGGTGGAAAAAAACCGTTATTACTCGCTGCAATTCATCGATCAATACACCTTTAACTTTGCCTATGTCGGCAGCCGCGCGACCGGCAACGGCGCGGGCCGCTTCCTGCTCGCCGGACCAAAATGGAAAGGGACGGTACCGAAAGGCATCAAGCAGGTGATCCGCTCGGAAACTGAATTTGCCTTCGTGCTGTACCGCACCCAGCTGTTCAATCCGGCCGATATCGAGAACGTCAAGACGATCCAGGCGGGCTACAAGGTGCAGACGCTCTCCGATTTCCTCGGCCGACCGGCGCCGTCCGCCCCGCCGGCCGTGACCTTCATCAAGCCGCTGACGCCCGAGCAGCAGCGCAGCTCAGTCGAAACCTTCAACGTCATGAACTTCGTGCTTGGCTTCTGTCCGAGCAACAAGGCCGAAGTGGCGCTGATGCAGCGCTTCGCGAAGATCGGCGTCGGCGCGGGCAAGACAATCGACGTTGCCGCGCTCTCGCCGGACATGAAGAAGGCGTTGGAGGACGGCATCGCCGACGCCTGGGCGGCATTCAAGACGTTCAAGGAGACGGAGCTCGACACCGGCAAGCGCACCAGCGCCGACGGCTTTGGAACGCGCGCCTTCCTGCACGGCGACACTATGGCCCGCATGGCCAGCGCGGCGCTCGGCATCTACGGTAACTCGAAACAGGAAGCGATCTATCCGGCCTATTTTGTCGATGCCGACAAGAAGCCCCTGGACGGGGCGAACCGCTACACCCTGCGTTTCGCGCCCGGACAATTGCCTCCGGTCAACGCGTTCTGGTCGCTGACCATGTACGAATTGCCGCAGAGCCTGCTCTACGCCAATCCGATCAACCGCTATCTGATCAATTCGGCGATGCTTCCCGGTCTGAAGCGCGATGCCGATGGCGGCATCACGCTCTACGTCCAGAACGAATCTCCCGGCAAGGACAGGGAAGCGAACTGGCTGCCGGCGCCGAGGGGGCCGTTCCTGCCGATCATGCGGCTTTACTGGCCGAAACCGGCGGCGCTGGACGGCAAGTGGAAAGCGCCGCCGCTCAATCGCGTGAACTGAAGGACGAGGAGATATTGTCATGAATGCAATGATCTTCGCTGCCGGCGTTGCCGCCGCGCTCGCCTCCACGCTCGCCTCCGCAGGCCTTGCGCAGGCGCAGGCTCCTTCCGGCAACGCGGTGCCGGTCACCGCCGACAATTTCGTTCGCGCCGAAACCGATCTGTATTTCGGCGGCGTGATGAAGGATGCCGGCGGGACCGGGAAATTCTTTCACAACCGGGAGCCGACGCCGATCGACAAGCAGACCGTCATCCGCATGAACCGGGACACGCTTTACTCCGCCGCGATCTTCGATCTCGATGCCGGGCCGGTGACGATCACGCTGCCGAATGCCGGCAAGCGCTTCATGTCGATGCAGGTGATCAACGAGGACGAATACACTCCGATGGTGGTCTACAAGCCGGGCAACGTGACGCTGACAAAAAAGAACGTCGGCACCCGGTATGTGGTGACGGCGATCCGTACGCTGGTCGATCCGGAAAGCGCGAAAGACCTGAAGAGTGTCCATGCCCTGCAGGACGCGATCGCGGTGAAGCAGGCGAGCCCCGGTAAGTTCGAGGTGCCGAACTGGGATCCGGTGAGTCAGAAGAAAGTGCGGGATGCGCTTCTCGTGCTCGGCACCACGCTGCCGGACTCCAAGGGCATGTTCGGAACGCGGCAGCAGGTCGATCCGGTGCGGCACCTGATCGGTGCGGCGATGGCCTGGGGCGGCAATCCGGAGAAGGACGCGATGTATCTGACAGTCACGCCTCCGAATAATGACAACATCAACCCGCGCCGCTTGACGGTGAAGAACGTTCCGGTCGACGGCTTCTGGTCGATCAGCGTTTACAACGCGGAAGGTTATTTCGAGAAGAATCCGCAGAATGCGTATTCGATCAACAACCTCACGGGGCAGAAGGCGGCGGACGGATCGATCACGGTGCAGTTCGGCGGGTGCGACGGCAAGATTCCGAATTGCCTGCCGATCACAAAGGGCTGGAACTACATCGTACGGCTCTATCGGCCGAAGGCGGAAATCCTGAACGGCAAATGGACATTTCCGGTGCCGCAGCCGGCGGGGTAAGGACGACGGCCGATTGACGCGACCGAGCGGCTCACCTACCGCTTGAGTATGGATTTCGCCCTCACCGAGGACCAGCGTGCCTTTCAGACGACCGCACGGCAATTCGCGCGAGACGCGATGATGCCGCGCGCGGCCGAATGGGACGAGCACGAGATTTTCCCGGTCGACGCATTGCGCGAGGCCGCCGCGCTCGGCTTCGGCGGCATCACTGTGAAGGGCGATGTCGGCGGCTCCGAGCTGACGAGGCTCGACGCCGCCATCATCTTCGAGGAACTGGCGCAGGGCTGCACCTCGACCGCGGCCTATATCTCGATCCACAACATGGCGGCCTGGATGATCGACGCCTTCGGCAACGACGCGCAGCGGGCGCGATTGCTACCGAAGCTCTGCACCATGGAGCATTTCGCGAGCTATTGCCTGACCGAGCCGGGCGCGGGCTCGGATGCCGCGAGCCTTGCGACCCGCGCGCAGCGCGACGGCGATCATTACGTGCTGAACGGCGCCAAGGCCTTCATATCGGGCGGTGGCACGTCCGATATCTATGTCTGCATGGTGCGCACCGGAGGCGCCGGACCGAAAGGCATTTCCTGCATCGTGGTGGAAAAGGGCACACCGGGCCTTTCCTTTGGTGCGCGCGAGAAGAAGCTCGGCTGGAAATCGCAGCCGACCGCGATGGTGAATTTCGAGAATTGCCGGGTGCCGGCCGACAACCTGATCGGCAGGGAAGGCGACGGCTTCAGGATCGCGATGATGGGGCTCGATGGCGGGCGGCTCAACATCGCGGCCTGCTCGCTCGGCGGCGCGCAATTCTGTCTCGACCGCACGATCGAATACATGCGCGACCGCAGGCAGTTCGGGTCGCGGCTGTCGGACTTCCAGGCGCTGCGTTTCAGGATTGCGGATTACGCGACGGAACTGGAAGCCGCGCGGCTGATGGTGCGGCGCGCGGCGCATGCGGTGAGCGAAGGCGAGCCGGGCGCGACGCGGCTCGCCGCGATGGCCAAGCGGTTGGCGACCGATGCGGGCTTCGAGATCGTGAACGGATGCCTGCAATTGCACGGCGGCTACGGCTATCTGCGCGACCATCCGATCGAGCGCGTCTTGCGCGACGTACGCGTGCACCAGATCCTCGAAGGCACCAACGAGATCATGCGGCTGATCGTCAGCCGCGATCTGCTGGACAATTGATGAGCGAGACCGACGACATCCTGTTCGAGCGGCGCGGCGGCGCCGGCATCGTCATTCTCAACCGGCCGAAGGCGCTGAACGCCATCACGCACGCCATGGTGCGAGCGCTGGCGGCGAAGCTTCATGAATGGGCGGACGATGACGCGGTGACGCGGGTGATCGTGACCGCGAACGGCGAGCGCGCGTTCTGCGCGGGCGGCGATATCCGCGCGCTCTACGATCTGATCACCGCGGGCCGGCAGCAGGAGGCGCTCTCCTTCTTCCGCGAGGAATACACGCTCAACGCCGCGATCAAGCGCTATCCGAAGCCGTATGTGTCTCTGATCGACGGCATCGTGATGGGAGGAGGGGTCGGCATTTCGATCCATGGCTCGCATCGGGTCGCAGGGGAAAAGTATGCCTTTGCGATGCCGGAGGTCAGCATCGGCTTCTTTCCGGACGTCGGTGCGACCTACGCGCTGCCGCGGCTCGCGGGCGAGATCGGGACGTATCTGGCCCTGACCGGCGAACGGCTGAAGGCGGCGGACGCCGTGCTGGCGGGTGCTGCAACGCATCATGTGAAATCGCACCGCTTCGCGGATCTGACGGACGCGCTGTGCGGGAGCGATCCGGTGAATGCGGTTCTCGCGGATTTCATGGAGAGCGCGGGGCCGGGCGAGGTGATGCCGCGGCGGCGGATGATCGACCGGACATTTTCTCAGGCCAGTGTGGAAGCGATCTTGGGGGCGCTGCGAACGGAGTCGCAGAAGGTCACCGACCAGGCCGAATGGTCGGCGAGAACATTGCAGACCATTGCCGGCAAATCGCCGACGAGTCTCGTGCTCGCGCTCGCCCAGATGCGCTACGGGCGAACCCGTTCCTTCGAGGCCTGCATGGCCGCCGAATTTCGCATCGTGTCCCGGATCGTCTATGGTTGCGACATGATGGAGGGCGTGCGCGCGGTGATTGTGACCAAGGACAATGCTCCCCGCTGGTCGCCGCCCGATCTTGCGTCGGTCCCCGGCGACCTGATTGACCGGCATTTCGCGGCCCTGCCGGACGGCGAATGGGAACGGACATGAACGAATCCGCGGCTGGCATTCCCGAAAATCCTCCGGCGCCGCTTGCACCGGTTCAGGGCGACGAAGACAAGCAGGAGCAGGGCCGCTGGACCCGCTGGCTGATCTGGTTCCTGCGTGCGATGGCTATCGTATCCATGCTGAAGGGCCTGTATCACTGGTCCGTGGTGCTGGGCATCGGCGAGGGACCGGATTCGCGCTTCTCGACCGAAACCCTGCCGTGGCAGACGGCGACGGTCTATTTCGCGATCATCGACCTGGTCGCGGCCGTGGGATTATGGCTCGCAGCGGTATGGGGCGCGGTGGTGTGGCTCACCGCGGCGGTTTCCATGGCGGCGGTACAGGTGTTTTTCCCGCAGATCTACGGTGGTTCGTGGTTCGTGGTGGTGATCGAACTGGTGCTGCTCTGCTGCTATCTGGTGCTGGCGCTGCAATCGGCGCGCGAGCATCCGCATTGAGGTCATGCTCATAGAAACGCAAAAGCTCGCTTCGGAGGATCGCTCGACATGGCGCGGATAGCCTTTATCGGCCTCGGGAACATGGGCGGACCGATGGCGCAGAATCTGGTCAAGGCCGGACATGACGTCCATGGCTACGACA
>NZ_JBFWPA010000083.1:0-30166 GCF_050250235.1 Pseudorhodoplanes sp.
AGGCCGCACATAACGGTCTGGTCGCTGGTCCAAGCCGCGTCCCGGAGCCGGACGCGAGTTCGGACTGATCTCAGATGCGTAATCTTGTGTTCAGTCGGGCTCATTACGTATTCGGAAATGAGCCTCGGTGTTCAGTGTCTAGACTTTCCACGCCGGACTTCCGGCTGCTTGGTCCAATTCCTGCGAAGTTGTCCTTCGATGGTTGCCGCGGACGATTCCTGCTATGATTTTCGGTGCTAGAAACGCTAGCCGTAGCTCGGATCGTATGCTTTTCGGATGCATTTTGACTGCGCGTCCTAGCTCTTCAATAGATCCGTAAGTGCCGTCTTGTAGCTGTTTGAACCACAGATGAGCCCTAACCACAGCCTGCACGAGCTCCGGTTTAGATTGCCCAGGGCCGGTGCCAGCCGCGCAACGCTCTGCGGGTTCGATAGCCTCAGACGATCCGCCCTTTGTCGGTCCCGGCCAAGCAATCTCGAGGGAGGATGGGGAGTCCTGCGAGGCTGCCTTCTTGAGCTCGATGACGACCTTGCTAGAGCGGATGACAATACGATAGACGAGGTGTTCGATCATTTCGCGTGGGGGCAGGGCACTATCGTCGCGAGCGTTCTGGGCATGCTTGCGTAGCATCGTGATCGTAGTTGTTTCGATTTCCGTTGCCGAGATGCGCGAGATTGTGCCGGCTTGGTTTTTGCGCCCTTTCAGCAGCGCAGTGCTGACGTAAAAGGGGTATCTGACGCCCTTCTTGATGGCGTAGGTCGGGCTCATGCGGTTACCGCGGTCATCGTACAGAAACCCCGTCAGAAGGGCGCCTGACTCGGTCCGACGCTTGGATCGCTTGACGGCGTTGCCCTTCATGATCTCCTGGACGCGATCAAATGTTTCGTGGTCGAGGATGGGCTCGTGTTCGCCAGCAAACCACTTTCCGTCGTGCCCGGTCTCGCCGAGATAGATGCGGTTTTTTAGAACGTGAAGGGCGGTCCCGTAGTTGAACGGTATGCCGCCGATGACCTTGCCTTTGAGCTGATGCGCCTTGGTGACGATGCCCTTGCGGTCGAGTTCGGCGATAAGCCGGGGTACGGATTTCAGGGCGACGTAGCGCTCGAAGACCGTTCGGACGATTTTGGCCTCCGTTTGATTGATAACGAGCTTCTTATCCTTGGCATCGTATCCGAGCGGCACGGTGCCGCCCATCCATTTCCCCTTCCTGCGGGAGGCGGCAACCTTGTCGCGTACCCGCTCGGAGGCGAGCTCCCGCTCAAACTGGGCAAAGGAGAGAAGGATATTGAGGGTGAGCCGCCCCATCGAGGTGGTGGTGTTGAACTGCTGCGTGATGGCGACGAACGAGATGGAATGCGCATCGAAAATATCAACAAGCCTGGCAAAGTCGGAAAGCGAGCGGGTGAGGCGGTCGATCTTGTAGACCACCACCACATCGATCAATCCGGCCTCGATGTCCTTGAGTAGCCGTTTGAGGGCAGGGCGCTCGAGATTGCCGCCCGAGAAGGCCGGGTCATCATATTGCTTGGGCAGGCAGACCCAGCCTTCGGAAGCCTGTGACTTTATATAGGCCTCGCAGGCCTCGCGCTGCGCGTCCAAGGAATTGAATTCCAATTCCAGGCCATGCTCTGTGGATTTGCGGGTGTACACCGCACAGCGCAACACCTTGGCGCCGGTGGTCTTCGAGGCGCTCCGTTTCATTTCTCGGACTCCCGGCTGTCGGACCGCAGCCCGAAGAAGCGCGGACCGTTCCAGCGAGCACCGGTGATCAGCCGGGCGATTTCGGAGAGGCTCGCATAGGTCTTTCCGGCATAGGCAAAGCCGTCCTCGAGCACCATGACGCGGTGGCTCTGGTCTTTCCAGACTCGTACCAGAACCGCGCCGGACTTGATCCGGCGCGGGATGACAATGCGGCCATCCTTGCTCTTGGCCTGCTGGGCCATCAGGCTGTTCAGGAGGCGCCGCGTCGCTGGATCCAGTCCGCCATACGCCTGTTCCTGAATGCGGTAAGCAATGCTTCGCCGCAGCAAATCGGGTCCGAATGCTTTCGGTGGATCGGACTTGAAGAGCGCCCGGTAACGAACGCGCAGCTCGGCCTTGGGCATGGATCGAAGCCGATCAATCTCGGCTTCGATCGCTGTATCAACGGGGCTGGACATCAAAGAGCCCGACTGCCTGCGGACGGCCGGGCGCTCTTGGTAGCTTTCCGAGCAGTCATAGCCTTTGCGGGTCTTTTGCTGGACGTCTGGGGCTTGCAGGCAACGATGCGATAGATGCGATCCGCTCCCTCCTTCTTCTCGGACTGAAGCGCGAGTCCGAGTTTCTTGCGCACGACACCAGCGAAGAAGCCGCGCACGGAATGCTGCTGCCATCCGGTCGCCTTCATAATGGCCGGAATCGTGATGCCCTGCGGTCGGCTCAACATGCCGATTACTTCGGCCTGCTTGGAATCTGTCCGTGGTTTGGGCTTGGCCGCTTTCCGGGGGTCTTTATTCTTGTTTGCTGGCCGAACCGGCGTCCCCTTCTTTCCGTTATTGACCTTTCGTTTGACCATCTGAGTCTCCTGTTTGCGACGGCACATGCCGCCACGACCGCAGCCCCGCAGAGGCCGAAGGCGCTGGCGGGGAGGGAGGAGATTGACGTGTTGCGCCTATTGGCGGCAGATTCGATTCATCAGGCTTGCAGCGTTGAGGAGCGTGTTCACCTCATAGGTCAGTTGTTCGATATCAAGCGCAATCTCGATAGCTTTGCCGATATTGCCTGTTTTCGCGCAAGCTTCGGCTGCTTGCCCCAAACCGGCGGCCTGATCGAGGCGTTCTCGAATCAAAACAAGCTGCATCACCAAGGTTGGGGTGAGGGTTGTGGCGTCCATGGCGGCTCCTTTCGCCACCAGACACGCTCTGTTGCGCGCGGAAGTCGAGCGAATAGTGAGCAATCTTATTGCTCTTTTCTCAGGTAGCCGATCATTTGGATAGATGGCCGAAACAGCGGGTGCAAGCAGCTCTGTCCGCTAGCATTTTCCTTATCGTAGGTTGCCAGGCAGCCGGCCTAGAAATCCTCACCGGAATTGGACGTATGGGGCGCGGCTCGGCCCTCGGCCAAGACATTTACTCCGTAATTGAAATACGATACTATTATTTTAGTAGATAATCGATCGGACGAGCATCAGCTGAATCTCATGGGCTTAGAAGAGCAGTGGCGGCCAAGCATAAGTCGCCGCCTAGTATTTAGGATTGGAAGATATTTTTTCGTGCCCAAGGCGCGCCTAGCGCCCACCAGAGTTTGTTAAGCGCGCGCAAAAGGAGCCGCGGATGTCCCTCGCCCAAGCGTTGAACCGTCCAGTAACTGCCAGGGCATTCTGGCTCGGCGTTGCCGCCTATGTCGTGCCTACTTTTCCAATTGGCTATGTCTGGCATTTGGTGATTTTCGCGCCGGTTTACCGCGATCTCGCCATGTATCGAGGTGATGTCATTATCCCGTTCGGCCTCCTGTCGATGCTGATCCAGGGCGTGGTCTTCTCGTGGGTCTATCCGCGCGTTTTTGCTGGCCGTAGCGCCTGGCTCCGGAATGGGGTTCGCTATGGGTTGGCGCTTGCAGTGCTTTCGTGGTCGTTCACCACCCTGGCTGTGGCCGCAAAGAACGTCATGACATCCGTGCCAACCTACATGCTATTGGAAACGGGATTCACGCTGGTCCAGTTTGCGCTCGTCGGTCCTTTGATCGCGCTGGCGTATCGTGACTGAGGGGCCGCCACGGTGATATCGGTATGAGTGGCACCCGCTACGCCCAATTCTGCGCGCTCGCCCGCGCGGCCGAGATCCTCGGCGAACGCTGGACGCTGCTGATCATCCGCGAGCTCCTGCTCGGCCAGAAGCGCTTCAGTGATCTAAGTGACCGCCTGTCTGGCGTCAGCCCTACCGTACTGACGACGCGGCTCAATACCCTGATCGAGAGCGGCGTGGTGCGACGCGTGGACCTGCCGCCGCCGTTCAATGCGCAGGTTTACGAGCTGACACCGATTGGACAAAGCCTTAAGCCCGCTATCCGAGAGCTGATCCGCTGGGGTGGGCATTTCATTTTTCCAATGCGCCCGGATGACGAATTCGATCCCGACTGGGGGCTGCTCGCGCTTGATGCCAGCGCGCGACGTACGCCGACGCCGGCGCATAAAATCGTCCTGCGCATCAAACATAAGGCCGCTGTTGCAAGCTTTCTCATCGAAGGTGGTAAAGCCGGCACGACAATCACCAAAAGCGACGGGCCAGGTAGCTCCATAATCGAGACCACTTTCGATGTGTTTCTGCCGATCATTTCGCTGAAGCTTCCGCTCGAACGAGCGATGGCGGAGAAACGCGCCACGGTAGAAGGATCACTAAGAATTGCGCGGATGCTTCCGCGCTTCTTCGATCGCAGCGAGAGGCATCGCTGATCCAAGACTAACGCTTCGAAGCGCGACACGGATCAAAGTGTGTCGTTCGCATAAAAGAACTCCGACGTCAGTTTGCTGGCCCGATACCGGCCTCTTTGGCGAGCTTGACGGTGGCGGCCAGATCGTCGCGAAAGTACGTCCCGAACTGATCGACGCTCATCGGCAGGGGCTCGACGCCCATTTCGGACAAACGCGAACTCACTGCCGGAAGCCTCAGCGCGCGCATCGTCGCGGCGTGAAGTTTATCGGCGATCGTGCGCGGGGTCTTGGCGGGTAAGAACAGCCCGGCCCAGAACTGAAAGGCGGCGTCCGGATAGCCGATTTCCGAGGTGGTGGGGATGTCCGGCAAGGCCGGAGCCCGCTTCACGGAGCTTACCGCGAGCGCCACGATCTTTCCCTGCTTTACGAGATTGATCGCCGGTGCCATCGGCAGGAAGAAGAAGTCCACGCGTCCGGCCATCACCTCGGTGAATGCCTCGGTGGGGCCGCGGAACGGAATATGCTGGACGTCGATTCCTGCCGCACGTATGAAGCGCAGTGCCGCAAGATGAGATGTCGCTCCGACTCCGGCGGAAGCGAAATTGAGCGAGCTGGGCGCTGCTTTGGCAGCGGCGACGAGGTCTGCGGCCGTTTTGAATCCCTTCGACGTACCGACAACCAGAACAAGCGGCTGGCTTCCGAAAAGCACGACCGGCGTGAAGTCGTTGACGGGATCGTAGGGCAGAGTCTTGTGCATGACGACCTGGGAGCTGAAGGTCGAAGCGTGCAAGAGGATGGTGTGGCCGTCGGGCTCGGCTTTCGCGACCGCCGCCACTCCGATCGTGCCGCCGCCGCCCGGGCGGTTCTCGATAACAAATGCCTGACCGAGCTCTCTCGCGACCGAGTCGAGTACGACCCGGGCGACGGTGTCGGTTGCGTTACCCGCGCTGAAAACACTGACGACTGAAATCGGCCGAGACGGCCAGGACTGCGCAAGCGCGCCCGCGCCGTTTGCAAGCAGGATCGTGATGGCGACATATAACACGCGAGTGGAACGCATGTTCTCCTCCCCTGGCCGCTCTCGTCTTTGTGTGGCGATCGCTTGTTAAAAGATGTTCATGCAGAAGCAGTTCGAGTTGCTTCCCTCCGTGTTGCGCGCAGAGTTCCGGGCCGCTGTTTCGTGCCGCTTTCGATCCGGGCGTTGTGGTCGAGAAACGAGGCCAACAGCAGGGGCATTATGCCGTCATTCCGATGCTGGACGCGACACTCACCCGCGCGTCACATTCCAGACTTCCTCAATCTGGGTGCCCGAGTTGCGAATGACCTTGGCGATTGGGCAGAAGCGATGCAGATCGGTCTTTACCCGTTCGAGGCTGTCGTCGCTTGCGTTCGTGGTCACGTTGATGACCAAGCGAATCCTCGGGAAGGGAATGTCGACTTCCTCCAGCAACTGGGTCCCGCGACGATCGAAGACGGTCTCAGCGTCGATCGACATACTCGCAAGATCGACACCGTGCTTATGAGCGCATTTATGACCAATCACGTTCGTGCACGCGACGAGCGCGGCAATCAGCGTTTCGGTTGGCGTCGGCCCCATGTTGGTCCCATCGCGTTCCTTGGGCTCATCGATGACCGCCCTGACGTCACGAACGACCACCTCGGTACGCGAATGCGTCGGGCATTCCGCATGTAGCCGCTGCGTTACGGTTGTCTTTTCCTTCACGACGGCCATGTTTTTCTCACTCCCTGCGGTGTGGCAATTCCGCCGTCACATCAGGACGGCAGGTTGTGGTGCTTCGTTCGAAGTGCGCGCGACATCAGGAGATCGGCGCTCCGCACCCAGACCGCGACGGCTAACGCACGTCTCGCGTGGCCCGGGTCAGATCATAGAAGTTCGAATGTCTTGCCGGCATACGAGAGCTTGATGGTGACCGTGCCTTCGTTGATCAGCCACGGGCGCACGGTGAATTTGCGCGCCCCGTTTGCGTGCATCGGATCGGTAGCAGCGATATCGCGGGCTTCTGAAAGCGACCCGGCACGGATGACGACCATGCCGTCGCCATCCCAGGAGGTCTCGTTGTCGCTCCAGTGCGGTCCCGCGGCAAACATGATCCCGCGTTGCTGCAGCGACTCCTGGAACACAAGATGCGCCTCGATGTTCTGCATGACTGGGCCCATGCCGTCTATGGGCGTCGTGAAGACCACGTAGAGCTGCTTGGCGAGAAAGCCCTTTTCTGTGGACAGAGCAATGATATCGGCAGCAGGCACGCTTTGATCAGACATCCCATTCTCTCCTGGGTTCATCCCGCGATGCGTCACGGTTGCGGCAGGGGAAATTGCAAGGTCCCCGACTTGTAAGCGGGCGGATAGAGGATGACTTGGGTGCCGGCCTTCTCGAACTGAGGGAGGTCGTTTCCGCTGATGCTCTGGTACTGCACCTGCATGACTCGTGAGTTCAGCCATTCGCCATCGGGACCGAAGCGGACTTCGCCGGCGATTGTCTTATGGACGTTCTTGCGGATGTAATCGCCGATCTTGCGCTGATCGAGCCCGCCGGTCGCGGTGATTGCGTTCGTCAGGATCTGCATCCCGGCATAGGAGAACGGTGGCAGATAATACCCAAGCGCGTCGACCCCGGCTGCGATGGCTTTCGGTTTGTAACGGGCAAGGAAATCTCTGACGCCAGGAAACTCAGTGGTCGGCTCGGGCACGAACGTCTCAAAATTGACAAAGCCGTTGAGAAGCGGGCCGAGTTGCTGCTTTACCGAGGCGTATTGCGGACCCACCATCCCGCCGCCGATAAGCATCGGCTTGAACCCGATTTCACGCACACCGCGCACGATGCCGACGGAGTTGGGCGGGAAACACGAGATATAGACGATATCGGGCTTCGTCGCTTGGATCGCACGCAGGATGGGAGAGAAGTCAACCTGACTCGGCGGGAAGCTTTGATCGTAGACGGTCTTCAGGCCGAACTTCTTGGCCCAATGTCGAGCACCGAGCCCGGCTGTTTGCGTGAATTCGGAATCCGCGACCGAAATAGCGACCGTGCGTGGCTTTGGATCCATTCCGGCTGCAACTTCGAAGAACCCTTGTGCAAAGGTCAGGCTGGCATTGGGACCGAAGGGAAAGATCTGGAAATAGTTTGGGTAATTGAAAGTCTTGTTCACCTCGATTCCTGCCAACGACATGAAGACCATATTGCGTCCCATCACCAGCGGCATGGCGGGACCGATGATGTTGGTGCCGTATCCGGAGATGACGAGATCGACTTTGTCGATGTCGAACAGTTTCGTGTAGATGCCGGGAACGAGCGATGGTGTGCTCTGATCGTCGTAGAAGATCAGTTGAATGGGGCGACCCAGCAGACCGCCTTTTGCATTCTGGTCTTCCGCCCACATCTGAGTTGCGAGCAGCGCTGCCTTGCCGTTGCCGGCATAGGCGCCTGTCAGCCCCATGCTGAATCCGATCTTGATCGGCTCCGCGGCGCCGGCGTTCCGTAGCAGGCCGCCCGCCAGTGGGGCAGTCATCGCCAGGGTCATTAACGAACGGCGGCTCCAGCGTATGTCGCTCATGTTGTCCTCCCTTGTGATCGGCCTGCGCTATTTTCGTTTTGATTTGACCATTCCGGTCAGCAGGCGGGACACCGCTATTCGGGCGGCACGTCCGATATGTGGTTGATGTAGTTGCTGAGCGTCTTCATCGAGACCCCGACAATCACGTCCAGCAGCTGCGACTTCGAGTAGCCCTTGCCGAGAAAATTCCGGATTTCGTCGTCGGAAGCCCAGCCCCGCCGGTCGACGATCTGAGCGGTTAGCCGGCGCAGCGCTTCGAGCTTGTCGTCTTTCAGCGGCGTCCTGTCCCGGAGTGCCTGGATTACCTCATCCGGCACCCCCACCATCTTCGCGCCTCGGCTGTGTGCGGCGACGCAATAATCGCACTTGTTTTCCACGCTCGCCGCCAGAATGACGACCTGTTGTTCGACTGGGCTCAAGCCGCTGTCGCCGAAAATCTTGCCCAGCGACAGGTAAGCCGAGATCGCTGCAGGAGACTCCGCTGCAACCGCGAAGAAGTTTGGAACGCGGCCGTAACGCTGCTTGACCTGCGCCAGGGATTCGCGCGCGGCGTCCGGCGCTGTGTCGGGGGTATGAAGCCTGAAGTCGTGTTTGGTCACTGCGTTGCCTCCTGCCTGCTGTGCTGCGCCGAAAGTTTGCGGCGCGGACAGCCGCTGCTCTCACCGAGCCCACTATCGTCAGTCTGGCCGATGTTGGTATGAATAGTCAAAGATTAATTTCATATACTGTGGGGCGAAGGCGAGGGCGCGCGCGGCGCTTGGCCCCGCCCATTGGGTGCCGGGTGGAAGTGCAGGGGTCTGCGGCGACGCCAATCAAGGCATCAGGCCGACGCCACGTCCTCGAGAAAGTTATTGATTGTCTCGCGCAGGGCCTCGGTCTCGGCGACCACGGCGGTGGAAGCGCGTTCCATCATGGCGGCTGACTGCAGGGTCGCGTCAACCGACACGGTAACGCCGCTCATGTTGGTGGCCACCATTTGGGTCTGTGAGGCGACGCGCTGAACATTGTGCGAAATTACACTCGTTGCGGCGCGCTGCGTCTCGATTTCGTCCCGGATCGACATTGCGAAGAGGTGCGCCCGCTCGACACTCTGGGCGAGCGTCTTGATGGCTTCGGCAGACGCCTCTGACGCTTGCTGAATCGCGGAAATCTGACTTGCGATATCATTGGTCGCGCCCGCGGTTTGATGTGCGAGCGACTTCACTTCGCTGGCAACGACCGCGAAGCCCTTGCCCATGTCTCCGGACCGGGCTGCCTCAATCGTGGCATTGAGCGCAAGCAGGTTTGTCTGTTCCGCTATCCCTCTGATTGTCTCGACAATCTTTCCTATTGTCCGGGCCGCGTCCACGAACGTATCCACCAGTGCGTCGGTTGTTCTCGCGCTTTGTGTCGCATCGTTGACCGCGGCGCTTGCGTCAATGACTTGAGCGGCAATGCCCGAGATCGATGCCGCCAGCTGACCGACTGCGGAGGCGGTTGCCTGCACGTTGCAGGAGGAGTCATCGGCAGCGGCCGCCGCGGCGTTGGCGCGGCCGGGGGTTTCTTCAGCGGTCCGGGTCAAGGTTTGTGCTGTCGTCCGCATTTCGAACATATTGGAGGCGACCGCGGTCAGCATTTCTCGGGCACGGTCGCGAAACCGGGCGATCTGAGCCTCGATATACTGTTGGCGGCGCGCGCGGGCGGCGGCCTCGTCTCGTGCCGCGGCTTCGAGCCGGTGTCGGGCTGTAGCATTTTCGCGAAACAGCTGCAGCGTCGCATACATGTGGCCCGCTTCAGTACGATCGTGGCCCCGGGGAATGTCCACCTCGGTAACTCCGTCGGCGATGCACGAATTGATGCGGATCACATTTGAAAAGGTGCGCCTGATATGAGCCGCGATCAGATACCCCATGGCCGCCACGACGAAGGCGCACGCGCCGATGAGCGCCAATAGGATCAAGAGGCTGGAGTGGCTGCCCTCCATCAAGTTGTCCCATTCTGCCTTGCGTCCTTCGCCGGCGATGAGAACCAGCAGGTCAAGAGCCTGCTGGGCGGACCGTAGCCCATCGCGCAAGCGGTCGAGGTTGATTTCCGGTCCGGACAGCGAGTCTTCGATCATGGTCACACCGGACAGTATCGACTGAAAGTGCTCCTGGAATGCCGGGACGGTATTAGTCTGAGCCGCAGACCGGGCTAAATCGACGAAACGGATAGCGGCCGCTTTCGCAAGCCCGGAGTCCACAGCACGGTCGGACAGGCTCGCGGTCAGGGCGATCTGCTGATTGGCGGCAGCATCACGAATATGCCGCTCGAATTCGATGTAGGTCGAGTTTGCGCGAAGACTGTCGCGGTGCGCCTGTGTGGTCGCGTAATACACAAAGAAAAGTGCGGCGTACCCGCAAAGGGCCAGTGCCACAAGAATGAGCATCCACCGCGATATGGACGTTTGCTCAACGAAGGTGCGGCAGGCTGCCCTGAGAACTCGGCGGTTGCGTGGCGGCCCGCTGATCGGAGATGACATGCGCCGGGCCCCGGTAAGCTCCGAGTCTTGGAAAAGTGTGCCTTGACGGACCGAATCCGAACATATTGGTACGGGTATTCAAAAATATTGACAAAGGGATTGATTTGTAAGGGCAATCCGGCCTAACACAACACAAGAACGTGACCGCGCAGTTCGGCTGCAGGGCAATTCAGAGCGGACGATTTCTCGGATGGTCGGTGTCAGGCAGTTCAACGAGGAATTGATTGTGGAGCGCGCCATGCTCGCGTTCTGGCGCATCGGATTTGGCGCCACCTCGATCGACGACCTCGAAAAGGCGACGAAACTGAAGCGCGGCAGCCTCTACAATGCCTTCGGCGACAAGGAGGGGTTGTTCGTCGCGGCGCTCAAACGCTATCAGGAAACGGTCGGGCGGGATCGCATCAAGTGCCTGTCGAATGACGATCCTTATCTTGCAATCTCGGGATTTCTCAACGTGCTGGTCGATCAGATGAGCGACCCGAAGCGTCCGCGCGGTTGCCTTTACACCAACACCTCGCTGGAGTGTCCAAGCGTTCCGGACGCCGTGGAGCGAATTGTTGCGGAGAGTACGAGTGCCATCGAGAGCGCGCTGCATGCCGTGCTCGAGCGGGCGAAGCGCCAGCGAATGCTGGACTCAAAGGCCGATACGCGGGCGCTGGCGCGGTTCTACCTCAGCGTGGCAAAGGGCATGGGTGTGGTGCACAAGGTATTCGGCGATACCGCGATGCTGCGCGAGGCGGCGCGATTTGCCATGGATGCCTGGCCCGCGCCGCGAAAGGCGGCACCTTCTCGTCGCGCGTGATCCGCTTGTCGATCACGCGTTTTCATTCAAATCGACCAGGAGAATCGCATGGCACGCCTCGCGCCGATCGAAACGGCTGTTACGCCTGAACTGGAAGTTGCCTTTGAAGGGTACAAGAAGATCCTTGGTTTCGTGCCTAATAGCGTGCGGATCATGCAGCGGCGGCCGCAGATGGTTCTTGCGCTCGGTCAGCTGATCGGCGCTGCGTGGGCGAAGGACAGCACGGTCGATGCGGGCTTCAAGCGGCTGGTCGCGTATATGGCAAGTCACGCGGCCGGCTGCCAGTATTGCGTCGCTCATCAGGTGAGCGGCGCCCTCCATCTCGATGTGAGCGAAGCGAAGCTTGCCGCGATCTGGGATTATGAAAACAGCCCGCTGTATTCCGAAAAGGAAAGGGTGGCGCTGGAATACGCGCTTGCCGCCGGAACCGTGCCGAACGCGGTATCGGATGAGTTGTTCGATCGTCTGAAGTCGCACTGGAGCGAAGAGCAGATCGTAGAACTGACCGGCGTCATCGCAGTTTTCGGATTTCTCAACAGGTTCAACGACTCCCTGGCGACGCCGCTCGAACCGGAGGCGATTGGCGATGCGCAGCGAATTCTCGGCCGGGCGCGTTGGAGTCCGGGCAAGCACGCGACCTGACGTCGGCTGAGTGCGAAGGCCCTGCAGCGGCGGGCGCTACCATTGACTTTTCAGCTTTGCGGACGGCAAGGCTGAGCCAGCGCGGCTTCAAGTTCTGCGATCCGTGAGGTCAGCGGCGCCGTCACCGCGCGCACCTCATCCTGCGTGAGACGCCGGGTGATGTGCTGCGGACAGTTCCAGTCGAACGCCTCGACTGCGATCAGGAAGCCGCGCTCGATGCGCGCTCGGTAATCCGGGAGTTCCAACTGTGACAGTATCGCTTGATCGTCGAGACCGGCGATTTTTGCGCGCCCATAGAGCTTCAGCCGTCTCTGGTTCGCATAGTCCATGAAGAACAGCGACACCCTGTCGTCGGTCGTCAGGTTTCCGACGCTGACATATTGCCGGTTGCCTCGGAAGTCGGCGAAGCCGATCGTTGTCTCGTCGAGAACGCGGACGAACCCCGTTGGACCGCCACGGTGCTGGAGATAGGGCCAGCCGGTTTCGCTGACCGTTGCGATGTAGAACGAGTCGCGGGCTCCTATGAAGCCGCTTTCGGCGTCGCCCAGGCGGCGATTCGTTGCCTCCGGACCAGCCTCAAAGCGAGCATAGGATGCCCGGCTGCCCATCTGCTCCTGGACGTTCTTCACCGCCGGTGTGAAGGCGATGTCAGCGAAACCATGTGCCATGACGCTATCCTTTGCGGCGGACTAGGCGCCCGCGGACCGTTGGTCCGCAGGCAGATCGAGCAGGTCCGATTTTCGGCTCCATCGGGCCGGGTCACGCGGCCCTGTTGAACTCGACCTTCGGGAAATCGATCTCGACCTGCGTCGCTTTCCCGATCAGGTTGGTGAAAATGTTCATCGCAACATGGGTGATGATCTCGACGATCTCACCGTCCGAGTGACCGGCCGCGCGCACCGCGTCGAACTCGGCCTTGCTCACCTGGCCGGTATGCTCGACCAGTGCGCGCGCAAAGGTGAGCGCGGCTTCCGCCTTGGCATCCGACGAGCGGCCCATGCGGTTCGCCAGCATTTCCTGGTTGTCGAGGCCGGCCTTGCGGCCAATGGCCGTGTGCGCCGAGACGCAGTATTGGCACGCATTCTGTTCCGCAACGGCCAGCGCGATGCGCTCCCGCGTTTTCACATCCAGATCGCCGGCGCCTGCGATCTCATGAATTCCGAGAAACGCTTTCAGTGCCGCAGGGGAGTTGGCGAGCGCGCGGATGAAGTTCGGGACCATGCCGAGGCCGGACTAGACGGCATCCAGCATTTGCTTGGCCTCGCCGGTGGCGGTTTGGGGATCGATGACGGCAACACGAGCCATGGGAGTCTCCTATTCCGGTTGATGGCGCTCCTCGGCGCCGCACGGCCGGAACATGGTCCTTTTCGATTTTTGAAAGAATATGTGCTATGTGAAATTCATTATTCCTTTCTGAGGAATAAAGATGGACCGTTTTCACGAGATTCAGACCTTCATTGCGGTGGCCGACGCGGGAAGCTTTGCCAAGGCAGGAGCCCGCCTGCGCCTTTCGCCCCCTGCGGTCACGCGGGCGATTTCTGCGCTCGAAAGCCGGCTGGGCGCCCGCGTTTTTAACCGCTCCACCAGAAGCCTGACCATTACCGATGTCGGCCAGCACTTTCTTGAAAGTGCGCGGCGCATCGTGGCCGATCTGGAAGCCGCCGAGCGGGAGGCGGCGGGCGAAATCGCAGCACCGCAAGGACACCTGACGATCACCGCATCGGTGACCTTCGGACGGATGGAACTTGCTCCGGTTGTTTGCAGTTTCCTCGGCGAGCATCCGCGCGTCACGGCGTCGGTATTGCTCGTCGACCGGGTCGTAAGTCTGATCGAGGAAGGCATCGACGTCGGTGTGCGGATCGGTTCGTTGCCGGATTCGAACCTGATCGCCAAACGGATCGGAGCGGTGCGCCGCCTCCTCGTTGCAAGCCCCGACTATCTCGCGCGGCGAGGTACGCCTGCCGCGCCTGCCGATCTGAAATCTCACTCGATCATTGCGTTTACGGGCCTCATGTCCGGCCGCGAATGGCGTTTCGGGAAAGATAGCGGCTCAAAAGGGGTTGCGCTGAGCCCTGCATTCGAAATCAACGATGCATTGGCCGCCATCGAGGCGGCAGAGAGGGGGCACGGAGTGACAATGGCTCTCTCTTACATGGTCCAAGAGAAGATTCGGAGAAACAAGTTAGTCCCGCTTCTTGACGACAGCGTGCCGCCGCCCTGGCCGGTTCATCTCGTGTATCCGCAGGCACGTATCGTCGCACCGAAGGTTCGCGCGTTCGTCGATTTCGCGGCGCCGAGACTTGGCGCAGCGCTCGCCCGGCTTTGATCGACGAATGCACCTGAGCCGGCGGGCCAAGCCGGATCAGGCCGCACCTAGAATCGTGTGGTGAGAGACGTGAGCCATGCGGGCGAAGCCTCGACCAATATCGTCTCCAGACGCTTGTCGAGCCCGGTCAGGATCAGCATGCCGGTCGCGAAAAGCAGTGCGCCCATGGCCGCTTTGCCGCCGCTGCCCACAGCCAGCATCCGGCCCCGCCAGCGTGCCAGCGCCTCGCGCGACATCATGCCGATCAGCAACAGCGGCACGGCGGCCCCGACGCCGAAGGCAAACATCGTGAACGCGACAGAGCCGAGGTTTTCAGAACGCGCGGCGAGGAGCGAGGCGGCGCCCAAAGTCGGTCCTACGCACGGACTCCACACCGCGCCGAGCAGCGCGCCGATCGCGAATTGCTTGCCGAGGCCACTGCCGGACATCTCCGCGGTCTGCGCCTGAGCCCAGTTGCTGATCGGACCGGCGAACGCTGCCACCTCGGCCTGCAGTCGCGGCACCATCAGCGCGCCGCCGACCAGGATCAACAAAACGGCCGCCACTGCACGGAAGACGTCCTGATCGAGGCCGAGCGAAAATCCGACAGTCGCGACAAACAGCCCGATCGCCACGAAGGACAGCGCGAGACCTGCGGCGAGGGCCGCGGGTCCAAGGCGGTGTTCGCCGGTGGCTGTCCCGATCACGATCGGAATCAGAGGCAGCACACACGGTGAAAGGACCGACAACAAGCCGGCAAGAAGCGCAAGACCTGCTCCGCTCATCGGCGCTTACAGCGACTTCGCGAGCAGCGCTTCGATCGACGCGGAATTGGTGTCTGCGACGGAGCGGCCGGCCTCCTGCTTGCCCTTGAAAACGATCAGCGTGCTTTGGCGCTGAACGTTGAGCCGCCTCAGTATGTCCTTCTGACTGTCGAAATCGACATTGAACGCGACCATGTTCTTGAAGCGCTGCTCGCCGAGCAGCTTCGAAAGGATCGGGGCCTGCGCCTTGCAAGTCGGACACCACGATGCCGAGACGTCGATCAGGATCGGCTTGCCGGCAACTTGTGCCGCCTCGAACGCGGCGGGGGTGAACGGCGTCTTGTCGCGCGCGGACGCGGCAGAGGCCCATCCAAGGGCCAGTACCAGACCCGACATCACCAGAAAATTACGTTTGCTCAGCATGATCGATCCTTCCTTGCAAAGCCGCTCTTTCGACAGGCGCGTTTCAATGGAACCGCGCCGGGACTCGCGGCCCCGGCGTTTGTGCCTCGGTATGTTTCGGTTCGACGGCCGAAAATGTTACAGGGATGTTGGATCGCGGCCAGCTGGCGCAATCGCTCGAGCAGTCCGTAAGCATATGATCCTGCAATTACAATCGACCGTGCCGCTGCGACGTCCCAGCACGTCATTAAGGTCACGATTTTGTGACGGCGCTTGTGCGGCGCTCCCGCGGCGTGGCCTCAACGCAGATGCTTGCCGGCGTCCCAGCCTTGAGCCGCCAGATGAGCTTCGCCGAAATGCAGGGGCTCGTCTTCGAGCGGGGTCGCGAAGGTGTCATTCCAACGGTTGAGGAAGCCGAACAGCGCGATCACGCCGATGATTTCGACGATTTGTTCGTCGTTCCAATGCCTGCGCAATTCCGTGAACATCTCGTCGGTCACCGCGTTAGGCACGCAACCGGCAGCGATCGCTACCTCGATTGCCGAGCGCTCGGCCGGTGTGTAGAGCGGGCTTGTCTGGTAATTCCAGACCTCGTCGAGCTTTCGCTGATCGACGCCGAGCTTCGCGGCACCTTCTGCGGTATGGGCCATGCAGTATTTGCAGCCCGCTGAGCGGCTTGCGACATGCGAGATCAGCCGCTTCAGCTTGAGGTCCACCTTGCTCTCTGGGCTCCAGATTGCCGCCGACATGTGTGTGAAAGCGCGCGTCAGTTTCGGGTCGCGCTGCATGATCAGCATCGAATTCGGGATGAATCCCATGCGCTTTTGCGTCGCCTCGAACTGTTCTTTCAATTCTGGCGTCGTTTCGGGAGGCAGCGGTGCGAGACGCGGCTGAGGCAGGGTCTTCTGATCCATGTCGGCTGCTCCTGAGTTGTCCGGCGATAGGGGATATACCGGGGCTGGAAATCCACGGGGTCGTTTAATATTCGATCCGGTCCGGGTCGGTCGACCGGGGATGCTTGCGCCGTTGTTCGTGCGCGCCGCCGCGGTGCTTGCCGAGTTCCCATCCGACGGATTTGAGGTGTTCGCCGGCCCAGTCCACCGACTCCTGGTCCGTCACCGTCGCGATGGAATTGTTCCAGCGATTGTACCATCCTGCCAAACTGATGACCGCGAGCATCTCGACGATCTGGCGGTCTGAATAATGCTTGCGCAGGTCTGCAAAATGCTCAGGCCCAACCGCGTTGGGCACCACGGCCGCGTCACGCGCGAGCCTGAGCGCGGCCCTTTCGGCCTCGGTAAACTGTTCCGAATCTTCGAACGTCCAGATATCGCGTATCCGGTCGTTATCGACGCCCATCATGTGCAATGTGTACGCGCCATGCGACTGACAATGCTGACAGCCCCCCGCGATACTGGCCATCGTGAAGAGTTCGCTGCGCAGTTGCCTGAAAAGGTTGCTCGGCGAAACCATGACCAGTTCGACCAGAGGCTGGAAGATCTGCATTAGCTCCGGCCAGCAGAACACTTCGAGATTTTGCCGATCCTCGTAATTTTTATCTGACATTGGTCTCATCCAGACAAAACGTGCTTTCCGTCGACCGGGCCGGCCAGATCGTCACAGATCGATTTCGATCTCTTCTCCGGCCTTTGCCGCCCGTGAACAGCAGAGAATCATCTTCTGCTCCCGTTCCTTCTTGCTCAGGACGTGATCGCGGTGCTCGACCTCGCCGCTCAGGACCTTCGCCGAGCAGACTCCGCAGATGCCGTCGGAGCATTTCGTATCCACCGCGATGCCGCATTCAGCCAACACGTCGGTGGCGCGTTTGTCGGCAGGGATTTCGATACGCTTGCCGCTGCGCGCGAGTTTCAGCGTGAAGGGCTCGTTGACGTAGTCCGGCGGCTCCGGAACGGTGAAATATTCCCGGTGCAGCGCTTCCTCAGGCCAGCCCTTTGCGGCGGCGGACGCATAGAGGCCGTCCATGTAGCGCGGTGAGCCGCAGGTATACAGGTGATATCCATCCTGATAGGCCGGCAACAATGCTCCGAAGTCCGCGCGTGCGCCTTCGTCCTTCATGTGCAGCCGAACGTGATTGTGCCACGGCACCTGCGACAGTTCGGACATGAAGGCCGCGGACGGCCGGCTGCGGGCGCTGTAATGCAGCTCAAAATCCTGGCCGAGTTCGTGCAACCGGTGCGCCATGGTTAGCATCGGCGTAATGCCGATCCCGCCGGCGAACAGGAACGATTTCGTCGCGGTTTCGTCGAGCGGGAAGTGGTTGCGCGGTGGCGAGATGAACACACGGCGCCCCTCGCGGAACGCACGCAACATCAACAGCGAGCCGCCACGTCCCTGCGGTTCGCGCTGGACACCGAGTACATATTTGGAATTGTCGGCCGGGTTTCCAGCAAGACTGTATTGCCGCAGATATTCCGGCGCGATCACCACGTCGACATGGGCGCCCGCGTCGAATTTCGGCAGCTCGCCCCCGTTGGCCGCGACGAATTCGAAGCGGGCGATGTCCTCAGCCATATCTTCGCGCTTCTTCAGTATCACGGGGAGGACCGGCGGCGGTCCGTCGGGCAGCTTGAATTGCGGCACAAGGTTCGCGGTCTCGCCAAGCGCAACTCGTGCTTTGTGCTGGTCAGGCGTCAGCATGGCGCGGTAGCGCTCGATGCCGGCCTCACGGTTCAACGGGAACGGGACGGGGTAGGGCGGCGGCATCACGTCGGCAGGATAAACCGCGAGCGTCTGGTCCTCGTATTTCAGATCGAGATCGCGGTTGAGGCCTCGCGCATGCGTCGCCTTGGCGCGCTTGTGTTGTCCCGTGGCGCGGTCCAGCTCGATGTCCCACCACCACTTCTTGACCGGATTGATGCCGCCGCGTCCGAGCGTGTCGTCCAGCCACGCGATCCAGCGCGCGGCGCCCGGAAAGCGCATGGCGAGCCAGCGGAAGGCGGCTTCCGAAAACAGGCCCTCCAGATTCCAGGGGCAGGTCTTCATGCAGCGCCCGCACATGGCGCCGCCCTGGTTGGTGATCCGGTAGCGCGCGCATTTTTCGGCGTCGGATTTCCAGATCTCGTAGCCGTTATACATCAGCTTCGGTCCGGCGGTGATGGCGCCGGATGGGCATTCGCGCGCGCACTTGTTGCAATTGTTGCAGAATGTCTGCAGGCCGAAGTCGAGCGGCTTGTCGTAGGCGAACGGAAGATCCGTTGTCACCACGCCCGATTTGAGACGCGGGCCTAGATACGGATTGAGGATCACTTCGCCGATGCGCGAGACTTCGCCCAGTCCCGACAGCAGCAGCAGCGGCGGCTGGAGCACGTCGCCATCGAGGACCGTGTGCGCGCGAGCCGAATAGCCGAGCCTGCGAATCTGCTCGGCGATCACGCCGCCGAGCAGCGAGAAGCGCAGGTAGGCGCGCATGCTTTGTGCCACGGAAATCCAGTCGTCGCCGCTTGCGCCCTCGAAGGTCTCATGCCCCTGATCGTAGAGCATCGAGATCGCGTTCTTGTGGTAGGGCGTCATCACGTTGCCAGCAGCGTCGTGGCTGTAATAGGCCCATTCCGGACAGCGTGAGAGCCCGACTGCGTCGGTTGCCATGTAATAGGACGCGGCCTTCACATTCGCAGCGTTGCGAACCGGATCGGATACCGAGGCCGAGATCGGTCCGCGCGCGTCGCCGAATTGCAGCAGGAGAAGTGCGCCGAGCGCCCGCCGCGCACACGCGCCGATGGCGGATTTCTGCACATAGAAGCCGCCCTTGGCGTTGTTCTGCATCTCCTTGCCCATATCGCCGAACACGGCGCGGGCAAAGAAATCGGCGCGCTTGGGGAAGCGCGGCACGCGCGGCTCGTCGATGAACGTCGTAGTCTCGTCGCGTCGGTTCAGCTTTTCGAATGGATAGGCGCCGAGATGGAACGGACGCCGCTTGTAAGGCACACGGTTGAAGGCATTCTTGACGGTCCCCTTGCCGAGCCACCAGGCGGGTCCGTGGCTGCTGAGCCGGTCAGCAATGCCCTGCGTTGCAAGGGAGAAATCGGGCGCGAGCGCGAGTGTCGTGGTCACGGCAGCGAGCCCGAAGCGGCGTCCGACGTAAGGGTTTTCGATCGCCTGGCCGTCCGCGCTGATGGTCGCAAGCCCTGAAGCGACCGCCAGCTTGTTCAGATCGACGTCGCTGCTCGTTACGGTATGCGCACGCGCCTCGTAGCCGAGCATGCGGATATAGCTCGACAGCAGGATCGCCGTATTCGCCGCCAGCAACCCCGCGCGCTGCGCCTGGCTGTCCATGAACCATTCGGTGCCTGTCTCGTCCGGTGACAGATCTCTCGTGTATTCGACGAGGAAAACCAGCGCGTGCGTATGGTGCGGGATCGGGCCGAGCGTCTTGCGGGCGGATTCGAGCACATCGGCGTAGATCACGTCGATTCCTGCAGCGAATGATTTTGGCTGTCCCTTCTCAAGTTCGGCCACCAGCGCAGGCAGGCTCGGGTTGCGGATCGGCGTGTCGAGCCGGGCTTCTGCGGGCAGAGCGGCAACACCGACCATTGTGGCGTCGTAATAATAGCCGGCGGCTTTCAGGTGATTACTGCGTTCCAGCGGATCGTCGGGAATCTCGGCCTTCAGCGGTGTCACCGCTCCGTCGCGCACGATGTCGAACATGCCGATGTAGCGCGTCATTGCATTGACGAGCGACTCCGGATTGTCGGAATCGATGAACGGAACGGCCTGCATGGCGGGCAGGCCGTCCAGCTTCGGCGGCTCCGGCGAGCGGCGCAGCCGTTCCAGCGGATAGGGGCCGAGATGAACCGGTCGGTCCTTGTACGAAAACAGCTTCATTGTTGTGGCTTGAACCCCGATGCTTTCACTGCAGGCGCCCAGCGAGCGCTGTCCGCGTCGCGGAATGCTGCAAGTTGTTGTGGGGACGACGTTCGCGGGACCATGTTGAGTCTCAAAACCTTGGCTTTGGTGTCAGCATCCGCAAGACCGTCGACAATGATCCTGTTGAGACGCGCGACTGTGTCGGCCGGCGTTTTGGCCGGCGCATAAACCGCATACCAGCCTTGGCCTTCGGCGTTGATACCGGCTTCTTTCATCGTCGGAACGTCAGGCAGGAGCGGGGATCGCTCAACGCCCGATGTGGCAAGCACCCGCGCCTTGCCGCCGCGATGCAGCTCGAGCGCGTCGCCAAGCGGAACGACAGCGATCGGAATCTGTCCGCCGAGCAGGTCGGACATGACCGCGCCGGATCCGCGATAGCTGACATGCTTGAGGTCGAGCCCGGTATCGGTCGCGACCATAACCGCGAAGAAATGACCGAGACCACCGGCGCCGGGCGAACCGTAATTGGCCTGTGACGGGTTGGCCTTCGCCCAGGCGATCAACTCCTTGACCGAGTTGATGTCGTTTTTCGAGGACACCGCAAGGGCGACATCGAAAGTGGCGATCAGCGAGACCGGCGTGAGGTCACGTACGGGGTCGTATTCGAGATCGGGGTAGGAGTGCGGATAGATCGCAACCGGCGGGTTTGGTATGAACAGCAGGGTCGTTCCGTCGGGCTCCGCTCCCACCACGGCTTTTACTCCGATCCGACCGGCGGCCCCCGTGCGGTTTTCGACGATCACCGGCACTGACAGCCCGGCGCTCAGCTTCTCGGCCACGATCCGGGCCATGGTATCGCCGCCGCTTCCGGCGGCGAACGGATAAATCAAACGAACCGCGTTCTGGTTCTGCGCGTATGCGCCCGGTGCGGCAGCTGCTCCCAGCAGGACCGCTGCGCCTTTCAACACCGACCGTCGATTTGGGCCTGCGACCCGCATTTTATCCTCCCATGTCTTGCCGTTCCGCCTTTCGCGGCGGTTGAGGAAATACTGACTTCACAACAAGGGTGAGAGAAAGCAGAATAGACCACAGGTCCGTACAGTGGACCAAAAAGCGAAACCGCCGATTCAGGGATCTGGAGCGCGCCGGATGGCAGGTACACAGACGCCGCAGACCGTTCACGCGCTCGAGCGCGGGCTGTCGCTGATAGCGGCGATCAATGAATTGTCGCCGGCCAGCCTATCGGTTCTGGTTGACGCGACGGGCCTGCCGAAAGCGACGATCGTCCGCCTGCTTCATACCCTCAGAGCGGCAGGCTATGTCGAGCGGGCGGAGAATAAAGGTTACCGGTTGTTGCCGAAGGTCCGTTATCTTTTCAGCTCGGTCGACCGTGAGAGCCTCCCGACGCTGGGCATTCGCCGCATGCTCAACGATTTTGCGAGCGTCGTGAAATGGCCGGCGGAATTCATGGTCCGGGAAGGCGCGAACATGGTTATCGAAGTGTCCAACCGCGACAGCGCGCCGATCAGTCTGCGGCGGTTCGAGCATATCCGGTTTCCGCTTTTGCACTCCGCATCGGGTATCGCCTTGCTTGCGTGGTCCAGGCCGCGGCAACGTGAAGATATCATCCGTACCGCGCTCATGCAGGAAAAAGCCTCGGAGAGAAACGATGTCGCGAAATTGACCCGGCGCCGAATCTCCGAAGCGTTGTCGCGAGGTTATGGCGTGCAGGATTACAACACGCCGATCGAGGGCACGCGTGCGATCTCGGTGCCGGTCTTTTCCGGCGATGCCGCGGTTGCGGCGATGGCGCTGATCTTCCTGCGCGATGCATTGCCGCAAAGTCAGGTCGACAGCGTGCTGATCCCGAAGCTCAAGGAGATCGCCGGCAGTATCGGCCTGCAATACATGACGCTGTTGCGTGGGCGGTAGGCCTTCTTTTGATATCGCAGTTGGGCGGCAGTTCGATGGTGTCTCGGCCGAAGGAAGTTGTACTCGTCGGCGCCGGCCATGCTCATGTCATCGCGCTGCGCGATTTCGGTTGCAGAGCCGTCCCGGGGGGCCGTCTGACGCTGGTCAGCCGCGATTTTTTCACGCCATATTCCGGGATGCTGCCCGGCCTTGTGGCCGGACACTATCGATACGACGACGCCCACATCGATGTCAGACCGCTTGCCCATTTTGCGGGTGCCCGATTGCTTCGCGATGAAGCCACCGGGCTTGACCTTGCCGGCCGGCGCCTGCTCTGCAAGGAGCAAGGGCCCGTGCCATTCGATATCCTGTCCTTCGACATCGGCTCGGCGCCGAATACGGCAGGTGTGCCGGGAGCCGGCGAGCACGCCGTCGCGATCAAGCCGATCGACCGGCTCCTGGCCGCATTCGACAAGCTGCTGTCGCGGACAAGGGAACGGCGCGGGAGGACGCATGTCGCGATGGTCGGGGCGGGAGCCGGTGGAGTCGAACTTCTGCTGTCCGTCGAGGCCCGGCTGAGGTTCGAGGTCGCGCGTGCGGGTTTCGATCCGGCAGGCCTCTCATTCACACTGATATCCGGGACGGCCGATATTCTGCCGGCCTTTCCTGCGACCTTCAGGGAGCGATTTCGGACGATTCTGACCGCGCGCGGCTTCGGGATCGTCACGAACGCCAAAGTGGTTCGTGTCGGAAGCGGACGGCTGTATCTGGAGCAAGGTGAGCCGATCGATGCGGACGAAATCCTCTGGGCCACGCATGCCGCGCCGGTCCAGTGGCTGTCTGAAACCGGACTTCCGGTTGACGCGAGCGGCTTCCTGCGCGTCGACGACTATCTGCGCGTCGTCGGTCATGACGCGATCTTTGCTGCCGGCGATACGATGGCGTTCGAGCCGCGCAACCTGCCGAAGTCTGGCGTCTATGCGGTGCGTGCCGGGCCCGTGCTGGCGGAAAATATCCGTCGTGCGACGGCCGGACAGCGGCTTAAAAAATTCCGCCCGCAAGAGCGGGCATTGTATCTCATTTCGGTCGGCAAAAAGTATGCGGTGGGCACGCGCAACGGCATTACGGTCAGCGGATACTGGGTCTGGAGATGGAAAGATTGGCTCGATCGCCGCTTCATGGGCAGATTCAAGCGTCTGCCCGGGAAATCCTCAACCGGCGGCGCTTCAAGTTGAATAGCCTCAACAAGAGGCGGAATGGCTGCAGGGCCGCTCACGACGCCTGCGATGTCGATCGAGCGCGAATGGCTCGCCGTTTCGTTTGGTTCGCGTCATGATCAGCGTGATCGTCCCTACATTCAACGCGGCACGAACCCTCGCCAGTACGTTGGAGTGCCTGTCGCTGCACCGGCCCGGCCTTGTCGGGGAGATCGTCATTGCCGATGGCGGCTCGAGCGACGACACAATTGCCATTGCATCGCGCTTCGACTGCAAGATCGTTCGTGCCGGCAAAGGCCGCGGCACGCAACTGCGGCAGGGCGCGCTGGCCGCCACGCACGAATGGCTGCTGTTCCTGCACGCGGATACGGCTCTCGTCGGCGACTGGGGAGACGCGATTGTCGCGTTTTTCCAACGAACAAATTCACACGAGATCGTCGGCGTGTTCGCTTTCAGGCTCGATGACAACACGCTGAGCGCGCGTCTGCTCGAGCGCCTGGTCGCTCTGCGCGTGCGGCTGCTGGCGCTGCCCTACGGCGACCAGGGTCTGCTCTTTTCGCGTGCGTTCTACGATGAGATCGGAGGTTTCTCGGACATTCCTCTGATGGAAGATGTCGACATCATCCGTCGGATCGGCAGGCGCCGTCTGACGGTACTCCCCGCATTCGCGGTCACCAGTGCCGAAAAATATCGGCGGAACGGCTATCTTTTTCGAAGCGCGAGAAATCTGTTTTGCCTCGGGCTCTACTTTCTGGGCGTGTCTCCCGCGAGGATCCTGAAATTGTATGGCTAGATCGCGTCCGAAAGCTCTCGTGATCCTCATGGTCAAGGCGCCACTGCCTGGAACGGTCAAGACTCGTCTTTCCAGGCGGGTCGGCGCGACCGAGGCCTTGCGCTTCTATCGCGTTACGACGGACCGTCTGATCCGCAATCTCGCGCGCGACACGCGGTGGCAACTGGTCCTGGCGGTCTCGCCGGATAATCGGCGCTGCGCAACATTCTGGCCGGCGAGTCTGCCGCGGCTCGCGCAAGGTCCCGGCGCCCTCGGCACGCGCATGGCGCGTCTGCTGCATGCGTCACCGGGACGTCCGATTGTCCTGATCGGCTCGGACATCCCGGGCCTCAGAGCCTGTCATGTTGCGAGCGCCCTGAAAAAGATCACCGGGGCGAACCTGGTGCTCGGCCCGGCGGGAGATGGCGGCTTCTGGCTGATCGGAAGACATGCGCGGCCGCTCCGGCGCGGCATCTTCGACGGCGTCCGCTGGTCGACCGAGTTTGCGATGGTCGACACCGTCCGGAACTGGTCGGGCCCGGTCGACATCGCGCCATGCCTGCGAGACGTTGATACCGTCGAAGACTATTTGCTATGGCGACAAAAGCTATTGTGACGAGCCGGCGCCGAGGCCACGCGCTCGTGCGCGAGGTTTTCGCGCCCGAACCTCGACCGCAACTATCCTTCGGCTTCAGCAAACCGGCTTGTCTTGTTGTCCAGTTGCATCGGCGCGCTCGCCGCCGCCCCGGCGGGACTGCAGGACGACTTTCCCAGCACACAGAATTTGGCGCAACTGGGGTGATTGAGCCAGACGCGCCGGGCCGACTCCTTCAACGTCTGCCCCAATTCGAATTGCGAATCGTAGGCGATCAGCGTGCAGGCCAGGACGACCGGGCGGTCCGCGCCCTTGCGCTTCACGACCATGCGCGACTGCGAGCACATCAGGTCTTGCGGCGAGGATCCAAGAATGTCCCAGCATTTCTCGGTAATTTCGGGCACGTCGGAGCGCGGCTCCATCTCCGGGAACAGCACGAGGCGTTCGAGGCTGTTAGCATCGATGTCCAGGCCGTGCTCGGCAAAAAACTGCGCGTAGCCGGCGCGCTGGCTCTCCAGTGGATCACCCCACATGGTCCGTCCGGCAACCGCGACATTGAAGCCGGAACGGGCGAGCCAGATCAGGCCTTGCATCGTCGGCATGAACGTATCGTGCCCGCGTTCCTCCTCGTGGCGCTCCCGCGTGAAATGATCCAGCGAGACTCTCAGCCGGAGCCGGTCGCCATGACGCGTTTTGATATCCAGGAGCTTCGCTTTCGCGCGCTGCATCGGTCGCATCGCGTTGGTCAGGACGAGAGCGTCATGTCCGCGCGAGAGCGTGTCGTCGAGCATCGCGAAGAAGCCCGGATTCATGAAGGGCTCGCCGCCCGTGAAGCCGATCTCCAGCCGTCCGATCTTCTGCTGATCGATTTCGTCCAGGAACGCCGAAACCTCGCCGGGGGAGAGATAGGCGAGTTGGTCCTTGCGCGGGCCGGAGTCGATATAGCAGTTCCGGCACGAGATGTTGCAGAGCGTTCCGGTGTTGAACCAAAGCGTACTCAGCCGGGAGAAGTCGACTGATGCGCGCTTTTCGCCGGCCGCGGTTGTCTCGGGATGTCGAAATTTCCGGGCATCGAGCATCGGCGCGGATGCGGTCTTCTGCTTCGGCCACAACGTCACAACCTTCGGAGACTTCACGCGCCGGGTTCGCGGCGGCTGATCGGCGGGGCGCTTCCAGACGATGCCCCCGCCTTCGAGCGCATGCCCGCGCGCGCGGATCTCTGCGAGTGGCAACACATCGCAACTCAGCCATAAACCGCTGGACAGGGCTGCCGCGTAGCCGTCGGGCAATCCGGCGCGCCGCATCTTGTTGGCCGCGGCGACATGGTCGTAGCTGAGGGAACGGTGTTCGACAGCGAGGCCGTCGGCAACGCGACTGATAATGCTGTACCAGACGCGCGGCGTTCCGTCGTTGGCCGGCATTCCGATTGCCCCGGCATTGTGCCAGAGATATCCGTCGATCGACTGTGTGAAGGGCAGCCCGCAATGCCCTCCAATCACGCCGTGAACGCCCGCGCCTTCGATCTCATTCAGCTTGAGCGCGTGTCCGGTCGAGGCGAACACAAACTGGTTGATTCGGCCGACGCTGCCGTGGACGACCGCGAGACGAATGCCGTCAAAGTCCAGGATCAGGCGTTCGGGCAGGCCTGCCATCCATTCCCGGTCGGCGGCGCTTAACTGACTGCCGGCATGCCGGAACCACGCGTCCGAAAGACGCGAACATTCGCTGCCCTCGGGAAATCCGCATCCGCAATCGGTAGAGTCGAGGCCGAGGCTCTCCTCGCAATTTCCCTTGACGATGTGCGAAACCGTGTCCCTGACAAGCGCCACGGTTTTCGAAGCGTCCGCCGCATATGCAACGATGTCACCGGTACAGACCAGGCGCTCCGGCGTGAAGCCGAGGCGGTCTGCCTCCGCAATCAAAGCCTTCGTCGCTTCAAGGTTACTGTACGGCCCGCCGAAGACGAGGACTGGTTCTGATATCCGGATGACTTTCATTCCCTGCGACCGCCAACGTCCTGTTCGGGTCTGACTATTGCTGAAAGTGTAGAGACTCATTTAGTGGCGGCAACCGCGATGCGCGCAAATATCGCATCGAGTTCGCTAGCGAGTGACTTGAGAGCATCCTTTCCCTCATCAAAATAGGGAGCGAACACGGCGCCGGGTGTCTTGTAGGACAAGGTCGCGGTGCCGTCCGTGTTTTCCGTCACATAAAATCGTATCGGCGCTTCGATCCCGGCGGAAATGCTTGCCGCGAGCATCCGCCGCGCGAAGTCGTTGCGATAGACGCCTACGACGCGGTTCCCTGGTATCGTGAAGCCTGCGGCCTTGGCCGCGTCGGATGCGCTCGCCGCCGTGACAAGTCCCATTTTCTCGGCCTTGACGGCTGTTTCAAGCCGCTCGACGAGGGCTGGGAACGACAGCTTTGTGTCGATGACCGACCAGCCGGGGCGCGGTGCGACTGTTCCGGCATTTCCGCACGCCATCATCAATAGCAAAGTCAGACCAGCAAGAGCGCAGCGTGCCATGTCTTAACTCCTACGTTCGGATTAATTGATCGTGCCGCTAAGTGTCGTCGATTTCGAGATCTCAAAAGACGTGTTGCGCCGGTCCAGTTCCCGATCGAGCGCCTCGATCTGCTCAAAAAGCGAAATGTCGAGATGTGACGTGACCTCCAGGCGCGTGTCTTCGAACGCGTCTGCGCCTGGATGCGCCGACTGCCATTGCTCGAGCCGCAGGTCGCGGTCTATCAGCAGCTTTTCGATTTGAGGTCTGAATAGAACGATCATGGCCGTTAACCAGCGGTCTGCGGGAAAGTCTTCGTATCGTTGAATGGAGAATCGATCGAGCTGAGCGACGATGTCATCGGATTTGCGCCACACTTCGCCTGTCACCCATCGATTTGTCGTGAACAACCCTACCGGGAAACCCGTGGGCGTCATCGATATGCCCACCAGATGCGTTAACCGCGGCCGCGGTCCGCGACCTGAAGCGTGCCTGCGGCTTTTCCTGACATCCATGAACGTGTGGAAGTGTCCAAAGTCCGTGTCGGACCGGCCGCCAGGTGCGTGCGCGTGAAAGTAATACTGGCATCTTGAATATTCGTCGTAGACATCCCCAGCGGGGTAATGGTCCCATTGGACGAAGGCATCGGCGTCGCGCAGGACATCCATGACGAGGTTCCTGGATGAATCCCGCAATTCATCGATACAGCGAACGATTGTGACGCCAGCCTCGGCCATATTCGCCAATGTCGAATCTGGAAGCTGAAACAGATAGTCCTGAGGGGTCATGGCGTCGGCTTTGATGTCACATGATCTTGGGCCGGCGATGATTTCAGTCAATCGCCAGCCCAAGAGCAATGATCGCAATTAGCGCGACCGGATTACTTCCGTTTCGGAGCGCACGGATTTGCCGCGCAGGGATTTTTCGCTTTTTTGGCGGCAGGCGCACAAGGATTGCCGGCCTTCTGGGCCTTCGGGGCGCACGGCTTGCAACCCCGCCTGGCGGCCGGTGCGCAGGGATTGGTTTGCGCGTGCGAAGCGACAGGAACGGTCGCAACGAGTCCGCCAATCGCGGTGATTGCGCCGAGCGTTTTCAGAGAGTTCTTCAGAGCAGACATTTCATCTTCCTCCTTGAGCCTGATGGTCGAACGGCTTCCGGCAAATCAGGCTCAATTGCGGATGAGGAAAGATTTGCGTCACGCACAAGATTTGCGCGAAGCACAAGAGCCCTCCTTCACGAACCGAGGGCCAAATCTCCTTGGCTTCCGTTCGCGCACCGCGGAGCTGTCACCAGCCGTCATGACGTGTTCGGGAGACGCGCGGAAAAGGTTACGCCGTCGTTACCTCGGCATCGGGGGCGTTCGCAAACCTCACGGATCTCCCGTCAAATGTCATCGAGGCAGGCCAAAATCCGCAGCGCCGGCTCGCTCAGCCAATCGATGCTCCCTGAGCCGTATCCGACCACGAGTCCCGAGCGGGACACGAGGTATGTGATTGGCATGCCATAAAGCGCGAAAGGAGCCTTGTTGGGGTTATCCCGATTGGCGTATGCGACGAACTCATGCGGATCGAGAAATATCGGGAGTTCTCGCAAGTCGATCGACTTTCTGTAGCGCTCCACGGTGCTGCGGCCGCCCTTGTCATGCGACACCGCGACGATACGAAGATCGGGGATGCGGCGCGATCGGAGCAGACGGTCCAGGACAGGCAGTTCGGTGCGGCAAGGCGCGCACCAGGTCGCCCAGAAGTTTACCAGCAGCGGTTTACCGCGCAGGGAGTCCAGGTCGAGGGTTCCGCCTTCAAGCCGGAACAACCTGACGACGGGGAGGGGGCGTGGCGGCTGGATGATTGCGATCGGCAGACCGCTTTTCAGGGTTGCGGTCGATAGGCAGTCCGAGAAAGCGGATGCTGGTCGCCGGCTGGAAGCAATGAGCAGTGCTGCAGCGCCGCCTATTGCGCCGCGTCGCGTCAAGCGGGACCGAGGGGTGCCGCTGCAAGAGCCAGATGCCCAACGGGTCATTGTCGCGTATCGCTCAGGCCTGGGGATCGAACGTTCGAGCGCGCGTCGCATCGCTCTGCGCGGCCGGAAACGAGAAGTCGACACGATCGCAATCGCGCTCCGGAAGGGAAGCACGCTCCGCACCCGAATCTGCATTCGCAAAATCCGCCCATTGAAACGCCCTATGATCAAATCCATTCGCCAAGGTCGGCTTCACCACGTCAAAATACGGCGAAATATCGAAGTCCCGCGGGGCATACAGGGAAGAATGCTGGATGTGCATGATATCCCGCTTTGCCGATTCTCCCTCGATCTGAGCGATCTTTGGCAATATCGGATAGCGCACCGCCTCGAATGCCTGAGCGATCAGGACCGAGCAGATGACACGGGTCGGCTCACCGGAGCCCAGTGCGATCATGCGTCGTCTCCAGCGCGCCGGCATCGGCAATGGAAACAGGTAGCGTGCGAGATCGATGACGTTCTGCGGGTCGTAGTCGAAGCCGATCCGCTCGGCGGCGAAAGCGCAGACCCTGCGGCGGTCCTCCGGGGACAGGCCTGTGGGCCTGCAGATGCGCGTATGATAGAGAAAATACTTGGATAACGGCACCGCAACGACGCCCTCGCCAAGATTTGCCTCGACCAGAGTGAGTGGCTCGCCATCCGGAGTCTCTCGGTCCCCAATGCGTCCCACATATAACGCAGCATGGGACCAGGTCGACTGCGTCAGATACTTTATCACGCTTGAAATTCTTGTATTTCCCTCCACAAGCAGTACATCACCGGCGCGTAGGGTCGAACGCAAGGCGTCGGGAGTGCTTGGAGTAAAGGGCTCATAACCCTTGATCGGCTGATCCAGATAGTCAGCTATCCGATGGCCGACGACTTCAAGCGTTGACGTCATTCCGAGTGCTCCTCGAAATCCTTCGGGTCGAGAGGGAGGACTGCAT